>DASVYC010000037.1:0-25958 GCA_036392375.1 Phycisphaerales bacterium
GCCCCAAGATCGGCGCGACGGCTGAGATCGACCTGCAGTATCAGGCCGTGCAGCGTCAGATGCAGCATCTGTTCAAACTCCTGCGGTTGGCGGCCTGACGCATCGACAATGTGTTGTCGATCGCGCGCGACGAAGCGTCTATTGAACCCCTCCCCTCCCCCGTTCGGACTCCGGCTGTAAGGCTCCGGGTAGGCGCTGCCTGGCACGCCAACTGCATGCCCGAAACCGTGCGTCGATGGCGTGCGAACCGCACGCCGGTTGCCCGTTGCGCCGAACCTGTTGCGCGCCCGTCGCGCCCGCGCCGGCGCGGGGGGGGTGGGCGCAACAGGTAGTAAAGAGGGGGGTGTGTTGTTGTTTTCTCCATGATTTCTCGATGTTCCCGCGATGAACCTATTGCGCGCAAGAGGTTGCAATAGGCGCAACAGGTTGCTGCGCACCTCCGCTGGTGCAGCGGAAGCGAGGGTCCGCGCTCGTGCTCGCGCTGCGCCGGAGCGGTTCGGAGCGCGGTTTGAGAGGCAAGGACGGCGTCGCAGACCGGTTCTGGCGGCTTTGGAGCGCGTGTTCATGCTTCGGCCACGTCCTCGATGAGCCTGTACAGCCGCTGGGGCGAGCCGCCGGTGGCCCGCTCGGCGAACTGGATGCGGCGCTGATCCATCAGCGCCTGCCGGACCTCGTCGTGCTCGCGGGGCGACCAGGCCAATCGCCGGCTCAGTTGCCAGAAGGGCATCCACGGGTCGGCGGGGTGTTTGACCGCCCATTCCCGGAGCACGCGGATCATCGCCTTGCACTGGCTCTCGAAGTCGCCGGCGCTGACGTGCTGGCTGGCCTTGAAGAGCATGCGGCGGGTCTGGTGTTCAACCAAGGCCCACGCCCAGTTCACCCCTTCGACGGAGATCTCGGGATAGCGGTGCCCAATACTGCATGCATGCACGAGCGCGAGACGCCGGGCTTTCTCGTTGGCGCGGGCCCACAGTGCCATCCCCGCATGATCCGACTTGCCTTCGGCCTCGGCGTACGCGGCATCGGCCAGGGCGCGAATCTCGCCGAGGCGCGTTCGTGCGTCGGGCGTGGGCTCTACAAGTTTGGGCTCGGGGTGCGCGGTCTTCAGGTTGCCCTTGCCCGGCTTGAACTCCGCCCACCACCGCGCCCGCTTAAGGATCGACCTGGGGAGTTCACGCACATCGACGTCCTGGCCGAGCCCGCGGCGGCCGGCCTCGAAGATGAGCATGCGTGCGAAGAAGCCGTTGGAGAGCATCTTGGGCGACAGCGCCTCATAGAAGATGTCCGGGATCGCCGTCCCGAAGAGGCACAGGCACGGCTGATCGATGATGCGGGGCTCCTCGTCGCTGGCCTTGACGCGGAGCGGGTAGATCGTGTTGGCCGAGGTGTACAACTTCAGGAGCGTTTGCATGATGCCCTCGTACCGAGGGTCCCGCTTGGTGCCGTACCCGCTGATCGCCTGCATGAGCGTGTCGATCTCGTCGGTCTGAAAGAGCATCACGGACGTCAGGTGCATCCGGTCCTCGAGGCCTTCGCCACTGGCGAAGCCGTCCGCGACCGCGCCGGCCATGTCGGCGCTCGCGAGGATCCGCTGGTTGACCTTGCGCGGGAAGTCTTTGCCCGTGCCGGTGTTGGCCAGGCCCAGAAGATAGATCGCGGTGCGGTTGTCCTGCGGGTCGCGGACCTTCCGGCCCGCCAGCGCGGCTTGCAACGCCACCGCGCCGCAGAACGCCAGCACCGGCTCGGGGTACGGCGCGTTGGCGAGCGTGTAATCGATGACTTCGTCGATGAACCCCGGCACGCGCAGGAGCGACGGCGGCACGGGGCCGGGATCGATCGGCGCGGCCGGCGGCGGCTCGGCCTGCGGGGTTGTGACCTTGAAGGAGGACAGATCGACATCGCCGGAGGCTGGTTCCGCACCGAATCCCTCGCGCCGCAGCGCCCGGGCGGCCGCCGCGAAGTCGCCGTCGTGCTTGAGCAGCGTGTAGACCGCGAAGATCGAGTAGCCGCGCCCGTCCTCGAAGGGCGGGGCGTTGGTCGAGAACACATAGAACACGCCGCCCTTGAGCGTGGCGCTGCAGCCCCGATCCTTGCCGGGGCGGGCCCAGTGCTCGTTCTCGCCCCCGCTCACCCGAGTCCAGCCGTGCTCGACCAATAGGTCCCGGACATCGCCGCGCTGGTTGAAGTCATCGCCCGGCTTCAGGTCGCCGGGGGATGAGGCCGAGGATGCCTTGGGACGCGGACCATCCTCCACAGGATGCTGGGCCTCGTTGAGCTCCCATGCGCAGGCCAGCAAGCACTCTCGCTCCTCGGATTTGATGACCGGCAACGCGGCAAGATCGCCAGCCTCGAGCACATACCCGTTCGACGGCGCGCACAGGAACATCCCGCCCTCGCCGCGGGTCTCGATCATCGTGGCGACCGCACGCCAACAGCCATCGACACCCTTCCGCGGAGTGAATCGCTTGCCCGCAACCTCGATCGGATCAGCCCCGGGTGCGTCGAAGGACCGTTGCGCGAGTTTCATGTTGCCGCAAACCGGGTCCGAACACCGGTATGCGACATGGCGACCGCCCGAGGGTGTGGTCTCGACGACAAGGCGATCGATGAGGCCCGGGCACACCGCCTCGACCCGCTCGCGCCACGGCTCGAAGGCAGCGCCGGCCAGGTCGAAGTCGATCATCTCGAGGTTACCCGAGACGCGTCCGCACACCAGGCACAGATCACGCCGGGCGGGCCCGGCGAACCATCGCGCGTGCTCCGCTGGCGTTGGGAGCCGCGTCTGGTACGACTTCCACGAGCGCAGGGCAACGCGCTTGTCGTCGCCCTCGCGGATCGCCGGCAGTACGCAGAGCCCCGCGGCGGCATATCGCCGGGCCGCGTCCAGGGTTGAGGGCAACGGGAGCGTCATTCGAACGGCACCTCCCACGCCAGCGCGCGGTCGAGCGCTTCGGCGGGAGAGGCATGCATGTGCGCGGTCGTCCGCGGGCAGTTGCGAGCGAACCACATCTGCCGCGCCAGGTCCCGCGACGCGAACGCCAGGTACACCGGCTTACCGAGCATGTGCGCCCAGCCGAGCTCGAGCAGCGTGGCGTGGCAGTCCGTGGCATTGATCCACGCAAAGAACAGGTCCGACTCTCTAATCCACTCCATGCACAGCCCCGGAACCACCCAGCGGGGGCGACTATTCACTGGCGCGGGCCACGATGGACTTGAGTCGTGCTGCCCGACGCCCGCGTGCCATCCGACCCACTCGTGGCTCTCGCCGCCGAACGGCACGAAGTGCGGCCCAGTGAAGATGAAACGGCCGCAGTCGATCGGCTGTCCGAACGGCGAGACGCCCAGTTGCGGCACCAGCGGCAACCGCCAGTTGCCCGATCCGTGCATCTTCCCGGCGAGGTACACACGACGCCTGGGCCGGGGACTGGACGCAGCCGCCACGGCGGACCGGGGCGTTGTGCTGGGCGGGATTGATGAGAGTGTGCGAGTCGTCATGACATGTGCTCCGAGAATCCGACGGATTCGAAGTGGCGGCGCAGCGCGGCTGTTGCCGCAGCGCCGAGCGAGGGGCGACGGCGGCCATCCGTGGCCGCTTCCAGGAAGTCGTTGCAGACAGTGGCGAGGTCTTCGGGCAGAGCGTCGATCGCGGCGCGAACGTCGAGTTCGAAATCCCGCCGAGCGATTGGGGATGCCGAGGTGAGCGACGGGTACCGCCCGTGCCCCGCCGCCATCGCATCGTCAATGGGGACGGTCGTCGACCGGCCGCCACGCTTCGCGGCATGCTGGGTCCGGAGTATCGATGTACCGGCCCGGGTCATGGCGATGGCAAGGAATGCCATAGGCCGACCTCGCGACGGATCGAACTTCGGCCAGCGTTCCAGTGCGGCCAGAATGAGATCGGCGCGAAGATCCGCCGCGTCGTCGACGGGATAGCGGTTGCCGGTCAGACGGTTCGCGATCCCGTGGGCGGTCGCACCAAGTCGATCCAGATCGAGCGACGCGAACCGCTGAGACGTTGACGCCGTGGCGCACTCAGCCATGCGTCACCTCCTCCACGATCAACCGCGCAGGCAATCCGTGACGAACCTCGATGGCGACGGTGGCGACGCCAACGACGGCCAGCTCAGCGAGAAGATCAACCACCGCGCTCTTGACAGCAAAGTCAGCGTCGCCAACCCGCTTCGGGCTCGACGATTCGGCCCCGAGCCTGACCTCTCGGATCACGCGGGGAGGCGGATCGAACACGGGCCGGCCGGCCGAGACGCTGAGCGACTCGATCCGGCCGAACCCGATGCGATGCATCATTGCGATTAGCCGCTGTGAGCCTTCATCGAGCGATGCCTTGCGAACCTGGGCGTTGGTGCTGTTCAAGCCGCACCGCCTTGGCCGAGCGGCGTGCGGCGGCGGTCGATGCCGTCGAGTTCTCGGCGAACCTGCTCGATGGCCCGGCGGTCAAACAGTCGGACGCGACCGGCCAGGGCAGCCGGTTTGATCCACGGGCGGGTCGCCAGGACTCGCACGACCCGGTGAATGGGTTCGTCCAGTTCGCTGGCGATCACGCCGGCGGTGATCAGCGCGGGCGGTGGTGTCGTATCGATACGGCGGGGTGGGGGCGCGATTCCCATGACGGCGGCTCCGATCCCGGGCGGCGTGCCCGGCTACCAGACCGCGGGTGGTCGCGCGACCGCCCTGGATGTCTCGGGATTCGCAGGACAGCAACCGGTCGCGACTGGTCGCGACCGCCCGTCCAGTGTCTTGTCGCAGCATTACCGCTCGGGCCGCTTCTTGGCGACCTTGTGCTGGCGGTCCTCGCGTAGCCGTTCGGCTCGCTGCTCAGCGGCGAGCTTCGCGATGATCTCATCACGGTCGCCGGGTGTGTCCTCGTCCCCCGCGTGATACGCGTCGAGGGGTTCGCCCGCATCAATCCGGGCATCAACCGCTTCCTGGGCCGCCCTTGCCTCGGCGAGAGTCTCGCCATGCGTCTCCGACGAGCCGACTTCCCGAGCCTTCTTTGCCTTCTCGGCCTCTTTGCGGCGAGCCTTCAAGTACGCGGACCGCTCGATCGCCTTTGTCATCGTGGACGACCCGCAACCGATGATTCTGGCAAGTTCGTTCCGGCCCGGGAAGAACCCGCCGTGCTTCTTGACGTGTGCCTCGGCCAGGCTCATGGCTTCCTGCCAGGTCATGGTGTCAGCCTGTGATTCCTTCGCGCTGCCGCCGCTGCTCTCGCGAGCCGAACCGCTCACGATGGCCTCGACCATCGGCAAGATCGCGTCCCGGAACGCCGCGGCGATGTCGGCGGCGTTCGTCAGGTTCACCTGTGTCGGACCGGCCGTCTTCGAAGCGCCGCCTGGTTCCGCAGCAACCCCGCGCAGTGCGACGAGCGTCCCGGTACCGTGAACCGGTGGCCGATCCTCGAGACTCCCGGCCTTCATCACAAAGTCGATGACCCGCTCACGGCTGCCAATGAGCGCCGCGTGGTCCCGGGTCAACTTCGTGTCCAGCGGCACGCCCAGATCCGCCCTCGCGAGCAGGCCGTGCTCGGTGAGCCGCCATTCGTCGCCACCGACTTTCGTCACTCTGAACGGCCGGACGGCCCCCTCGGATCCCCGACGCCATTGGTCGATCGCCGCGGACCACCGGCTCCAGGATTCCGCCAGCAAAGGCTCGATCGCCTGAAGCAGTCCGGCCTCTCCGGTCACCGCGACCGTCGCTTCGATAGCCTCACCCTGACCCGCCATTCCCAGACGGATGGAGCTTCGTCGCTCCACAAGTCCTGCTCCCACAAGCAGCAAGATCGCCCGCTGTTCGGTCACCGAGAGCTGGTCAGTGTCCACCGACTGCCACCGATCGGGGATACGCCGGAGGAGAGATTCGATCGCGTTGGTCAGGTCCTGAGTCATGCAGGCATGATCGTAAACCGCCTCAGACCGGGCGGCCCTGCGATTCATGGCCTGGGGGCTATGCGACATGGCGTTTGCGTATTCAGAGGATGAAGGCGGGGGCATCTCCGCCCAGCCAGTCACCCAACAACGAGCACGAGGAGCTCCCACATGTCGACTGCCCAAGCCGTCCAGGCTCGCCCATCACCCGCCGAGAAGATTCGCAAGTTCATCGAGGACAACGGAGGTGAGTACCAGCGGTGGTTCATCGGTGTGACCAGCAACCCCCGCGAGCAACTGCTGGGAGAGCATTCGATCACCTCCGCGTCCGATCCGTTCCTGATCGTCGGCTGTGATTCGGGGGAACAAGCCCGTCGGACCGAGCTTTCCCTGCGGAAGAAACACGGTGGCTGGGGCAAGCGGTTCGATTTCGTGGACCCGGCCGCCATCTTCGTCTACGCGTTCCGGCTGAGCGCGACCACGGTCCCCAGTTGGCGCTAACCAGGCCCTCGTAGCTCGCCCGGCGGACCGGCTCGGGAACCCGGCCGCCCGCCGGGCTTTTCCGATCCCGCCGAGCGATCCGCGCAGGGCGGTTACGCTTCGATATGGCCGGCCAGCAGCGAACAATCGGCGAAGCGGCGCAATTCGTGATTGACGAGCTGCGCAATCGGGGCGTTACCGTAAGCCCAAGCTGCCGCCTTGGCAGATACGCGGCGCAGTTCGCAAAGAACGCGTATGCGAGGCCTATGGGAGACAACGACCAGTCGCACCTGCTCGAAGGCCTCATGGCAATGCGCGACGTCGAGGAGATCGCCATGATCCTCGACGAATTCCCCACGGCCACGAAGGAGGAACTGCGTCGCCTAATCGACGACGCGATACTGCCTCGGATCGATCACTCCACACCCGGTCGCGACCGACAGCTCGAGCTTTTCATCGGAGCAATCTGTCGCCGCGGCGGGATGGCAGTTCGCATGGACCGCGAACCTGACTTGTGGTGCGAGGCATCGCGAGTCTGGCTCGGACTCGCCGTAAAGCGAGTGCGAAGCATGGCGAAGTTCGAGGCGAACCTGACGGATGGAGCGGAACAGATTCAGCGGTCTCATTTGGCCTATGGGCTCGTCTGCCTCGACATGAGCCTGGGCTGGAACCCAAACATCGAGACGGTGCTGACCAAGCGAACGCCATCCGAAGTTGCGTTCGACTACCGCGAGCGGATTTTCCGACTGCTGGACGAGCGGAACAGCGTGCTCGCGGACGCCTGGGCACGATTCCCGAAGGTGCTCGGGCTGCTTTGCATTGATCTCACCTTCACTCATCACGAGCCGATCGGGTGGTTTCGCGACCAGTGCAGTATCTTCAGCATGTCGCATCGGAATGACCGTCTTCGCGGTCGGGTGGCGGGCGCGTTCCGGTCAGGCTGGATCAGCGGCAGTCCGAACTGTGTGGACATGGACCAGGTGCCCCGGACGGGCCGATTCGTCAGCCCGCCAGTAGACAAGATCATGCCGCTTCGTCCGGGCTCATGATCCTCGCTCTCGCGCGATCGACGCCCACCGCCTCCGCTGCTCGCGCCAGTCCGAGACGGCGCACACGGTGCGCAACTCGTGCTCGCTGATCGCATCCCGTTCACGCTCTATACGGGGCAGGAACAGCAGTTCTTCCTGGATGTCCGGAGCCAGGCACAGCAGGTCCATGATCTGGCTGATCCGAGCCCGCGTGACCTGGCCGAGGCGGGCAAGATCGGCGTGGGATTCGACCTCGCCCATCCGAACCAACTCCGCAAACCGGATCGCTAGCGCCATCAGGCGGGCGACACGGGGAACGCGGCCCGCTTCAACGGGCGGCGCGGCGGGCTCCACGCCGACGTTGACCTCTTTCCGGCCCGCCGCCCCCCGCGTGAAGTGCACTGGGAACTCGATCGTGACGTCGTGCATGTTTTTCATGCGACCTCCTCGTGCTCAACGGGTGCCTGGCCGAGCGTGCGCAGCCCGGCCGGATGGAACGTGATCGACATCGTCTTCTTTGCACCGTCGTAGTCCACCCGCTTGACCAGATTCGCCAGCACGGCTGCCTGTTCCCGCGGGTAGAGCACGTCCCACGTCGCGGCGAACTCGCGAAGCGAGGCCGCGACGTCGGACTGGGTGATCGACTCGTTCTCGATCTGTTCCGCCTCGGCGCGAAGAACCCGTGTCCGCTCGCTGGCCGTCGCCAGGCGTTCGTGGAGGTCGGCCAGACGGGCGGCGGCGTTGGCGTCCGTGCCCGCTGTGGCGGCGACCTTGCGGAGCTCGGTCTCGATCTTCTGGATCTCACGAGCGCCGGCGGCCTGATCCTTCTCGATTTGCGCAGCTCGCGTCCGAACGCCGCTCTGGAGTTGGCGGAAGGTGGCCGCGACCAGCGCGCTATCGCCGCCGATGTGCCTGATCCGGTCGACCACCAGCCTTTCGATCTGCTCGGCGGGCAGTGAGCCCGACGGGCACGCATGCCAGCCCTGTTTCTGGGCGACGTAGCAGACGTAGTAGCGGTACGCGGCCTTCCCGTCTTTGACGCTGTAGGTGTGGCCCATCGCGTGCCCGCACGGCCCGCAGTGGATCAACCCCTTGAGCAGCGCTCCGTGCTGGTTACGGACGTGCATGCCGCCGGTGCGGCCGTTGTGCTTGATCGTCTGGAAGACCTGCTGCCACAGTCGCTCGTCGACGATGGCCGCGTGTTCGCCAGCAAACAACTCTTTCTTGTGCTTGACCTTACCCACATAGGCCGGGTTGGTGAGGAGATTGATCAGCAGGTGCTTGTCCCACACCCGGCCGCCAACCGCCGTGCCCTTGCGGGTCGTCCAGCGCTTGCTCGTGGTGCCGCGGGCGTTGAGGATCTGGGCCACCTTGGTGAGCGAGCGGTGCTCCAGATACAGGTGGTAGACCTCGCGGACGAGCTCCGCCTCCGCCGCGTTGACCACGAGCTTGCTCCCGCCCGCGGGCTGGGGCGCGAGGTCGTACCCCAGGATCGGCTTGCCGCCGAACCACTTGCCCTTGCGCTTGGAGGCGGCGATCTTGTCGCGAGTCCGCTCGGAGATGATCTCCCGCTCGAACTGGGCGAACGAGAGCAGGATGTTCAGCGTGAGCCGTCCCATCGACTGGGTTGTGTTGAACTGCTGCGTCACCGACACGAACGACACGCGGCGCTTCTCGAAGACCGCCATCATGCGGGCAAAGTCCAGGAGCGAGCGTGACAGGCGGTCGACCTTGTAGACCACCACGCAATCAACCTTTCCGGCCTCAATGTCCGCCATCAGCCGCTGGCAACCGGGTCGGTCGGTGTTCCCGCCGGTGAAGCCGCCGTCGTTGTACTGGTCCGCCAGCGCTACCCAGCCCTCGTGCTTCATGCTGGCGATGTAGGCCTCAGCGCTCTCGCGCTGGGCGTGCAGCGAGTTGAACTCCTGCTCGAGTCCCTGTTCGCTGGACTTGCGGGTGTAGATGGCGCACCGCACCGTCGGCACGCCGGACTGCTTGGGTGTTGCGGTATTGATGGACGATTTCATACGTTGCCCTCCGTGGTGCCGGGCTCATTGAGCCCGAAGAAGCGGAATCCGTTCCAGTGCGAGCCGGTCACCTTCGCTGCGATGGCGCTCAGCGACCGGTAGACCTCTCCCTCAAACTCGAAGCCCTTGGGCAGCACGCGGACGAACACGGCGCGGCCCTTGTACTCGCGGCGGAGGACCGTCCCGGGTGGCGGCAGCCTGCCGTCCTCTCGCGTGTGGATGGGCACGCAGATCACGCTCTCGCCGTTGGCCCAGGGCTTGGGCGCGTCCGGCGATTGGGCGCGTGGCGGGCTTCGTCGCAGGTCGGCGTCGTTGGCCAGTGCGCGTGCCCGCTGGCGTGCCCGCTCCGAGAGGTCCCCCTCCCGAAGCGCCTGCATCCGCCAGAGAATCCGTTTGATGAGCAGCACCTTGTGGTGCGTGCGAGTTTCTTCGCCGTAGACCTTGGCGTACCGCTGCTTCAGTTGCGGCACCGTCATCTGTTCCAAGGCTCGTTCGGCTGCATTCACATCGATCGCCATCGGGGTCTCCGTTCTCGTGGTCGTTAACCACGCGACCCATCAGGGCGGGCAAGCTCGGAGAGTTCAAGTCGAGTCTGAGAGCCTTCTTGATGCTCGATGCTCGGCCCCGAGATGGCGACCTGTCGCCGCCGGCGGCGGATGCCCTCGGCAAAGATGGTGGCGATGTTGTCCAGCCGCGCGGCGGGCGTGGTCGGGGCATCGGGGTCGAGCGTGGTGGTGGGGGCGGGCGCATCGTCCGTGAGCGCGGTGTCGTGCACGGGCACATCCTCCGTAAAGGGGGACATGCATCCGTGCGGGCGTGCGCTTGGCGCTCGGCTTCGCACCTGATGCTGGAATGGGGCCCGCGTCCGTTGCGGGCCGCCTGCCTCTGAATACGCGAAACGGTCGGGGAGCGGCGCAGGGTCCGAATCTCACCCCTCGTTCACCCCGGCAGCGCGTTAACCAGACCCGCCCGGGCGTTTGAGAGCGCGGAGAGACTTTCGGCCCCCAACCCCGGCGTGGCGACCGAAACGGCGATGCGATGCCTCGGATTCGAGAGCGCCCGGCAAGTCGTAGACTATCAGGAAGTGCCACGATTCCCGAGAGATACGCGCGGTGGGCGAAAGGCCCAGACCGTTAACGAGAAAAGGCCTCTTTACGAGGCCTTTCTCAGAACTCCGTATCCGCAACCCTCACGAACCGATTCTCGCGCGGCTTGATCGTGGAACCACCACATTCGATGGTTTACAAGCCGCCTACTGGGGATTCCGTGAACCTTGGACGCGCGGATGCAGACGTGGGTTGGCGTTCACGCTAATGGCACGCGCTGGCAAGGAACGTGACGTTTAGGCACGGCGGCGACGCATCACCAGCAAGCCTCCGAGCCCAAGCACCGCGGCCGCGCCCGGCGCAGGAACGGCGGTCCAGTTCAGCATCGCCCCGCCCTCCATGTAGCCGGGGGTCGCTACGCCACTTGCATCGCCGAAGTAAACACGGTAGGTGGCGGTGTAGTCTCCGGGGGTGGTTGCCGCGTACCAGTTGTGCAGCATGCCGCCGTTCCACTGGATGCGGCTCGACGAGCCTGCGGTGCCGAAGATCGGCGCGAACGTGCCCTGGTTCATCATCGTGCCTCCGCTGTACGCGAGCAGGCCCGGGGTGGCCGAGAGCTGCTCGATCCAGAGGAACGAGCCGGAGGGCGGTGCCCAGAAGCCCTCGACCATCCAACCGTACTGGGCGTTGTACATCGTGCCGTTGAGCACGCTGGCGTTGCCCGTGTAGGTGTCGCCGTAGTTCTGCATGACCGGCGTCGGGACCATCGGGTCAACCATCGCCATGAGCGAGTTCGACATGGAGTCGAAGCTGACCATGACGTGCTTCATGGGGCCGCCCATCTGGGGCGTCTGCGCCGCGGCGAGGGTCGTCAGG
This sequence comes from Phycisphaerales bacterium, assembly GCA_036392375.1. Taxonomy (GTDB): domain Bacteria; phylum Planctomycetota; class Phycisphaerae; order Phycisphaerales; family UBA1924; genus JAFEBO01. The sequence continues at coordinate 11,340 of DASVYC010000037.1, forward strand.
GCGGCAACAGCAACCACGGGAACGAAAAGGCAAACAGACTTCATGAGGGGATCTCTTTCTTCGTGCGGCGGGGCCTATTTGGCCGTCGCCGGGTTGTACTGATCAACATGCAACGAATGATCAAAGAAGGACGGAAAGGGCTTGCTCGCGGCGTGTCCGTCCACGTACACCACGCCGGTGCCGTCGCCATGACGCTTGGGATCGATCTCGGGCGGGGCGTTGAACTGCGTCCAGAAGTGCGCCATCGCGTGGTCGGCGCTGGCGGTCGGGAGTAGTTCGCCGAAGAGCACGCTGGCGGTGGTGACTGGGACCTGCGACAGCCTGGTCCATGTGCGCCCCTGCGTCTCGTCGGCGGTGAGCTCGTAGTACACGTTGTACGCGTAGCTCCAACGCTCGGTGCGCCGGTCGTGCGGGCAGCGGTACGGCCCGTTGAAGACCGTCAGCCACCCCGCGTTGCTTTGCGTGTACGCCGAGCCCGTCACGTACTCGAAGAACGCGTAGCCCCACGGTGCAACCTGGTTAGGGAATGCCGAGTGCTGGCTGCGCGGCATCGAGTCCCTGTTGGTGTCGGCGTACATCGCGGTGAACTGGCCCAGTGTCCTGAGTTGACACAGGCACTTGACCGTCCGCGCGGCTCCGCGGGCCTTGCCCAAGGTGGGAAGGAGGATCCCGATGAGCAGCGCGATCACCGCGATGACAACCAGCAGTTCGACCAGCGTGAAGCCGGCCGCACGGCGTGGACGCAGCAGAAACATGCGATACCTCCGCATCGCGGGCGCGAGCGCGCCCGCCAAGGGTGCCGGTAGATGACCACGGACGATGACGCCGGAGATCGACTAGGCCACACGCGGCGGCGGCTCGGGCACCTCAAGCGTGCGGGAGGGATACACCACGTCCTTGGGCCGCCCGGGCACAAAGGCGACGGGCTCGGGAAGGATCAGTTCCAGCATCCGCACCGGCGGCGATGGCGGCAGCGTCATGGTGAGCAGTTGCTGAAGGCCCTTGCAGGAGAGTGCTGAGATCGATGGCCCCGGCCATGAAGGCTTCTTCTCGCCGTCACCCTTGGCGCAGCAGGAGGCTCCGTCGGTCGTCTTGCCTGCGGGCTTCACGGCGGTCTTTCTCTCGCAGCACAGACCGTTCGCGTTGACGCGATGCCCATCGCACGTACCGGCGCTTTCGCAGGCTGGGTCGTGGTCCGGTCGCGTGGCGATTCCGCGGCGAAGTTCACCCTTGATCCGCTCCACGCACATGACACAATGGGCACCGCCGGCCTTCACGTCATTGGCCGCGGCGATCCACTGTTCATCGCTGAACTCGACAAGCGGCGGCGGCATCACTCCGTTTTCAATCGCCCACACCAGCCGCTCATGCTCGGAATGGCAGCAACAACTTGTCCAGCACTCTCTCGCCGAGACGCATCCACACCCGTGAGAGTCGCATGGATATCGCTCGACTGCGAGCTCCCCAAGCCACTTCATGATGGTCCGCGGCGTAGGGAACACGCCGAGTGTTGCGACCAGATACGCCATCAGCAGCACAAGCGATGTGCTCTTGAAGAAGGCTGGATGGTGTCGAAGAAGCGACATGGCGTGGTGTGGTTCAGTTCACGTTGAGCGCGGTCGTCCCGCGCAGAAGGTACTCGATCACGTCGGCCGCGCTGTAGGAGTCAGACCCCGGCTGCACGAACCTCGCTACGTCGATCACGTCGTCGCCAGAGGTGACCAAAGGCAGTTCACGCGTCTGGACCGCCTCTCCCCGAACCTGCTCCAACCCGATGTTCGCGAGCAACGCGTTGCAGAGGCATTGGCGCCCCAGAGATTCTGATTCGCCTCCGCCCTTGCTCGTAAAGTCCTCCACCGGTTCGGCGGGACAACGCCATCCAAGTGAGCCGTCGGGTTGCTTGTACGCGTGGCGAAGGTAACCGAGGTCGCACACACGGGCAGCTCTTCCGGGGGTTGCCGGATCAGCGAGTGTGCCGGGGAGCTGCACGAGCTTGAATGGAAACCCGGTGGGCGACGCGACCGGGTCTGTAAACACGCGGAGTGTATTGGCCCTGCTCATCGCGAGCGTCTGCCGCTTGATCTCCGGCGTCAGCCCCGATTCATCGCAGTAGGCGAAGGCGGTGCCCACTTGCACCCCGGTCGCCCCGCATCGCAAGGCCTCGACAACACGCTCGGGACGAGCGTACGAGCCGGCGAGCCAGAATGGGAGGCCCAGCCTGCGGAACTCTTCCAAGTCCGGCAGGTCGCGGTCGCTGTAGATCGGCTCGCCGAACTCGGTGAGTCGCAACGGGCCGCGTGGAGGCGCGTTGTGTCCGCCGGCGCTTGGACCCTCGACGATGAAGCCATCGACGCGGCCGTTGGACTTCTTCACAAGCATCGTGGCGAGTGTCGCGGAAGAAACGATCGCAAAGAACGCGGGCCTGGCGAGGGCAGGTGACGAGGCGCCCGTCGGCCAGAGCTCCGAGGGGCAGAACCTTGTCCCAAAGTGATCGTCCGAGGTCGCACCCTTGACGTCGAGCGTGATTTCAGCGGGTTCCCCGCGCGCGAACCGGTCCAGTGCACCGGGGATCGATCGCGGGATGCCAGCACCAACAAGCACACAGGACACGCCAGCGAGCATCGCGCCATAGAGCGATGGAAGAAGTGTCGCTTGGATCTTCTCGAGGAAGTTGATCCCGACAGGGCCATTGTGACCTTCACGGGCGAGAAAGACCTCCACGAAGCTGCTGGCGACAAGCAACTCCAGGGCCGCTCGCGAAGGGCGTTCGGATGGCAGCGGCTTGGACTTGAACGGAGCGTTGCGCGCTTTGCCGCCGGGAATAAAGTGCCGCCTCAGGATGCCGTCCGCGACACCAGCGATCGGAAACGCCGCCAACGCTCGCCGGACGTGGCCACCGAGATCACCCATCTGAAGCCGGCGCGCGATGATCACGTCGAGGGCGGTGCCAGACACAACGCCGAGCTGCCCAGTGATCGACACAGCACGCGCAAGACGCCAGTCGGAGACTCCCGCACCCATGCCGCCTTGGATGATGGTGGGGAGCGTATCGGTGAGCATTCAAGGACTCCGTTCTCAGGCGATCGGTGCATATGACGCACTTGAGGGGCGGGGCTATTGCACGACGAGGGATACTTGAAGCAGAAATGAAGCAGCATGTTCCGCACTCACCTCGTGAGCAACCTTGGGCGCAAGAACCAGAACCTTGCCAACGCACAGGCGGTGTGGTTGTCCATCGGCCACGACCGTGATCTCGCCCTCAACGACCTGAATCGTGACCGGTCCCGCAGTCCTGTGCTCGCGGATGCATGCGCCGGGTTCGAGCGCGAACATCGCGATTGTGCGATTGCCATGCTTGTACAGCGTCTTCTGTCGGTGGCCATGGGGTGCTGGTCCCTCCGCACGAACCGTGGCCGCTTCCGCGGCAAGATCAAAGACCAGTGAATGCTCATCAAACCGTGACTCGGGTGCGGGGCGGAGACGCTGGTCGTTCATGGTTGAACTCCGATTGATCGGGGACGGTTCATGGGCACGGGGACATCGTCTGCGGGGGGCCCTTTCCCAACAGTGTCGGTCCGTACGAGACCACGTAGAGCGTGAAGGCAGCCGTCCATGCCGTCCCCGCGGCGAGCATGCCCGCGAGGTAAAAAGGCGGGATGAGCGACGCCGCGACCCTCAGTGCCGCGGCGAGGAGCAGGAGGATGAACGCCCCGACCTCGACGCGCCCGGCACGCACCATGCGGCCGGAATGGCCCAGAGCCGTCCGGGTGATCATCCCGATGATTAACCCGCCCATTGAACCGACGGCGAGCCCGTGGATCGCCGCGGAGCGAGGGACGATGCCGAAGGAGGCCAGGCCCAGCAGGATCAGACCGATGGGGATCCATGCGTAGGCGGCATGGAGGACCCACTGCATCGGATTGCCGCGTGCCGCGAGCGGATTCCAGCCGATCGCTTGGACGGCGACGGCTGCCCCGGCGAGCAGGGCGAGTATTCCCGTCAAGAACCCTGGCGCGTGGAACGAGTCGGCAAGGAATGCGGCTGCCGCGAGCGCGAATGACCCGCGGTGCAACCACGTTGAACGCCAACGCCACGCGCCCGGCGCGGCGTTGGCGGAGAAACCAGGCACGACCCGCCCACCGACGATCATCTCGATCAGCACCACCATGAACAGCCCGGCCTCGATCGCCTGGAGGGGCGAGATCGGGATCAGATTGTGAGCGGCCGCGTGAAACGAGATGTTGGCGCCGGCGAGAAGCGAGAGCACGACGACCATCGGCATGCTGCACCAACTGCGGGCCAGAATGAATTTCCTCGCCAGCACACCGGCCACGATCAGCAGGAGCAGAGAGTCAGCCACGGCCGTCCCCGGGCCGTATGCGAAGAACATGCCAACGCGAGCAGCGAGCCACAACCCAGCGAGTAACGCGAGCGGCAGCCCGGCGGGGAGCGGCAGCCCGGTCCAATTGCGAGCTGCGGTGAAGAGGAATCCGATGATGATGGCCGCTGCGAAGCCGAAAACCATTTCGTGGGCGTGCCAGTACAGCGATGGCAGCGACGGCGTGAAATAGTTGTGGAACCACATGCCCAGCCACAGCGGCACTGCAACCGCGGCAAACAGCGCGCCGCCCAGATAGAACGGACGGAACGCGTCGAGGAAGAACTGAGACCGGTTGAAGTGCGGCCTTGCACGCGATCCGGCTGAGATGGAAGGCGCGGTGACGAAGACAGTCGTTCGACGTGCTTCGAGTTTGTCCGCTGCTTGGCCGCTCACTTGCACACTCCTCGAGACTCTCACTACCCGAAGTGGCTCACCTTCAACAGGACTCCGCGCATGCTGACGCCTTGCGCGTCTCTCGCGAGATCACCTCGATTCCTCCTCAGGGTCGGCATCCATTCGTAGAGCACGCTCGCGGTTGGCGAACTCAACCATCGCGAGGTACTGGTACGGCCTGGCCTTGACGACCTTGACGCATCGGCCGCAACACACGCGGATCATGCGGTTCGCAACGACGATGTCGATGCGGGCTTCATTGGGCAGGATGTCGCCCTGCACCGGGCACTTGTCGGGCATGCCATATGTCGGGCGCTGTGCCTCGATCACGGCCTGATCGAGGCGGCGGATCGCGGTCACCGGGTTGGCGAGAATGCGATCACGATCAGGGGCATCGACCGCGCGAAAGAGCCGGTTGCCCCAGATGAAGTCGATCGGCCGCTCCGGGAGCGGACGAGCGTCGAAGAGGGACGTCTTCAGCGGGTAGTGCGGCATCTGGTCTGCGATCAGCACAGAATCGACGCGGGCGAGTGCTTGGGAAGGATCCCGCTCGAAGGCGAGACGGCAGGAGTCGCAGCAGAGACGGATCTGCCGGCCGGAGTGGACGATCTCGACGGCCTCCCCGCGCGAGCCGAGGTACGAGTCGCAGAGGGGACAGCGGCTCATCGGGAACCGGTCCATGAAGTCCGCCGCGGCCTCGTTTGATGTGGGTACCGTGGCTCCAGCGCCCTGGTCGGCCGGTGGGGTGTTGTATTCAACTGGAACCGGAGACTTGGGAACGGGGCTCGCACGCGTAGCGGGGATCGACATGCAACCGGCGCCACTCGCGGCAAGGAGTACGAGCGACGCGAGGATGCGTTGTCTGGCATGACTCATAGCACGTCTCCGAATCTGATCGAGACACCACAGGTGACGAGCGATTCCGACTTGGGGGCCATCACTGGCTCTCCGAACGCTTCAGATCAACGGCCAGTCCCAGACCGACCAGCCGGCGGCAGCCCATTGGGACCGCTGCTCCGGCGACGAGATCGCTGAGGGTGTTTCGCGCGAACGCGTGCTCAATCTGTGCCATCGCGTCGTCAAGACAGCGGTGCAGCGGACAGAGCTGCGTATGCGTGGGGTCACCGAGCGGGCATGACGTGATTCGGCGGAGAGGTTCAACGGCGTTCACGATGTCGAGCACTGAGATCGTGGATGCTGGGCGTGCCAGCGCGAAACCGCCCTGTCGACCCCGCGTCGAAGTGACCAGTCCGGCCCGCACCAGATCGCGCAGGACTTTGCTGAGATAGTCGTGCGGCGTCTGGGTGGCCTCTGCGAGCTTCTCGCTTGTTCCGACGGCGTCCCCAAGACTCGCCAAGTGGGTCATGGCCCGCAAGGCATACTCCATGGTCTGAGAGATCATGGGGGTCCCTTTCCGGCCGGGTGGCCGTCTTGTGACTTCGGTCGCCCATAGCGTTCTTCCATCCACACACGCCGCGCCTCGGCGAGGTCTGCATAGTTCATCGTTCGCCCGCCGAAGCGGGCCTTGGCTCGCTCCGCATCTCCGCTCGATGAGAACGCAACGATCCCGGACCCCATGGGCGTCTGCAGCTTGGCAGGGTCGGCGAACAGGAAAGTAGCTTCCGCCGCGGACACCCAAGAGCGGCTGTCGTAGTCGCGAGCGAAGTGTTCAACGATCGTCGTGTTCTCGATTCCTTCTCGCACTTGATCCAGCATGCAGCCGAGATCGTCGTAGAAGTAGTACTCGCGTCGCCCGTGACTCTCGACCAAGAGCGAGCTCGAGCAGCGATCTTCGCTAACAAGCATCCCACAGGCCTTGCACTCGTGGCGCCCGAGGGGCATGTCGGGCGGACCCGCGAGCGGCGATCGCTCGCAGGCCGAGAGCAGCAACGCTGCCAACGCAATCACGATGTACGTGGTTGTCTTCATAGAGGAGACTTCCGAGCAAGCACGACCGACGCGACCACAAGTGGGAGGACGATCCACGCGGACAGCCAAACCGCGAAGATCGCGTGGAGGCTCCGGCCATACTCCTCAACAGCGTACAGGCCTGCTGGACCGAGCACGTCGAGATTGGCGTCGATCGCGTGCAGGGACCACATCTTGAACACCTGCAGCGGATTGAGAAGCGAGAGCGCGAACAACTCGTCGATGCGGAGGTGCAGCGCTACCGCGCCGGCCATCAGCGCCAGGTCGGAGACAAACACCAGCGTGAGCCAGACGAAGATTGCGACGCTCACCGCGGCGGAGGCACGCCTTGTAAGCGACGAGATCATGATGCCGACGCTGAGCATCCCCAGGGCGAGCACGAACGAAAGACCAGCGAGCCACAGGATGGCCTGAGGCGACGACACGCCGCCGCGCCAGGAGAGTATCACGGCGCACGCGCCGAGCCCCAGACTGATCGCGGCCAGGAGCGAGGCCCCAAGGCCGATGTATTTGCCGAGCAGGACTTCGACGGGAGAGACGGGTTGCGAGAGCAGGTATGCAAGCATGCCACGCTCACGATCGGAGGCGATCGTTGCAGCCCCCGCGGTGAGAGCCATGAGCGGCACGACGAGCAGGATGAGGTTTACAAGCCCGGCGGTCGTGCGACCAAACCCCGAGAAGCCGGTTCCGCCGGTGCCGGCGGCGGAGACGAAAGACACCGCCAAGCCTAGAACCACGAATGCCAGCGTGTACAGCACGAACCACCGGCTCTTGAGGGCATCGCGGAGTTCACGGCGCGCAATGCAGAGCGTGTTGGAAGCCATCGAAGGGGGGCGACGAGAAGCGAACGCGTCCCCGACTGATATCGCGGTACTCATTGGGTCACCTCGGAATCGGGAGGTGTGGATGACTTGCGCCGACCGCCGCCGGGCTCAGGAGTTGCGGACGAATGCTCAACCGCATCGACCTCGAAGTTGTCGACCGCGATCTGCGCATCGGCGAGGATGCGGAAGGGTGCCGCCTTGTGTTCCGAGGCTACCGGGACCAGGATGCCCGTGCCGTTGAGCGTCGGGGAGAAACCTCCCGCCGCGAGAGCCCGGATCGCAGGCATGCGTTCATCCGCCGAAAGGTGCAGGTGCAGCACGGCGGCGTGCTGCGCATCCGGAGCGAAGCAAGCGCAGTCGTCGATCCGCAGCAGTCGTCCCCGCTCGAGCCTCGCGACGCGGCGCGCCAGCGACCGTACTTCCTCGAGACGGTGCGAGGCGAAAAGCAATGTCCGGCCCGAGCCGGTGAGCTGCCTGAGCAGCCCCACAAACTCGTGACGTCCGAGCGCATCGAGGCTTGCGGTGACTTCGTCAAGCACGAGGATGGGCGGATCGCCGAGAAGCGCGATTGCCAGCGCCAGACGCTGCTTCATGCCACCAGAGAGCTCACGGACACGCTTGCCGCCGTTTCCTTCGAGACCAACCCCCTGAAGTGAGGCCGCGGGCGAGGCACTCGGGATGCCCTTCAAGCGAGCAAAGTAGCAGATTGCCGAATCCACCCTGAGTTCGTCGTAGAAGCCGAGCTCCTGCGGGACATAGCCGATGAGCATCCGTGCCGCCTTGCCATTTCGGCGCACGTCGATGCCACCGACGCGGATCGCGCCTCGATAGCGCAGAAGACCGAGCACGCATCGGATCAGGGTGGTCTTGCCGGCACCATTGGAACCCCACAACGCGACTGCGTCGCCTTGATCCAGCGACAAGGACACATCATCCACGGCGGGAGTCCGTCCGAATGTTTTGACTAGGTTGGTGATCGTGATCACGCGGCACCTCGCACTGGCATCTGTGGACTCGGACTATTGACCGAGCGGCGACGCTCGTATCCCAGGGCAATCATGCTCACGCCAAGCGCGAGGAGAGTCCCTCCAGCGACGAGGACCGGTGCGCGTGAAGGAGCGGCATCTGCACTCCAAGTTGGCAACGGCAACGGACGCATAAGTGGCACCTCGTCCGTGAACTTCGGTTCTGGGCGAACCGCCGGAATTGCCCGTCCGACGAACTCGATCGCCTGCTGAGCGGGGCTGAACAGAAAGAGTCGGAGAGCAGGTCGTTTGTCCATCAGGTTCTCGAAGAGCGTCTGAGACTCGTGAACAAAGTCCCCGATGCCGTCGTTGTTCAGGTCGTAGCCGGTGTAGTCGCTCCAGAAGTTGCCGCGTTCGTCTTTCCAGAAGCGATTCGCATCCAGCGAGCCCCTCCCGGCCACGGCGACCTGGTCGATGTTGTCGATGAAGTTGTTGCCGACGATCTCGTTGCCGCGGCTCGATGGGAGGACTGTGAAGCCGACGTCGTTGTAAGCCAGGGTGTTGGCCTCGAAGAGACCCGGCTGCGCGTCGGTGAATGGCGACCCGTCGAGGTAGACGCCGGAGCGATTACCCGCGATCAGGTTGTTGCGCACCGTGAAGCGATCGGTCTCCTTGAGTCCGATGCCGTACCCACTGGGCCCACGGTTCTTGAGCAGTCGATTTCCCGTGAGCGTGACGCCCGTGCTGTACATGAGATAGACGCCCACGGAATTGCCGGTGAGCTCGTTGTCGGTGATCGTGACATCATCGCTGAACATGAGGTGGAGGCCGTACCGGCAGTCGTGGGCGGTGTTTCCGCGAACGATGACACCGGACGAGTACCACAGGATCGCGTCGCGGCCATCGTGGATCCTGTTGCCCTCGATCATGGCGCGGTCGGCACGCCAGAGACGCAGCCCGTCCCCGCGCCGAGCGATGTCCAGGCGTTTGCCCCCGATGGTGTTGGCGATGATGCGACTGTCCGGAGACTCGCGCAGATCGATGCCGAAGAGGATGTCCTGAAGCACGTTTGATTCGAGCGTCACGCGTGGCCCAAGGACCCGGATGGCAGCATTCTCCTGGTCAAGGTCGATGCCCGTGTTGCGGATCACAAAGCCCCGGATCGTCACGTCGGGTGCGACGACTTCGATGATGTCGCCGGAGCCACCGCCGTCAATAGTCACGGAGCCGTCAGCGACAAGGGTGACGGGTTTGTCGATCCACAGATGTTCTTGATAGGTACCGGCGGGTACGCGCACCGTGTCGCCGGGTCGTGCCGACGCGAGGAGCCGACCAATGGGACCAAGTTCACGCTGGGCCGCTGCTCTCGGGGAGACTTCGCGCGGGGCAGCATGCTCCTGGGCCAAGCACGGTGAGGCCGTCAAGAGGCACACAAGTGCGAGCAGATGCCATGAAGACCGCGGGCAAGAAGCCGTGGGGGAAGGTGAGCCAAACCCGAGACTGTCGAATCCGGGAGTACTCACCGCGCGGCTCCTTGCTGGCCCGTGTCACGCGGGGTCTTCTCCATCTGGCTGTTGGTGAACAGTGGCTTGTACGCTCGGCGATGGAAGAAGAAGCCCACGACGATCAGCACGGCGGCAGCGACCGCGAGCCAGTAGCCTGTCCCGAACTCTGCGTAGGTCTTGAACTGTCCGATCCCGCCCTCGCCGATGACCGTGGGAACGAATGGCTTGACCGACGATGACAGCGGTGCACCCGGATCGAGGTTGAGCCCGAAGGTGCGCATCCAGTAGTACAGGTCGACGATGAAGCCAATCGGGAACGTGACCGCCGGAAGCGCGAGCAGCACGGCCCATTTGCTGTGGATGGCCGCTGCACCCTCAACGAGCAGGAACATCGCGATGATCATCCACACCGCCGCCGCCCGCTCGAAGGCCGCGGCTTCGCCCAGGGGTCGCATCCCGATGTAGTGGTTCAGCCCGTCGATCTCGCGCACATCGCCCGTGAGGTGATTGCAGTACGCGGTGAGGAAGAGACCGTTGGGATACTGGGGCGCTTCAAGCTCCATGTGCCAGTACGGGAAGAAGATCGACACCAGCAAAAGCACACGCGCCGCCATGAAAATCAGGGTTGGCGTCAGATACCGCCAGCGACGCGCATGAAGCTCCTCGGGGGGGATCCGCGGGCCGATCAGTGCGGTGAAAAGCTTGCTCATGCTTCGACTCCATTCCCTAGTGCCACCTGCAACATGAGTGTTGGGACCTCTCACGGCAGGCGTCGGGCTCAATGCCCGTCGCGGGTTGTCACCCGCGACGGACGAGTCGTTCACTTCGATGCCGTCGCGGCCCCAGCGTCCTTCGCAGGCGCGGCGGCGGTGCCATTGGGCTTCACGTGCAGATAGCCCATCATCTCCAGGTGCAGAGCGGAGCAGAACTCGGTGCAGTAGTAGGGGTACGTTCCGGCCCGATCGGCGGTGAAGGTGAACTCGGTGTATTCACCCGGCTCGAGTGACAAGTTCACGTTGTACCCGCCGATACAGAATCCGTGCGTCGCATCCTGCGCGGTTTCCATCGCCGTGATGCGCCAGGTGATCACATCACCCTCGTTGACCTCGACGTGCTCGGGCTTGAAGTGGCTGCGGACGGCGGTCATCTTGACCAGCACCTTGTTGCCCTCGCGCGTCACGCCCTCGTCACCCTTCTTGGGAGCGTCGGGTGAGAGCATCTGCTTGTGCGGGTCCCAGCCGACCTCGGGGTACACCTTCCACGTCTTGAGCTTGTCGGCCTTGATCATCTGGCAATAGTGCGGTTCGCCAACGCCGATGGGGCTGTCGTAGATGACCGGCATGGTTGTGCCGGTCTGGAGAATGTCGAGCAACTGGAAGTTCTGCGGGGCCAGCGGTCCCGTCGTGAGGAATCGATCGACCGACCACTTGCTCATGGAGATCAGGAAGTTGCCGTCGGGGCTCACGGTGTCGCCCTCGGCGGCGCAGAGGTGCCCGATGTTGTACTGCACCGGTGTCTTCTGGACGAGTTTCCAGTCACCCTCGGGGGCCTTCTTGGCCGTCTCGCCGCCTAGGCTCCAGCGCGCCACGGCCGAATCAAGGAAGAGCGACGTGTACGCATAGCCCTTGTCGTCGAACTGCGTGTGCAGTGGCCCGAGGCCGAGTTCGACCTGGGCCTCCCTGACGGCGTCGAAGTCCAGCACCTGGACCCCGTATTCGTCTTTGCTGGAGAACTTCTTCTCGGCGATGGCCTTCTTGATCCGCTCGATGGAATAGACCGTGACGTGCGGGTCCAGCTTGCCGGCGACCACCATGTACTTGCCGTCGGGAGTCACGTCCACGCCGTGCGGGCTCTTGGGCTCTGGGGCGAAGTGGAGGATGCCCTCCTCCACCAGTGTCGCAAGCTTGAGCAGCGGGAACCCGTTGACCTTTTCCGCCTTGCCCGCCTTGAACGCGGCCTCGGCCTTCTTCCAGTCGATGATGTGCAAGTAGTCCATGTCACGCTTGCTGGCACCGGCCTCGAATGGCGGCTGACCCTTCTCGACGCCGCCGGTCGCCATCTCGGTGTTGAAGGAGTTGATGAAGAACCACCCGTCGCTGGCGAGCTTGCCGGCATCGGCAAGGTCCTGCCAGTAGGGCGGCAGTTCCAGGGCGAAGGACTGAGACTCGTCGATGCGACCCTTGGCTCGATCGAACTTCCACATCGTCACCATGCCGCGGTACGACTTCTTGTAGTCCTCGGGCAGGGCATAGCCGTAGCCCAGGACCGTGCCGTACTGGCCCCCCTCGATCACGTAGTCCGTGTTGGGGGTGACGAACGCCGCGCCGTGATCGCTGATGGTCAGCGGGTTCTTGACGACCTGCTTGCAGTCCCAGTCGCGAAGATCGATGACGCCCAGCCGGGCGTTGGCCTTGTCGCCGATGAAGAGGAACTCGCCGTCATAGTCCCCTTTGGTCTCCGACAAGGCGGGATGGTGGGTGTCCCCCCATTCGACGGGCTTGCCGTTGATCTTGAGTGACTCGCGGATCGGGTCTTTGTCTCCGGCGAAGCCATAGCCCTGCCACGATTCGGGCGTGAAGACCGCGATCGAACGGAGCAGTCGCATGCTTGGGACGCCGATCGCAAAGACCTGTCCGCTCTGCCCGCCGGAGGAGAAGAGCACGTACTCGTCGTGCCGGCCGCTGGGCATGAACGTCTTGGCCGCGGCGAGGAGATCATCGACGTTCAGCTTGCGGTCGTTGGCGATCTTCGTCAACTGCGCGAGCTGCTCGGGGGTGATCTCGACGGGCTTCGCCTCCTGCGCGCCGCTGCGGCGACGGCGGCCCTCCTGCTGCGCCATCGCGTCGGGGCTGAAGCAGGCGAGCGCGGCACCCGCAGCCAGGAGCAGGGTCCACATGGTGCGAACTCGGGTCGGTGAGGCGATTCTCATGCTGAGTCTCCAAGTTGTGCGGAGGCGACGCCGAAAGCCGGCTCGCAGCCGCGGTTGCGAGTCACTTGCCACCGGGAGTGCCGGGCTTGGTGCCCTGCAGCGTCCGCAGATAGGCGATCACGTCCAGGATGTCGTCGTCGCTCATGGCCGGGTTTCCGCCCTTGGGCGGCATTTGAATCCCAGTCGAATTCTTTGGATCTGTTGGTGAGCGACCCTGCTTGATGAAGGCCAGCAGGCTGTCGTCATCGAGCGAGCGGATGAACTCGTTGTTCGCCAACGCCTTGCCATTGCCGGCGATGCCCACCCCGCCTTTTCCGTGGCAGGCGATGCACGAACTGTGGAACAGCTTGTCCCCGCTCGCGATGTACCCGGCGAGTTCCTTATCGCCGCCAGCGGCCGCGAGGGCCGCATCTTGCTGCGCCGCCGTGGGCGGGGCATCGGCCACCATTGCCGGAAGTTCAGGCATGCGTCTTGGGTCCTGAAGCCCTCGCATGTAGACGACCAGGTGGCGGAGATCCTCGTCCGTGAGGTCGTCTCGCCCGGCCTTTGGGGGCATGCCGACGGGCTTGGCGTTCGGGCGTCCCGTCACGAGGAACTGCTTCAGTTGCTCATCGCTCTGCGCGGCGACGAAGTTGCTTTCGAGAAGGTTCTTGCCGAGCCCCTGCACGCCGCGAGCATCCTTGCCGTGGCAGGCGACGCATGCTCCAGCGAACAGGTCCCGCCCGTGCGTCGCCTCCGTCAGGGACAGCACGGGCAGAGCTGGGGCCGCGAGCAGGTCCGCATGGGCTCGCGCCAGCTTCATGGCGGCAAGCCGAGCGTCCTCCTGCCCCCTCCACGTCTTGTAAACCTCGCGTCCACCGAACCCCAGTATCGGGGCCATCAGAAGGCACGCGATGAGGAAGGCCTTCCCCGCCTCTCGAAGTCCGCCATCTTGCGGCGGGTGCCACTCCTGAGTGCCGTTCCTGACCGTCTCGCCGCTCGACGAGGAGCTCGCATTCGTGCTGCTGTGGAGGCTCATGACCGACTCCTTGGCGGATATCTGGATAAAGATATCGACCAAACATCCCATCGTCAATCGCCTACCGTGCTTTTCTGTGCAATCGCTCTGCGGGACATGATTCGGCATGCGGTCGGGTTCTGGCGGCAGCTTGACCACCGCCGCAGGGGTGCCCGGGCGTAGCCACTCGTTCACTGGGGACTGGCGGAAGCTCGGATCTCACAGCTCCAGCGCCGGTGCGGGATGTCGCCGACACGTTGAACGGTGTGGTCAGGGGCCTTCACCTGGATCGGCGTAGTCTCACAGGCCACCGGAGCATTGCCTCCGTGCCGAATCGGTCTGTTCCCGTGCCTTTGCACTACTTTCGCCGAAGCGTTCAGTGAAGCAAAAGGGCGACGCTGGCACTGCGAGTCTGTCGGCCCGGATCGCCGGTGACTCCACGCTCAAACTGATTCCTGAGGCAGAGCGCAACCCGACTCGCTCCGAGCAACGGCGCGAGGCGTTCGTCATCCAGGCGCATCGGCCCCACCCCACTCGATGCCCTCGGCACAAGAAAAGTGAATAGGCTTGTGCACGATGAGGATCAACCTCGACAATCGCTGCCGTCTATTTCCGTACCAGCGAGTGCGAGCCGTCTTCGCGTGTTGCCTCGCCGCTGGGTGTGCGATGCTCATGCTCGGAGGCTGTGAGCGGGCC
>DASVYC010000038.1:0-1587 GCA_036392375.1 Phycisphaerales bacterium
GAGCTGCTGGTCCACTGCCTTCTTGGCGGCTTCAACATCGAGCCCGTCATCGAACAGTCCCTGGATCTCCAGCATCCGCTTGGCGACCCACGACGACGCCTCCTCCCAGATCATCTGGAAGCCGGTGGCGAAGTTGGTCCATGTCTTTGACAGGAAGGCGGTGGTCTCGATCCACGCGACCTCGAGTGCGTGGAAAACGATCTCGGCTGCAGCCAGAGCGCCATACCACATGGCGTACGCCGTGGAGACGAAGAACTCCTTCGCGCCGAGCCATGCCTTATTCAGCGCCGCGACGCCCTGCTGCCAGATGACCTTGAGCGACAACCACAGGATCTCGGCGGCCAGCGCGATGTCGCCGGCGGCGAGGGCGTCGGAGATGCCGCCGACCACCTTGCCGACCCAGTCACGCAGCTCGGTGAACTTCTCAGACAGCCATGACAGGGCTTCGCCGCCCGCGCCGGTGACGACCAGCAGCGTGCCGCCCAGCGCCACGATCGCGGCGATGGTCAGGCCGACCGGCGTGAGGATCGCGCCGATTGCGGCCCCGATCAGGCTGAACGCCGTGCCGATCCCGCCGATGACGGCAGCCACGATGCCGAGCGCCGCGCCGATGCCGGAGATGATGTAGCCAAGCCCGACGATGGCGATCCCCGCGAACGCGACCGCCGCCGCAACCTTGAGCGCCCAGACCACAGTCTCTTTGTTCGCCTTCACCCACGCCGTGGCGCTGACGACGAGGCGCGTGATCCGCTCCGTGAGGTCCTTGATCGTCGGCGCGAGCGCCCCGCCAATCGTGAACACACCCTGCTTAAGGACCTTCCAGAGCGTGCCCAGCGCGTCGTTGAGTTCCGCGGCATCGCGGGCGGTCTCGGTGCTCACGGTCAATCCCAGCTTGCGGGCCTGCGCCTGCATCTCGTTGATGCCCGCTGCTCCGTCGGCCATGAGCGGCAGGAGCTTCGTTCCCGCCTTGCCGAAGAGCTCCATCGCCATCGCGGCCCGGAGCGCCGGGTCTTGGATCTGGGAGATCCGGTCGGCCAGCAGCTTGAACTGCTCATCCGGCGAGAGCTTGGCCAGGTCCTGCACCGTCAACCCCAGCCGCGCGAGGGCCTCGTTCGCCCCTTTGGAGCCCTGCGACGCCTCCGTCAGAGTCTTTTGCATGACGCGGAGGCCGTTCTCCAGCGTCTCCATGTCCGTGCCCGAGAGATCCGCCGCGTAGCCCAGTTCGCTGAGGGCCTCAACACTCACGCCCGTGCGGGCGCTCATCTTGTCGAGCGCATCGCCGGAGTCGGAGAAGGCCTTCGCCGTGCCGAGCAGCGCCGTGATCGCGGCGACGCCGATCCCCGCCATCTTCGTACCAATGGACCGCAGCCCAGCGCCGAAGGCTTCGAGCTTCTTCTGGGCCGCCTTGAGTCCAGCCGACAGCTTGTCGCTGACGCCCAGCTCAATGAAGGCTCGTCCGGCTCGGATGCCCCGCGTATCGGCCACGTTCAATCACCCTTTCTTGATCGAGTTCCGCCACAAGAGCGGCAGGTTGGGCCGCTCCTTCTCAAGCGCCGGGGCCATGTACGGCCGCGGCGCGATCTTGAC
>DASVYC010000039.1:0-31481 GCA_036392375.1 Phycisphaerales bacterium
ACGCTGGGGTTCACCGCGACGATGTCGAGGTACTCCCAAAACGTGCCCGTCCAGTGATGATCCTGGAACTTCTTGCGGTCGAGTCGCGCGTCGACGATGCTGGCAAGGTCGATGCCGCCCAGGTTCGATTCCGAGAACGAACCAGAGGAAGAACCGGGCTGCGACACAAAGAAGTTGCGTTCGTCGAGCATGACTCGCTCCTGTCCATCGAGCCGCCCCCCGAGGAAGTGGCGGGAGGCGGCGTCGCTTCGGTCGATCCTGTCGACCGCGCGGAAGGAGCCAGTCTCGGCCCACGTCCGTGCGGCCGCGCTGTGCGCGTGCAAACCCTCGTACCCCAAAGCCATCGCCTGCGTTCAAGTTGTCAGCGTGCAACCGGTCAAACCAAACACCAACCCATCGGTTTATCGGCCAAAGTCCGGTTGGCACCAACCCTTTCGGGAGATTCCGTCCCCAAGTAAGTCCGGGCTGAAGGCGCACACTGCGGCCCCAGCCCAACACCCAGGGGAGCGGCATGATTTCCCGATCGATCCTCTATACGGTTGCTCCCGGGCCGCGGATCGCGTTCCGGAGCCGATCGCGAACGATCGACGAACAAAAGCACTTTTTTCATCTCGGAGCCGATGTGAATCTGGGACACGGACGCGAACTCGATGTCGGCGAAGGCGTCGTGGGCCTCAGCAAGGTCGAATACCCCCCCCTGCCCGACGCCGTCCTCTCCGATCCCCTTGCCGGCCGCCTCGACCCGCGCCGTTGGTTCGTGCACCCCGCCCGACGCTTCGAGATCGAGATCGGCTGCGGCAAGGGCACGTTCATGCTCAACGTCGCCGCCGAACACCCCGAGACCAATTTCCTCGGCATGGAATGGGAGGGCGCGTACTACGCCTACACCGCCGACCGGGTCCGCCGCGCCGGCCTCGCCAATGTCCGCATGCTCCACGCCGACGCCGTGGAGTTCCTGAAGTGGCGCTGCCCCGACGCGATCGTCGATGTCATCCACCTCTACTACTCCGACCCCTGGCCCAAGGCCAAGCACCACAAGAACCGCGTCGTCCAAGACCGCTTCCTCGAGCAGGTCCTCCGCTGCCTCGTCCCCGGCGGCGAGCTCCGCATCGTGACCGACCACGACGACTACTGGACATGGATGGAACAGCACTTCGCACGCTGGGCGGGAGCCGCAAAGCCCTTCGAGCGCCACGCGTTCGTCGCGCCCCAATGGGTCGGCGAGGGCCAGGTCGTCGCCACCAACTACGAACGCAAGATGTGCGGCGACCAGAAAGACCCGCACGCTACGGTCCTGCGCAAGCCCGTGTGAACAGCCCCACCCCGGGTGCACACCGCCGGGGACAAGCCCGCTCACGCCGCACATTGCTTTTCTTCTTTCGGCCGCACGCCAGCATCTACTTGCCGCGCTTCGCCAGCGCCCCAATCGACTCTCCCACCATCCGCCACACATGCCAGCCGTTCATCTCGAACGCACCAAGCGTCTTGTAGAACTCTTGCGCCGGCGTGTTCCAGTCCAGCACCGCCCACTCCATGCGCCGACACCCGCGCGACGACGCGATCGCCGCGAGCTCGCTCAAGAGCGCCCGCCCGAGCCCGCACCGCCGCGCGTCCACCCGCACGTACAGGTCCTCAAGGTACAACCCGGGCGCTCCCGACCACGTCGAGAAGTTCATAAAGAACACCGCCACACCCTGTGGCACGCCATCCACCTCTCCGATCAACGCCTCCGCTACCGGCCCGCGCCCAAAGCCCTGACCGAAGAGATTCCGCCGCAGCGATTCCTCGGTCGAGTGCACGGCATCCGGCTCCTTCTCGTACGCCGCCAGCTCCTTGATCATCGCCAGGATGAACGGGATATCCGCCTCCACCGCCGCTCGGACGTGCACCTGTGCCATGCCCAACCATACCCGGAACCGTTCTGAAAGAGCCCGTTCCAGGCCGGTTTGTTCGTGCTTTGGACGGAATTTGCCGACTTTGCGTCGGAATCGCGTCGAGCGTCGAAATAATTGCCGCGGGCGGGCGTTTGTCCGGTATCAACCCCTCTCGGGAGGTCAGCACGTCGTGCACACGAGCAACCACATGGATGGTGGACGCCGAGCGTTCTCGCTCATCGAGCTCTTGGTCTCGATCTCCATCATCGCGATGCTGATCGGAATCCTGCTCCCTGCGCTCCCGCGCGCCCGCGACGCCGCACGCCGCGCCGCCTGCGGCGTGAACATGCGTTCCGTCGGTCAGGCCATCGAGCTGTACAAGAACCAGTACCGCGAGGTTTTCCCCAAAGCCAAGTACATGCCCGATCCCTGGCTCAGCGGCAGCAAGGATCCCGGCTTCAACGTCGCGATGCTCGAATTCCTCGACCGCGAGAGCCCCGCGTACAAGTGCCCCGGCGATCGCGAGGTCTTCAACATCGAGTGGCAGGACACCAGCACCACGCCCGCCACCCCCCGCAAGGGCGGCATGTCGTACACCTACGTCACCGCGCTCGCCGGCGAAAAGGTCGAGCAGACGTTCTTCGCCAAGTACCTGCGCCTCACTCCCAGCAACACGCCCCTGATGTACGACTTCGACAACGGCAGCTTCGAAACCCAGGACGGCAAGACCGTCACTGTCAACTTCTTTCACCGCAGCCGCAACGTCCTCTTCGCCGACGGCCACGCCGGCAAGTACGACAAAGAAGGCAACGTGGACTGATCACACGCGGCCCTCGGGCCGACAGATTCTCCGGAGCATCCCATGAACAACAAGAACCCCAGTCTGCTGGAAGGCCTGAACCTGCCCGAGTCCATGACCGGCAAGCCGGCCCCGGCACGCCGCGACCTCGGCGTGTCGATGCCGTCATTCCAGCCCTCGGACTGGACGCCCACGCAGAAGAAGTTCGCCACAGGCGCCCTCGCCGTGGCGGCTCTCGCGATGCTCGTCGGCGGCGCCTGGCTCACCCGCCAGTGGATGCCGCCCTCCATGCCTACGTCCTTCGCCGACGGTGCCTCGGTGATCGCGACAGGCCGCATCAACAATCTCGACGAGATCCGCCGCGGTGAGTACTACCGCGAGCTCGCCCGCCTCTGGCCTTCCCTCAGCGAGGAAGAGCGCAACAAGTGGCGCAGCGACCCCGCCTACTCAAAGATGATGGAGCAGATCCGCGAGCAGCAGATGGACGACTTCGCCAAGCGCGTCGCCCGCGGCGAAGAGAAGCTCCCCGAGTGGGGACCGCCCCCCGGCCCGCGCCCCGAGCAGCGCCCCGAACCCAAGCCCGACGAGCAGAAGAAAGACGCCCAGGACCCCAACAAGAAACCACAGGATCGTCAGCCCGGCGCCGGAAACAACCGCGCCGGCGGCCGCGGCTCCGAGCAGCGCCGCCAGATGATCACCAACCGCATCACCAATTCCATCATGAACCGCAACCCGCAGTCCAACGGCTTGCGCGGCGAGATGATGCAGAACCGGGGCGGCGGCCGCGGCCGGTAATCCGATTCCAGTCAATCCGCATCCCCAAAGCCGCGGGCACGCCCCGCGGTTTTTCATTTTGTATCGCTCGCCCCGCCCGCGATAAACTCCCGCATGTCCGAGACCATCTTCTCCAAGATCATCCGCGGCGAGATCCCCTGCCACAAGGTCTACGAGGACCAGCACGTCTTCGCGTTCCTCGACATCGGCCCGCTGAGCCGAGGCCACACGCTCGTGATCCCCAAGGAGCCCGCAGCCACGCTCGATCAACTGAGCGACGAATCCGCCGCCGCCATCGGCCGCGTGTTACCCCGCCTCAGTCGAGCCGTGCTCAAGGCCACCGGCGCCACCGCGTTCAACATCCTCCAGAACAACGGGGCCGCGGCCCACCAGGCGGTGTTCCACGTGCACTTCCACATCATCCCCAAGTTCGAGAACGGGACGGGGCTGGGGATCCGCTGGGAGTCGCAGAAGTTCGATCACACGGAGGGAGCGGCCCTGGCGAAGGAGATCGCGACGAAGGTTGTCTGATGGATCGATTGAGAAGAAAGCCTCGAGCCCTGATGCATCGAGTGAATAGCCTCAAGCGAGCCACGCTTCATCAACGCGCATGCCTGGGCTCGTGGTGGAGGCCTCACCCCGCTCCAGCATCCCCGCGACCGGATACGCGCAGTAGTCGAGACTGAACGACCCAGCCGGACGGTGGTTGCCGCTGAAACCGAGCCCCCCGAACGGCAGCTTGCTCGATGCGCCGGCCGTTCCGGTGTTCACGTTCACGCAGCCCGCGCGGGCCTCGCCAAGAAATCGCTCGATGGCGGCTTGGTCTTTCGTAAAGATCGACGCCGCAAGTCCGTAGCGGGTCGCGTTCGCCTGCTCGATCGCGTCGTCGAGGCTTCTCGCGATGCCGATACGCAGCAACGGTCCAAAGACCTCGACGTCGGCGCCGGGATAGCCCGGTGCATCCGAGGACACAAATCGGTCCACCTGCAGCACGCCCGGCGAAACGTAATGACCCGGTCCGGACTCATCGCCCGTCGGAGCCGGGTTGTTCAATGCCGCGGCCTTCACCAGCGCCTGCGCCCCGGCGCAAAGGAACTGCTCCTGCGCCTGCAGAATCGCGTCCCGCGAGCCGCGGCTGATCACCGGACCCATGAACACCGGGTGCGCCGCCGAGGGATCTCCGATGATCAGATTGCTCGCGCTCTTGCAAACAGCGCGGATAAAGCGCTCCGCGATCGCTTCGTGGACGATGACGCGTCGGGTGCAGGTGCACCGCTGCCCGCTCGTGATGAACGCGCAGCGCACGCACTCGATGACGGCCTGCTTCAGATCCGCGTCGCCCAGCACCACCGCGGCGTTGTTGCCGCCCATCTCGAGGGCGAGGATGCGCCCGGGGTGATCGAGGTTGGCCTGCATGATCGCACGGCCCACCGGCCAGGAGCCCGTGAACAGAATGCCGTCGAGGTCCGCATGCCCGACCAACTTCTTCGCCACGTCCACGCCGCCTTGCACGACGTTGACGACGCCCGCGAACTCGGTGCCGGTGAGACCTTCGGCGTTCAATGCCTCCTGATACAACTCACCGAGCAGCTGACCAACGCCCGGGGTCTTGTCGCTGGGCTTGAGCACGATCGTGTTGCCCATCGCAAGCGCGGGGATGATGTGCCCGTTCGGAAGATGCGCCGGAAAATTGAATGGCCCCACCACCGCCATCACACCGTGGGGGCGGAACCACGCCCGGCCCTTCCGCGTGGCGGCGAGGTCGAGCTCGTATCCCGTCACGCGGCGCATCGCCCCAAGCTCGCCGCTGTCGAGCGTGATGTCCACCTTGGCCCCGAGCAACTGCGCCTCGGCCTTGCTGTCCCATTGCACCTTGCCCGTCTCGTCGCGGATCAGGTTCGTGATCGCGTCCACCTTCGCGTCCGCGATCTGCTTGAACCGCTTGAGCACCGCGGCCCGCTTCTCAAAGGGCAGTCGTGACCACGCCGGAAGGGCCTTGCGAGCGGCGGTGACGGCGGCATCAACGTGCGCCACATCGCCACGCCCCGACCACACAACCGAGCCGGGGCGAGCAGGGTTGCGCGATTCGAGGGGCGTGCCGCCGCCGGGAACAACAAAGCGGCCTGCAATCAGGTCGCCGGGCGGGTTCGAGAGAGAAGCGTGCTTCACGCGCTGGCCGCCTTTGCTCGCTTGTTGGACTTGGACGGCTTGGTTGCCTTGCTCGACTTGGCCGATCTCCTCGAAGCCTGCTCGGCGGCGACCGCGGGAGCCACGTCGGGCGGAGCAACAAGCGTGTATCCAGCGACCGCTCCAGCGCTGGCCTCGAGCGCCTCAAACTCGGCCTCGGCGAGACGCACCGCGTTCTTCTCGATCGCGAAGTTCGTTTCGAGCGCCCGGAACTCGCCCTCCGGGCTGAGCACGCTGACGATGCCGTGCTTGTCGAGCTTGCTCGATTTGGCCGCGGGCATCGGCTCGCCGAGCTTGACCGCCTTGGTCGACTTCACGAGATCTACGCCGTCGGTCGGGGCGTCGAGGTGCGGGCCGCCATCGAATGGATCGATGAAGCCGCGATACTTGAAGCCCATGGATTCGAGCAGACGCCGGGCCGGAATGGTCTCCTTGCTCACGACGCCGACCATGTTCTGGACCTCGAGCGGGAAGAGTGAAAAGTAGATCTCTTCACGCGGCAAGAGCTCGGGGATGAACTTGCGGTTGTGCTGGCAGAAGCGGTCGGCCTCGGCGTACTTCACCGGAATGAACTTGCGCCCGAAGTGATCCCAGAAGACGTTCTCGCCTTCGTTGCTGACCGGCGCCATCATCTCCGCAAGGATGCGGTCCGCGAAGAAGCGGCGGTACATGCCGATGAAGTGGAAGCGAACAAACGAGAGGAATCGTCCGGGACGCTTCTCGTGCCCGCGGTATGACGGCTGGATGATCAGGCCGCCGACCTCGGTGGGGCCGGATTCGTCGCCGTAGAGCCGCCCGACCTTGTGCGTGCTGCTGTAGCTCAAGGGCTCAGACCGGAACTGCTTCTCGGTGATCTGCATCGACCAGTTGGGATTCCCCGGCCCGCCCTGGTGCGAGCGCACCTGGCTGGTCCCGATGACACCCTGCAGGTCGGTGTCGAGCATGGAAAACACAAAGAGGTCGGAGTCCTCGTCCATGCTGGCAAGCCCCTGCGTGCCAGAACGCTTGCGCTTCAACGCCGCCTTCGCGGTCGAGCTGGTCGCCCCGTCGCTGACGCCCGCGGCCCGGAGGAACGCCTTATGGCTCTGCTCGATCTTGGCGGCGATGATCTGCTCGTTGGGGGGCAGGTTGATGAAATACACCATCTTCGCGAGTTTGAGCAGCGTCGCGTTGTCGGTGGGTTTGGCTTGGCGAATGACGAACATGGGCCGCCCTTCCTGGGGGGTTCGGGAACGGATCGGGGGACGGTCCGGAGCCGTGAAACAGCCCCGGGAAGCCATGGTATATCGACCCTTTTTCGAGGGCTGGTGAAAGCGTTGATCGTGCCCAAAGCCCTTGGTTTCAAGGGCTTGGATCAGCGACTCAACCGGAACCCAGGGAACGGAGCGTCGCTCACCCGTTTCACGCCGGAACCGCCGCGAACGCCTTCTCCAGGCACGCGAACACCCGCGGCCAATCCGACAGCTTCATCACGCCCATCGGCGGCAGCATCCGCAGGTGATACGGCCCGTGACCACAGTAGAAGAGCACCACACCGTGCTCGAACGCCGTCTTGCAGAAGGCCGCGACCTTCTCCTTCTTCCCGCCAAACGGCGTGAACCGCATCATGCCGCCGACGCCGCCGACGAGGCGATCCCCGCCGCCGCCCAGCGATTCGACCGGCGTGAAGTGGGCCGGGAACTTGGCGATCAGCTTCGCCATCTCGGCCCGGAACGCGGCCTGATGCTGCGCGATCATGCCGTTCTCGCCGTAGTAGTTCCCGTCACGCAGCCGCTCGACGATCTTCTTGCCGACGCGGAACGACACACCCTCGCCCGTGAACGTGCCGCTGAGCAGGCCCGGCTTGGGGTTGAACTCTTCGGTGAACATCGTGACGCACGCCTGCGTCAGCTTGCCGGCACAGAACACGTCGACGTACTCGCCCAGGTTGAAGTGCTGGTACGCGAACATCTGGTTCGTGCGGCCGAAGGTCTGCACCTCGTCGTCCCAGATCGCGATCTTGTGCGCCTTGCACACATCCATCAGCGCCTTGAAATAGTCGCGGTCGCCGACGTTGAACCCGCCCTCGCCCTGGCAAAGCTCGAAGATGAAGCAGGCGTGCTGACCCGGGTAGCGGTGGATGTACTGCATCAGGTGATCGACACCCATGTCGATGAACCGCTTCTTGCCCATCCGCTCCGCGGCGACCGCGTCCCAGAACGGCATGTAATCCACAAGCGTCGAGAGCGGGATGCCCTGGCGGTAATCCGCCGTATCGCCGATCTGGGCCATCGTCACGGTGCGGCCCATGAAGCAGTCCTTGAACGCGATCACGCGGGTGCCGCCCGGGGCAGCCTTCTGATAGCAGACCTTGACCGCGTTCTCGTTGGCCATCGCGCCCGCCGTCGAGACGTACGCGTACTTCAGTCGGCTGCTCTTGCGGGCCTCGGCGCAGATCACCTCGGCGAACTCGTACGCCTCCATGTTGGACTGGAGGTTGCCGTGCTTGAGCGTGTCGTCCATCGATCCGATCAGTGCCTCGCGGATGAGCTCCGAATCACTGTGCCCGAAGTAGTGGACGCCGATGCCGCAGATCATGTCCCACTTCACGCTGCCGTCGGCGAGCTCCACCAGAGCCCCGTTGCCGATGCCCGACCCGATGTAGGGATACAAGAGCCCGCGCCCGCGCACGTCCGCCGCCCGAGCCATGAGCGCGTCATACGACACTTTGAGCGCCGGATCGGCCGCACGCACGTCGGTCACCAAAGCGCTCTTCGCCTGCGCTTCCTTCACGATCGTGTCGATCGCCGCCAGCACCGCGGGGCTGGTCCGAAGCTGCGACGCAACCGTGCCACCCGACGAAGGACGGATCGAAGGCGAAACCGAAGCAGCGGCCTGTGTCATGAGAACTCTCCAGCGAACCCACCCTCCCCACGCACCAGCGCGGGGCCACACCGATTATCGACCAGCCACCCACCGCGTTCTCGGCATTCGCGGGGGAAGAAAAGCATTTCACCGCGGAGGACGCGGAGGACACAGAGATGAACAAGACAAGGTCCGAGACACCAATCGCCGCAACCGGATCTCTATCCTGCAATCTCTCCGCGTCCTCTGCGTCCTCCGCGGTGAAATGCCTTCGCATTGTTGGTTGCGTTTCCCCACTCCGCCGCACACCCGGCATCACCCCGAAAATCCAATCCGCGACAGCCGCGCGATCAGCACCGCCAGAAGCTGACACCGCTCCACCAGGCTCGCCAGCTCGATCCACTCCGTCGGCGTGTGCAGCCCGCCGCCCCGCACGCCCAGCGTGTCGATCGTCGGCAACCCCGCGTCCTGGAGGTTGTTCCCCTCACAAACGCCCCCCGTCTTGCTGAACGGCAGCCTCTGCCCCAGATCCTCCGCCGCCTGCTTCGCGAGCCCCGCAAGAACCATCACGCTGGGCGTCGCCGGCTTCGCGGGCCGGTTGAGAGTCGAGGAAAACTCCAGCGTCCCTCCCGGCGTCACCGGCACGCCTCCGACAATCGCCTCGATCTCCGCCATCGCCCGCCGCCCGATCTCGGGCGTGCTGCAGCGGATGTTCCCAAACGCCCGCGCCCGCTCGGGCACCACGTTCGTCGCGGTCCCACCCTCGATCACACCGACGTTCACAATCAGCCCGTCGTCCGGCCGCGCCAAGTCCTGGATCGGAGCCACCGTCCGCGCCACCGCCGCGATCGCGTTGATCCCGCTCTTGAAGTCACGCCCCACATGCGCCGCCCGCCCCCTCGCCTCGATCATGAACTGCCCGCTCCCCGGCCGCTCCACCACCAGCCCGCCCTCCGGCGTCGCCGGCTCGAGCGCCAAGCCCACATCATGCCGCGCCGCCTCCTCGCGCAGCGTCGCGTCCGCGGCGAACGACCCCGTCTCTTCATCCGTCGACAGCACAAACGACCACGAAGCCTCCACGCCCGCTTCCTGCAGCGCTTCCAGCGCGTGCACCGCGATCACCAACCCGCCCTTCATGTCCACGCACCCCGGGCCCGTCGCCGTCTGTCCGTCCGGCGCGATCGTCAGCGACCGAAACCCCGAGTCCGGCTCGTGCACCGTGTCCACATGCCCCGACACCAGCACGCGACACTTCCCCTTTGCATGCGGCCTGGAGCACACCACCACCTTGCGAGGCGTCCGTCCCGCCGCATCCGGGCTCAACCACGCCGGCGGATTCGGCCCCACCACCGACCGCGTGACCGCACCCAGCGCCGCCAGCCGCTCGACCAGCAGCCGCACCGACTCGTCCATCGCCGGCGCCCGCGCCCCACCCGTTGGCAGGTTCACATGCGTGCGCAGATCCGCAAGCAAAGCCTCCCGCCGCTTCGCGATCGCCGCACGAAGCCGATCTTCCACAGCATCCAGTGGCATCCATTCCTCCGATCACAGCGTACGCGCCGCCTGTTCACACGGGCATGAACCCCAGCATCACGACCAGACCCACCGCCAGCACCACGCCCAGCAGCGTCACCCCCTTGATCCATCGCACCACCCGGTCAATCGGCAACGCCTCCAGCCGCGTCCCCACCAGCGTCTCCAGATGCTCCTGCCGCCCCGCGATCGTCCCGTGCCGCCACGTGAACCGATCCCGCGGCACGCCGTTCAATTCCGCCACCGCACCCAGCGCCGCGTTCATCGCCGCGACGCTCTCTGCCGTCACCGCCTCCGACGCCACCGGCACCGACGCCACGCCCCCCGCTTCATCCAACGCCGCTGGCTCGGGATGCCGGCTCAGGTCCGCCACCGCAAACGCATCCGCCTGGAGCTCAAACCGGCGGCTCACAAACCCCAGCGTCAGCACCGCGCCCGCCACCGACACGCCCACACCCGCCAAGCCCCACTCCGCCGCCGACAACTCCAACGCCCGCGCCAGCACCTCAAACGCCATCGCGAACAGCACCGCCGCCGCCATCATCGATCCCAAGAGCCACGGCAGGTGCCTCATCCGCCCGTGCCCCGCCTCATGAGCCGCCACCGCCTCCACCTGCCGCACGGGTAGCAACTGCAAGAGCGCATCGGTGAACAACACATACCGCGCCATCGGCACCACCCCCATCAGCGCCCCGTTCAGAATCCCGCTCGATGTCTGCCACACCAAGACGTTCCGAGCGCTCACGCGATTCCGCGAAAGCACCCGCTCCACCCGGTCCCGCAGCTCCCCGCCCTCCAGCGGCACCGTGTCCCACACAAAACGCAGCATCCACGGCGCAAACGCCAGCACCACAAACACGCCCGCCACCTGCCACCCCAGCACCGCCCATCCCGCACCATCGCCTCTCAGCCCCAGGCCCGTCGCGCCCATCCCGCCGATCTCAATCCACACCCGCAGCAGCACCAAAGGCACCAGCGCCAGCAAGATCGAATGCCGCACATGCTCCCACACAAGCTGCCACCGCGTCAACGCCCGCCCGATCGGCCGACCCTCGTGCAGGAACCGCAGCAGCACCGCCTCGCGCAGCCGCTTCTGAATGGGCGCATACCCCGCGTACAGCAGCACCAACGCCGTCAATGCCGGCGCCGCGGCCGTCAGGTCATCGATCACCGGCAACCCCCGCACCGCCTCTCGCGCGGACGCACCCCACCCCAGCGCTAGCACCCCGTACGCGTGCATCCCGACCACCGCCGCCCGCGACACCGACAGCAACCGCTCCGCCCGCACCACATGCCGCGCACGTCCGGTCTTCTCCAGCCGCGACTCCAGCACCGCGAACAACGCCCACGCCGCCGCAACCAGCGTCGTCATCAACACCAAATAGAACCCCGGCCGAGGCGTCTGCTCGCCAACCATCGGCCCCAGCGACCCGATCAGGAAGATGAAGATGACCAGTCCGGTCGCCACAGCGTGCTCAGCTACCTCACTCGCGGCTTGTTCCGCTCCCCCTCCCATTGGGCCGTGGCAGGGGGTGCGTTTCGCCTTTCCGCGGCCTCGCTCGATCCACTCCCCATTCTTTGCCCAGCACCAGCGCGGACACCGGGCTCGCAGGCATCAACCCCGCCCCGCCTTCACAACCGCGCGGCATCGCTTCGGATCAATCGCATTCGACCAACGTCCACCCTTCTTGATCGACGACCCCACGATCAACGCATCCGCGTGCGCCCACAGCTCCGGCACCTGCTCGGGCGTCACGCCCGAACCCACCCACACCGGCACCCTGACCGCACCTCGCGCCTCCGCGATGTCGTCCGGGTCCGTCGCCTCGCCGGTGAACTGACCCGTCACGATCACGCCGTCGGCCCCGAAGTACTCCGCGGTATGGGCCGCGTCGGCCAGCGTGATATCGCTCGTGATCGCGTGCGACGCGTGCTTCTTCTTGATGTCGCAGACGATCGAGATGCTCTCCGCACCAATCTCACGCCGATACCGAAGCAACGGCCCCGCCGCGCCACGATCCAGCAAGCCTTCATCCGCGACGTGGGCGTACACGAAGTTCTCGCAGCGGATGAAATCCGCACCCGCCGTCAGCCCGATCGACAGCGCCTCCCGCTCGCCGCACGACAGCACCTGCACGCCCAGCGGCGTCGCCCCGATCGCCTCCTTCACCGCCAGCGCCACCAGGGTCATCGCCGCCACCGTGACCGGAGCATGCGGCGGCTGCACATACGGCCGATCGTGCATGTTCTCGATCATCACCGCGTCAAAGCCCGCGTCCACCAGCACCCGCGCCTCGTCCACCGCGGTCTTCACCACCGCATCCAGCCACGACCGCATCTCACCCTTCGGCGCAAACGGTGTCCCCGGCAGCGCCCGCACGTGCACCATCCCGATCAGCGACCGCTGCGGCAGCCGCGCGATCCCGTGCGCCCCAAGCTTGCCCTCCACCTTGCCCCCAGACCCTCCGCCGCTCCGCTTCGCCATCCGCCGCTCTCCTTCCAGCCCACTCCGCCCGCCCTCCCGAACTCAACGCCCCTCATCACGCCGGCTTCACGGGCACCGCCGCAACGGCCACCTGCAGCCTCGCCGCCAGGAACATCACAAACCACATCAGGGCGTGCACACTCGCCACCCCCGCCCACTCCGCGATCTCCCACCGAAACAAAACCAGCGTCGCGATCGTGTACAGCCCGATCGCGCACACCCAGATCAACGCCGGATGCGCCGGCAGGTTCACATTGGTCGTCACCAGCAGCAACGCCACACCCAGCAGCATCCGCGCCGCCGCTAAGGGAATGTCCCCTACCTCTCGCCCCAGCGCGTACCCCACAATCCCCGCCGCCGCCGCACCCGTGCACGCGTGAACCACGCCGAGATACGCCGTCAGCAGTCCATTCGCCCACCACGAAGTCCCCGCGTTCCACGAGGTCCAGATCGATCCGATCACCGCGACCAGGAGCAGCACCCCGCCCGCAATCGCGACGTGCTGCGCCGATCCCATGCCCGGCTTGATGAACGCCGCCCCCGATGTAGCGGGCCCAGCGGGCCGCGACGACGCCGCATGCGTCTGCGCAGGAGGCGGTGAAGCAGGCGGAGGAGGCGTGACCGCTTCCGGCAACGGCTCAAGCCCGATCGGCTCCGGTGCCGTCGCGTCCATTACCTGCTTTTCATCCATTGGCTTGGCTTCGTCGCTCATGGCATCTCTTTGCGATCCGCCCCACGCGGGATTTCATTCCCGCGAAAAGCCCTTTAAAAACAGCCCCATCAGCTCGTGCCCGTGTTCGACGACCACCCCCGTTCGCCCCGCCTCCGCCTCGTCGAACGCCCCGGCTCCATTTCGACCGATCCCAGTCCCCGCCGCGAGAAACGGCACCGGCGTCGCGTCGTGCTTCCGAGTGCTCACCAGCGTGTAGTGATCCGGCAGCACCAGCACGCGGCAGCCGCCTTGCCTCTCCTGTCGCTCCATCGCCGCCCGCACCGGCCCCACCACCTTCGCATCGATTGCCTCGATCGCCGCCACCTTCGTCTTCCAATCCGCCTGGTGCGAGGCCTCGTCCGGCGCCTCGACATGGCAGCAGACGATGCCGTAACCGCCCGACTCCACCGCCTCAACCGCCGCCCGCCCCTGGGCCGCGTAGTCCGTGTCGTGATAGCTCGTCACGCCCGGGACGTGCAGCCGATCCCATCCCATGTACGCCGCGATGCCCGACAGCAGATCCACCGCCGTGATCATCGCGCCCCGCAAACCAAACCGCGACTGAAACGACGGCATCGACGGCTTCTTCCCCTGCCCCCACAGCCACGCCATCGTCGCGGGACGCTTCCCAGCGCGCACCCGCGCCGCGTTCACCGGATGCTCCGCGAACACCCGCACCGAGAGCGCCCGAATCGCCTCCAGCGCCGCCAAGCTCTTCGCGTCCGCCGCATTCTCACTCCGCGGCACATGCTTCCGCCACGACTCCCCCGGCACCGCATGCGGCGGAGTCGTCACGATCGACCCATACGCCCGCGGCCCCGAATCAATCAGAATGTTCCGATACGACACGCCCGGTGTCACGGCCATCTGCGCTGAGAGCGTCGGATGCTCCGCAGCAAAACGCGCCAACAGCGCCGCGAGCAGCTCCCGTGCCTCCGCGTCCGAGATCGCCCCCGCCGAGTGATCGATCATGAGTGCATCATCACCCGCGTGATACGGCCCCTGCACCGACGCGCCGGTCGTCACCAGGTTCAACCGGAAGATCCAATCCGTGTCCGTCGGCTTCAATCCCAGCGACGCCGCCTCCAGCGGCGCACGCCCGGTGTGGTACACCGCCGGGTCGTAGCCGAGCAACGACATCGAGCACACATCCGACCCCGCCTCAAACCCCGGCGGCGTGGTCTCGGCCACACCCATGGTGCCGACCCGCGCCAACGCATCCAGATTCGGCGTCGAAGCCGCGGCGAACGCGGTCCGTCCGCCAAGCTGATCCAGCGGCTTGTCGCCTCCGCCGTCGGGGATGATGATGATGTGCTTCATCGTCGCACGCTCCGTCCCGACCCCCACATCAAGGCCGCGTGCCGCTCGCCGGCGCGACCGCATTCACGATCACCCTCTCGACCGTGTCCACCACCCGCTGTCCGGCCTTGAACACAAAAGAGCCCGAGTAGAAGAACACCAACGCGAAAACCATCAACCCCACGATCGCCCCCTTCTCGCCCTCCCACAGACGCCCGTACGAAGGCACAAAGTCCGCGAGGATCTTGCTCCCGTCCAGCGGCGGCACCGGAAGCAAGTTGAAGACCATCAGCACCGCGTTCAGCATCGCGCCCAACTCAAAGAAGATCAACACGTTCTTGAAGTACGGCTCGCCCACTCCCCCCGCCGTCAGCACCCACACCACCGATCCGATCACGCACAGGATCATCAAGAGCGCGTTCGTCAACGGCCCCGCCACCGCCACGATCGCGTCGCCGTAACGACTGCGAAAGTTGTACGGGTTCACCGGCATCGCCCCCCAAGCGATCCCGAGAATCGCAAAGAAGAGCAAACTCGTCGGCCCCATGTGCACCAGCGGGTTCCAAGTCATGTGTCCCGTCGCCCGCGGCGTGTCGTCCCCCTGCCAGATCGCCGCGTAACCGTGCGCCAGTTCGTGCAGGCAGATCGAGAAGATCACCCAGAACACCCACGACCCCAGCACGATCACTCCACCCTCCATCGCGCTCGTAACCCACCAGTTCATGCGAACTCCTTTCGCTCCCCACAGGATAGACGACCGCGCTCCTTCTCCCCGCTGGTGCGGGGAGAAGGTGGCCCAGCCCTCGAGGCCGGATGAGGGGACGAGCGTGCCCGGCTGCGCGGTGCGATCGTCCCGCCTCAGAGCCGCGGGCTTCAGCCCGCGCGGGATTGTCCGACAACAACGAAGCAAAACGAAAAACGCCCGGCTCACACCGGGCGTTCGTTCTTGATTCGTTCAATCCATCAGACCTTCGCCGGGATCGACTTCGCCGACTTCTTGGCGATGTCCACCAACCGATCGAAGACCTTCGGATCGTTCACCGCGATCTCGCTCAGCATCTTGCGGTTGAGCAGGATGCCCGCCATCTTCAGCCCGTTGATGAACAGGCTGTAGCGCGTCCCACGCATGCGGCAGGCCGCCGTGATGCGCACGATCCACAGC
Source organism: Phycisphaerales bacterium (assembly GCA_036392375.1). Classification (GTDB taxonomy): domain Bacteria; phylum Planctomycetota; class Phycisphaerae; order Phycisphaerales; family UBA1924; genus JAFEBO01. The sequence continues at coordinate 15,670 of DASVYC010000039.1, forward strand.
CCGCGCATGTCGCGCTTGCGGTAGCGACGGTCACGCAGGGCGTACACGCCGGCGCGGATCACCGCATTGCGGGCGCGATACCAGTGCTTGCTGTTGGTGCCGAAGTAGCCCCGGGCGGACTTGAGCATCCGCTTACGAGCCTGGGCGCGGGCGGCGCCTTTACGAACGCGTGGCATGGATCCATCTCCAACTGGCCCGAACGGAGCGAGGAACCTCAACAGGCCTCGGCTTGGTTCCCGGCGGGCGGTGCGAAGCCGCGGTCAAGCCGCGGCGAAAAAACTCACTTCGTGGCGGCCGACTTCTTGGCGACCTTCTTGGCACCCGTCTTGGCAGGAGCCGCAGCGCCGCCGGCCTTCGCCGCGGCCTTCTCCGCCTTCAGCGCCTTGCGCTGCGCGGGTGACGGGCTCTTACGCAACGCCGCGAGCGGCTGCGTCCGGCCGCGCAGGCGGCGGAACAGCAGCTTCTCGATGCGCTTCGCCTCGGGGCTCGACATCATCGGGTCCTTGCGGAGCTGACGAAGGCGCTTGCCTCCCTTGCCCGAGCGCAGGTGCTTGTGATTGGCCGAGCGGTGACGCACCAGACCAGACTTGGTGATCCGGATGCGCTTCAGCAGGCCCTTGTGGTTCTTCTGTTTACCCATTGGTCTGTACTCGTCAGAAAAGGCGGCCAGCCCGCGCCTTCGGCGTGGGCAGGGTCAAGATGTTAGGCATGTTCCCGGGAGAAGTCGCGTCCGCCGCGTTCCACCGCTCCGCAGCAGCGCCGCTCCCGATCAAGACCCGAGCAGCTCATCAATCCGCCGGTTCATCGTCGCATCGTCCGGCTTCACCTTCGGATCAAACCGCCCCACCACGTTGCCGCTCCTGTCCACCAGATACTTGGTGAAGTTCCACTGCGGGTCGCCCCCGATCGGCTTGGCCTGGGAGGCGATCTGCTTATAGAGAGGATGCGCATCCTCGCCCCGCACCGAGATCTTCGAGAACATCGGGAACGTCACGTTGTACTTGCTGCTGCAGAAGCTCTTGATCTCCGCCTCGCTCCCGGGCTCCTGATCGCCGAAGTTGTTCGCCGGGAACCCGAGGATCACCAGCCCTTTCCCCATCTTCTCCTTGTACAGCTTCTCCAGCCCCGCGTACTGCGGCGTGTACCCGCACTTGCTCGCTACGTTCACGATCAGCACGACCTTGCCCTTGTACTGGCTCAGGTCAACGTCCTTGCCGTCGATGTCCTTCACCGTGTAGCCGAGCACATACGGACTCGCCGGCGCCTCCTCTGTCTTCTCCGGCGCCTTCTCCGGCTTCCCCGCCGGCTGACCGGCAGGCTGGACCGCGGGCTGATCCTGCTGAGGCGCGTTCGACTTCGGCGCCTCCTGCTTGGGAGCATCCTGCTTCGGGGCCTCCGGCTTCGCCGGCTCCGCCATCACCGCCGCGCTCATCATCACCGCGATCAGCAAGTTCATCGTCGTGCTCCCTTGTTGCAAGTCCCGTGCGCCGCGTCGCCCTCTCCGCGACCCGCCGGATCATCCAGCCGAATCTGCCGCTCCACGCGACTCGATATCGTATGAACGCTCACGCTTCACCATGCACACCTTGACCCGCACAGTTCGCTTCGCTGTCGGCACCGTCCCGGATGCCAGCGGCATCAACGGCTTCGCCGGCAACCCCCACGTCATAGGCCTCGACCGTCACTACGAACTCCAGGTCTCCTGCCGCGGCCATGTCGACCCCATCACCGGCTACCTCATCGACATCAAGGCCATCGACCGCGCCGTCCGCGATCGCGTCGTCCCGCTCTTCAGCCGCGCCATCGCGGCGAACACCTCCCCCGCCGCCGTCCTCGCGCAGACCACCGAAGCGCTCCGCGCCCTCCCCGCCCCGCTGCTCGCCGTCCGACTTTTCATCACCCCGTACCATTCCATCGAAATGGCCGCCATGGACCCATCCACCGTCCTGCTCCGCCAGCGCTTCGACTTCTCCGCCGCCCATCGCCTCCACGCGCCCTCGCTCAGCGACGACGACAACCGCCGCCTCTACGGCAAGTGCAACAACCCCCGAGGCCACGGCCACAACTACGTCGTCGAGCCCGCCGTCCGCTGCAAACCCGACTCTCTCTCCCTCGCCGACCTCGAAGCCATCACCGACCGCGTGATCATCCAGCCATTCGACCACAAGCACCTCAACGAAGACACCGACGAGTTCAACGTCGCCAAAGGCGGCCTCCTCCCCTCCGTCGAGAACATCGCCCAGGTCTTCTTCACCCGCCTCGCCCCCGCCCTCGCCCAACACCCAAGCAAACCCACGCTCGAACGCATCACCGTCTGGGAAACCGACCGCACCTGCGCGACGTTCCCCACTTGATGCCTCGATGCCTCGATGCCTTGATGCCTTCTTCTCCCCGCATCCTCATCATCCGCCCCAGCGCCCTCGGCGACGTCTGCCGCACCGTCCCCGCGCTCGTCAGCCTCCGCGCCGCGCACCCGCAAGCCCAGATCGACTGGCTCGTGCAGGACTCCTTCGCGCCCGCCATCCGCCACCACCCCGCACTCTCAAACGTCATCGAGTTCCCACGCAAGTCCCTCGGGCTCGCGCTGAAAAAACTCAACCTCGCCCCGCTCCGCTCCTTTCTGAGATCGCTCCACGACGCCCACTACGACGTCGTCTACGACCTCCAAGGCCTCTTCCGCAGCGGCTTCTTCGCCTGGTCCACCAAAGCCCCGCGCCGCATCGGCCTCGCCAACGCCCGCGAAGCAGGCTGGCTCTTCCTCACCGAACGTCACCGCGTCTCGCCCAATGTCCACAGCGTCGATCGCATGCTCGAAGTCGTCGGCAAGAGCGGCGTCGCTCTCGTCCACGACATGCGCCTCTACGCGTCTCCCGAGGCCCGCCAACGCGCCGCCGCCGACCCCACGCTCGCTTCCAGCCGCTACGCCATCCTCGCGCCCACCAGCCGTTGGGCCGGCAAGCGCTGGCCCCTCGAACGCTTCGCCAAGGTCGCCGGCGAACTCCTCACCCGCGGCTACGACCACGTCGTCATCGTCGGCGCCCCAAACGAACGCGACCAATGCGGCCCGCTCCTCGATCTCGCCGCCGCCAACCCCCGCGTCATCGACCGCATCGGCATGACCGGCATCGACGACCTGCTCGCCCTCGTCGAACGCTCCGCGCTCGTCATCGCCAACGACTCCGCCGTGCTCCACATGGCCGTCGGATACGACAAACCCCTCATCGCCCTCTACGGCCCCACCTCCATCGCCCGCGTCGGCCCCTACCGCCGCGCCGCCGACGTGATCCAGAAAGTCGACCCCGGCGAGCTCCTGGACCACAAGAACGACCACCTGGGCCGCCGCCTCATGGCCCGTATCCAGGTCCAGGACGTGCTGGATCGGATCGAGCCGTTGAGATTGGCCGAATAGGAATGTGCCGACGCTGTTTTGGATCGCGCAGATCGTTTATTTTCATGATTTTACAGACGCAGACGCGAATTCTGATCAGAATTTTCTTGACAGTCATAGCGAGATGGTACTCTGAGAGCATGGCACGGGGACTTCCGCATCTTGCTGTTTTCACGCTGATGCTTTGCATGCTCGTGCCCGGTTGCTCGACGGCACCTGCTCCTGCCGCAGCGCCTTTCCCGGTGGCGGTGATCGCTGATGCCGATACAGGCGTCTACACACTCGACTTTGATCCATCGCTTGGAACGTGCCCGCATTTTCTTCCCATTCGCACGCGTTCCAGCGGCAAGAGCGTGGACGGCCTGTTCATTCCGGCGGGTACAGCAGGATCTCAACAGTGGATTATCAAGCAATCCTCGGAAAACTCTGGTGTCGGAAAGCTCTTGATTCCGCTTCGAGCAGTTTGGCGAGATAGCCGGTGGGAAATTGTGTCGGGTGAAGTTTCTGTCTTATACGAGACTGTCCGTCGCGTTGCCTCCGAACCGGTGGAAGCACGCGTTCCGACTGAAGCCTCCCATCAACACCCAGCGCCCCCCCCAGAAATCCCCGGCCTAATGAGACCTCTCTAGGACTTACCTATGCGAATCATGTGTGTGATTTATCTTGTTGGCAGTGTTGCTTTCTCGCTTTCCAGTCATGGTCAGGCACCTAAGTTACTAGTTAATGAGCATGGCAAAACGTGGTTCTCATACTCGGAACAGCAAAAGAATCCGCTTTCTTCCGAGATACCCGAATTTGTTCAAGTATTCACAGTGGCGGAGGACGGTTCTGAACTTCCGGGCGTTTGGTACCGGATCGAAAGTGAGGCTCAAGCAAGAAAACCGATCGAAGTTCCTCGCTTTGTCTATCTTGATGAAATGGGACAATGGAGAATCAAACGCACCATACTATCATTCCCATGTGGCACACCAATTCTTGGCGTTCTACAAAAGGTACCCGGCTCTGAGAACGCCAGAGTACTCAACCGCACCACTAGACACGAACGGGTCGCCGGAAAGACGCAACAACGTCGCACGAGCGGGATTACAATTGATTATTTACACACGGGCGCACCTGCTGGGATTTCGGAGCCAGACGCTCTCGCTTGCATTCAACGTGCAGTTAGGCAATATGAGAATCTTCTTCGGAATGAATCTTTAAGTTTGACTTTTCAGTTTCGGTGGACCGACTTGCCCGGGCTGCAATTAGCAGTGGCGCATGTTTTCTCTGTTCAGGACTGGTGGCCAGACTGGCGAAGCGTCCTTCACGACATGATGAACACAGGCGATTTCGACGTTGATGAAGTGGACGTTGTTTACAATCTAAGTGGAATTTCAGTTCCCTACCACTGGCGGGGTGGAAACACCGTCACTTCAAACGTATTTCTTTCAATGCCACTTTTTCATGCTCGATATGGATTCTCTGTTGACCCTTTGCTTATTCAAATTGAAAATGCTGGAACAAAATGGGAAACCGATACCAGAAGCAAGCCGATTCGAGATGGGTATTTTGATCTAGAAGCGGCGCTTGTACACGAACTCGGCCACCACTTCGGTTTCATATCGTTAGTCGAGGCAAATGACAGTTTTCTCTTTAACGGCATGTCTTCTTGGGATGTTTATCGATTTCCTGAGTTTCTTGGACAGGTTAGTTCATCTCAAATGCAAAGTGGTCGTCGAGAGTTCGCTTACGGATCGCCTGCGAATGCCGCCGTGGCACTGAATCAGACGCAACGTTTTTTCAGCCTTTCCACCGGAAGTATCAACGGGATAGGAGATCAAGCGTCCCACTGGATCACCGCGACTTTTGGCTCCGGTGACTATCTCGGCATCATGGTTCCTTCGCTCTCGAACAGCACGATGTATTCGCTGTTGACCGGTTCCTTTCTGCGCTTCGCGGACATTCAGGCGTTCGACCTCATGGGCTGGAACATCCGCCAGCAAGGCGGAGTGATTCCGCCTCCACTGCCGCCAGTCCCCACCAGCCCCACCAACAACTCCACCATCGCACCCGGAGCGACGACGCTCATTTGGACGCCGGGTCAAAACTCCACCACCTCCAACGCCGCGGTGATCGAACTGGGACCGGTCGGAGCGAACAGGTTTGATGACCGCACCGGCGACAGGAACCGACTTGTGTTCAACCAACGCGACCTTGCGGGGTCTTCGGTTGTGGTTCCCGCCGGTGCCACTCGCAGCGGTTACCGCTACCGCTGGTACAGCACCGCTGAAAACTGGCGCGGCGCAATAGGTGCTGACACATTCTTCTCCACCACCGGGCTGCCTTGCCCCAGTGACCTAAACAGTGACGGTCTTGTAGACGACACCGATTTCCAGATTTTCGTTTCGGCTTATGACCTTTTGGACTGCGACGATCCCCTCATGCCCTCGGGCTGCCCTGCCGATCTCAACGGCGATGGGCTGGTGGACGATGGTGACTTCACGGCATTCGTGCTCGCCTATGACCAACTCGTCTGCCCGTGATGCGTGAGGCGTTTTTGTCTCGATTTTCGTCGCCAACGCTCAGTTTGATGTTTGGCCGGTCCTTCCCTAGCATCTCCCGCGACGCACCGCACCCGACCGTCGGGTACGGCTCGGCGCTTGGTTTGAGTCCGGGAACGCAACGTCATGCTGACGGCTGGCAACCATGCTCGGTAACCGTTCCATCCCCGCGGCCGCGGTCACCCCGCTGCCTCAGGCTTGGACGGCCGTGCCGCCCGTCGGCTCGTGCGAGGGAGTCCTCCGCATGAGTTGACGCCGTCGGTCCATCGACCGCTCGCGTTCCCGGGCCGCGGCCAAGGTTCTCGCCTTCGCCTCGGCCCGCGTTGTTTTTGCACTTGCCTTCTGCCTGAACCTCAATCCTCAGCCCTCACCCCTTCCCGCTTTCTCGGTTCCCACATCCAGACATCCTGAAAGGTTCCCGATCATGGCTCAGATGAACACCGCCGAAATGCTCCGCATCCTCGACTCGATCGCTCGCGACCGCAACATCGATCGCTCGATCCTCGTCCGCGACCTGGAGCTCGCCATGGTCTCGGCGGCCAAGAAACACTTCAACACCCTCGACGCCGAGGAGTTCGCCTGCACCCTCGATCCGGTCACCGGCACCATCAGCATGACCCGGCACGGCGCCCCGCTCGACATGCCCCCCGCCGCGTTCGGCCGCATCGCCGCCCAGACCTTCAAGCAGGTCATGATCCAGAAGTTCCGCGACGACGAGCGCAGCAGCATCTTCGAAGAGTTCACCAAGCGCGTCGGCGAGATCGCCGTCGGCACCGCCCAGCGCTACGAGGGCGGCAGCCTTGTCGTCACCGTCGATCGCGCCGAGGCCTTCATGCCCCGCTCTGAACAGATCCCCGGCGAGCAATTCAACGCGGGCGACCGCGTCCGCTGCCTCATCCTCGACGTGCGCGACGTGGGCAACCAGATCAAGATCGTTCTGAGCCGAAGCCACCCGGACTTCATCAAGCGCCTCTTCGAGGTCGAGGTCCCCGAGGTCGCCGAGCGCATCATCGAGATCAAGGCGATGGCCCGCGAGGCCGGCTACCGCACCAAGCTCGCCGTCAGCAGCATCGACAACAAGGTCGACGCCGTCGGCGCCTGCGTGGGTGTCAAGGGCTCGCGCATCAAGAACATCGTCGACGAGCTCAACGGCGAGAAGATCGACATCGTCCGCTGGAACGAGTCCAGCCAGGTGCTCATCCAGAACTCGCTCAAGCCCGCCGAGGTGGCGGAGATCAGCCTCTGCTTCGAGCTCGGACGGGCCACCGTTGTGGTCCGCGACGATCAGCTCTCCCTCGCCATCGGCAAGCGCGGCCAGAACGTCCGCCTCGCCGCCCGCCTCACCGGCTGGGACATCGACATCCTCACCCCCGAGGAATTCACCAAGGGTGTCGAGACCATGTACCAGACCGTCCAGTCGGTCGAGGGCATCGACGAGAAGATGGCCGACAAGCTCGCCGCCCTCGGCATGGTCAGCGTCTTCGACATCGAGGAGGTCGGCACCGAAGTGCTCATGACCGAGCTCGAGATCGACGAGGCCAAAGCAAACCTGGTGGTCGAGACCTGCTCGGCCAAGGCCAAGGTGGTCGCCGAGCAGCAGCAGAAGGACAAGGAAGAGAAGGAACGCAAGGCCCGCGAGGACGCGGCCGCCGCCGCCAAGCTCCTCGCCGAGGGCGGCACCGCCGCCTCCGGCGAGTCCGCCGCCGACGCCATCCTCGGCGCCGGCCCAAGCACTACCAGCGGCGACGCCCGCGCGGCGGACATCCTCGGCTCCTAACCCTCTTCGAGTTTCCGATCTGAAGCCACCCACCCACCCACCCACCCTTCAGATCTCAACGTTGCGGTTCCAAGTGTCGAGTTCGGAGTTCAAGCTTCAGGTTCAAGTTCGAGTTTGAGATTTGAGATTTGAGATTTGAGATTTGAGATCTTGAGCTCTGAGCCCTGAACTCTGAGCTGTAGCGTTTCGTGCGTCACATCTGTTCGGGTTTCGAGTTTCATTCGCGGAGCGAAGATTGGCCAAGGTCAAGCGTCTACATGAGATCGCCAAGGAGATCGGTATCGACTCCAAGGTCATCGTCGCCAAGTGCCACGCCGAGGGCATCCCCGAAGCGACGGTGAAGAACCACATGTCCCCGATCTCCGCCGGCCTCGAGGCGACGATCAAGGAGTGGTTCAGCGATCACGCCGCCTCCTCGAGCACCGCCGTCGAGACCGCGGAGAAGATCGACATCTCCACCGTCAAGAAGGCCTCGCCCCGCAAGCGCTCCAAGGCCAAGGACGAGGAGTCCCAAGACTCCGGCGGCGGAACCGCCGTCGCCGCTCCCGCGCCGGCTCCCGCCGCGGCCCCTTCCCCCGCGCCCCAGCCCGAGCCACGCGTCACGCCCTCCATCAACCCGTCCATCACCCCCGCGGCCGAGCCCGTTCGCGCGACCCCCGAACCCGTCCGACCCGCCGCCATCGCTCCCGCGACGCCCATCGCGCCCGCCGCCAAGGCCCCCGCGCGCATCGAGCCCGTCAAGATCGAACCCACCCGCGTCGAGCCCGCCAAGCTCGAACCCGCGAAGGTCGAACCCCCCAAGGCCAAGGAACCGCCCAGAACCGACGAAGGCGACGCCGGCCACACCAAGCCCGCCGCCCCGCCCCAGGCCCCGACCCCGCCGCGTCACCTCTCGCCCACCCGCGTCACCCCGGCCCCGGTGAACGTCCCGACCCGCCCGACCAACGTCGGCCCCGCAGGCCCCAAGCTCGAGATCAAGACCCCAGTCAAGCTCGCCGGACCCAAGGTCGTCCGCGTCGAAGCCCCCGACGTCATCGAGGCCCCGCGCCCGCGCCGCACCGGCCCGGGTGGCCCCGGACCCGGCGCTCCCCGCGGCCCCGGCTCCGACCGCGACGACGACAGCTCACGCAACGCCCGCCGCAAGAGCGCCCCCGGCACCAAGCGCTCCAGCGGCACCGGCGTCCCCGATCGCCGCCGCGCCTCCTCCGGCCAGGAATGGGTCGGCGGCGCCGCCTTCAGCGAACAGGACATCATCGAACGCGAGGCCCGTCTCGCCCGCTCCGGAGGCTTCCTCAAGAAGCGCCGCCAGGACCTCAAGCGCACCGAGCACGCCAACGACGAGGACATCCAGCAGGACGGCAAGGTCAAGATCGCCGCCCCCTTCACGATCAAGGACCTCTCCGAGGTCACCGGTGTCAAGGGCGCCGAGATCGTCAAGAAGCTCTTCCTCCAGGGCGTCATGGCCACCATCAACTCCGGCATCGACCCCGTCAAGGCCCAGGAGATCATGATCGACTTCGACATCGACCTCGAAGTCACCGAGGCCCGCACCGCCGAAGAGGCCGTCAGCGACGAGTTCGAAGACCGTCAGGCCGTCGACCTCCGCAACCGCGGCCCCGTCGTCACCATCCTCGGCCACGTCGACCACGGCAAGACCAGCCTCCTCGACAAGATCCGCAACGCCAACGTCGCCGCGGGCGAGGCCGGCGGCATCACCCAGCGCACCAGCGCCTTCCGCGTCCCCCTCGAGGTCGCAGGCGAAAAGAAGGAAATCGTCTTCCTCGACACCCCGGGCCACGAAGCCTTCACCTCCATGCGCGCCCGCGGCGCCACCATGACCGACGTCGTCGTCCTGGTCGTCTCCGCCCCCGAAGGCGTCATGCCCCAGACCATCGAGTCCATCAACCACGCCAAGGCCGCCAAGGTCCCCATCGTCGTCGCACTCAACAAGATCGACCGCCCCGACGCCACCGAGGCGCAGGTCCAGAAGGTCCTCGGCCGTCTCGCCGAGAATGACCTCAACCCCGTCGACTGGGGCGGCAACGTCGAAGTCGTCAAGACCTCCGCCACCACCGGTGTCGGCATCAAGGAACTCCTCGAGACCCTCGACTACCAGGCCCAGCTCCTCGAGCTCAAGGCCGACTTCGGCGGCCCCGCCCGCGGCACCGTCATCGAGGCCCGCACCGAAGAGGGCCGCGGCGCCGTCGCCAACATCCTCGTCCAGCAGGGCAAGCTCAAGGTCGGCGACTACATCGTCGCCGGTCGTGGCTTCGGCCGCGTCCGCGACATCACCGACGACCGCGGCAACCGCGTCCGCGAGGCCACACCCCCGATGCCCGTCCAGATCTCCGGCATCGACGAAGTCCCCAACGCCGGCGACAAGTTCTACATCGTCGACTCCCTCAAGAAGGCCATGGAAGCCGCCGAGCAGCGCCGCCACCGCGAGCGCGAGACCGAACTGGCCCAGCCCAAGGTCACCCTCGACTCGATGTTCGCACAGATGGCCGACGCCGACGTCAAGGAAATCCGCGTCATCATCAAAGCCGCCGAGCAGGGAACCCTCGACGTCCTCAAGAACCAGTGCGAAAAAGTCGGCACCGCCGAGGTCAAGGTCCGTGTCCTCGAGGCCGCCATCGGCGGCATCACCGAGAGCAACGTCCTGCTCGCCAGCGCCTCCCGCGCCATCATCATCGGCTTCAACGTCATCCCCTCCGGCAAGGCCCGCAGCCTCGCCGAGCAGAAGGGCGTCGAGATCCGTCCCTACCAGGTCATCTACGACATCGTCGACGACCTAAAGAAGGCAGCCGAAGGCATGCTCGCTCCGGAACTCCGCCAGGAGATCCTGGGCCACGCCGAGGTCCGTCAGGTCTTCAAGGTCACCAAGGTCGGCGCCATCGCCGGCTGCTACATCACCGACGGCACCGTCCAGCGCGACGCACTCATCCGCGTCACCCGCAACGGTGTCGTGGTCGAGAACGACCGCAAGCTCGAGCAGCTCAAGCGCTTCAAGGACGACGCCAAGGACGTTCGCGCCGGCATGGAGTGCGGCATGAAGATCGCCGGCTACGACGACATCAAGGAAGGCGACATCCTCGAGTGCTACAAGAACGTGGAGGTCAAGAGGACGCTGTAAGGAACAGGGAGAAGGGGAGGAGCGGTGCAGGGGAGCAGGGCGAAGCACCCTGCAAGTCCAGCCCGCGTTGATTCCGATCCCCTGCTCCGCTGCACGCCTCCTCCCCTGCCCCCCTTCCCCCCCATGATCCTCGGCATTCTCCATTTCGAGGTCCTGGTCCACGGCGCCACCTCGCTCAAGGACAAGCGCCGGGTCGTGCAATCGCTCAAGGACCGCCTCCACCGCGAGCACCTCTGCTCCATCGCCGAGGTCGGTGACCCCGACATCCTCAACTGCGCCGTCATGGGCGTCGCCGTCGTCACCCGCGACGGCAAGCGCGCCGCCGAGGTCCTCGACGCCATCAGCCTCAAGCTCCGCGAGACCCGCGACGCAGAGGTCACATCCATCCGCCGCCACGTCCTCCACGCCCTCGACACCCCCGAAGCCTCCGACTCCGACACCGTCCCCGATCCCAAGTCCGGCGACGGCTCCGACCACGACACCGACGCCCTCATGCTCGACCGCGCCCTCGACGCCGACCTCCTCTCACAGATCGAAGAAGCCCAACGCGAGATCGAACGCTCCCTGGGCGCCGACGCCTCACACCAGGGCGACTTCAGCCGCGACAGCCGGAGGTCCGCATGAGCCGCCGCACCGAACAGCTCGCCTCCGTCCTCCGCGAGGAGATCCAGCGCGTCATCGACCGCGGCGTCAACGACCCACGCGTCAGCGGGCTCGTCACCGTTACCGAGGTCCGCGTCTCCGAGGACATGGCCGACGCCACCATCATGATCTCCGTCCTCCCCGCCGAAAAGCAGGAGCTCTCGCTCCACGGCATTCGCGCCGCCGCCAGCCACATCCGCAACCAGGCCGGCAAGAACGTCCGCACCCGCAAGCTCCCCCGCTTCCACTTCGACGCCGACAACCGCTCCAAGAAACAGGCCGAGGTCATGGCCGCCCTCCGCAAGGTCCGCGAAGACCAGGAAGCCCGCGGCATCACCCCCGACTCCATCCCCGACCCCGACCTTCCTTCGCCGCGCGATCAGGAACCCACGGCATGAGCTCGACCGATCCCAGCAAGGCCCTCAACGCGCTGCTGAAGAAACTCTCCGCCCGCTATCCCGACGCCGCGCCCGAACCCCTCGGCGCCGGCGTCGAAGAAGGCGTCGACCCGCTCCTCCACCTCTTCGTCTACTCCTTCCTCCTCTGGGACGCCACCTCCGGCCAGGCCCGCGCCGCGATGAAGCGCCTCCGCGATAACTTCGTCGACTTCAACGAACTCCGCGTCGCCTTCGCCGACGAAATCGCCGCCTCCTTCGGCGAACGCTACCCCCGCGGCTACGAACGCGCCCTCCGCCTCCGCTCCAGCCTCCACGACATCTTCAAGCGCGAGCACGCTCTCACCCTCGGCCGCCTCGCCGAACTCTCCAAGCGCGAGGCCCGCGGCTACCTCGAATCCCTCGACGGCACGCCCGCCTACGTCGCCTCCCGCGTCTTCCTCCTGGGCCTCGGCGGCCACGCCATCCCCGTCGATCAACGCATCGCCGACCTCCTCGCCGAGGAAGCCGTCCTCAGCGACGACGTCACCGACGCCGAGTCCGCCGCCTCCTGGCTCGAACGCCACGTCCGCGCCGGCGAGGCCGCTCACGCGCAAACAATCCTGCAAGCCTGGTCCGACGACGAGGGTGCCATGCCCAAGCGCGACCGCCGCGCCGACGCACCCGACTTCTCGCCCCCCGAGATCCCGCCCCCGGTGCGACTCGAAGAGCCCGCCGACGCCAAGGCCAAACGCCCCCCCAAGAAGAAGAAGCCCGCGAAGAAGACCAAGGGCGCGTCGTCCAAATCCTGAACTCGGGACACCGCCGCAGCGCTACCAGAGTGTCCACTCCCGCACGCCCGACGGAACCAGCACAATGAACCGGACCGCCAGCCCGTCCCCATTCCAAACCAGGGGCTCGCTCTCCGCCACGCTGCTCATCGCCCTCGCCGGCACCCTCGGCGCGTGCGCCACCGACAACCGCACCGCGCCGCGCTCCGCCGCCGACGCTCCCGCGCCCGTGTTGGTCGATCGCCCCGCCGACTCCACCGTGCCCCGCGCCCTGTGGGTCCTGCGTGCGACCCCGTCGCAACCCACCACCGCGCCGCGTCAGCTCCCCATGCCCCCTGGCGTGGATCCCACGCGCCTCACACCCGTCGCGCCGAACGACGCCGCCGCTGCGCGCCCACTCCCCGATCTGCTCCCCGAGCTCGCCGCCGCCGTCACATTCCCCGCCCCCACCGATCCCGAGCCCGGCGAAGAAGCCCGCGGCGAGGCCCTCCGCCTCTACATCAAGGGCCGCACCGCCCTCGCCAGCGGAGACGCTCAGCAAGCCCAAACACTGCTCACCGAAGCCGCCGGCAAAGACCCCACCGCCGCCGCCGTCTGGCGAGAGCTCGCCGACGCCCAACTCCGCCTCGGCCGCCGCGCCCTCTCCAATTCTTCCTTCACACAAGCCGCCCGCCGCGGCCTCGACGAAGCCCGCGTCTGGCTCGCCGTCGGCCGCGACGCTCAGCAGCGAGGCGACTCCAAGCGCGCCGCCGGACTCTTCGCCAAGGCCCGCCTCGCCCCCGACGCCGCCGCCGATCCCGGCATGCCCTTCGTCATCAACAGCGAGCTCGGCCAGTCGCTCCTCTCGTTGGGCCATCTCGCCGCGGCCGCCGAAGCACTCGCCGCCGCCACCGACCTGCCCGACTCCTTTTCCGCTCAGACCAATCTCCGCCAGGACCTCGGCGAGGTCTACCGCCGCCGCGGCGAGCTCCTCGAACTCGCGGGCGATCTCGCCCTCCGCCTTAATCAACCTCGCCCGGCGCTCGAGCGCTACGAGCTCGCCGCCCGGCAGCCCTCGCTCGATCCCGGCTCGGCTCTTCCGCGCCTCGCGTACGCCGCCGCCCTCATCGGCGAAGAGTCCCGCGGCGCCGAGGCCCTGATCACCCGCATCCTGGACAGCGGCGGATGGATCGAGGACCGCCAGCTCCTGCTCGTCAACTATCTCGCCGCCCACACCGACCTTGGCCCCTCGCTCGCGCGCGCCCTCGCCGTCCTGCCACAGGACCTCGCCGACGCCAAGGCCGATCTCACGCCCACGCTCGAATCCCGACTGCTCCGCGCCCGCGCCGCCGCCGACACCAAGGGGGGCATCGCCCTCCTCCGCGCCCACCTCGCCTCGCACCCCCGCGACACCCAGGTCGCCGCCGACCTCTTCGCACGCCTCAGCACCAACCCCTCGGCGCTCGCAGCCCAGGCCCTCGCGATCGCCGACGCCGCGCCTCAAGCAGCCGTCCGCCTCGCCGACGCGCTCGTCGCCGAAGGCCGCGGCCTCTCCTCCGCCCGCGACACCATCCGCTCCCGCGCCGCCACCCCGGGCCATCAGCTCCTCCACTCCTGGCTCGAACTGCGACTCGGCCGCCCCGATCTCGCGTGGAAGGCCTCCGAATCGCTCGACCCCGCCGCTCTTACCGATCCCGAGGCCCGCGCCGTCGCGCTTGGCGTCAAGCTCCGCGCCGCCATCGACACGGGCAACTTCAGCGCCGCCTCCGCCGTACTCGAAGCCCTTCGCGCCGACGACGCCCTCCCGCTCTCGCTCCGCGCTTCCTCGCTCCTCGACGCGGGTGACACCGACACCGTCAAGAAGCTCGCCCAAGCCTTCACCAGCGGCACGATCCCCGAGGACTCCGACGAACGCATCGGCGTCGCCGAGCTGCTCGCCCGCAACGACCGCGCCGCCGACGCGGCCGAGCTGCTCACCTTCACTCTCGCCGCCGACCGCTACGACGAGCGCGCCCACCAGAGCCTGCTCGCCCTCTACCTCCCCGGCGGCCCGCTCCGCGACGACGCCAAGCTTGCCGCCGCCTCCCGCGCCCTGCGCGACGCCATCCCCACCTCGCGGGTGATCCGCTGGCTCGCCACCGGCGAGCTCGCCCAGCGCGAGCTCTGGTCCCAGGCCGAGTCGTCGCTCATCGCGCTCAGCGAAGAAGCCGCGCCCGACCCGGCCCTCATCGAGCAACTCGTGATCTGTTGGGAGCGCCAACACGCTCAGCAACGCGACGCAGGGTCCGACAACCCCGTCACCCAGCGGGCCGCCGCCTGGCTCGACACTCGCCTCCAGCGTCACCCCCAGAGCCTCTACCTCCGCGCCGCCCGCGCCCGGATCGACGAGCTGGCCGGCCGCCCCGAGCAGGCCGACAAGGACCTCGCGGCGTTGCTCGAGCAGTTCCCCATCGCGGGCGTCTCCAAGCAGCGCGAGCGCCTGCTCCGGGGCCCGCTCAAGGACCCCGCCGCCGCCGACAAGCTCGCCCTCGCCCGCCTCGACCGCACCCCCCGCTCCGTCGACGACTCGCTCGAGCTCGCCGAGCTCCACGCCTCCGCCTCGCGCACCGCCGACACGGTCCGCGCGATCAGCCAGGGCATCCCGGCAACCGCTCTCTTCAACACCCAGCAGCGCGACCGGTTGCTCGCCCTGCTCAACCAGCAGACCGCCGCCGCGATCGCCGACGAGAAGGGCGCCGCCGCGGCCGATGTGCTCACGCTGCTTGACCACGCCTCCACGCTCCCACTCGAGCTCTCGCGCCAGACCTATGAGGCCCGCCTCAACCTGCTCGCGACCCACCGGCCCCACGATCTCAACGCCCTCGTCGCCGCCGCCACCCAGGCCAACACGCTCTACCCCGACGGCTCGACGCTGCTCGTCGCCCGCACCGCCGACCGGCTCACCAAGTCCGCCGCCCCCGCCAGCGCACCCCGCTTCGTCCGCGCCTCGATCCCATCCATCAAGCAGCCCACGGTGCAGCTCTACCTGTACCTGATCTACCTCCTCACCCCACGCTACGGCGACGGCTCCGACATCCAGGCCACCATCGACATGCTCGGCGCTCCCGAGCGCCAGGCGCTCGTGCCCGAGATCGCCGCCGCCGGCGATGACGGCGGCGACCCCGTGCCGTCGGGGCGTGACGCTCAGC
>DASVYC010000040.1:0-50745 GCA_036392375.1 Phycisphaerales bacterium
GCCGCGGAGATGGGTTCCTCGGCGGGCGGCGATGCGCCCAGCAACGAGTTCTTGACGCGGGTCCCGCGCGACTTTGCACGCTCGCGGCTGATCTGCAGCTTGGGTCGGACGGGAGAAGCGGTGGACGGCGTGCCGGTTGAGCGGTTCGCCGTTGCGGCGCGGACGTCGCCGTGGGCGATCCTGAATGCGGGCGTGCGTCTGGGCGTTGAGCCCAGGACGTGCGAGCTGCCGGAGGAACAGGTTGCCAGGCTCATTGACGCGGCGTTCGATCGGATCGAGCGGGAGCGCGACGCGGCGACGCGTCGCCCCGAGAACAGCGCGCCCACATACGCACTCGAGCTCGACGACGACGGGGGTGTCGAGGACGCGCTGCGCCAGACGGCCGCAGCGAGCGACCGCGATCTGCTCACGCTCGACGGCAAGGGACCTGTGATCCGGCTGGTGGATGCGATCTTGTTTGAGTCGCTCTCACGGAACGCCAGCGACATCCACGTGCAGCCGTTGGCGGATCGGACCCTGGTGCGGTACCGTGTGGACGGCGTGCTGTACGTGGCGCGGGAGCTTCCGCACCGCCTGGCGCACTCGCTGATCAGCCGGGTGAAAGTGATGGGCCAGATGGATGTCGCCGAGCGGCACGCGCCGCAGGACGGGCGGGCCACGGTGACGATGGGAAGTGCGGGTCATTCGGACGCGCGGCGCTCGATCGACCTGCGGATCAGCACGCTGCCCACAAGTTACGGAGAACGGGCCGTCATCCGTCTGCTCGACAACGCGCGGGGGACGCACCTGGCCGACTTCGCGAGCCTCGGCATGCCCGAGGAAGTGCAGGCGGCTCTGCTCGACCGAGCCGGGCGCTCGCACGGGATCCTGCTGGTCACGGGCCCGACCGGTTCGGGCAAGACGACCACGCTTTACTCGCTGCTGCGGCGCATCGCGCGGGGAGATGAGGCCGCGCCCCAAGGGCGACGATCGGGACAGCAACGCGGTTCGCGGGCCGGTGAGCTGAACGTGATGACGATCGAGGACCCTATCGAGTATGAGCTCTCGACCACCGGGATCGCCATCAGCCAGTCGCAGATCAACGTGAAAAAGGGCGTCACGTTTGCGAACGGGCTGCGGCACATCCTGCGGCAGGACCCCGACGTGGTCATGGTTGGTGAGATCCGCGACACGGAGACGGCGCGGATCGCGATGCAGGCGAGCCTGACCGGGCATCTGGTGCTTTCGACGCTGCACACCAACGACGCGGCGAGCGCGGTGACGCGGCTGGTGGATCTGGGTGCGGAGCCGTACCTGGTGGCGGCGGCTCTGTCGGCGGTGATGGCGCAGCGGCTTGTCCGGCGGACGCACGCGGTGTGCGGCGGCTCGGGCTGCGCTGAATGTCATGCCACCGGTTACGCGGGACGGGTGGGGGTCTTCGAGCTGCTGCTGGTGGACGACGCGCTGCGGGAGATGATCTCGCACGGTGCGACGTTGCCGCGGATTGTGGAACATGCTCGGGCGCGAGGCGTGCGGACACTGCTGGACGAGGGGCGGCGGCTGACCGAGGCCGGAGTCACGGACGAGGCGGAGGTGCGGCGGGTGTTGCAAGGAATGGGTGACAGCGATGTCTGAAGCGGGTGCCATCATCGCGAACCTGCAGCGTGAGCGGCGTCGCGCTGGTGTGGCCGCGGGCTCGCTTGTGGTGGTCGCGCTTGGGTGGCTTGGTTGGTCGGCCTGGGGCGCGTGGCGCGTGAGCCGGGTGGGTGGCGTGCCGGTCGCGGCGTCGGCTTCGCCGAGGGATCAGATAACGCACGGGTCGCCGTCGAAGCAGCGGACCGACGGCTATACGGTGCCGATCGCGGCGCTGGACGAGCAGGCGTTTCGGGCGCGGCTGTGGGTCGCGCCGCCGCGCGCGGCGGCCGCGGAAGTGTCCCCGCCGCCCGCTCCGCCGCCGCCGTTCAAGCTTCAATTGGTGGGCGTGCGCCATTCGGAGGTCGGAGCGGCGGCGCTCGTGTACGACCCGGAGCGAGTGCGGCTGACGGCCGTCAAGCCCGGGGCTGCGGTCGGGCGGTACACGCTCGATACGCTCGATCCCGTGTCCGGACACGCGGTCTTCACCGACACGCAACACCCCGGCAAGCCGCGGCACACGTTGCGGCTGAACACGCTGGCGGCGCCGCGAACGCCGCTCAAGATCGTCGCGACGCCGCCGGGCGGCGGGGGTGTGCCATGAGCGACCCGAAGACCTTGGCATTGAATGCGGTTGACTCCCGCGAGGCGTGGCTTGAGGCGCGGGAGTGCTACTGGGCGGTGGTCGACGCGGCACCGGAGGGGGCGTGCAACAGCCCCGCGAATCGGCTGGTGCTCGACGAGATCGTGGAGCGCGACGTGCCGGAGGACTTGGAGACGCTCGCGGTGCGTTACGCTCGGGTCGGCTCGGCGGCGGTCGCGTGCTGCGTTGCGGCCGAGCGTGTGCGACTGGAGCGCGACCGGGGCGTGCTGGTGCTGCGGCCGCGTGCGTTGCCTGCTGCGCTACGGGAGCGTTTGCCTGACCAAGCGAGCAGCGAAGAGATCGTGCGGGCGATGAACTTCCTGCTCGATGAGTGGGAGCCGCCGGAGATCTCGCGGTTGAGACGCGTCCGGCGTCGCTTGTGGTGTGCGGGGCTCGCGGCGTCGTTTCTGCTCGCGGCGGGAGGCTTCTCGTTGAGCGCGGCCTCGCATGAACTGCGGGCGGACGCCGCGGAGCGAGCGACGCGGGCCACCTTGGCGGCGGCGCAGAACTCACGAGTGTTGGGAAGTGAGGCGGAGGAATGGGCCGAGGGGCTCCGGAGAGAGATGGCGCAACTCGCACGCACGCGGGGGGCAGAGGCGGCGCGGGTTCGCCTCCGGGACGCGAGCGACGCGTTGGCGGCGTTGCTGCGGGTGTGGCCCGCGGATATGGAGACCCGTGTAAGCTCGCTGCAAGTCAACGCGACCCAGATCACACTGACCGTTGAGCTGGCGAAGACGGACGATGCTGAGGCGTTGTCGGCCGCGCTCAGGGGGGTGGCGGGTTGGTCGCTGCAGCCGCCGCGGACGGAGATCGGTGGTGGACGGGCGCGGATGACCGCGGTGCTTCGACCGGCGTCAGCGGCTGCGACGACGAGCGCGTCCTTGGGGGAGGTGGGATCGTGAGGTCGCGGCGTGTGTTCATGTTGGATGTGCTGCTGCTGGGCGCGGTCGGCCTGGGTGTGGTTGCGTGCGTGTGGAGTTCGTGGAACTGGCACCGGGCTAGGGGCGTAGCGATCACGTGTGCCGAGCGTTTGGCGGAGATGCAAGCGTTGGTGGCTGCCTTGGAACAGGCACGGGACCGGCCGCAGATTCTGGCCGACGCGCCACCAGCGACGGACCAATTGACGCTCGTCAAGGACACGCTCGGGGAGGCTGGCGTGCCGGAGTCGGTGCTCCGGCGCGTCTTCTCCGAGGCCGATGGTGTGAGCGAGCGGATCGAGGGAGTGACCTTGCCCATCCGGCGGAGCGGGCTGCGGGTGGAGCTTGATGGTGTGACGCTCCCGGAGTTTGGGCGGTTTCTTGCGGCGTGGCGCACGCGGCAAGCGCGATGGACCCCGGTGCTGCTGAATCTGTCGCCGCGGATGGAGCCGCCCGGGGATGCGGCGGCGAGTGTCGGAACGGGTGAGCCGCGGTGGACGGTGAGCATGTCCGCGGCGTCGTTGTACCTGGCACAGGAGGAGCGCACGAACGCGGGGGCGACACCTCAACCGTGGATAGGAGGTCGGGCCGAGTTGGTGCGATACACCGGGATGCCGGCCGATACGACATTCGCCGAGTTCGGAGGTTTCATCGGAGAGGGTCGGGGCGTGCAGAAGAAGGAGATGCGTTGATGCGCGGCATCGGTACAACTGTTGAATCACGAGGTGTGCTGCGAGCGCTCCGCACGAGGTATGGCGCCGTTGCGATCTTCGGGTGCCTGGTGAGCATCGTGTCGATGCTCGGCTGCGCCGGTGATCGAGCCGCGGGGCCGTATGCGCCCGTGACGGCCCGGGCCCGCGACACGGCGAAGGCAACGAAACTGAACGCCGAGGCGGCGGAGCTGCTGGACCGAGCTGGCGGGCAGGCGGACGCCGCGGCGGTACAGAAGGCCGAGTCGTTGCTGCGTGAGGCTCTGCAGGCGGATCTGTATTTCGGTCCTGCGCACAACAACCTGGGGGTGATCTTCCTGAGCCGCGGGGAGTTGTACGAGGCGGCGGCGGAGTTTGAGTGGGCGCGGAAGCTGATGCCCGGACATCCCGACCCCCGAGTCAACCTGGCGTTCACGCTTGAGAGTGCCGGGCGCACGGACGACGCGATCGCGACGTATCGCACGGCGCTCGAGGTGCTGCCCGATGATGTGGCCGCGATGCAAGGGCTGGCCCGCCTGCAGGTTCGGAGCGGGAGGCGGGACGAGCACACGGCGCGGCTGTTGTCGGAGATCGCAATGCGAGGAGAGAGCGAGGAGTGGAGGGAGTGGGCAAAGGAGCAGGTGCTGCTCAGGCCCGAATGAGGTCGCTTGACGAGCTCTCAGGCAGTGTGTATGTTGGCGGTCGATGAATGGGACGCGCGACGCAAGTGGGCATCGCGCGATGAACTTTGGCGGTCAGGGGACAATCAACATGAAGAGCGGGTTGCACGGGGTGCGGCGTTGGGCCGCCTGGGTGTCGTGGGCGGTCGCTTCGGTGGTGGCTGGTGCTGTGGCGCCGGTAGCGCATGCTCAGTCGGGCGTGATGCAGTCCAACGAGCACCTCTTGAAGTATCTCGAGGTGCCGGGCGATGGACGCATGTGGCGAACCGGGCCGAGCGGGTTCGTGCAGCGCGAGCTGTGGCGGTTGCCGAACGGTGAGCTGGCGTCGGATGGCAGGAGCCGCGCGTGGGGAAACTACGTGCGTCAATCGACCACGTCTGGAGATCAGGGGGACATTCTGTCCGGGGTTGCGGACGAGGTGCCGGGGTATTCGCAGCCGCTGAACATCGGGCTGCTGGAGAGCCCGCAGCCGGGTGATTTCCTGCCGGTCGACACGACGCTGGCGGCCGATACGCTGGCGCTGGTCCCGGCGAACGCCGCTATGGTGAGCACGAGCTGGCAGGGGCTCAGCCGCGCCACCCTGCACGGGCAGGTTGATCTGGTGACCGGCGTTCCGCTCACACGCTTCACGGACTTAGTGCTCCCGTTCAACGGCAGCCAGTTCCGGCTCGTCCGCACGCGGGCCTCGGAGCGCGATTTCGGCAAGTGGAGCCGCGATAAGGCGAGGCACCCGTATGCGCAGAGCCGGTACTGGGACTGGGTCGGCGAGGGTTGGATGATGAGCGAGAATCCACTGCTCATCATCGACTCGACCGCGGCGGACCATGTGGGAGAGGGCACACCTCGGGTCTGGCTGTGGCTCGATGCGTTCCGTTCGATCCCGTTTGACTGGATCGCCGAGGGCGGCGCGGGACTGGGGCGGTATGACTGCGCGCCGCGGTACCGGGCCAAGCTGACGGTGTCGCGATCCGATGGAGAGCGTCCGCGGCGGAAGGTCAACGCGACGAGCACCGCCGCGTTCGACGATATCGGCAACGGTCAGTGGGAGCCTGGGCTGGAGCCCGACAAGTTCACGATCGAGCTCTACGACGGCGAGATTGTGATGGAGTTCACTCCGGTCTGGCAGGATGTTCCCAAGTGGAAGTACCGCTGGATGGGGCCGCCCGTGTTTCCAGAGCATGAGCGTCCCGTGCAGTGGACGTCGCTGCACGAGCGTCCGATGCTGCCCCAAGGGTCAACCGAGGAAGACACGGTTGTGCTCTCGACACTGCTGAGGTGGTCGTGCTGGAATCTCTGGACGCAGAACATCCTGCCGCACGATTGGAACCCCACCAGCGCGACGGAGATCAACAGCCGCGGCCTCGGCATGGCGTACTACGGCCTGCTCACGCGCATCCGCGACCGGTTCGGCAACCGCGCCGAGATGACGTATGCGCCGGTCACGGAGTGGAGTGCGAGCAACAGTCTCTTTGGTGCGTCCGAGCCGGCGCGACCGGTGCAGACCTCGTTGCAGAAAGGCATGCTGACCGAGGTGCGGCTGGTGTCAGGGACCGAGGCGGCGCCGTTGGTGCATTGGACGCTGGTGTACGGCTACCGGTTGCTGCCGCGGGTGGAGGAGTCCGTGTGGCCGATCGGGACCACGCACGCATGGTGGGACACCACCGGACCGAGCAGCGGGAATCGTCTGACGTCGGCCGAGCGGATCGCGGCGTCAGATCCGGTGCTTGAGTCTGTTTATGTGTTCGAGGGCGATGTGAAGACGCGGGGCGCGGTGCTGCTGCGTCTTCCGGGTGAGTCTCGCATCGAGCAGGACTTCTCCGCATCGCCGGATGAATCGGTTTTCTGGCCGCGGACGGATGTGAACGACCTCTTGAAGCTGTACCGGGAGGGACAGACCGCATCGATTCGACTGCCGTCGGCGGGGGAGGGGAGTGGGTCGAGCGCCGAGCGGCTCGAGAGCCTGACCGGTCCAAGCTGGTCGTTCCGCCTGAGGTACGACCATCGCTTGACGCGCGAGACGATCATCGACACCGAGACGGAAGTTGAGACTACGGGGTATCGCGCGGTCGCGAGGCCCGCGCTTCTGTGCCGCGTGAGAACCGACGTGCGCAGCTCTCCGAGCGCCGAGTGGACGACCCGGCGTAATCTGATCTTTCAGTACGAGCAGACGCCTCACCCGACGCGATCGTTCGGTCTGCAGCGAGCGTTCACCGATGACGGGATCGCGGCGGCGTGCTCGATGCTCGCGCATGCTCCGGCTGACTTCGAGGACCGATGCCGTTACCTTGCGAACATGACCGAGGTTCCCGGGGATGTGCCGGAGAACTGGAGGATCAAGGACTCGTTTACGCAAGCACGCTACGGGTCATGGGATTTCAACAACGCGGCGACCGTGTCGTTCGAAACTTCCGAATCGACGCCGATCATTGGCGGAGCAGCGCTCGCGGCCGATCGTATTCTGGAGGGCGAGAGCAGTTCGTATTCGTTTGACGACCGGGTTTCGACGGTGAGTCGTGTCAGCCTTGTCGATGAGAGCGGCACACGTCGCCACTACCGGATCACGCGGCTGGTTCGCCTGCCCGCGGCGTTCGGGGGCGGTTCGAGCATCCACCCGCAGATACCGGCGTCGGCCACGCCGATGCGCTCGGTCTTCATCAGCCCGTTTGTGTGGCAGCGGTTCGCATCGTCAGGCGCCACGTATTCCAACGACGGAATCCCGCGGACGGAGTGGCCGACACTGCCCCCGGCCTCGAACGGGGCTGGGGCGTCCTTCACATGGAAGACCGGATCGCAGAGCGTCGATTCGATCGCATCGTTTGCTGTGAAGTACGACGAGGCCCGCTGGATCTCGATCATTGACGAGTTCCCAACCCGGGAAGCCGCGGACAGCCCCGCGATGAAGCCCGTGGTGTCGTTGAGCGGCGGGTCATCCAAGGTGTCCTTCCTTGGCCGCTCGATCGCACGGCGCATCGTCGGCATCAATCCGCTCGGCCATGTGCTGTGGGAGAAGCAGTTTGACTTGGTCTGGCCCGATTCTCAGTCGGGACGCTTCACCGAGAGCGGCAGCCTCGGTCTCACGGAGCGCTACATCTACGAGACCGGGCACCAACTGCTGACACGCCTCAAGGATGCCGCCACGGCCGACGGTGCACCGGAGTCGTTGCGGACCGAGTTGTACCTCACCGAGCGACGCACGGCCGGGTGGTCGGCTGCGCCCGCCGACTCGGAGGGGATCAAGACCGACGGCCTGATCGAGATCTTCGACTACACGGTGCTCGACGAGCCGGATCTTGGGCCCGGCGAAGAGGGGCCGACGCTCTCGGAGCGATTGAAGCTGCACGCGATCGGGCTGCAGAAGGGTGACAGCGTTGATTCGGTCCTCGATCGCGTCTGGAAGTCGCAGACGTTCTTTGACCGGCGGAACCCGAGTGTCGTGCGGGGCCAGGTGCAGTTCTCGTCGCCCAACGCGGCGCTGTTCGACTCGAGCGAGGATGACTGGTCGGCGATCGAGCTTCGCAGCGACGCACCGATCGTGAGCCGATCCAGCGAGATCAAGACCGAAGCCGACGGCCGGACAACGCGGCTCGAGTACCGCTCTGTGTCCCCGGCTCAGCAGCCCCGCCCCACGGGCACGGCCAACGTGTACGACGTGTCGATCTCGGTGACCGGATCCGATGGACTTACGCCGTGGAGCATCTCCGCCACAGTCGCGGATCCCGATTCCGCGACGCGTCAGCCGTCCGATCTGGTGCGGCTGGACTACACGGAGTACGACAGTCTCGGCCGGGTTGTGCACTCGTGGATCGATGTCGATCCGAGCAGCCCGCCGATGGCGGATCCCGATCGATCTGCCTCGTTCACGGCGGCGTGCGGCTTGCTGCCCGTGGGTTACAACACACGCAGCAGCCCCTCCGCGACGGCGGCGTTCCACACCGAGCAGGTGTACGACGGCGAAGGGTTGTCCGACACGATCTACCCGAGCGGGAAGCGCTCGGCACGCCGCGCTGTGACGATCTCGGCTGTGGACGATCCGGACTTGCTGGGTATCAGTCCCGCGCTCATCGATTTCCCACCTCCCATAGGCAACGACGAGCCGTACCCGGCGATCCGACGCGTCTTCGAATTCCCGGTGTTGGTGCCGCTGGGCGATGGCTCGTTCGAGGCCGCCGGGCCTTGCACGATCCGTGAGTTCAAGAAGTGGGAGAATCCCCACACATACTGGATGCCGCATTTGAACTCGAACGACCTGCACGGCTCGCGCTTCCGTGTCGATCACGGTGCCAAGTGGGGTCAGCCCAGCTGGCAGATGATCCGCGAACGGGTCGTCCGCTTCAACACCCCGATCCGCCTCGGGTACTTGGATGTCAAGCGGATCACGACGGCGATGTTCGAGGTCGCTCCCGGCGTCGAGTACGGATACGACGCGATGGGTCGGATCAATCGTGTCAAGGACTTGGAGTTCGGCGCGGACTGCCGCTTCGCGGCACGCGCCGAGTTGCTCGACAACGGCGACACGGTCCGCGTGGACGCGATGGATGGCAACAAGTTCTACTCCATCCGTAACTCTCGCGGTCAGATTTCCCGCGAGTACGCGGGAACACGCGATCTGCTCTGGAACGCCGGTGCGATCGAGTACCCCACCCTGGCGCCGTCGGGCACCAGCTTTGACATCACGCTTCGATCTCGTTCGGAGTTCGGCGTGGGATCCAATGACGCACGCCTGCCGGTGCGGCGTTGGACCTACCTCGAACCGCCGACGAGTTGGACGTCCGAACAACTCGCGCCCTTCGGACCGCCTCCGGCGGACGACGACGAAGGGGAACTGACGCAAACCGCGTATGACTGGCGGATGCGCCCGGTCCGGGTCGAGGTGTTCGGACCCAAGAGTTCCGGCGTGTCAGCTCGCCCGCGGCTCAGCACCCGCGTCACGTACCTGGATCACGCCGATCGCGTGCGGTTTGAGGCGGTCTTCGGGTCTGGGGTCGTGCCGAATCTCGGTGCGCACGATCCGACCACGCTCGGGCCCAAGGCGGCCATGCCGACCGCGGCGCAGATCCTCGCCGCGGGCCCGACCTCGCTGGTCGAGACGGTCTACTTCCCCGGCGGCGCAGTCAAGGAACGCCGAACCTATCGCACAGCTCTTTCCGGCTCGCCCGCGTCCGCGGCTCAGTACGTCGCGGAGCGCTTTGGGTACGGTCCCGGTGGGACACAGGTGTACGCGGAGCGTCCCAATGCGCCCGTGCAGATCACGACCGTGGACAATCTGGGTCGGGTCCATCGCGAGATCATGGTGGCAGGAGCAAACGAGCAGTCTCGCACCGACTCTCTGTACGACTCCGATGCGAACGTGATCATCACGGATCGCTACGAGCGGCTTCCTGGCACGAGCGGCGCCGACCTGTCGGCGACAAACGCCGTGATCTCTAGGACGGAGACGTGGCACGACGTCGCGCGCCGGCCGATCGCGACGCTGGAGTACGGCACCGGTGCCGCGACGTTCAGCAACGGCACGTTGCCGGCGTTGCCCTCCAACGCGTCTCTCGCCGCTCGCCTCACGACGGCGCCGCGGCTCAAGGTGCTCGGCTCCGGCGCGGCTCGCACCTTCCTCTTCTCGACCGGGTCCGCCGCCGCGGCCGTGAGCGAGGGCGGGCTGCTCACCGTGCACGCGTACGACAACGCTGGCAACAAGGTCGCAACGCGCAGGCCCGATGGCGTCGTGACCGTGTTTGAGTACGACAAGAAGAACCGACTGACCAGTCAGATCGAAGACTACTGCACGCTCGCCGCGGCGTCCACGGAGGAGCAATCCGGGACGCCGGGAGCACGCCGCGAGACGCGGAACCACTACTGGCTGGGACGGACGATCGCCGTGTCTTCCAGGCGTGTCGCGAGCGACGCCACGACTGAGCAGTTCCAGGGCGTGGCGTACGGCGCTCAGCTTGTGGCACCGTTCAACGCCGAGTTCGACATCGACCCCGGCTCCGCTACGCAGATGCGAGCGTTCCCGGATCTCGAGCACATCAGCAACGACAGTGCGCTCGTCGCGATGATGATGTCGATCAATCCCGACTCGACGCCCGGCACTCCCTTAATGGGCCAGCCCGACACGGTCTTCACCAAGCCGGACATGATCTTCCGCTACTACACCGACGGCCTGATCGCCGAGCGGATCGATCGTCGCGGCGTGGCGATGCGATACTACTACGACGATCTCCGCCGCCTCGTGGCGACCGAGGTGTGGCACTACCCGCTGGTCGCGAGCGAAACCTCCTCGCATCCGCTCGCGGGCGTCGCGTTGGTGGCGCCGCTCTCGACATACGAGGAGTGCCCCGGCGGCACGGGTTCGGGGTTCGAGAACCCTGCGCCCGTCGGTACTCCACAGGCGCTTCCCGGCTATCCGGCGTCGATGACGCCTCCGGGAGCGAGCCCGCCCGAGGACCGCGTGGGCTACATCGCGTACGAGTACGACGCCCGCGGCAATCTCAAGCTCGTCACCGCCCGCACCGGGCGGCACGCCACCGCGATCATCACGCAGACCAAGTACGAGTACGACGAGCGCAACAACCTCACGAAGGAGTGGCAGGCGCACGGGACGCTGACGACGGCAACCGGTGTCCCATTCGTGACCTACTCCCGAACCTACACCGCCGCGACGCCGACGACGACGGGGCAAGACCGTTTGGTCTCGATGACCTACCCCACGCTCGATCCGGCGGTTCCCGCGACGGTGATCACGTTCGCGTACGGGGCGGCGAACTCGGGGGATGACGCCGCCGCACGGATCACCGCGATCACCAAGGGCTCATCCGCGATCGCGTCCTTCAGCTACACCGGCGCGGGGCGGCGCGTCTCGCTCGGACTGGGCGGCACGGCCACGGCTCCGATCATCCGCCAGACGTTCGATACCCAAACCGGCGGCGGCCTCGAAGGGCTCGACCGATTCGGCCGGGTGCGTGACCTGCACTACATCACCACGAACGCCACGCCGAACACGCTGTGGCGCGGCGAGTACGCCTACGACGCCGCGGGGAACCGTCTCAGCGAACGGCTGACGCAGCGGACGCCGGGTTCGGGTGGGGGCGGCGGTCTCACGGGCGTCAACGAACGCTCCCGCGCGTTCACCTACGACCGGCTCGACCGCCTGACCGGCGTGACCAGCGGCGTGCTGAGCGCGGGCACGATCGTCACCAAGTCGCGTGAAGAGAGCTGGCTGCTTGATCAACTGGGCAACTGGGCGGGGGTCAATGCGCAGCCGATGCCGCGGAGCGACCCGTGCAACAACACGGTGCCCGGTGGTGGGCCCGGCGGCGAAGAAAACGGCGGCGGACCGGGTGGCGGCGGTGTTCAATCACCTCCGCCGTACGTGGCTGGCCATACGGTGGACGAATACAACGCGACGGGTGTCGCAACGCGTGTACTGTCCGAAGCCCACCGCGTCATCGATCCCGGACGGGAAGCGACCAACCACACCTACGACGGGGCTGCGTATCTTGAGAAGCAGCGTTCGCTCAACTCGATCCGTGACATTCACCGCAAGCACGACGAAGGCGACGATGAGTGGACGCCGCTGGAGCACGACGCGAACGGGAATCAAACTTGGGACGGAACGTACTTCTATCAGTACGACGCATGGAATCGGCTCGTCCAAGTAAACGCCGCGACGCAGCTGCACTGGTTCTGGTTCGCTGCTGACGGCATGTTCAAGCTGAGGCCGACGGGGGCGCAGTATCTTCCGACGTGTCCGAACCCGCAGTTGGGGTGGGTGATCAAGCATCACACCTATGACGGCGTCGGGCGGCTGGTCCGGACGACTTCGCGGCTGAACCCGGGTGATCTGAGCGAGGGCTATGCCTATGCCGGAGCGGGCGGGCCGTACGCGGTCGTGAACCGCTCGGAGCGGTACCTCTACGACGGCGTCCGTCGCATCCAGGAGATCGTGACCGACCCGGTCGTGGTGAACAACGGCGACGGCGACGTCTCGACGATGCAGGAGGAGAACCAGCTCACACAGGGCACTAATGGTGGGGGTGGTGAGTCGGGGCAGCTTCCAAGCCCGTCCTTCACGGTGACGTACTGCCGCGCGGAGAACGTGTGGGGCCCCGGCGACAACGGCGTGGACGAGTTGCTCGCGCAGTACGACCGGGACGCCAAACCCTGGTACGCGGCGTTCGATGCCCAGAGCGATCTGGTCGCGCTGCTGCACCAGCCGACCGGCACAAACCCCGCCGAGGTGGCGGGCCAGTGGACGTACTCACCCTACGGCCAGGTGCTGACGTACGAGCAGTTCCACCCACACCCGGTGGTGACCCACGGCCACAAGGGCCTGGCAATCGACCGCCTTGACGCGCCGGCGCTGACGTGGGATACTGCGACCAGCGCGATCTCTGACACCCCAAGATTGATGCCGGGCGCACGCCTGCTCGCCCACGCCCGCAACCGCACGCTCGACATCGAGCGGGGCAGGTGGTTGCAGAGCGATCCGAATGCGAGCGGAGTGGTCCTTGAATCGTTGCCCCGGTATCACGGATCATCGATGACGGCTTCGACCGACACGATTGACCTGCAATTCCGCAGTGGCGATGGCGGGAATCTCGCTTTCTATGCTCGCTCGAACCCCGCGGCCTTTAGCGATCCGATGGGGCTGTTTGTAGGTTTTATCGGAGGACTTGGCGGTGCCACGTCTCTGACCGACCTTCAGGCAGACTGGACACAGAACGTTGCCGATGCATCCAATACCGTCCGCGAGTCGATGACGGGCATGTTCGAGTCCGTCGCGATGCGGCAGTTCGAGGACGCTTTATGGGCGCTGGACTGGAGCGAGCCCGATGACGGAGCGTGGGCGTCAGGGAGCGTCGGGCAGCGAGAGCAAGCGGAAATCGCCCAGGATGTCGGACCGGCGATGGCGGGCATCGCCCGGTGGCACCACATTGCAACGAATAAAAATAAGAAACGAGGTGGCGCATGGACGTTGAAATTCAATTCGATTCTTGACGGAACCGGCGTGAGCCTAAATGATCGTGCCAATTTATTCGAAATGACGAAAGAGTGGTCAAAGAAATATCATAGTCATGGCGCTCATTCGCAAAAGTATCACGCCGATGTTTTCACGATGCTTAGTGAAGCAAAGACAAAATGGGAGAAAGCAGGATTTACTGGAGCGGAACTTGGCGTCATGCTACGATATGAAATGATAAAGATTGGAGATAAGATCGCCGCTAATGGAAGGGTACTGCGCGATGGATTTGGACTTTAGGTCAAGGTTTAGGACTGATTTCTTCAAGCTCTCAACCATGGGTCGGGCGGACGAAGGGGATGCCGATCAGCGATGTCATGTTTCAGTTCTGGCTGGCATGGACATGTTATCGGCAACCGTCGAAGGGAGGCGTGTTAGCGCTTGGCCATATCGAGTTGAAATTGAAATCGACAATAGAGTTTTAATAGAAGATGTTCCATGGGCATGCGATATGAATTTTATCGCAAGCGATAGGTTCAGAGATTTTGTGGAATCATTTTATCCTGACCATGCCCAGTTTCTTCCGGTAAAAACAAAGTATAAAGTTGTGTCAATGTCAGACGCGAATTATTGGATCGTTAATTGGACTAGAATCGTAAGTTGTATGAACGTCAGTATTGTTCAATTAAAAAGAACGATGTCCAAGAAGTATATTTTTAACCACGATTTGATTCCGTCAGATGTTGTGGTGTTTCGACCATTGGAACGCCCGGGTCTTCTTTTGGCCAGGGTGTCGTTTCGTGACGCGATAGAGCGGGCGGGTATAACTGGATGTCAGTTCTATCCAATCGTTGAGAACGCGTCTTGAAGCGATGCTGTAGTGGAGGTCAGATCACGGGTTCTGCTGGCATAGTCGAGAATTTGACCTGTCATCATCTGACGCCCTGTACCTCGGAACCTGCCGGTGGGCAGTGCCGATCCCCATCGTGAAGCACTTCGTCTACGACGGAATGGGCCGTGTGGTGCGGACCGGCACGCCGCTGAATGCTTCGTGGTTCGGCGAGGGATATACGTTCCAAGGTGACGGGTACCGCTCGGAGCGGTTCTTCTACGACGGCGTTCGGCGGATCAGCGATGTCGTGACCGACCCGGTCCTCATGAACGAGGAGGGCGACATCGTGTCGCTCTCGGGCGAGGTGCTGGGTGGGCAGCCTGGAAACGGAGGCACCACGATCGCGCTGGGCACGCCGTACCTGCGGATGCGGTACGTGTGGGGCCCTGGCGACGGGCTTGGCGGCGTGTACGAGCTCCTGGCGCAGTACGACTCCGCGGACAAGCCGTGGTACGTGGCGCAGGACGCACAGGGCGATGTGGTCTCGATGATGGAGCGGGTCGGGACGTCAGGCGCGCAGGTCGTCGCGCAGTGGACGTACAGCCCGTACGGCGTAGTGCTGACGAGCGAGACGTTCGCGACTGCATCGGGGGCGTCCGTGCCGTCGATGGTGTTCGGCCACAAGGGGCTGGCGACCGATCGGCTTGACAGGCCGCTGGACTTTTGGGACAGTAGCGGGCAGAACCTCTTTGACACGCAAAGACTGGAACCGGGCGCGGACACGCTGGTGTACGCGAACAACCGAACGCTGCTGCCGCGGCTGGGGAGGTGGTTGCAGAGCGATCCGAATGCGAGTGGGCTGATCGTGCTCGACACGCTCGGCTTCCACGGGCAGCGGATGCATCCGGCGATCGGATCGATGTCGCTTGCCGCACGGCTACGCGACGGATTGGCCCTCGGTCAGTATGTGAGCGGCGACCCGATTGGCCGAAGCGACCCGACCGGACTCTTCGGGGGCCTGATCGGCATCTTGGGGGGCGCAACGACGACGGCGGGGATGTACGCCGAGAACGCGCAGAACGCCGTGGAGCATGGGGCGTCGGCCTTCATGAGTCTCGGGCGGATGCTTGGTGAGTACTCGGCGAACGCGGAAGCCGACATCGAGTGGGCGCTGGATTGGTCGCAAGGAGACGATTGGCACAGCCGGTCGGGAACGGTTGGCGAGATCAGTTCGTACATGAGCCCGAGCGAGGCTGCCGGAGGACCGGAATTCGGGATGGCTGGAAACACGGGCCACTTCCTTCGTAACGCAAAGCGCATGGGCGAGGCGCTGCTGACCAAGATGAAGATTCCCGTCAATCGCCAGTACATGCAAACCTCCTTGGGCGGAAGAGCGTTCGATGGCCTTCAAATACTCAAAGGCAAGCTCATTGGCTTTGAAGTTAAAACAACATCGAAAAACGTCGTTCAAATGACAAGCTCGATCGCAAAGCAGATACAGAAAGATATTGAACTGCTAAAGTTAAAAGCAAAAGGAGGCGGAGTAGATAGGTGTGAGTGGATTTTTCAAGGAGTCAATGGACTTGTCCCAGAACTTAGCCGTGAACTCAAAATAGCATTGAAGAATGCGGGTATCACAGCCAAGACTATCGCATCTCCAATAACCCAATGAAGTACAAAAATATACAGTACAAAGATCGAGATGAGATATCGCGAATGAGCGAAGTCGACTCTTTGAAATACTTTAGGAAATATGTGGTCAATATTCCAAAACGATGCGATCATATTCTGAACTACTCGAGCTGTCCAGTGCAACCATGTCCGTGGAATCGCAGTGCAATCAGGAGTTGCCTACTCCACATATCCGAATGGATTGTTGATGTTTGTCGATTGAGAAAGATGACGCGGCCAGAGATACACATTGCGGCAAGAGATTTTCCTGAGCCAATTAAGTCAAGTGTTATGCAAGATTTAAATAGTGATCCATGGGTATTAAATAATAAAAGCAATTCTCTGTGTACTGACTGCTGCATTCTCTATATGGAAATGTACCGGGCTGTGAACCCAGAGGCGTTTTGGACAATAGGTAGAAATAAAAGTGATTACTTTGCATACGTGCCTCACTTGTCAATTGGAAATGGTAAGCGACATTTTCCGGTCGCAATTCACGGCATCGTGTGTGATATCAAAAAGGGAAAAAAGCTAGATGTGAATCTCTATCAAGAATTCTTGGATATCAGTAAATGAAGAGTCATGCCTTGGTGAGGCTGCCAAGTGCGTCCGGGTTACGCTGTCTTCATGTGGGAAGTCGCCATGTTGTCATGCGAGACATTCGGAGGCGGTGTTGCGCGGGTTCCTGAGTCACGTGGCCGCCGACCTGACGACGGTTGAGATCGCTCAGATAATAGCCTGAAATGCACCGCCGCGAACGGTCTGTCAGCCTTCCCCCGCGAGCTGATAGCGGAGGCATCAGAGCTGGAGCGTGGGGTCGCTCTTCGAACCCGTCACCCCAATCGATCCTTCACGGTAACGTACTGCCGCGCGGAGAACGTGTGGGGACCCGGCGACAACGGCGTGGACGAGCTGCTGGCGCAGTACGACCGGGACGCCAAACCCTGGTACGCGGCGTTCGATGCGCAGGGAGATCTCGTCTCGCTGCTGCATCAGCCGACCGGCACGAGCCCCGCCGAGGTGGCGGGCCAGTGGACGTACTCACCCTACGGCCAGGTGCTGACGTACGAACAGATCCACGATCACCCCCTGGTCAACGACGCGAACCAATGGACGCTACTCGGGAGAGGATCGAGAAGACGGGGGCGGCGGAGTACGCAGTGCAGGTTGCGGGCACACCAGAGCTGTGTGCAGGCGGAGCGGTGCCACGAGCACGCGGAGCAAGATCCGGTCGTGGGGAACGCGGTGGGGCGGTTTCGGTGGACGTGTCCGATGGGATAGAGAGCCGACGGGAAGAGGGGCAGCGGGCGCAGAGAAAAAGCCCGGGCGAACCGGGCTTTCGAAATCAAGCGGAGAGGGGGGATTAGGGAGGGCCGGTCCAGCTACGAGCACGGTTTCGCCACCGCTTCGCGTAAGTACCGCAAGAAACAGGCTTTGTGAAGCCACTATCTCCGACGGAAATTCCCAGTCGACACACGGTTGTAGACGGGCGACCGGGGCAGAACCGGGGCAGTTTGCGGACAAGTGCGCGGTGAGTGAACGGCAGCAACGAGTTGGCTTGGCGTCTGCCGTGCCGCGCGACGTTCGTGAATCCACCGCTACGATCCAGCCTGTCTTTCGGACGATACCCTCCACTCCCGCCCTTGGTGATCGGTTAGCCTCGGGACGTGCGAGGAGTGCTGATGGCAGATAGCGGCAGGCTGCAGACGAGACGAGAAAGGGGTCCTGGCGTTTCTTCGCGGCCCGTGGTGTCTCTGTTCTCCGGAATCGGTGGCATTGAACTCGGCCTCGCCTCCCAGGGCTGCAAGCCGATCATGTTCTGCGAGGCTCTTCCAGAGGCGCGTCACGTCCTCGCTAGCCATTTCCTCGGCGTAGAAGTGCACTCGGACGTGCGTGTCCTCGCAAACCGATCAACTTTTCGGCTGCCCGAATGTTGGTTGGTCACTGCCGGGTTTCCATGCCAAGATCTCAGCCAGTGCGGCCTGACCAAAGGAATCGCCGGCAGCAACTCTGGCCTGGTCGGCTGTGTGTTCAAATTGCTAGAGCGCCGCAAGACGTCGCCAGATTGGTTACTCTTCGAGAACGTCCCATTCATGCTCCGCCTTAACAGTGGCGAGGCAATGCGCCGTGTGACAGAATCGCTGGAGGGGCTGGGCTTCCGATGGGCGTATCGGGTGATTGATGCGAGAGCTTTCGGGCTCCCTCAGCGAAGGGAAAGGGTGATACTGCTGGCCTCTCGCAAGCACTCTCCAGAACACATCTTGTTTGGCCACAGCGAGGATCCCATGGCGCCGGCCTGCGAGTCGGACGATCGGCCGCGTGGCTTCTACTGGACGGAAGGGAATCGGGGGTTGGGCTGGGCGGTGGACTCAGTGCCGACGCTCAAGGCGGGTTCGACCATCGGGATCCCCTCGCCCCCAGCAATTTGGCTCCCGGCGCACGATGCGGTGGTTACCCCAACGATCGAGGATGCGGAGGCCTTTCAAGGACTTCCTCGCGGCTGGACAAGTCCCGCCAGCCTCTTGGGCACCACGGGTCGATGCAGGTGGCGATTGGTTGGAAACGCCGTTCCTGTTCCGATTGCTGATTGGGTTGGCAGCCAGTTGGTCAACCCACCCGGCGCCATCGCTGGGACCACGAGCCGGCTCCGATCAAAAGACGCATGGCCTTTGGCCGCCTTTGGTGCAAGTGGTAGCCGATTCGCAGTTGCGGTGACGACTTGGCCCGATCGAAAAGCCTGGAAAGGGCTCGCCGCTCGCTTCGGTCCAACGGGTGATCAGTTGCTGTCACGGCCCGCGCTTTCACGCCGTGCTACTGCAGGCTTTTATCGTCGCATCAAAGCAAGTTGCTTGCGCACGGACCCGAGATTCATTCCATCACTTAGTCGTTTCCTCTCGTCGTGTTCTGAGGGGTAATGCGCGCCAAGACGTCAATCAAGCCATCGTCTCCAGCGGCAAGCCGGCGCATGGCCGCCAACCGCGGCAGAGATACTACTCCAGAGAGAACTTTACGGTCATTGCTTCATCGAGGCGGGCTCCGGTTCCGAGTGAACTGCCCACCGGTCGAGGGGTTACGCACACGTGCGGACATCGTCTTCCGCACGCGCCGCATCGCAATCTACGTCGATGGGTGCTTCTGGCATGGATGCCCGCTGCACGGAACACTTCCGAAGGCGAACGGTATCCTCTGGCGGCACAAGCTCAGAGAAAACGTTCGTCGCGATGAAAGAGTGACCAACGCGCTCACGAGTATGAACTGGACGGTCGTGAGAATCTGGGAACACGAGTCCATGAAGTCGGCGGCACAGCGGATCATGCGACTCGTACGAAGCCGCAACCCGTTCAGATCGAACGCTGCTCGATGATGCCGTTCGCGAGCAACGTTTCAAACCGCTGGTGAAGCCACTGCGGCTGCGGCCCCCCTCGGACGATCACTCCTACTTCCAGGTTCCGTTCCAGTGCCGCCGCCGACAGATTCGCACTCGTGACAAACATTGTGTGGCTATCCGCTACGACAGCCTTCGCATGCATCAGAGCTTGGCTGCCTCCTGGGCTAATTTCTCGGCGATCTGGCCTCCACCCGTAAAGAGTTGCGCCTGCAGTCACGCTAGCGTGAAACAGGGCAACATTGTCGTATCGGAGAGCTCCGTCAGAATCCGCTGCTCGCTCGAAGAGGAGCCGCACAACGACCCCGCGTCGGATCGCCGCCATCAGCGATTCCTGAACTCGGTCTACAGAGCCCAAGGAGTAGGAAGCAAGCCACAGGCTCGAAGATGCACCGTCGATCACATCGATCCATGCGCGGTCCGTTCGCCGAAAGGACGATTGGACCACCGTCGGACCTGACCACACTAGTTCAACCTCCTGCTGCGATGCCACGGCCACGCGAGTTGCGCAGGCAGCCTGGATCGCCAACGCGAGTGCGTCGTACTGGATTTGAGGCTGAGCGGAGCCGGCCGTAGCCAATAGAGCACGCACCGGCTCACGCCATCGAGGCGGAACACTTGCGATCATCGCGTCCACCGCTGGAGGACTAGATCGATGTTCAAGCGATCGGAGCGCAGCCGCAACCCCATCGACCAAATCCGCAGGCATCATCGCCACCTGCTGAATCTCTCGGATGATCTCCGGGTTCATGGCATCACCCACGGAGAATCGAAGAATCCGTCAGTGCCGCCACCGATGGTCGCGACCAGCAAAGCGCGATCGAGGTACTTGTTGCCACGCTCGCAGGACGTCTCCGATACGAAGGAGCATGCATGGCATGCAGCCCCGTGCAGGCTTCGTCCCTCAATGTCAGCATGATGCTCGGAGCAGAGCGGATCAGATGCACAGAGCCCCGCCCTCTCCAACCCCTGACGCAGATGCCGACCAAGATTCTGTGGCAACGCAAGATTAACAAGGCCTCCGAGCGTGCCCTCGCTGTCAGCTGCGGCCGTCATCAGGAGTATCCCCGCCATCGCGCCGGCTGGATCGTCCACTGATGCGGCATAGATTCGTTCTTGTATGCTGGCGGCCGAGTACCCGCACTCGATCGAGAACTGTCGGAGCAGTGCGTGCGAGAGTGAGTGCAGCAGAGCGAATCGCAACACGTCGAACGAGTCGTCGTGCGGCTTGATGTCGCGTCCTGCCCGAAACGCGATATGGGCTCGCCGCAACTCCGCTTCACGCGCCGCGACTGACTTGGACTTGCGCCAAGCCGCGATTGCATCCTCTCGAAGACGGATGAAGATGCCCTCCCCTCTGACCTCGAATGCCGGAACCCACATCGGTGCACCGCGTCCGAGTCGAACACGCTGCACATCCGGAATCTCGGCAAGATCGGAGAAGTCACCGGGCGAGTCGATGCGAGTGAAGCCTGTCAGTGCCTTCACCACCCGCAGGCGTTCAACGGCGACCACATCCGCAATCCATGGTTCATATCCCTTCGGGATCGGACGCCTCGAAAGCTGAAAGTCGTCACTCTTTGGTGCTTGGTCCGGAGCTGCAAGGACGGACCACTCTTCGACCTTCAGGTCAGAGGTGCGCTGCGGTGTACCCTCGGCGCCGAGTCCTCGCTTCGCTTCGATCGCCGCCCAGGTTTGATCGTTCGAGAATGTCGCAAACGCTTGAAGCACACCGGCGAGGCGGAGCGGCTCAAGGTCAGATGCCGCTCGGAGGTTATGCAGAAAGGCCCAGTGCTTTTCCACCAGGTCGGCGAGCCGTCCACCCTGTGACGGAGGAATAGAAAGCGCCGACGCGATCAGTGCGAACCACTGGTTAGAAGCCCCCAGGAGCATTGCACGCGGCTCGCCATCTTTGCACTCCTCGGCATGCCCACGCCCCAGGTGCGGATGATGTCCTGGGCAATCGCCGAGGTTTTGCTCACCATCTTCCCCGAACGCTTGAGTCAGCGGACGTGATGCCTGGCACTTGTCACAACGGAGCCACAGGTCGGCGACTTCGCTCGACACTCCTCGCTCCTGCAATCTGTACGGGCCGCAAGCCGGCTCGCGCCCTTGGCATCCCTTCTTCGCACCCTGAATGTACCGACGCCAAGGGAAGTCTGATAGGTGACCGTTGCGGCAAGCAAACACGAAGCGCACCGGATTCACCGTGGGTGACTGCCCGGCGGCCTTGGAGCAGTTCTCATGAACATACTGAGTTTCGTCGGGGCGCCGCGGCTTCGTGACGAGTTTGAACACCCCATAGTCCAGTGGGGCGAGGAGCTCACACCGCGGGCATCGTGCCCAGCGGGGAAACGGTGTGACTGGGATGCCAATCGGGGCATCACGATCGCGAGCATCTTCGCCGCCCGCTGGAGGTGCGGTGAGCTGCTTGACCTGCGCTCCAACGAAGGAGCGTACGAGTTCTAAAAGGCGCTGTTCTTGAATCGCGTTTAGCGGGCTTGTAGGGTCCCACTCCGGCTGCATCCAGTCTTCGAGGCCGTGCACCACAGATGAGAAATAGGGCAGATCGACTGAGCTGCCAATCCCGAAGGTGTGTACGGCTTGGCTGCGACGGAGTTCTCCAACAGGTTGACGCATGGCGGTCTCCTCAGGGCCGTGGACGGGCTCCGTCTTCGATCATCACGAGGTCGCAGCTGGGCTCTACGTCTCGCAGAGAGTTCAAGCACGTGAATACCTGCCAGTCCTTTTCTTCCGGCTTCTGAAGTAACGGCACTGCAACGTCGTCGCGGCCCGATCGTCGGTAGACAAGGGTCGCAGTGCGTTGTGCTCGACTCGCCCATTCATCTGCTCTGTTTCTCAATGCAGCCTCAACGCTTCGAGCCAGACCAGGGTCTGCGATGTTCGCCACTCGCCTGCAAATCGCCTCGATCGCGACGTCGGCGAATCCGGGTTGGCCGTCCACGCCGCGCGCTGATTCGTTCGGATTGAATCGCTGATTTCCGAGTCGAACGAGACTCACGAGAAGCGCTGAAAGTCCCCTGTCGAGTGCCCTGGGAGCGAACGGAGTTACTGAGAGTGCCTCCACATGCTGGTAGAACGTCGCGTGATAGTGCCGGAATCGCTCGTAATGGGAAAGGTCTCTCGGCCGGGCCCAGTTGTAGACCGTGCACACGAGCCCCGGGTGCTTGCGTCCGACGCGGCTGGTTGCCTGGATGTACTCAGACGTCGCCTTTGGCTGCCCGCCCACGATCATGAGTCCGAGCCGGTCGATGTCGACACCGACCGAGAGCATGCTCGTCGCGAGCATCACGTCGATCGGTCTCGGCACTGGATCGAGATGAGCCTTGGCGTTGGCCTCGCGTAGGGCATCGTTGGATTTGGAGAACTGCAGCTCCAGTCGATCGAGGATGTTCGGGATGTCCGTTGACTGCTTGCGTGACGTGAGCTCTTCGATACGATGAAGGATTCGCGTGGCCATGCCACGTTTGTCCATGTGACGCAGCCGATTCCGCACGTCCTCGCCCACCATCCTGCGCATTCCGCCGAGCTCGCGGAGCGAGTTGAAGTAGCCGACAGAAGTGAGCCACGGGTCGGCCGCAGTGTCGTGATCGTCGTAGAGCTTGGCGCCGGCCGCGAGAAACGCTACGAACACCCGGATCAACGCGGCCTTGAGGCTTCGCCCCGGCGCACAGATGCCAATGTACTGGCGACCGGGCACCTCAGTGGTCTCTCGACGCTTGGAGAAGAAGTTCTCGCCCGCATCAATACCGGGCGGAGGAAAGACGTTCAAGCGGCGTCCGAAGAGCTCGTGGATCTGTGACTTTGCGTTTCGGACGGTTGCCGTGGAGGCGATCACCTTCGGCCGAACACGTTTCCCTGCGACGTGCCACGAGCACAGCTCGTCGATGGCGGTCTCATACAGGCCGACCATGCTTCCTAGCGGACCGCTGATGAGATGCAGTTCGTCCTGAATGATCAGGTCTGGCGGGCGCAGATTCGGATGGGCGGAAGACTGGGCCCGGAGCATCGCGCCTCGCGCATTGTGGGAGTCAGCGTCCTCGGTGTCTGGAGTACGAAAGCCATGACGCGGACAGAGCTTCTGAACTCTGCCAAACAGAGCTTCAGTAAGCCCGTTCCAGGGCATCTGTGCGAACTTGTCCACCGTCGCGATGAGCATCGTCGGCAACCGGCGGTAGATCTCTTCGTCCACCACGAGCACTGGCAAGCCCTCCGGCGCGTTCCGCTTACTGAACTCGCACGAGGGAGCATCGCAGAACATGAATGTGCGGCCGCGCCCCGATCCGACAGTCTCGACTTCGAGATTGCGCGGCGAGATCTTTGTGCCGCACCATGGGCAGTTCGTGAGCTGCTTTGGTGATCCCTTGCCGCCGACCGTGTGCTGCTGACCCTGCCGCAGCGCGTCGACGACCGTCTTGCTGTCGTCCGTCCAGTTGGGGGTCGACTTCGCGCCAACCCAGAGACCGAGAATGAAGGGCTGTTCGGCAGTGCCCCATCGGGTGTCGCCGTTCGTCAACGCTTCGCGACGAATGGTCTCCATCGCGCAGAGCAGCGCTGAAGCACGTTGGAACTGTTGAAGCGTCAGCAGCCGCAGCGTGTAGCGCATAAGCACGGAGACGCCCGCGTAGCCCGGGTGGCCATCGATCACGCCCTGCAACCGCCTGAGGCCCATCGTGTACGCGGCAAGCCCCAAGTACGCCTCGGTCTTGCCACCGCCGGTTGGGAACCACAGCAGATCCGCGATCGCCTGCGTGGGATGGCTTCGATCCTGATGATGGAGATCGGTGATGCTGGGAAGGTTCAGAAGCATGAACGCGAGCTGAAAGGGCCTCCAGCTCTTGTTCTTGGGGTCAGCGTCAACGTCTGCAAGCTTGGGCGCCTTGTCGCCATGCCGACGGACACCCAGCGAGTAGATCGAATGGACGCGCTGCTGCCACATCGCCCTGTTTGCGAAACGAAACGCATCGGCGGCTTGAGCGTTGTTCGTGATCGTCTCGATGCCCTCGCGAATCCGTCTGCAGGTATCGCGACAACTGCCCAGCGAACGGGCGACGACGTCCTCATACCCCTGAAGCCGTTCGTCCGGCCGCTTTGCCTTGACCTCCTGCGCGGCGATCCACGCCTCGTAAGCATCCGCAAGAGGCTTGAGATTGCCAACCAGTTCCGGCGTCGGCAGGGCCGACAACGCGTCCATCCGAAGTTCGACGCCGCCGAGCGTCTCGTAGCCGGGCTCAGTGGGCGTCGGCGGGGTTTGCTGGCGCACCTCGTACGACGGAATCGCAACCGTTCGAATCTCGAAAGCCTGCCAGGGATTGGTTGGATCGACCTTCCAATCTGTTGCGATGCCGTGACCGACCGCGAACTCTTGGTCGTGCCGGTACAGCATCTCCAGCTCGCGATCCTCCCAGCGCAGGTCAT
This sequence comes from Phycisphaerales bacterium, assembly GCA_036392375.1. Lineage (GTDB taxonomy): Bacteria > Planctomycetota > Phycisphaerae > Phycisphaerales > UBA1924 > JAFEBO01. The sequence continues at coordinate 24,821 of DASVYC010000040.1, forward strand.
CGTTCGGGTCATTCGCAGCGAGTTGCCGGGCCTTGCGCAGGAAGACTGGTCGCCCTGCTGGATCCCGCACCATCAGCTCGACCTGAAACAGCCAGTAGCGGTCCTTGCGAGAGGTGTCCTTGTCCACCATCTGCTGGTTCACGATGAACAGCGTGATCGTGCGTTCGCCGCTGTCCTCGCGGACGACGCCCCGAACAACGACATCGGGCTGGGAGTCATCGATCGCCGTGGCCGCGATCGGGCCCTTCGCGAGGCGGATCGTCCGCTTGCCGCCCTTGGGCTCTCGCTTCCATACCAGTGCGGGTTCGTCGGCGGACTCACTGCCGGCATTGTCGGCGGCCCCCTTCCCCCGCGGCTTCTTGGTCAGCGTCTCGCTCTCGACCTTGTCGTAGATGCCCCAACGCGCTTCGATCTCCAGTTCGGTGGCGTCGCTGGCAACGACGAACGTCATGCCAAAGGACGAGGGGAGCAGCGAGTCACTGCGCGTGCGGACGGGGTCGGCCTTGCCATCGTCCGAATCTTCTGGCTCGGCCGCATCCTCAAAGCTGTCGTCGCCTTCCTGACCAACGGGCTGGTTCCGCGGCGCAAGCATGCCGACGAGGTAGCGATCGCTGACGCGACTCTCGGCAATCTCCTCGGTTGGGCCGTTCTGCGGGCCGAGCAACTCAGCCAAGATCAAGCCGCGCAGCTTCCCTCGAACTTGAACAGCCGAAGGCGCGGGAGTTGAAGTGCTTACGACTGTGTCACTGCTGGCCATCCATGGATCCCCTATGTGTCGGATGGACGGTATTCACCCGGCACAGCTCAGGACTGCGAATGCCAGGTACGCACGATCTCAGGTTGCGTTGCCAGCGCTGCTATTCCATGCTGCCTCCATGCAGTCCAGAGAGGGGGAGCCACATCGGCCCAGCGACCCTCTTTTGTCGCCCTGAGCAGGTCGCGAGTCAATCGATCGACCGCCAGCATCGTGAATCCCGCGCGATAGTTCAGGAATCTCTCGCCATCATGTGTCTTCCAGAACGCCACGAGGTCTGCCTCCTCGGTCAACCCCGGCGCTCCCGGAACAGCAAGGCCCTCAAAGATCACGTCTCGCGATTGCCGCCAACGGCTGAAGACGAAGATCGGCGGAACCTCTTGACGTCGGCCGGAGTGCGCCGCTCCGAACACCTCGCGTAGGACTAAGTTGCCACGCTTCGGCGTGTCATGCAGATCCTGGCCTCGCTGTCGATTATCGCCGTAGTAGATGAACCGCCGGCCAGCATCCTCGAACCGATCTGGCCATTCTGGCTCATTGAACGTGGTGAAGAGCACGACGAAGCGCAAGCCCGGCACCGCGGTGGTGCCCTCATACCGAAACCCGCCCCGGTTTCCCCCACCGATGACCTTCGAGATGGGATCGTCACCGAAGCTACCAGTTGGGCCGGCGCGGTACACAGTCCCCACCTCCAAGTCGCTGTCGGAGAGATGGTCGAAGGGTACCGACGGGCGTTCATTGACGGGATTCATGAAAGAGATACCTCCGAATCCACAGGATCCAATGGCAGAGGAGCCGGCAACGGCTGAGCGTTCCTGGTCATGCGCCTAGTACCCTGAGCTCGCAACATGTCACCGGGCGTCGTCTGCGTGGGCGGGCGCACTCTCGGGCTCGACCATTCCGGGTGCGATCTGCAATCTCCTGTGTTGTTCCTTCCCAGTGCCCGGGAGTGGAAACCATGCGTACGAAGCCGGTTCATCCCGACGTCCAGAGCATGTGAACGCTAGGTTGCCCAAGAAGTACGCGGGCGCCAGCCTCGTGATCTCGTACGACCGCCAGAAATCCGTCGCTTGAGCGGGGCCGCCTGTCATGACATCTGAATGCCAGTGAAGGAAGAAATGGTCGCCGCCCAAGGCCAACCCGTCCACAAAGGCGTGCTCCGCTTGATGGGCATCGCGAAGTGCCTTGAGCACAGCGGTGTGATCGGTCATCCCGCCCCCATACTCGAACACCCCCGTCCACACGCGATTGCGCTCGCCCACCTGCTGGCACATTCGAGCAATCTTCGCCACCTTGTTGAGGGCCTCCGACAGGGACACATTGGCAAAGTTCGTCTTTACCTCGACGACCGCTCGTACCGCATCCGGCGTCACGATCATCATGTCGCCATCGCGGAAGAGGGTCGGCTTCGATTTGTCCACGATCAAGACATCGACTTGGGTTGACGCGACGCCGTCGCCGACGATGAAGCCCGTCCCCACCGTGACGGACTCCGGCAGATGCCGTCTCAACACCGCGCGAAGCACGGCTTCCTTGTGCGCCCCGTCCTCGCCCCAATTCGTGACGAGATTTCGGATCCGGTCCTTGAGCGCGTTCAGCTCGTCCGCCAGGCTCTCGTGAAACGCCATGTAATTGGGCGGCATCGGCGACGTTCTCCCGCGACGTTCTGTTGCTGTTCTCGGCATCTTCGGCTACTCGCTCTCCTTGAACAACCCCGCGCTCGCATCCGCTTTGTCCTTGGCCTTCTTGGCCTTGCCGGGCTTGGGCTTAGCTTTGCCGGTGTCGTGCAGGCCGGCGGCGACTTCTTCGGCGTAGCGCTGGTGGTTGAGGGCGAGGAGGCGGGCGAGGATCTCGGCGCGGGCGTCGGGGTGGATAGTGAAGCGTTCGCCCTGCTTGGTGGGGTAGAAGCCGTGCCGCAACTTCTCGATCAGGTCATCCCAGCCGTAGGCCGCGACCACGGCGGGGTCGAGGGTGGACAACAAGTCGCGGGCACGGGTCACCTTTGTATCGCGGATGGAAGCGTCATGCAGACCGTTCAGGAATGCCGTTATCCCTGCGGGTGTCGTGGCAATCGACACCGCCACGTGCTGAAAGAACTCCATGCCCACGACATCGATCGAACACATGAGCCTTTCGTCAGGCAGCGGGAACGTCTCGAAGCAGTCTGTGACGGTATAGCGAACCCGCGTCTCAAGCGATGAGGCGTAACACCTCACCCACAAGTCATACGGTGTGCTGTTGAGTACTCCAAGCATGCCCAGAAATGGCAGCAAGACGTTCGTTCCTACGTCATAGGCGTATCCGCCTGGCACAATGCTGTGAAAGACAAACTTGCTCACGCGGGTGGACAAGATCGTGCGTCCGTGTGCGGCGACCGCCGCGTAGAGGTCCACCGTTGGTCGTCCGAACTGCCACCACCTTCGTGCATAGTCAAGGGCCGAGTTGTCGCCGCTCGCTGCGAGCTTTTCACGTTCAGCCTTCGCCTTGGCCTCCAAGATCGCCAAGCAGTCCGGAAAATCCGCCGCGACGGGATCGGTGTAGTCCTGCGGCACGATCCCCGTTCGCAGCCACGCCTTGCGCTGCTTCTCATCCGCCAGCATCCACGACGCCTTCGCTCCGCCCGGCAGGGTCAACGCCTCGCGCTTCAGCGGCCAATCGCGGAAGTTGATCACCCACCGGCTGGGCGACTGGTCCGGGCGGCTGTTCAGGTCCTCGCCGTTGAGGTACGGCATGAGCACCTCGGCGTTGCGAGGGCTCCGGGCGATCAGCCCCCGCGCCTCCTCCGGCGCCATCACAAAGCCCATCCCCAGCACGATCGACCCCTGAAAACTCTTCCCCTCATTGGCCTTGAGCCGGTACGGCTTGCCCACCACCCGGCCCGGTGGCGTAAGGAACGAGGTGACCCCCACGGCGGGGGCATCATCGATGTTGAATGGCCCGCGCCACGCCTCGTCAGGCGCCTGCCCGCGGATGCTGCGGCCGTAGACGTGGGCCACCTCTAGCGATGCCCCGCCCGGCCACGGACGGCTCGGCATCGCGCGGGTGAGCACAACACGATCCGGATGCGAGTCGCTCACGAGTTGGTCCAGCCCCACCTCGCGGGTGTCCCCCTGCGCGATGGTGTTGGTGGCGATCAGGCCGAAGTGCCCGCCCGTCTTCAGGAGCGAGGCCATCCGCAGGAAGAAGTACGCCACCAGGTCCGCGCTGCCACGCTGCCCGCGGCCCAGATGCTTGACCAGATACTCGCGGTACTCGTCCCCGAAGATGCCGGTAAGTTTCTGGCCGCCCTTGAACGGCGGGTTGCCGATGATGGCGTCGAAGCCGCCGCCGACCTCATTGGCGTTGATGATCTCGGGAAACTCCAAGCACCAGTGGAACGGCTTCTTGCCGCCCAAGGCCCGGGCCGAGTACTCGCGGAGATCGTCCGAAGTGCCGGAGAGCACGAGTTGGCCGGCCTTGACGGCCGCGGAGCTGATCGCGTCCTTTCGCTCGCCCGCGTTGCGCGCCGGTTGAAGGTAGCCTGAGATGAGCATGTCGGCGGCGAACTTCAGGCGCTCGGTCTGCCTCTCGGCTTCGCCGAGCAGGCGGGCCTGCACCTGCACGTGACCGATATTCTCGGAATTGATCTGCTCGATCTGCAATCGCGTGCCCGCAGTCGTCTCGATCAGGTCCGTCATACGAAGCTGGTTGAAGGTCACTTCTTCCTTGCCGGAGCGATCAAGCGTGAAACGCCGAAGCTGTTCGATATCGTGCAGGCCCAGCTGCGAATCGCCGCTGCGGATGGCGTGGTCGAGGAAGGAGAAGGGCTTGTCCTTCGAGAGCGTCAGCAGCCAGATGGAGAGCTTGGCCATCTCGGCGGCGACGGGGTTGATGTCCACACCGTAGAGGCAGCGCTGGGCGATGAGGCGCCGGGCGACCAGGAGCCGCTCATCGGGATCGCTGGGCACGAGGTCGCGTTCGCCTTTGGCGGCAGTGCCGTCGAAGGCGATCGTGGGGAAGGTGAGCTTGCCCGGGTTTGGCGCCGGCGCGGCCTTCTCGGCGATGGCCCAGGCATCGAGCAGACGATCGGCAAGGTAGCGGCAGGCCTGGACGAGGAACGCGCCGCTGCCGCAGGCCATGTCGCAGACCTTGAGGTCGAGGATCTCCTTGGCAGAGCGGAGTTGCCAGTCGTCGCGCGGCTTGCCCTCGGCAGGGCCGATGTACACGAGCGGTTCGAGCGAGTGCTCAACGACCGGCTGCGTGAGGCTGACGGGCGTGTACTGCGTGCCGGTGTCGGAGCGATCCTGCCCGGCGGTGGCGTAGAGCTGGCCGGGCAGCAGGATGAGCGGCTGGCCGAAGTCGTCATCGCGGATGAACGCGGCGAAGGGCTCGACACGCTTCCACGTCGCCGCGTCGCGGCAGAGCCGCTCCATGCGGCCGAGGCGGACGGCAGGCACCTCGGTGGCGAGCAGCTTCTTGATCGCGGGCTTGCCCGACTTGACCTTGTGCTCGTGCAAGAAGTCGATGAGGTCGGCCTCGCCGCGGCGGCGTTTCTCTTCGAGCGCGGCGAGGGGCACCTCGGCCTCGGCACCGTCCGGGCCGAGCAGGCCCAGCGTGATGTCCTTGGCTCGAACGGCGGTGTGATCGAGGAGGCCCTCGTAGACGTGGCCGATCTGCTCGATGCCCAGCGCGCGGAAGGAGAGCCGGCGCGACTCGGTGTGACCGCCGATGCGGATCTGCAGGAACTGCAGCGACTCCAGGGCGTGAAGGACGGTGCGGTTGTCGATGGGGAGTGGATCGGCAAGCGTGCTGCGCCACGCGGTGCCCTTGGGACGGCCTTCGAGGAAGGGAAAGCGATCGGGATCGAAGAGCCCGCCGCCATAGGCGCGGATCTGGAGGCGATCGTGCTGCACCCCGCCGTGGACCGCGCGGAACGCCGCGAGGAGTCGGCACCAGGCATCGCGACGACGTTCGAGAACCTCTTCGCCGTGCTTGTCGGCGACTTCGCGGAGCTGCTCGCAGAGCGTAGAGACTGCGTAGTGCTGATCGAAGAGAGGATCGCCCAGCAGGAGCAAGCCGCGTTCTTCGGCTGAGAGCAGGAAGACCAGCCGCATCATGACGGTGACGGCGGCTTGGTAAATCTCGGTGACGGGAACGTCTTTCAGGAGGGCGCGATTGGAATCCTGGTCGGCCCGGTCGATTGCTCGGACGAGCACCTCGACCGCGCGGCGGACCTGCAGGCCGAGCTGCGTGGTGACTTCGTGCTGGTTCTCGCGGCTCTTGGAAAGAAGGGCTTCCAGCGTTTCGTCCTGCCCGACTGCAAAGAGCCGGTGGCGACCGAGTAGAGAACGGAACGCTGCGAGCGTCGTGGGCTCATCGAGCCAAAGCTGGGCGTACCAAGTGGCGTAGCCAATGACCTCTTCCTTCGGAGCATCGACGAGGGTCCACTGCTCGCCGTTGGTCACGAGGCCCAATCGCACCCCGGTCGCGCGGCACAGCTCGGCCATGCGAGATTGCGGAGAGGCGGACCAGCGACTGCCCGCAACCGAGCGATCAAGTCGCTGGGACCGTGGGTAGGTGCAGACGAGAACGCGTGCACCCTCGGGCAGTGACTTGTCGGATTCCTTAATGACGAGCTGCGGGCAGAGCGTCTCCGCGTGTTCATCGACTCGATGACGAAGGTCTGAAGGGACCTTTGACGCGTCATCGAAGCGAGCGATGTAGGCAGGCTCGTGTTCGAGCAGATCATTGAGGATCGTGTCGATCCACACGCTGTCGGCTGTGGGCGACTTCGGATCGTCCTTCCAATCGGCATACCCCGTCCGGACACGGCGCATGGAGTCGGACTCGATCTTGTCCAGGCCGTGGCTGAAGGTCTGTACAAGCACCGGCAGGCTTACGAATGGGCCGGACACCTCGACCAAGCGAAGCCAGTCGGCGTGCTGTGCGGCGATGGAGGGTGGTCGCTTAGCCACGCGCCCAGCCCTCCGGCACCAGAACAGTGACAGCGAGTGGGAACAGCCGCGGCGTGGGATCCACGAAGCGTTGGCGGATCGCCTCCTGCTCTCGCTTCAGGTCTTCTGGAATCGATGCGAGGCGGCGCCGAAGTGCGTCGCGGTTGCGATCGAGTTGGTCCTTCTCGTCGGGGGTCATCCCCTCCAGGTACATCTGGCCGTCGTCCTCACCCTCGATGCCGGCGCGGATCGACTCGGCCAGCTCTGTCATCACTGATTCGATGTCAGTCAGATCACGATCGCGGCGTTGCTCGAGTTCGCGGGTGATCGATGGTACACGATCGTTCATTCTCGCTTCGAGCGCTGTGAGCAAGCGATCCTGGGCACTCTTCACGAGTTGCAGCAGATGATCGTGCAGCGCCTTGTGCGGGAGTTCGTGACCCGCAACCGAGAGGAGTTCTTCAAGAGCCGTTTGCGACAGACGCTCCCATCTTCCGGAGGCGGTCGTACCGGCCGCGGTGATGAGCTCTTCATGGAGCCGCTGGTGACTGGCGCCAACGAAGAGCAGACGGCCATGCACAACGATCGCAGGGTCCTTCAGCTTGGCCGCGGGAACGGGCCGAGCCGTGATGCGATGGAGCTTCTTGCGGTCCTCCGTCGACCAGATCTCCGCCCTCAGCAAGCGGAGGCTCATCTGCACGAGCGGGTGATTGAGGTGTGCCAAGACCACGTCGGTTCGACCGTCCATGATCTGATGGTCGAACGTAATTGGACGAACACGCTGCGTGACCGTGTCGGTCAATCCGTCCGTGCACCGGTTCCAACTTCCCCTCAGGTCGGGAACTCGGAAGGCTGATCCTGTCGGACGACCGACCAAGTCGACTGGGATCAGCGGCGGCAGATCAGCCAACTCCAGAGCAGTATCGACGGCGTATTTCACATTCCGCGGATCAAGACGAAGCTCAGACCGAGTATCTGTGAGCCTTTCCCGCAACCGCTTGACGCGGTCGGCCACATTGCGCTCGAACTTCAGCTGCTGTCGCGAGCGGGCGGCGTCTTGCTCCGCGGTCTCGGTTTCCAGCGTGCGACGTTTGCCGAGCATTGCCTCTTCGACTTGGTCGGCGATCACAGTCCCCACCTTACCGAGATCCTGTCGGATCGTCTCCACCTTCTCAGCAGCCCGCATCAGGAACTCAAGGTCGCCTTCGAGTTCGCTTGCGCTGTCGCCTTGTCGGTTCTTCACTCGCTCGGCGTATCCCTTGCCGACGAAGTGATGAATGAGCGGCTCTCGCTTCTGGCCGCGGCGATCGATTCGGCCGTTACGCTGTTCCAGCCGGTTCGGGTTCCACGGGATCTCGATGTGCACGAGGAGGTTGCAGTACCGCTGTAGGTCGATGCCTTCGCTCGCGCAGTCGGTCGCGACCAGGATGCGGACGGGCGTCTCCTTCGGATCATGCTGGAAGTGCGCCTTGATGCGTTCCCGCTCGTCTTCGTTCATGCCGCCATAGATGGTTTCAAGCCGACCCGCATCGGCTAACCCCTCGGCAGCGAGGCGCTCCACGAGCCACTTCTGGGTGTCTCGGTACTCGGTGAATATGAGCACCCGCTCATCGTTCCATGCTCCGCCGGGCTTGAGCTTGGATCGAATCCAATCGAGCAGCACCCTGCACTTGGAGTCTACCCGCACGGATTCGTTCTTGGCCCACTCAGTGAGCTTGGTCAGAACTTTGCGTTCCTCGTCGGTTGCTGCCGGCGTAGACGAACTGGCCATGCTCAGAGCGTCGTCAGTGGCTTCATCCTGTTCGTCCTCAGAAGCGAACTCTTCATCGGCCCGAGCGATCTGCCTCTGCAACGCCGCCAACGAGCCTCGCTCCGCATCGCGCCGCCGGCGCGCGACGGTGGACGCGTGTTTCTCAAGAGTGTTCAGGAACGCGAGCGGGCTTGAGAAAAGTCGCTTCTTGAGGGTCTTGAGCACGAACTCTGTGGCGAATCGTTCCGCGGCGCTGGAGCAGCTTCTTGAGCGGAGTTCGCCGTAACGGCGGAGCAGTCGGTGAGCTTCTCTTTCCTGCGCTGAGTACGGGACCTCAAGCGGCATCAGCCGACGCTGAGGGAAACGGCGTGAGCCGTCGGGATTCGTGATGTCGTCCTTTAGACGCCGGATCATCACCCGCCGAAGCTGCGACTCTTCGGGCGGGCGGCCGCGGGCGAATCTCTGATCGTCAAGGAGCTCAAGTAGAGCGGTGAAGCTCTCTTGATAGCCGTTGTGCGGCGTGGCGGACAGAAAGAGTCGGTGTTCGAAGTGCGGTGCCAGCTCTCGAATTGTGAGCGTGCGTTGCGAGTCGGTGGCGTACTTCCCGCGGCCGGAAGGAGCGCAGTTCTGTGCCTCGTCGAGCACGAGTACGTCGTACCGGCGCGGATACGCGGGTTCACCGAGCGCTGGCAGTGTCTCCCGGAAGGCTTGGAGCGGCCGGTCTCGCTTGAGGTAATCGATGGAGGTGATCAGGCGGGGGAAGTGCGTCCATGGGTTCGCGTGGATGCCACGCGTGCGGCGAAGACGCTTCATCAACTCTGCATCAACGATGCGGAAGTCGAGGCCGAACTTCTCTCGCATCTCGTCTTGCCACTTCAACTGCAGCCCAGCAGGGCAGACGATCAGGACGCGGTTCGCTCTGTGGCGCAGAACGAGTTCGAGGATGATCAACCCAGCCTCGATCGTCTTTCCCAGGCCTACATCATCGGCGACGAGCAGGTTGGCCCGGGGCATGTCGATCGCCCGAACGACGGGATCCAGTTGATAATCCTCGATTTCGACGCCGCTCCGGAACGGTGACTGGACGTTCCTGTGATCTGCGGTCGAGCCGGCAGCCCACCGAACGGCATCCAATAGCGCCTCAAGGCGACGCGGCGCGTCCAGCCCGCTTGCCGAGGGAAGTGTTGACCGCTCCAAGACGCGGGCGCCTGGCTCCAACTCCCAAACAACTTCCAGTTGATCGCCCAGTCCGTCGTCCTCAACAGACGAGAGCCGAACAAGGTGGTGCGGTGTCGATTCGAGGTTTGATTGGCGCAGCGAATCAGCCATCACACCGGTCACGACGAACCGGCGTTCACGAAGATGCGCGATCTGGCCTTCCTCTGGAATCCCGGCGCTCATGAAACCCTCGCGGCAGCCGTTCAGCGGCTGTCCATCGCTAGGGTATCTCATTTGGAAACGACGGGTGGGCTCCGGAACGGGGGTGAGCACTCAGGATCGTGACCTGGGGCCCTCGGCTTCCAGTGTGGATATGCACTCTTCAGCGAGATCAGTCCCTAGTCGTGGCCGGTCCAATCCACAGCGACGTATCGCTCCTCGGTTCGGCTTTGCAGCGCCTGCGCCTCATGCTCAGCGTCTTCGCGAGAGCGCCAGCCAGTCTTCAAGTCGGCATTGCGATAAAACGTGTTGCCCTCGGTGTCGACCACAACCCACCACTCCTCGTCGCCGCTGGCGAGCACGATGGTCTTGGCGGCCCGGGCTTCGTCGAAATCCTCCTCGCTGTCATACTCGCAAAGGGCATCGCCGGAGAACACCATGTACTTCCCATCGCCGCGCCAGTACGCGGCGAGCCAGATTCCGCCACCGCTGTCCCACGCTTCGCCGCTGAACACTTCGGCGAGGGCTTTGGCTTGCTGTTCGTTCATGCAGTTCTCCACCTTCATCTTGATCATTGTACTTCGACCGCGACCGCGCCGAGGAACCGCCGTAATGGCTGCCTGCTCAGAGACTTTGGCGCAACCCTCACGCCTTCAGCGATCTCTCCACCCACGCCTCGCTCAGCTTTGCCACCGCGGTTGACCACCACGGATTGATACGCCATCGCCCGGGGCGACCTTCCTCGATGCGACCGGCCTTGCGGAGTTCGATGAGGTGCGAGAGCAAGTTGATCCCGACGATCACCTCGGTGCGCTCTCGCATGAAGCCCGAGAGGCGGCGGTTGAGGCGAAGGATGGTGCGGGTGCGGATGCCGGGGCGGTGGTGAACTTGGAAAAGCACCATGTCCTCCAGAAGATCGCGCTCCCAGTCGCCCGACTCGGTCTGCCACTCGGAGCGGTCGAGCAGTTCCGCACGGTACATGTCGGCGAGCGGGATGCCGCGGAGGGCGCCGCCGCGGTACGGGATGTGGAACGCGAGATCGATGGGGTTCTTCATGCGGAACCGGGGCGCGGAGGCGAATGTGGCACGGAGGCTCTCGTGCGTGTCGAGCGAGCGCATCAGTTCGAGGTACGAGGGGTGGTCCTTCGCCGGGAGCGGCTTGCGGGTCGGCGGGATGCTCGGGCGCAGACGCTCCTTCGGCGGCTTGAATTTGAGCTTCACAAACGGCAACTCCTCGCGGCCGAACATCTTCAGCATCTTGGCGCGGCCCACCGCTGCGCACCCGCAGTCGTACCACGCATGCAGGTAGTGCGAGAGCTCAACCGCCTGGTCGTACGCCTTGCGCGAGTGCTGCGAGTCGCGCTTGACGAGGTTGAGCAGCATGCACGCCGTCTCCCACTTCACGCGCGAAGGCTCGGTCAACAGGATCTTGGCGTCTTGGACGAAGCTCACTGGCCACCCCCGTTCCCGTTGAACGTCGGCCACTGCGGGAGCAGCTTTTCATCGACGATAGCGTGAGCGTGGTGCGTGGGGATCCAGTTGCCGCGAACGAGGGTGATGAGCAGGGGATCGGCCTGCATGACGCGGGCGATGATGGCCTTGGCGGCGTCGACTAGATCGGGACGGTTGCGAGGATCGATCACCTTCTGCAGCGGTGCCATCCACCACTCCAGATGACGCGTGGAGAAGCGCCCGACTGAGCAGCCCCGGGCGAGCGTGATGTCCTCGATCAGAGCCATCGCCCAGTCGGTTCCCCAGCACCCCCATGGGCGGTCAATCCCAAACTTCTGGTACAACGGCGCGATGTCGCAAACGCGCGTCACGCCGCCGCCCGGATGCTCGATCACAAAGTCCTCGGGACCGGCCTTGGGCATGATGGCATGCTCGGGATGCGCAGCGAGCCACGCGGCGTACTCAGCGTCCATGACGGGGGGCGGCTCCAGCGGACGCGTGGGCTCCGCGGCCTCGTTCGCGAGCGCCAACGGATGCCCGGCCGCCTCAAGGCGGTCGAGATAGCGCACCGCGATGATCTGCTGCCCGAATGTCTGGAAGTGCCCACGCACGCTCTTCTGGATCTCGCCGACGGTGTCGATGGCCCAAGGACGGAGTTCGGGACGCGTCTGCACTATGTCGCGGATGCCCGCCATGGCCTGCTCCATGCGTTCAGCCGAGGTGATGAGACGCTCCAGCACCTTGCGGACCTCCACGTCGTCGTGCTGCTGCGGGTAGGCCACAAGCACGTCGGACACGCAGACCTTGCCCAGCAGTTCATCCCACACCTCCTCGTGCCAGCGGCGGTGCGCCTCGACCCACGTCTTGATCATCGCTCGCTGCTCCGGGCGGCGCTCATGCACCCCGGCGAGCCCGCGGGCGCCCAGCTTGAGCAGGGCGAGGCTTTGGGTCATCTCGGCGTTGGCGACACTCTCACGCTTGCGGTCTTCGATCTTCATGCGAATCTCCGTGTTGACGGGTTCTTTGGCCATCGGCCTTGACAAGCAGCCGTATTAGCCGTCTAATTACCCCTCGACGGACAAGGCCGTCAAGAGCGCGGCGCGGAATTCCGCGCGAGATTCTGAAACAAAGTGATCAGCTTGCAAAAACGCAATCTGATCCACAGCGGAGAGCACTCGATGTCGAGCAAACAGCAGCCGAGGCCCATCACTGGAGCCGCCGTGCGGGCGTACCGAAAGCTCCTCGCCATGAATCAGGCTGACTTCGCCGCGGCGGTCGGCGTGAGCCAGGGTTTGATCAGTCAGTGGGAGGGTGGCTCGGTCGCAGTGGGTTCAGACTCCCAGCGTCGCATGTGGGAGGCCTTTGCAAAGCACCCGCAGCACCCGCTGGGGAAGTTCATGGACAAGTTCGCCGCGGAGTCCCGCGGTCGCACGCCGCTGGCCTCCAACCCCAAGGGCCGCTCCCTTTCGCTGCTCGTCTACCGCTGGCGCGAAGACTTCAGCTTCGACGCCGAACCCGCTCAGTGCGATGTCGTGGGCATGGTCACCCTCAACCTCGCCGCCGTGGCCGAGGCCATCGCGCTGGAGATGCCCGCCGCACGGGACAAGCGGGGCGACATCGTGGCGTTCGTGCGTGATGGCGACTCGGCACCAGAGGAGCCAGGTCAGTGGCTCGTGCAGCAGCGTCGAGGCGGCGGTGCCGGTCAAGTCCTTGTCATTGAAGTGAAACGCGGCGGGTCATCCCCGCCGCGCTCGAAGGTCATTCTGCCCAGCGGCGCAACCTACGACCCATCGGCGGTCGAGGCTGCGTTTCGGGCGGTCTTTGAAGGGAGGTACCTCTGATCATGCCGCGCGCCGGCGCAGACGCTGCGGCGGAACGACGAACCAGAGTCGCCGTTCCGCGCCCGCCAGCGGATGGGCCTCGGCTACGGCTTTGTATACAGAGGTGCAGTCGAGGCCCATCGCTTCTGAGGCCTTGGCGGCCGATCCGCTGGCCCAGAGGGGGATGCGGGCGACCATCTCGACCTTCATCGTCGCCAGATCGACCGTCATGCTCTCGATGAACGTCGTCAGCAGTTCGCGGAGATGCGCGGCGGACAGTTCTCGCAGCGCCTCCGCCTGTTCGACTTGAACGGCGATGACGGCGTCGACGAACTTCTCGACGTCGGAATCAGACAGCGCGGCCGGCGTCGCCATCGCTCTCAGACGCTCCGCCGCCTCGCGGCGCGCGGCTTTCAGTTCCGCGAGCTTGGCGCGGACAGCCGGTTCATCCTCTCCATCGAACTCGTCGAGAGCGACGGCGATGCGGCGGTCGAGACGACGGACCTCGGTAGCCAGCGCGTCTCGATCCTGACCGTCGCCGGCGCGGCGGCGGACGGCGGCCTTGTATTCGGCCGCGATCTGGTCTCGCAGCCCGGGCATCGAGAGGATGAGGCATTTCGCCAAGTAGAGCGCGGTTGCCTCCAGCGGTTCGGCCGGGACCATCCGGCGAGCAACCCTTTCGCTCGTCGGATTGCTGAAGGACTTGCTGACGGCGTAGTAACGAGACTCGCCATGGCGACCCTTGCGGCGGCCGGTCGTAGGCTTGCCGTCGACGGTCTTCAAGATCCCCTTGAGGAGGAAGTCGGACCCATGATGCTTGTCGCGCGCGGCACGCTCGCGCCCGCTCTTGAGGTCATCAAGGATGCGTAGATGATGCTCGGCGGCGAGCATTCGCAGGTCCGGCGGCAGGAACTCCGCCAACTCGGGATATTCGACGACGATCCATTCGGACGAGGGCCTCATCGTCTGCGCGGGGCGGCCGCTCGCGGTTCGGCGGGCCTTCGGCGCCTCGGCGGGCTGGTCCGTTGCACGGGCGTAGTACAGAGCCATGGTCGAACGATTAGCGACGCCGCGGCCCGAGTAGGTCGGGTTGTCGATGATGGCCTTGACCGTCGAAAGGCTCCAGCCCTTGCCCGTCGGCGATGGAACGCCTCGGTCGTTGAGGTCCTTGGCGATCGTCCAGTAGCCAACCTTGTCGCTGAAGTAGCGGCGGTAGATGGAACGAACGACCTCGACCGCGCCGGGCTCGCCAGAGATGAGGCGAATGCGCTCATGCTACTGTTTGCGGTAATGCGCGGGCGCGCCCGAGGTCTGATTGCGGCCGTAGCGGTCCAGGACCTCGCCGGTCGTTGGATGCATGCGCATCTGCGTCCCGTCCGCGTAGTTGGTGCGGATGACATGCAAGGGCCGACCATCCTCCGAGACGTAGAGCTTGTCGAGTCCATACGGCGAGATCGACGTATGAGCCTTGCGGCCCGATTCAAGGGCCGACTGCGACCCGCGGGCGACGCCCATGGCGATCGACTTGGCCTGCTGTTTGGCAACGACGGCATCCATCGCGTCCTTGACGTCGCCAAAGTCTCCCATCGGCGCGTGCCCCAGCGCCGAGACGACCTGAATGCCGACGCGCTCCAAGTCGTACCGCAGCTTTGCGCTATGGCCCGCGCCGGCGCGGCTGAATCTGCTCGCGTCCTGAACGACAAGGACGTCAAAGTCGTTCGCCTCCGTCTTTCTCTTTATTAGACTGGCGATGACGCGATCGAGATTCTCCGCGACCGATCCCGAGACCCCCTCAAGCCGAACCGCATCGACCTCGACCATGCCGTTCTCGTCGGCGAATCGGCGGATCAGCCTTAGCTGATCGTCGATGCTCGTATCCGCTTGCCCCTTGGTACTGCAGCGCACGAGCGCGATGTACCTCTTCCCATGAAGTCGTTGATCAATCATTTGTCAATCTCCCCGCGGCCCCGCAGTTGAACCTCGACGATATCGGCGACGACGCGCTGCAGAGCCGCCTTGAAACGACGTTCCGCCTCGACCGACATCAGGCGCGCAGTCATCGCGCCCGCCATGAGGCCCTTGGATCTGCGTCGTTGCCCAACGAGGGCGGAGGTTGTGGCTTGGGCGGACCCATGGTCGTCAGTCTTGATTACTGAGTGCATGCGCGGACTCCTTCTTTAATCCTCAAGATTTTCGTTTGGGACGATCGAGCCACCTGTGGCACGGTGAGATTCGGCAGCAGCAGAACGCCGCCGCCGCGGTGCATATTTGTCCCCCATACCCATGAACTCTGCCGTGAACGCATCTCGCAGGAACCGAATCGGTTTGCCTCGCTTGACGCTCGTGCGAATCCGTCCTTCCGCTACCCATCGCTTGAGGGTGCTTGGTGCCACACGCGCCAGCGAGGCAGCCTCACCAAGGGTGAGCACCGTTGGTGGGGGAGTCGGCATTGCTGCGTACATCTCGCGGATGTAGTCGATCGTGAATCGAGCCATGGATCATCTCCCATTCGTGTGATCGCTGTTCGTGTTGGGGTTCGACGGCGGCGGGGCTGGCACCTTGATCGAGTTGATGGCGCGCGACAGATCCTGGTCGTACAGCGTCACGTACCGGCGGAGCACGTCGCTCTCCTTGTGGCCCATGAGTTCAAGGCCGTACCGCTCTGAGACGTTCGGCGCGAGCATGCTCGCGAACGCGTGCCGGCAAGTGTGCAGATTGAACTGGTCCGGATCAGCAAGACCCGCTCGCTTGCAGAGCCGCTTGAACGAACGCAGCAGGCGGCGTTCATCAAGCGGGTTGTTACCGTGCGGGTAGGCCTCAGAAGCCTCTTGGTAGAACACGCGGTCGCCGCGGCGCGGAAGGTCCTTGAGCACCGCCACGACCTCGGGGTGCAGTGGGATGACGCGCGAGCGTCGGCCCTTGGTCGTCGCGCCAGAGCCACCCTTCTCGATGGTGATCGCGGGCACGGAAAGGTTGATGTTGGCCCATTCCAGATCTCGCAGCTCGCCGAATCGGATGCCCGTGTACATGAGCACGGTCACGATCGCCTTCATCTGCCCTTCCGCCACCGCGATGAGAGACGCGACCTGCTCGGGGGTGAAGCACGGCTGCTTTGTCGACGCGGGCTCGGGGACCTTGCAGGTCTTGAACGGGTTTCGCGCGAGCTTCCCGTGCTGTTCGCCCCACCGCCCCAGCATCTTGACGATGACGAGCTTGTCGTACCATGTCCCTTCTGCGTCCTCCTTCTTGATCAAGAAGTTGGAATAGGCCCAGAAGTGGTCGGCGGTCAATCTCGCCGCGTGGCACGGGCATCCTCGGCCAGCTGCTCGACGAACTCCGCGAGCACGTAGCTGTATTTCTCCAAGGTTTTGGAGGCCCGGCGCTCACCCCGCTTGCTGTCGAGGAAGGACGTCGTCAGTTCCTCCATCGAGATGGCGCGGCGGGCCAGCCCCAGCCCGCAACTGAGCTGCTTGTCCAAGTCCATGCCCAGGCGGATCGCCGCCTGCTTGTTGGTGGTCTTCAGTGAGCGGGAGCGCTCCTTGCCGTTCTCGTACCACTTCGCAAACCACGGCTTGCAGACCTGATCACGACCGTTTAGCTGTCGCACGACACGGTGACCGATGGTGATGCCGTGGACGGCGTCCACGAGTTGGAATGCGTCGGCCAGCTTCACTTGAGGCCTCCGCTCATGTACTCGTGAACGAGCAGATCGCGCCAGAAGCGAACTGGATGGCCGCGGCGAGAGGAGCGGGGGTACTTCCCCTCGCTGAGGTGCTTGCGGATGGTCTGTTCCTTCAACCCGAGCAAGTCCGCGGCCTGTTCGAGGCTCAGCATCGGGGGGAAGCGATCTTCCAACCCCTTGAAGCTGTCGCGGATCATGTCCAGCGTGACGGTTCGAGGGGTGAAGGTCAGCCGGATCGCGCCGCCGGGCATCGATGGTGGCCCGAGCCGGGCCTTGGCCCGGGCGATCACGTCAAGGATGGGGGCGGTGGCGGGGGTGTCGACAGGATCAGAAACAAGGAAGGACTCAGACATGCGGAGACTCCAAGGCTCCATGGGCATCGCATACTACCAAGCATTATCGAAAATAGCAAATTGAGCGTATCGGAAAGTCGCCAAGTTGGCGAAATACCACCGAATCCGCTACAATCTTGTCGTACTGGTAGTGCCCCGACCAATGACCGACCCCAACGCCCAACTCCGCGATGCGCTGGCACGAGTCCGTCGGACCACCGTCGATGTGCTGTCGTCGCAACCGAAGACGGCCAAGGCCGCAGCAAGCATCCTGCGAGACCTGGACACCATCGAGAGGTCGGTCCGTGCCGTCACGGAGGATCTGACCATCGAGAACCCGCGGGTCGGCAAACCCCGCAAGGCCGAGGTCGTCAGCCACTACACCATCGAAGAAATGCCCAGCCACGGCGGCGACGCGCTAACCGAGCACAGGACCAGCGGCGCCCAGCCCTTTCGATGTCCCAAGGACGTCTATGACGCCGCGGCCAAGGTTCTTGCGGGCGCGATCGCGCCGGTGAAGTTTGCCGAGGTCCAGAAGGGCGTCGAGACGCGACTGAAACGCGTCGTCCCCATCTACCAGATTCGCCTCGTCCTTCGGTTCTGGTCCACTGCCGGCCTCGTTCACCATCGGCGAGCACGATTTGTGGCGAGGGATGCGACTCGGATCGAAGGCCTAGCGGCCACCTCATTCAACGAGGTGGGGCGGCGGCCGCATGTGGTGTAACCCGACCCAGTCGTAGATCGCGCTAGGTATCTCTTCGCACGATACCGCTATGTGTCTTGCCGTAGTGCTGAAGTCTCAGTTTGATGATCTGGACAGCCTCGGTTGCCGAGTTCGCGCCAAACACGCAGTCTGTCCCATCGCTTGTCCGGACACGCTGGTCGAGTTGTTGATCGGCGACACGGCCGCTCCATCCCTCGACGCGCATGCCGACGATGAGACGCTTGTAGATCCAAGCAAGGCAGATCTCAGACATTGTGCCCGCTCCCCCGCCGATTGCGATCATGGCGTCCGCCTGGGCCACCACTGAGTTGCGGACGTGATCGAGACCGGAGGGTATGACGGTGTCGACATGAACATTGGCCTCGGCGGGATCATGAACACGCTGAACGCCTCCCAGCTCAAGGCCGCGTGGGAGGATGCCGATGGCTCAGCATCCGATCTCAGGAAGCTCCTCAGGAAGTTCGTATGGACGGAATCCGAAACCTCGGTGAGGATCCGAGACCGACGGGATAGCAAGGCCTGATTCTGACCTAATCCACATCCCGGCCGGAGAGCAGATACTCCACGCGGTCCGCCTCCGCCGCCAGCGTCCAGACATAGGTCTGGAACTCGTCCCTTGAGAGACCGGCCTTGGGAACCCATGACTCCGCGAGCAAGCGTCCGCGGTCGTCGACTCGGAAACCGACGAGGATCGACGTACGGTTTCGTCGCCACGCCCAGATCTCGGGCCGTTCCAACGTCTCAAGAACGGCTCGTCGAGCCGCCACCGCGCGGAGCAGGTAGTGGTCGGGCGTCTCGTCGACGAAGACGACGTGGCCGCGTCCCGACCCGAACCGCACCGCGATCTTGTTGCCGGAGAGGATGAGTCCATCGTTCTTGCAGAGTGAGGCGAGGTCATTGGGCACGGTGGGCCTCGCTTTCCATCTGTTTGCGGAAGGTCTGGAGGCGTTCGTCGCGTCCAGGGAGATGGATCTTCTCGAGGCGGTCCGCTTCCCCACAGACACGGGACAACAGAGCACCGATGCGGGGTGCGTCGAACAATGGCGACGAAGAAAGCAGAACATCCGCCTCCACGGTAAGGTCGTAGGTACTCGCGTCCTCGGTCAAGATCACGCCCAGGCGCGTGGGTTGAGCGGCGGCGCTGTGCCGGATGGCGTCGTACATGACGCCCGGTTGAACAGCGCCGATGGGGCTGATGCATCGCACCAGGACACGCTCCCCAAAGGACTGCAGGAGGAGGGTGAATGGCTGGATCCTCCCGGCCAAACGAAGGGTGCCCATCAACACGCCGGCTGAAGTATCGGGCTCCCAGTCCACCGCCAGCGTGGGCAGCGAGAGCCCGCGAAGCCGCTGGAACCGCGCCAGCAGTGAGACGGCGTCTTCCGGCTGGTTCGCCAGCTCCTTGCGGTCGCCGACGAGGAGAGATCGGTCGACGGGAAACGAGCTCCGAAGCGGCTGGGTGATCGCGGCGGGTAGTCTGCGGCCACGGGCAAACTCTCGCCGCGTGTCGATCTTGCGGTCCTCGTGCGGCGGAGCGGCGATGCCCTCGTGCATCAGCCGGAGGAAGACGTTCATGCGCTCCAGCACGCGTTGCACCTGCAGCAGCTCCACTGTGTCTTCAAGGTACGGGAAGTAGACCTGAAGCATCTGGTCGCCGCCGGGCTTCTCGTAGAGGTCACGGAGGCGACGGTCGGTCTGTGAACGCACGCGGTCGATACGGCCGATGCGCTGCTCCATCGCGGACGGAGTCCACGAGATGCCGTAGTGGTGAACGGCGGAGCAGAACGTGTGCAGGTCCTCGCCTTCCTGCAGCAGGTCGGTGGTCACCAGCACCAACGGGTACCCGGGCATGCGGAACTGCCGGACCAGCGTTTGGTTGATCTGCCCCGACATCCCGCCCACGGGCTGCTGTTGTCGGAGCAGCTGCCCCGTGAGGGTCTTGGCCTCCACAAGGGGGGCTTCACGAAGGCCCGGCGCGTTGGCGTCCGCAATCAGCTCGAAGTGGTCCGCGATCTCGGCCAGCTCGTCGAACGCGGCCCAATCGCGTGCGGACCGTGGCACGCGCATCTGGCCCTCCAAGAGGTCGAGGTACGCACCGATCGCATCGAGGCCCGAGGGCGTGTCCGCATCATCGTCGGCGGACTCTTGCGTACGCGCCTCCAGGCTCTTGAGGCGCTGGATGGTCAGCACATAGAGGTCGATGAACGCATGGCCGAGTCGAGCCGCGCTGGCGAGGAGGTGCGCTCGCAACTGACGCTCCCGGAATGCGACGTGCGGTTCCGACGAGGGTTCCGGCCAGAGCCGTGCGCGCAGGGCTGGACGAGCA
This sequence comes from Phycisphaerales bacterium, assembly GCA_036392375.1. GTDB lineage: Bacteria > Planctomycetota > Phycisphaerae > Phycisphaerales > UBA1924 > JAFEBO01. Next base: position 44,971 of record DASVYC010000040.1, read on the forward strand.
CGCAGTTCGGTGAAAAACGTCGGTTGCGTCAGCCAGTCGGCGATGTCGGGCGCCTCGGTCGCGTGTGGCCTCGGGGCGACCGACGCGAAGCGCAGTCGCCACACGATGCCGGCAAGGCTCTGGTGAGGCCCGGTGGTGTCCTTGAGCCACTCGATGGCGGCCGCCTGGGCCGCCTCGAAGCGGTCGCCCCGCGCATGACGCTTGGCGCGCGTCAGGAACGCTTTGGCTCTGGATTGGATGCCCAATCTGAGTTCGGGCTCCGAGATCCCCAATGCGGACGCGAGCCTGATGAGAACCTCCGCGGGCCTGCAGCCGAGAACCTCGGCCGCGTAGTTGTCCTCAAAAAAGGTGGAGTAGACGGCGCTGCGCTGCACAAATCGCTGCTGAACGTTGGCGCCGCTGATCACGCCCGGTGGCCCTTCGCCCCGGAAGAACCAAGCGAAGAACGTGTCGTTGCCGCCGGTGTCGTCCGAGCCCTCGGACGGCCGTGCAGCGGTGTCCGCGGCTCGTTGAATGCTCGATAGCCGGTCCTGCTTGTACCGGGTCACGAGCCTGTCCAACGTCGCGAGCGATTGCTCGGGAAGTTCACGGCGCAGCCGCCCGATCAACCAGCTGTCGTACTGCTCATCAAGCTTGCGCTTGAGCTCGATGACCGAAGCGACGCGGCGGACAAACACGAGTGTCTTCTCGCCGCGGCGCCAACTTTGCGCAAGGCTGTCGACGAGCGCATCCATTTTCGGATGGGGCATCTCGCGTCCGAACTTCTCGCGGTGGCTTCGGGCGAGCTTGTTCAGGTCGGCGACATCGATCCCCTCGCGTTCGAGCACGTCGTCGGTCTGTTCGGCATCGTCGAACGTGCCGACCTCGTCGTCGAGACGCTTGAGCTTCGCGGTTTCCAGGAAGCTCTCGAACGACGCGAGCATCCCGATCTGGAACGACGCCTTGAAGCGGTCTTCCTTGAGCAGCTCGGAAACCTTCTTCTGCACCAGCGCCACGATCAGCCGCTGGCGGTCGTCGGTCACCTGGATGGGCTCATCGAACGTTGCCACCCCGCCGCGCCGCCATTCCCGCCGATAGAGATTCTTCGTGAGGTCGGTGTCTCCCACACGGATGGAGGTGACGCGGCGGACCAGGAACCGCGCAGCACAGGCCTTCAGGCGGTCCTCGGGCAGGTCCGGACGCTTGAGCTCGTCGAATCCGGCGGACAGACCGAAGATGTCGAGCTGATTCCAGAGGTGCTGATAGGTTTCCTCGATCGGAGTTGCAGACAGGAAGAGCACCCGTTTGGCCCGGTGTCCGTAGTGCGGAAAGAGACGCGGGGCGGTGGCCGCGCTCGACCGACCCATGACCAGTCCGAGCACGCGGTTGCGGGCCGCGCTGTGCTCCGAGAAACCGTGCTTGAGGTTGTGGGCCTCGTCCACGATGACCAGGTCGAAATCCGGGATGGCGCAGTTGATCGCCTGGGCAACGTTCTCCTTGAACGTCTGCTTGCTGCGCAGGTCGAAGATGTCGTCGCTCAGCCACGGCAGGTGGGCCCGGAGTCCGTCTCGGAGCTTGCGAGCGCCATCGCCGTCGACCGACTGACGCCCGCTCACGGGGAGACTGAAGCTCGTCAGTCGCAGGAAGAAATCCCGTTCACGGTCCAGGCTCGACTCACGCACGAACTCGGTGAGATTGCCGCAGGCTACCAGGGGACGCGTCGGGCGGTCGTCCACTCCGCGGACACGCAGGTCTCGGAAACGGACGTTGTGCGCGACGAAGTTACGCATCTCCTTCATCCATTTCTGCTGGATGTTCTCGCGCGGCGCCAGGATGAGCACTCGGAACCGGGGCTGGAAGTGCCTGAACAGCGCGAGCGCTCCGAGCGCCACGTAGGTCTTCCCCATGCCGACCTCGTCGGCCAGGTAGGCCACGCGGTCGCGCTCCAGGATGTTGTGCAGCGCCACGGCCCCTTCGAGCTGTTCTTCGGCCCGGGGTCCGGGGCCGATCCTCGCCCCCATGTCCAGGAGGTCCCGCGCAGTTGAGAGGTCGATCATGGCGCTGCCTCCGGAGCGGGCGCTGCCCGGCGGAGGAACCATCGCTCGAACCACTCAAGAAAGGGCGCCATCTGGGTCGGGTCCTTGGCGGTCAGCCGGTCGCGGAGCGTCTGGAACTCGGCCAGCCTGCTGTCGAGCCGGGCCCACTCCTCGGCGTGCCCATCGCTGAACTCGACGCAGTCGCGCTGGAGGTCTCGCACCAACTGTTTGGCGCACAGGTACAGGAGGTACCGTTCGACATCGTCGACGGCGGAGCCGCCGGACTGGACGCGGTCCATCAGCGTCCCGAGCGAGTCGTACTTGCGGCCGAAGAGGCGGTAGCAGGCCTCGTTGTCCCGACCCTCGGCGATCGCCGTGCGAACGGACTGGTCGAGGCAGTTGAAGGCGTGGAAGTACCCAGCGAAGCGGTCGAACAGCGTGGGATGGCCGGTGAGCAGCCGCCGCGCCACCACGAGGTCGAGGCCGTCTTCCGACGAGGTGGGCGTCGGGGCGTGGGTTTCGAGGAACGCCGCCCGCTGCTCGGGGGTGAGCAGGGACCAGGAGCGAAGAATGTCCGCGACCGAGAGTTGCAACAGGAGCGAGGGTTTGTGTGCCATGCCCTCTTCCTGCACGAGGATGGTCGTCGGGTGCTCCGCCTCTCCCCACACCTCCAGGAGCGAGGTGCGCTCAAGCTCATCGGTGAGGCGGGCATTGGCATCGGGTGAGAGCGTCGTCCAGGCGCCGGCGGCCAGAACTCCCAGCTGCACAACCGGTACGTGCTTGGACCGCAACTCCAAGGATGGGCTCGGCGTCTGATGGTCCCAATAGGCGTCGGCTTCGCGCCGGTCCCACCGAAATCGGAGCATGAGCCGGCTGGCCCGCGAGCGGGCGGAGGGCTCATCTTCGCGACGGACCGCGAACGCCTTCGCCTCGCGCTTCTCCGGCTCAAGCCAGAACTCGGGGCGTCGGGGTGTGTCGAGCTCGATGAGGAATCCGGATTCGACGTTCCCTTTCCCGGAGTGGGCCGCGCTCGTGAGGTTGGCGGATCCCACGAAGCAGATCTCCTCCTTCGGGCTCTGTCGGAAGAAGCGGTACAGCTTCGCGTGCACGAACCGTTCCCCGCTGTCCTGGTGACGATCGAGCCTCAGCAGCTCCCGGGGGAGGTGGCCCCAGGAGACGTTCTTCAGGCCGCGGATGTTCAGGTACATCGCCTTCCGGCAGGTGACTTCCCCGCTCGTTGTTTGCGGGAGAAGCAGCCGTGTCTCCCTGGGCTCGAACCGTTCGAGGAGGTCCCGGAGCGGCTTGCTGTCCTCGGCGTCATCCCAGTACGGAGAGATGACCTCCAGGCACGCGCCGCGGAGCCGCTGTCCGGCGGCGTCGTCGAGGAAGTCCACGAACCGCGTGCGTCCAGCGTAGAAGTGGGGAAGGAGCCGGTCATCGACGCTGCGGTGTGTCCGCTGTTCCGTGGCGCGGACGAACGCGACGATCGCGTCGAGCGCGGGGTGGTGAGTGTCGTGGGGCGAGCGTCGTCGCAAGTCGGCGAGGAATCGCAGCACGTCGTCGCGGAACCTCGAGCTCTTGTTCTCCGCCAACTCCTCGATGTGGCAGGCCTCCACGTTCTCCCACCATCCCGCGCGGGTGAGGTTCGCGGACATCGCGGCAAGGAGCAGAGAGCGTGGTCGGGCACCGTCGCCGTTCGCCTCAGTGGCTTCCGTGAGAACGAGCGCCAGCTTGGGGTGGAAGATGCCGGTGGGAGGTCGGATCGGTGTCCGTTGCACATCGAGCCGGGCGGACCCTCCCTCCTGAGCGTGGATGCCAGCGCTGTCGTAGTAAACGGCGATGCGAGTGGGAAGCGTGCGGAGCACGTCTTCGAGCTGCACAAGTCGCACGTGGGAGAGGTGGCTGACGGGAACGTCGAGCACGACCGGAAGGACCTGCTTTTCGAAGAAGTCGGGGTCGAACTGGTAGGTGGTGAACACGGCCGCGAGAACGCGCCGATTCGCAAGACGCTCCTGAAGGTGCTCGGAGAGGACCGCATGGCGGATGTTCTCCATCTCAGGACACCCCCAGCGTCGAGGCTACGGTCCTCAGGGACTCGATGAAGTAGGGGAACCGCCACAGGCTGGTGAGTTCCTTTCGAGTGGGCAGTTGATCCGCGTCGTCGTGGAATCGGACGCGAAGGCGGCGGTCGGCGAGTTCGATCCACGCGGCGGCTCCGCCCCGAGCGGCCATCACCTCGCTGTTCTGGTGGAGCATCAGCTCGATTGCCTCGGCGTAGTTGCCGCTCGATAGAGACGCGCCCAGCCTGTGCCATCGGTCGCCGCTGTCGGGAAGAGCGAGGTCGAGCTCGGGTCTTAGGAGCTCCAGTTCCCCCGGGTCGATGCGAGGGACGTGGTTGCCCCAAGCGTCGTCGATCAGGCCGGACACCTCGTCGAGAGACTGACCGTCGCACCCGAGCAGGTACGAGAACAGGTAGGACGATGGCGCGAGCACGCTCTCAATCGTCCGGATGCGGTCGAGACGGTACGCAAGACCCTCCCATTCCGGGCCGCGGGCGGAGGCATCCTTGATCACGTGCTGAATCACGTCGAGCCAATGGACATCGGCGACCTTCAGCGTTGGTTCGAGCAGCTCGGCCAACTGGCGCTGGAGTCCTTCGGTGCGGTCCTCTGGGCCACCGTGCAGAAGATGCTCACGGTAGAACTCGCGTTCCTGTCTTGAGAAGGTTTGCTTCAAGAGCACCGCGACGGACTTGAGCAGCGTCGCGTGCCTGCCTTGGACGTGGAGGTCCGCCCGGTCTTTCGAGAGCAGGTCGAGGAGTGGGTCCAGGCTGGCGAGGCCCCCATCGCGAAGGACCTTCAAGTAGAAGTGCTCAACCAGCTCCACTGCCGGAGGAGTCAGGCGAACCGGGTCGTCGATGACCAGACCGGAGGCGCGGGAGGGCGCGGTGTACAGGCCCCACAGGCCGTAGATCTTCTGGTTGCCGAGGATCTGGTCGAGCGCCTGTTCGGACAGCCGGACCCGGCCTTCGCCATCGTCGAGGTTGCGACGGGCCTTTTCCGTGCCGCGGAACTCCCAGTCGTCGTTGATTGCTCCACGCGCGTACGCGGCGAGTTGCTCCCATTTCAGAAACGTCGCGAGGTCACGCTCGGACCCAAGGGACTCGCGAAGGCGGTCGACGAGGTAGTACCCCAGAATCGTGACGGTAAAGTCGCGGACCGACGTGCTGACCGTGGTGAGGTTGCCGACGACATGGCGGCCGAAGCGGGTCCAGACGGACTGGATACCGAGTGGGTCGCGGGAACCCTTGACCGCGGCGCGGGTGTCGAGATCGGTGAGAAAGACGCTGAGCACCGTCGGAGTCGCCACCTTTCACTCGATCATACGTGGCGGCCGGGCACCGCTAGGCACATGCCTCTGCTCGTGACAGATCCATACGGAGCCATCGGCTCGGGCTCTGGTTAGGGACGCCGGCAGAACATGTCGAACGGCCCACTTCCCCTCCCACAGAGCCTGAGCCAGAAGCACCATCGCTATGTGGCATGACCGTCTGGAGCAGTTGGAAGCGCACCGTTGACCTGTTCATCAAACCAACACACGAACTCGTTCCGCAGTGCGTCCGTGGCGGCCAAACCACCGCAATCGCCGCAAACAAACTAGGCACGAATGGCACCGGGGCAGTTCCGGGGCAACGGACCGCGACTCGTGCATGCCCCTCGCGCAAGTGCCTATGAAAACAGCCCTTGCATTCGCAAGGGCT
>DASVYC010000041.1:0-8993 GCA_036392375.1 Phycisphaerales bacterium
GCCCGCCATCGCCTTGCCGAACTCCTCGTCGGAGACCTTGGCGGCGTCTGCCTCGGGCTTGCACACGGCGTACACCACGTCGCACAAGAGCACGGGGTCGCGGATGAACTTCTCGATGAGCGTCCCCTCGATGACCTGCATGAGGTCGACGCCCGTGAGCCCGCGCACGCGTTTGAGCGTGGCGACGTTGATGTCCACCGTCCAGGTCCGACCCGCGTTGTCCTTGAACTGCCGCATCCGTGCCTCCGTTGGGACGCTGTGCCGGTTGCACAGCGGTTGAACAGCCTTTGAACACCTGTTGCACCGACTTCGCCGCCGGGTTTACGAACCGATCCATGAAGGCGCCGTCGCCGAGTACGTGACCTTGGCGGTCACCGAAACCGTGATGGCCTCTTCGAGGGCTTCGCTGCGGCTGAAGTTGGTGATCGAGAAGTCCGCCTGAAGGCCCTGGCCCGCGGCCGCGTCGAGGATCTGCAGGCCGATAGGGTCGTTGTTGAAGAAGGCGTTCTTGATCGCGGTGAACCCGGCATCGCCGGTGTCCCAGACCATCTCGAACTCGACGCTCGCCTCCTTGAGCGTGGCGACCGTGGCCCGCCAGCCGCTGTTGGCTCGCGTGGTCACATCCGCCTCGCCCGCCTCGAGGTTCAGCGTCACGTCTCGTGTGTTGCCGAGTGCCGTCCACGCGCCTGCGCCTGCCTGGCCGCCCGTCTTGTACTTCAGGGCGGCTTCCATGCCGAGCTTGATTGCCATCGCTGACTCCTTTCACTCGGCGCTGTGGCCGACCACGAAGACCGTCTCGCCGCCTTTGCTCTTGACCAACAGGTCCGCCAGGTTGACCCGTTCGAAGTAGTACTGCGTGCCCGGCGCGACATCGATCGGGTCCGTCTTGCCGTCCGAAAGCAGCAGGTCCTGTGTGTTCTTGTGCGATGCCGTGAGCGTGAACGTCGCCACGAGCTTCGTCGCCGACAGCGGCTTGTCGCCTCCGTCCAGATCGACCTTGAAGATGATGGCATTCCTCACGCACTACCTCCGCTCGCGGTATGTCACACTCAGGACACTCGTGAACACCCGGTGCTGTTCGAGCGACTCGCTCGACACCACCGGCTCGTTACTGATCCCGACCCACGCCGCGTCGGGGAATCCCTCCAGCCGTTTGAACCGCAGGTGATCTGCGATCGCCTCCACCAGCACGAGCAGTTCGTCGATCGCCGTGTCCGCCCCATCGGCGGGGAGCTTCTTCTGAACGCCCACATCCACGACGTACTCGATGGCCAGGCTGTCCCGCGTCACCGGCGACATCTGAAGCGTGCGGGGGACAACAGAGACCCGCAGGTCCTTGAGGTCCTCCAGCGTGAACGCGGGCTGGTACATACGGACGGCCGTGACCGGCTGCCCGAAGGACCCGGCGCTCACGTGCGCCGCGACGGCGTCGGCGAGGGCGGCGATCGTGCTCACGGGCCACCTCCGATGACGGGCGAGCCCGTAGTCGGCACGCTCTGGCGCGGCGAGTTGGAAGTCAGCCCGGAGAGCTTGCCCTCGAGGAACCAGATCTTGCGTTCCATCTCGGCGTACTGAGCGCGGATGCTCCGGGCCTCGCCGATGAACTCGTCGAGCCGCTTCTCCACCTGCTGGAGCTTGGTAGTCACCACGCCCCATTGGATGGTCATCGCGCCCGCCGCGAGCACGACGGTGACGACCACGCCGGCCCACCGAGCACTGCCGTTCTGTCCGTTGCCTTCTGCCATCGTTACTCCGTTGCGATGTGCTTGGTGTGAATCCGAAGAACCCTGCGGTACGGGTCGCTGTACCGGAACGGCGGCTGCCCTCCCGGCGCATTGACCTCGTACACGAACACTGCCGTCCCAACCGTCTCTCGCACCTGGTCGCCCGCTCGCGGAAGGATCGGGCCAGCGCCCAGATCCAGGTCCCCCGTCCGCACGAGGAAGTCCCGCGACTCCACTCGGTGAATGAGCCCTGCGTCGTCCGCCTGCTCGAACTCGGTCTTGCCGATGGTGGCTTGGACTTCCTTCTCGTTCGTGCCACGCCGGTAAACGACCGGGCGGGAGAGGTGCTGGTGACGCTGGGCATCGAGGAATGCCGCGCCGCGATCGAGCAGGTCGCCCACAGGTGCTCCTTATTGCTGCAGCCGCACGCGAACGATGGTGTCGGCGTCGACGGTGGCCTTCACCGCCTTGCCGATCAGCTTGTTTGCGCCGGCGGCCGCGTTCTTGGTGGCGTTCTGGGCGGCCGCATCCCAGTACGTGAGCGTGCCCGCGGGGATGGCGCTGCCAGCGCCGACCGCCTTGTTGAAGTCGAAGACGCCGGTGACGGCGATCGATCCCAACTGGCCCGCCTTGATCGGTGCCTGCGTGACACCGATGAGGTCGGCCTGCACCACCACCGCACCGACGAGCACGTCAGCGCCGGGGGTGTAGTCGATCGAGCCGCCTTCCTGAACGAACTTTGCTGGTCCTGAAGCCATTCCTGAACCTCCATCTGTTGGTGGGCCATCGGTGTCGATGCCCGATTGCTGATCGATGCCGCTTCCGAGTTCGCTGGGGAGCTCGCCGCCGAGCCCCCCAGCGCCTGTGCTTCCCTGCACGGGCATGGCTTACACCTCGCCCTTGCTCTTCACGCCGCCACGCGGGTCCTGCAGGTTGACGCCGAAGTCGTGGTACCCACGCATCCGGATGCCGAGCATGTTGAAGTCCGCGTCCGAGGTCTCGACAGTCGGCGCTTCCTGGCCGTTGAGGAACGCCATCTCGATGACCGGGAGGTCGCTGGGGTCCGCGAGGAGGTACCACGCCTTGGCCGAGTTGCCGGTGTAGAGCGCGTTGGAGAGGTAGCGGCTGACCTCGATGCGGAACTTGCCCTGGTGCGGGTTGGCGACGGGGAACTTGGTGTTCGCGGTCGTGTCCCGGAGCTCGACGCTCTTGTAGAGCTGCGTGCCCATCGCCGAGAGCGCCGTCGGCACCAGCAGGATCGCTGGCATCACGCCCGTGGGCTTGCCGTCGGAGTCCACAAGGTCCATGAACGCGACCTCGCCCTTGGTGAGGCCGTCGATGCCGAGCGCGGTGTCCGCGCCCGAGACGAAGTTCTTGTTACCGGCGCTGAAGAATGCGGCGTTGTTCATGAACGCCGTCCAGAAGACGTCGTTGATCTTCAGGCCCGAGCCACGACCGAGCTTGCGGGGGACCGTGGTGATCGCGCCGAGGTCGTCGTTGATGATGTCGCGGCGGTCGATCGAGAGCATCAGGCCGTAGGTGTCGGCCTTGTTGGTGTAGGTCTCCTCGCCGAGCGTGCCCTGCTTGAGCTCGCCGCCGGGGGCGACCTGCTCGTACTGGTCCTTGCCGACCAGGCGGTAGCTCGTCACGGTCTTGAAGTCGCTGACGTTGCGGACGGCGCAGATGCTCCGCCAGACGCGCTCGACGCTGAAGAAACCCTCCAGCAGGAACTTGTTGGCGACGTTGGAGAGGATGCCGCCCACATCGATGGTGGTCATGCCCGCCTCGATACCGCGACCGAACGCGGCTTCGAGTACGCGGCGACTGTCGCGGAACGTGCGGCCGGTGTAACCGTTGGCGATGGCGGCTTCGAAGAGGAGCTCCTGCAGGCCCAGCCCGCCCTGGAACCGCTTGGCGGCGATCTCGATTGCCTGCGTGGAGCAGACCTTCTCGATGCCTTCGAGCTTGGCGCTCTGGAAGCACGCGGCTTCGAGCACCTCGCTGGTCACGCTGGTGTCGGGGGCGTGGATGGCCGGAGCCTTGGGTCGGCTGGCACGCAGGACCTCGAGCTCGGTGCGCGTGGCATCCCAGTTGTCGCGGATAGCCTGGGCTTCGATCTCGCTGTGCTTGCCGCCGCAGACCTTGCGGACGGCGGCGATGCGGGCGGTCTCAGCCAGCGCCGCAGCGCGGACCTGCTCAGGCGTCTGCTCGGTGGCGATGATTGGGGACGGGGTGGAATTGGAAGTCGTGGGATCGTCGGCCATGACGCTGGGCTCCTTGTTCTGACGCGCGGCGATGCTCGCGCTGGTGCGGCCGTCTGCGCCGAGATCCACGAAACTGATCTCGCCGAGCGTGGCCTTGCGGACGACGTTGACCGGGCCGGTGAGTTCCTGGCCGTTGACCGTCGCCTTCTGGTTGTCCTTGATGAACTCGAACTCCTCGACGCTTGCGCCGACGGAAGCCTGCCAGGGGAAGCCGTTCCGCGAGGATGCGACGACCTCCTTGGCGGCGGAGGTGTCACGCGAGATCACGCCCGTGGCGACTAGTTGCCCCGCTTCAACGCGGATCGCATCCGTATGACCAACGCCCGAGAGCGGGTCGTGCCCGAAGCGGATGGGGCGTGCCTGCGACGGCACCGCCAAGCCCGCGAGATCGATCACGACCGGGTGCCGCCAACCCGCGACGCGCATCGCGCCGCCGGTGTACGCCACCATCTTGAAGCGTGGCAGCGGGGCGCTCTGCCCGTCAGCGGCCGCGGCGACGGTGATGTCGGCGGTTGCCGTGAGCGTGAGGGCTGGGATCGTCTTGGACTTGTCAGCGGTGACTGGCACTGGCGGTCTCCTCATCAACTTGGTCTGCGGGGTCTTCGGCGGGGGCGTTCGCAGCCGGAGCGGCGGCCGGTGCGGTTGCGAGCGCGAGGCCGAGTTCGTTCATGAGCGTGAGCTCTTTGGCACGCTGGCGGAGCTCCTGCTCCCAGTCGCGGCCTTGACGGGCGAACTCAGCAGCGAGCGTCGTCGTGTGGTTGGCCAGTCGCGTGGCCTGGGCGTTCGCTTCTTTGGCGGGATCAACGTGCTCGACGCCATCCCAGAACCAGGCATGCTCCGGGAGCGTTGCGGCGATGGTCCGCAGGGATTGCGGGAGCAGCCCCTCGACAAGCACGGCCTCGTTGAGCCACGCCTTCAGGATGCGATCGAGCACGGCAAGCTGCAGGTGGTGCTGCTCGACGCGGATGCTCTTGTAGTACACCTGATGGTCGAGGCGACCGCTGGCGTAGTTGTACCCCGAGGAGTTGCCAGCCGCGACGTTGAACGGCATGTTCAGGCAACGGGCGATCTCGTTGAGGATCTCGCGCTTGAACTCGCCGAACGTGGTCGTCGGTTGCTCGGCATGGACTTGGCCGAGCTTCCATCCGCCCGGAAGCACGGTGGCAAGACGCTGCTCGAGTTCGACCTCGTCCATCGGCTCCAGCGGATCGGCCTCGCCGTTGGCGGGGCTGTCGGTGTAGATGACGGCGGCGAAGTTGGCGGCGGTCTCGGCGGCCGCGATGGTCGCCAATGTGTACCGGCGGAGCTGCGCGAACAGCGGGAGCGCCGGCGTGATGTCGGGGATGCCACGAAGTTGTCCCGGCCGGTCCGGACGGAAGTAATGCACCACCGACGAGGCGGGGAACGTGTCGTAGGCCGTGAGGTCGTCGATCGGCGTGCGGAACACGCCGCTGTCACCAGGGTGGCGCTTGAGTACGCGGTAGGCGGAGGGGTTGCCCCACTGATCCAGAGCGATGCCGTCGATCTCGTCGTTGCGCCCGCGGCGAAGCAAGGGCGTGCAAACCTGGTCGGCCTCTATGAGCTTGAGGTCAAGCGAGACGGGTGAGCCCGCCGACGCGATGCCGGGGTTGTTGATCAGCAGCGCAAACGCCTCACCGCTCTCTGCCCGGGCCAGCCGCATGGTGCGGAGCTTTCCGGGGAGGTCAACGGCCCGCGACCACTGCTCGAACGCATCCTCGATGCGAGCATTCGCGTCGGCGTCGTCTGTGAGCATCTGCAGCCGGGGACCTGTGCCGATGGTGTCATTGGCGAGCGTGAGGACGATGCCCTTGGCGTAGGAGTTGTTGGCGACCTCGTAGCGGGCGCGGTTGCGGAGGACGCGCCGGACCTCGGGGTTGATCGCTGCGTTGGGCGAGAGACCATCGGCGTTCGCCCAGTGCTTGCGGTTCTCCGGCGTGGTCTTGGCCGAATCGAACTTGGCGACGACCAAACGGCGGGCTCCGCTCCCCGCACGCGGCTCGCGTCCATGCGAGCCGCGCGCGGGTGCAGAGGAGGGGGAGAGATCGCTGGGAGTGCTCCCCCTAGTGGCCCGGCTCAGGATGTTGGCGATGGTCTTGAGCATGGGGGAGCGGGATCAGGCGGAACCGGGCGGAACGAGCTTGGCGAACTTGATGCCGAGGCCGGGCTTCCTCGCGGCGTCCCTGGACGCGAGGTAGCGATCGACCTCGATCTGGTCCTTCAGCGGATGCTGCTCAACGGACTGACCATCCACGGACGCCTTGGCAGGCTGCGACGCGGCGTCGCGGAGAGCTTGGTCGGGATCCGGAGATGGTGGGGCGTCGGGCACAGCAGGCTCCTCGTCTCGAAACGACGAGACGTCTCCCGGCTACATACGCCGTCGCTGGAGCCGCTGTCCGCTTTGCGGAGCGCCTGGGTCAAGTCATTCGATAGATCGAACGGGCTACGCCTGGGCTTCCCTAGTCGAGACACGCCGCCCGCAGTGCCGGCACTCCCGCCGGCGCACAATCGCACCGGCAATCCGCTTGAGGTAGAGCACTCGGAAGTGCTGGCATCCACAGCCACGACACACCAGCCCGAGGGGCTGGTCCTTCTCCGTCGGGACGACTCGCCGCACGCGTGGCATCAGCGACGGTCTCCTCGGATGGCCGACAGTCGAATGCGTGGCCGGTTTGGCACTCGCGCATCAGTGCCAAAGAGCACCGCACCCTGCATGGAGGCGGCCACCGCCGCGCCGACGAGACCGTCGAGCCAGTGGTTGTCGAGCCCTTCGACACGGAGCTTCCACTCGTCCACGGTGCGGCCCCGGCCCTCCGTCCGCACGCGGTACTCGCTGGTGAGGTGCTCCGACAATAGACGGTGTGGCTCGGGCTTCTGGCCGAACAACGAGAGGCCTCCGGGATCGCCCATCGGCACCGCCAGCCGCGCATGCACAAAGGACTTCCAGTAGTTCGTGTCGAACAGGACGTGACGCACCGCCCGTTTGCCCGTCACGATCGGCACGCGCCAGTTCAGGCCGACCCGCTCGCCGCGCTTGCGCTTGTAGTCGCTGAACGGGAGGCTGCTCGCACCGACATAGCGTCCGTGGCTGGGCGTGAGCACGCTCGCGTGCGGACTCTGGCGACAGAACTGATAGACAACATCCGTGGATGAACCCCAGTTGGCGTCGATCAGGCATCGATCGATCCGGACCATCGCGCCGTCGTCGCGCCGCCACTCGCGAGCAACCGTCGCCTCGATGAGCCGCTCCAGGCCGCCGTAGATCGCGCCTTCAACGCCAGCGCGTGGCGAAGCGGCTCCGAGCGTCCGGCGCAAATCCCGAAGCGTGAAGTACGCCTGCTTCTGGTCCGGCTCGGTGCCATAGTCGATGATGTGCCCCGTGAAGTCGTCTTCCCAGGCGGCTACGAGGTAGAACAGTGCCTTGCCCTGCACGTCCACGAACATCGTCAGGTGTGAGCACCCGAGTGGGACAAGCCCGCGGGCGTGCCCGTTCACCTTCGCTGCGATCTGGTCGGCGTTCAGAAGGTCGTCTGCGACCTCGACCTCGGGCAGCGGTTCGTTCTGATACTCGGCGAAGAACGCGGCCTCGTTCTGCAGCCGGAGATTCATGGCGTGCTGCACCGCCGACAATTCGTCGTGGTTGAACCGCTCCGGCCAGGCGATGACCGCCCCCTCGTCCATCGCCGTCCGGTGCTTGCCGTAGAACGCCGTGGCATCGATGATCCCCCGATCGGCGCGAAGCCCCTCGGCCCGCACGCGGGCGTACTCGGCCCAGAGCATCTCGTTCCTGGGGAACGAATAGACCATCTTGGTCCGCTCGCCCTGCCACTGCGGGTGCTTGTCGCGGTCGAGAATGCGGTCCGCCAGATCATCGGGGCGGACCACCGTTAGCGTCATCAGGCCGGCGATCTTCCGTCCGGGCCCGGCCATGCCCAGGATCGCGCCCGCGAGAATGCGTTCTCGGTTGGCGCACTGCGAAGGAGAGCGGGCGCTCTCGTCGGTCTGCGGGTCGTCGATCAGTACGAGCGACGGGCGGACGCTCACACCGTCGACACGCTTGTGCTTCATGCCACGGATGCGGCCCGTGATCCCCGCGACACGGATGATCGCGCCGGATGCCGCGGAGCCCGGGACCGTGGGCAGCACGATCTCTCGGGCGGTCCACCCGATGTGGGTCTGCTTGCCTTGGTAGAGCTGCCCTGAAGCCCGCTGGTGGATGCCTTCGAGCGAGCGGATCGGGTGGCAGATCTCTGGGAAGTCGCCGCCGAGGATCTCGCTGTTCTCCAACTCCGCCTTGATCGAATCGAGCATCCCGGCCGCGTGCTCTTCGTCGGAGCCGACAAGCGCCACGAACTCCCGGTGCCCGTACACCAACGCCCACAGACACGCGATCTCGCAGAGCGAAGTCTTGCCTGAGCCGCGCGGCATCGCCATCGCAAACAGCCCGCCCTCGAGCACCGCCTGTTCGATCTTGGCGATGACCTTGAGATGGTCATCCGACCACTTCAGGTGAAACGTCTGCGGGAAGTACGCCTCGCAGAAGTACCGGAAGTCCCGCGCGGCTCGATCTCGCCTGGCGGGGTCCGCAACCGACGGCAGATCACCAATGTCCCGTCCCGACAGCGACAGCATCGCGTTGCGGAGCCGAGCACGCTCCTTCATCGCGTCGTAACCCGTCAGACCTTCGGGCGCATTGGCAGCATCGGCGATCGCCTCGTGCCGCGTGGTCGCCAGCCACGCCACGTATCGGAACAGATCAACCTTGCCCGCATCGCCGTCGGCCGCGACGCGGAACCCCGCGCGCGTGCGATGTCGGTGGAGCTGCCGCTCGCTGATCACCTCGCCCAGCGTCGTGCTGTTGAGCAGCCGCGCGAGTTCGCCGGGCTTGAGTTTGCGCGGGTCAATCGCCACCTGCGGACATCTCCTTCACGAGCCACGCGGCGTAGTGCACAAGGTTGACGCTGCCGTCGGCGTTGGTCGGCGCGCC
>DASVYC010000042.1:0-17467 GCA_036392375.1 Phycisphaerales bacterium
TGGTGCCGGGGCGTTTTCCATTTTGAAGGGTGCACACGCAGCGGACTCGGAGAATCCTCGCGAGAGCGTGAGGGTTCGCGCGGCACGTCCTCGCATGTGCCTCCGGAAAGCCCTTCCAAGGAGCACGATCATGCCACGCCCATATTCCGTCGCCGCCGTTGCCGCGCCGTTCGCCCTCGTTCTCGCCGCCTCCGCCGCCACGGTGGTGAACATCGACGCCTCGGTGCAAGGGATATTCACGAGCTGGGGCCAGAACAACAAGGGCTTCAACGCCGGCCCGGGCAACATCCTGTGCGGCCGGGACAACGTCACCATCTTCCGGAACTACTTTGTCTTCAACCTGCCGGCGAACCTGGTACCCGCGGGACAGCAGGTCCTGGCGGCCGAGATGATCGGGAAGCTGCCCTGGAGGGGGTACCTCAGCGTGGACGCGACCGAGACGTGGACGCTGTTCGACGTGAGCCCCGCGAACTACGGCGTGCTGGTCAACGAGGGTGCTTCGATTTCGAACCGGGTGGACATTTTCAACGATCTGGGGACCGGCAACGACTATGGCAGCCGCGTGGTGTCGATCGCGGACGAGCCCGCGCCCAATACCGGCCCCGGATTGCTGAACGTGACACTGAACAAGGCGGCATTCTTCAGCGACCTCAACGCCAGGATCAGCGTCGGCTCGATCGCGATCGGCGGCAGCATCACGTCGCTGGTGGGCAACTCGGCGCAGCGGATCTTCGGTTTCTCGGGGTACGAGCCCAGTTTCGGCGGGCGTGCGACACTGAAGCTCACGATCGGCGCTCCGCCGTGCGTGGGGGATCTGAACGCGGACGCGACGGTGGATGATGCGGACTTCGTCGTCTTTGCCGTGGCGTACAACGTGCTCGACTGCACCGACCCCACGATGGCGGCCGGATGCCCGAGCGACTTCAACCGCGACGGCTTCGTGGACGACTCGGATTTCGTGCTCTTCGCGATCGCGTACGACGCGTTGCTCTGCCCGTAAAAGCGTCGGAAACGGCATTCGCCGTCGAAAGTGCGAGAGATGAACCTTCCGGTCGGCCAATGAGCCCGATTTTTTCGGGCCTTTGGTGATTCATCGCACCGTTGACGCTGGTTGTACGCTGCTTGCACAGGTTGATCGCCACTTGTCCGCGACGATGCGCGGCGGATGTCGGTCTGTCGGAGGGAGTTCAATGCGGAAGATCACTTGGCTCATAGCGGGTATGGGAGCGTGCGCGTCGGCACAGGCCGTCAATGTTCCGATGTTCAATTCCGGCTTTGAGTTACCGGTCATGAACCCCGGCGGCTTCACCACGACCGTGCCGCCGGGCTGGGTCTCGCTCAGCCCGTCAGTCAACATGGGTGTGTGGAACCCGCAGGGGTGGAGCGCGTACACCCCGGATAAGTACGTCGGCGCCCAAATCGGCTACATCAACTCTGGCAAGCTCGAGAAGCGCATGCCGTCGGTCATCAAGGGCGACAGCACGTGGGCGCTGCGCTGGAAGGTCGGGCGTCGTCCTACCTTCAACGGCGGGCTGACGATCAAGTTCTACGCGGGCGACATCCTGATGGGTGAGCAGGTGGACACGCTCGCCACCCTGCCGGCCAACGGCACTTTCGCCGAACGGTCGATCGAGTTCTATGTGCCACCCGACAGCCCTGCGATCGGTTTGCCCGTGCTGTTCACGCTCGAGAAGACGATCGGGACGCAGGCGAACTTCGACGATTTCCGGCTCGAGTCGTCGGACCCCGGGCCGGCCTGCCCGGCGGACCTGAACGAAGATGAAGCCGTCACCGACGAGGACTTTCAGTTCTTTGTGCAGCGGTACAACGAGGTCTTCGCGCAGCCCGACGGCAAGGGTGATCTGAACTTCGACGCCATCGTGGACGACGTGGATTTCCAGTTGTTTGTGGTGCAGTACAACGTGCTGGAGTGTCCGCAGTAGCCGTTCTTGGGGCCCCTGGATGGCGCTCTCCCTGTCGACAGGGAGTGGCGCGTGCTCCCGTTCTTCGTCCGAGAACACCGCGGAGTGGCCGACAGGTCGGTGAATCGCTGCGGCGCGTGCGCACTTTGAGCTTGGCGGAAAACCGGTGCGCTGCGAGAATTGTTTCGCCGCGGCTGCCGCGGTCTTGGGAGAGAGTGCCATGCGTCCATGCCTGATTTCAGCCGCCTTGGTCGCGGCGGCCGCCAGCACCGCTTCGGCTGGTTTTTCCTTCGTCGGCATCAAGCCCAACCGCTGGGGCTTGCTCGGCGGCTCGATCGGCGTCGGCAATTGCACGACCGAATCGTTCGAGGACGTAAACCTCGAGCCCGGTGTGCAGGTTCTGTGGGAATCGCCCAACGGCAACGTGGGCCCGACCTCGGTCCTGCCCGCGACGTTCAATCCCTCCACGGACGACGCCTTCGGCACCGCGTTCGTCGGCGGAACCTGGGAAGGCTCACGCTGCCTCATCAACGTCCGCACCAATGACACGACGCCGTACAACCAGTCGAACAACTACGGCGACGTCACGTTCATCTTCGACCCGCCGGTGAAGTACTTCGGCGTCAGTATGCATCAGTCCGAGTTCTCGCCCCGCGTGTTCATCAACGGCACGGAACGCGGCACCGTTGCGAGCCTGACCGGGCTTTCGCCCGGCAGCGGCACGATCGGGTACATCCTCGTCAAGGCCGACGGCGCCGACACGATCTCGACTGTGACGTTCAAGAACGGCGTCAATCCCTCGGGCGATGGGTTTACGTTCGATTACCTCGCGTTCAGCACCGAGCCCAACCCCACGCTGCTCGTGGACGGATTCAAGCCCAATGTGTGGGGCACCGACGATGCCGCGCTGGGCGTCGCCGAGGCCGTCGTCGAGGACTTCGAAGACACGACGCTTGTGTCCGGCTTGAGCCTCTTCTGGGAGGCTCCCGCCGGCAACATCGGACCGGTCACGACGCTCCCCGCGGTGTTCAACCCCGCCGTGAACGATCCCTTCGGCTCGGCGTTCATCGGCGGCACGTGGGACGGGACGCATTGCCTGATCACCGGCCGCGGGAACCAGTCGTACAACTACAGCGCCGGCTCGAACTGGGGCGATCTAGTCATGAGCTTCGATCCGCCTCAGCGCCGCGTCGGCTTCAGCGTCCAACAGATGGACCAGGCGACCCGGTTGATCGTCAACGGTCGCGACGTCGGGGACTTCACGCAGATCTCCGACCTTGATTTCAACGGCGGGCGGCAGGGATATGTGCGTCTCAACGCCAAGGCCGGATCACGCATCACCAGCGTGCGGTTCCAGAACGGGCGCGTCAACACCTTCGGCGACGGGCTGGCGATCGACCACCTTGCCATCGGGGGCGGGTGCCGTCAGGATCTCAATGGAGACACTGTTGTCGACGACCTGGACTTTCAGGTGTTCGTGCTCGCGTACAACGTGCTCGACTGCGCCGATCCGGGAATGCCGGTGGACTGCCCGTCGGATTTCAACCTTGACGCGGTGGTCGATGATCTTGACTTCCAGATCTTTGTGCTCGGCTACAACGCAGTACTCTGCCCGTGAGCCGTGGCTCTCACAGCGTCTTATTGTCTAAGCCTTGAGGGGAAAGCATGTCGCAGTTGCACGCACGCACGGTGTTGTCCGGTCGTCCATCGGTTCTCGCGCTGGTCGCGGGCTCGTGTCTTGCCGCGGCAAGTCTCGCGGGGCCGCCCACTTTCACGCTGACGAGGACGGCGCCGGGCGACCTGAGCAACTTCTTCCGTGCCGTCAACTTCGACGGCAGCATGATCGTCGGCTACGGCACGCCCGGGATCGGCTTCAACGGTCGGGCCACGTTCTGGAGCTTTGGCTCAGGCCTGCCGCCGTTCTCGCTCGGTCTCGCGCCGGGCGCGACGTTCAGCGATCCCGACCACATCACCGGTGAAGGCCTGATCGTCTTCGGGCGTGGCGACACCGGCACCTGGGTGTACTCGAACCCGGGCCCGATCGCGCCGCTCGCGGGCGGCACGCTCACCGACATCTCACGCGACGGCACACGCAAGCTGTGGAACGGCTCGGTGTCGCCCGCGCGGCAGGTCAACGCAGGCCCGATCACGCCGCTACCCGGCGTGAGCCCGTTCCTGCCCGAGACCGTGGGTGTGGCGATCTCGCCCGACGGCGATCAGGTTGTGGGCTACGGCCGCAACGTCATCCCGGGCGGTGGGTACGGCGATCCGGACATTGTGCAAGAGGTCGCGGCAGTCTGGACCGCGGCGACGGACTCGTGGACTCAGCTCGGCGGGCTGGCGGGCGAGAAGAGCCGCGCCATCCGCATTTCCGAGGACGGTGCGGTCATCGTGGGCGAATCGGACGCCAACACGCCCAGCTTCTCGCTCGTGACGCGGGTCTGGATCAAGATGGGCTCCGGGCCGCTGGTGGATCTGACGTCGCTGGTGAGCGAGGAACTCGAAGGCCGCCTGCTGGATATGTCGGACAACGGTTCGGTGGTGCTCATGACCGTCGGCGGCGTGGAGTATCTGTGGGACGCTGCCAACGGTGCGCGGAACGTGCGCGACGTGCTCCTCGCGCTGAACCACTTGCCAATCAATCTCTCGACCCTTTCATTCCAAGCGTTGTCAGGTGACGGCCGGTATGTCGCGGGGCAGGCGGTGACCGGATTCAGCGACGTGACCGCGTTCACCGCCCCGATCGTGGACGCGTGCACCGTGCCGAGCAATGGCCTGCCCGACGCGATCGATGTGCTGCTCAAGAGCGGCGATGCTGTGCCGGGGCTGCCAGGACCCGCGATCGACACGATCTCGAGCGCGTCGATCGGCGAGGGAGGCACGCTCGCGGCCCAGGTGGTCGCGGGCGGTGCTCCGGTGCTGCTCTCGGGCGTGCCGGGATTCTCGCTGGCCCCGGTCTGCACTATCGGCGCATCCGCGCCGGTGGCGGGCGAGACGTTCGGTTCGGTCGGCAGCGGCAACGCGAAGTTCAGCGAGAGCGCGGGCTTCACAGCGCAGCTGAACCCCTCGTTCACCACCGGCATCTTTACGGCGTCGCCGTCCGGGGGCGCGGCGCTCCTGGCACGATCGGGTGATCCCGTGCCGCTCTTGGCCGCGACGTACACGTTCTCGCCCTTCGGTGGCCCGCTGTTCAACAACGTCGGTGAGGCCGCGTTCTTCTCGGGGATCAGCTCCGGCGGCTTCCTCTTCTTCACGGGCGGCTCGGGCGCGGTGGCGCCGGTGTTCATCAACCCCGCGACCCGCGCGGAGTACCCGAGCGGAGCGGGCTTCACGGATCCGGTGCTGATGGGCTTCAACGACAAGGGCCAGATCCTGCTCAAGGAGCGCGTCTCGCATTCCGGTGTGCCGGAGGACGCCGACGAGGTGCTGATGGTCCGCATCCCCGAATCCGCGGCGTCGTGGATCCGCGTCGCGGAAGGTCGCCAGGTGACAGGCCGTGCGCCCGGAGTGCGGTACGGCCCCATCGACTCGGGGGCGCAGACCACGTTCGATCGCAACGGCAGGGTCGCGTTCATCAACCGGCCCAGCGACGGCATCGACGGGTTGTTCGTGGAATCGGATCTCGGCATCAACCAACTGCTCAAGGTCGGTGAGGAGCTGCCCGGCGTACCCGCTTCGACGGTGCAGCTTTTCGACGCCATCGCGCTGGACGATCGCCGCGGCGTCGTCGCGTCGGTGTACTACTCCGACGCGTTGGGCAGCCAGATGGCCGCGTGGGCGAGCAACACCGCCGGATACGGCGCTCGCGTGCTCGCCAAGACCGGCGACCCAGCGCCTGACGTGGTGCCGTGCGGTGTGATTGACGCGGTGTTCGTTCGAGCGGCCAATCGTCATCAGCAGGCATTGCTGCACGTGAGACTCGGGGGCAACTCGTACGGCCCGTCGGACAGCGTGCTCTACCTGCACGATCGCGTGCGCGGTCTGATCAAGCTTGTGCAGACGAAGACGCCCTTCGAGGTCGCGCCCGGCGACGTGCGGACGGTGAACCGGTTCCGCCCGCTCGCACCCGAGACCGCTTCGATCAGCGAGGGGCGGGCGAACTGGATGGATCACGCGGGCAACGCTATGACGATCCTGGAGTTCACCGACGGGACGCAGGCCGTGGTCCGGTTCCTGGTGAAGCCGACGGCGTTCTCGTGCCCGTCCGATTTCAACGGCGACGGGCTGGTGGACGACTCTGATTTTCAGATCTTTGCCGGCGCGTACAACGACCTTGTCGTTCCGCCCGCCGACGGCGTCTGCGACGTGAACGCCGATGGCCTGGTGGACGATGTGGACTTCACGCTCTTTGCGGCCGCGTACAACGAGCTGATCTGCCCGTGAGAGTGCCCAAGAACCGATTGCTGTGCTGGACCTCGGCCGCCGGCTTCTCGACCTTCGCGGGTTCGTACAAGAGTTTCGACTGCGCCGATCCCGCGATGCCCCTCGGCTGCCCCGCCGACATCAACCTTCGCCCCTAGGACGCTGCGTGTTCGGAAACGGTGGGAGCAAAGTCCTCGGCGACAGCCGGGTGTTCTCGGACCCGAGACTTCCGATGTTCCAGCCATACCGCGCTTGAATCACGGTTGCGGCGGTGTGAAACTACTGGTCTGCCGCGGGGTGTGGCATCCGGAGCTTTCCCTATGGATCGTCGCGTTGGCGTCGTTGTCGCTCTCTCTTTGGCCTCCGTGAGCAGCGCCCAGACCATCACCCACGGCGATTCGACTTTCAGCGTGACCGCCACGGCGTTCACGCCCGTCTTCTCTTCAACTTTCGGCGACGTCACGTGGAAGATGGACGCGAGCGGGCCCGACGTCGCGTTCAAGTACTCGTGGTACTACCGCCAGCAACGGCGCAACACCAACTTCCAGTTCGGGGCGCTGCAGACCGGCACGATCTTCACTCAGGGCCGCAAAATGCGGATCACCTACATCGATAACGGCGCCAACCCATTCGGCGAGGAGCGTTTCAACGCGGACCTGGTGATCACGCTGAAGGATGGCACGACGCCCAACGCGGCCCGGGTGTTCTCCAAAATGCGGGTCCAGAACTCACCCAACAACAGCGACGCCAAGACTTTTCACTTCTTCAATCTCAGCGACCTCGACATGCCGGGCGGCACCCCCAACGTCGCGGTGGACGACGCCGCGTCGTACACGCCCACGGTGATCACGCAGACCGAGACGTCGTCATCCAATATGGCCCGGATGATCGCGCTGAGCCCGACGCGCGTCGAACTCAGCAGCGGCCTCACGCTCCGCAACAAGCTCGCCAGCGGCAGCGCGAACCTGGCCAATCTGCCCACCGACGCCGTCGCGTCCACGACCAACGACAACGGCTCGGCGTTCCAGTGGACGGTGACGCTGGGCGTCGGAGAGTGGGCGACGTTCTACCACGGGCTCGCGTACAACTTGCCCGCGTTCGCTCAGGACCCATGCCCGTCGGACCTGAGCGCCGACGATTTCGTCGATGACTCCGACTTCGTGCTCTTCGCGGAGGCGTACAACAATCTGCTGTGCCCGGACCTGCCGGCCTTCTGCGACGCGGACCTCAACGACGACGGCTTCGTCGATGATGCGGACTTCGTGCTGTTCGCGGCGGCGTACAACGAGCTGCTCTGCCCGTGAATCACCTCGTGTCGCACTCCCGTCAGCGCGTCACACCACGAGATTGACCAGCTTGCCCGACACCACGATCGCCTTCTTCACGGGGCGGCCGTCGATCGCCTTGATCACGTCGGGGTGCGCCAGCGCGATCGACTCGGTGGTCTTCTGATCGGCGCCGGTCGGGACCTGGATGCGGGCCTTGATTTTGCCCTGGATCTGGACCGGGATCTCGATCGAGTCGTCGACGAGCAGCTTCTCGTCCACCTTGGGCCAACGCTGATCGCTGCAGCAGCCGCGGGCGTCGGTCAGGCCCAGCTTTCCCCAAACCTCTTCGCTCAGGTGCGGCGCCAGCGGCGAGAGCATGATGCAGAACCGCTCGATCTGCTCGGCGGTGAACGCGCCGGGGCCCTTCTCGCCCGCCGCGGACATCGCTTCGTTGATGAGCCCAATGATCGCCGCGATCGCGGTGTTGAACGCCAGACGCTCGATGTCCTGGCCGACCTTGTGGATCGTGCGGGTGAGCGTCTTCTCAAGGGCGGGATTCGCGTTGGTCGCGGCCCGGATCGCGCCTGTCTGTTCGTCCACCAGCACACGCCAGGCTCGCTGGAGGAAGCGGAACAGGCCCGCGATGTCCTTGGTGTTCCAGGGCTTGCTCGCCTCGAGTGGGCCCATGTACATCTCGTAGAGCCGGAAGGTGTCGGCGCCGAACTCAGCGATCACGTCGTCGGGGTTGACGACGTTCTTGTAGCGCTTGGACATCTTGGTGACGATCGGCGTCACGGGTGCGCCCGTGGCCGTTTCGACGAACTTGCCCTCGCTCACCTCGCTGACGGTGTCGGTCGGGATGATCGTCTTGTCCGCCCGCTGGTACGCGTAGCTGGTGATGATGCCCTGGTGGAAGAGCTTCTGGAAAGGCTCGGGCGTCGAGACGTAGCCAAGGTCAAAGAGCACGTTCTGCCAGAAGCGTGAGTAGAGCAAGTGACCGACCGCGTGCTCGTTACCGCCGATGTAGAGATCGACCGCGGCGAGGCGGCTCTTCTCGCCGCCGCTCATCCAGTACGTGTCCGCAGCTTCGCTAATGAACCGCTCGGTGTTCTTCGGGTCGCAATAACGGATGCAGTACCAGCTGCTGCCCGCGCTGCCGGGCATGGTGTTGGTCTCGCGACGCACGGGCGTTTCCGGCGGCAGCAGCTTCGGGTCCACGCCCGCGGCGAAGGCCGTCGTGTTCGCCCATTGCTTCGCCTTCGCCAAGAGCGGCTGCGGGTCGTCGCTCTCCTCGGGCAAATAGTCCGGCAGCGACGGCAGCACCACCGGCAGCGCTTTGTCGCTCACCGGGTAGTGGTTGCCCTTATCGTCGAACACGATCGGGAACGGCTCGCCCCAGTAGCGCTGACGGCTGAAGGCCCAGTCGCGGAGCTTGAAACGGGTCTGTGCCGCACCGAGGTCGGTCTCGTCAAGCCACGCGATGATGGTCTTGAGCGCCTCTTCGGTGTGCAGGCCGTCGAGCGAGACGCCGGGCACGCCGTGTTTGGCGGGGCGGCTGGAGTTGACGGCGGTGCCCGGAGCCACACCCGCCTCCCCGCGCCAGGACTGGAATCCTCGCTTCTGGAAGACCTCACGGAGCGTCGCGAGCGAGGCGAGCCCCATCGACTCGAACGCTTCAAACCACGAAATACGGATCGCTCCGCGGCCGGACATCCCGATCGCGCCCAGGCTGTCGGCGTCGACAGGGCATGAATCCGGATCGGACGGATCCGAACCGCGACGCGACCGAACGGTCGTGAGCGCGTCGGAGAACGAGTTTTTGGTGCTCGCTGTCGACGTCACAAGGCCGAGGAAGTCGGCGAGCATCGGCTGCCACACGCCGTCGGCCATCTCCGCTTCGGTGGCGTGGTCGCA
Source organism: Phycisphaerales bacterium (assembly GCA_036392375.1). Lineage (GTDB taxonomy): Bacteria > Planctomycetota > Phycisphaerae > Phycisphaerales > UBA1924 > JAFEBO01. The sequence goes on from DASVYC010000042.1 coordinate 9,467, forward strand.
GAAGTACTTCATCGCCAGCACCGTGCGGGGGTAGAGCACGTCCACGATCGGGAGGCCGAACTTCTGCGCGAACTCGAAGTCGCGTTCGTCGTGCGCGGGCACGGCCATGATTGCTCCGGTGCCATAGCCCATGAGCACGTAGTCGGCGACCCAGATCGGGATCTTCTCGTCGGTGAGCGGGTTGATGGCGTAGACGCCGCTGAAGACGCCGGTCTTCTCAGTGCTTGCCATGCGATCGGTGTCGGAGGTGTTGCGGGCTTTGGCGACGTATGCCTTCAGCGCTGCGGCGTCGGTCTCTTTGGAGGGATGCCGGAGCACATGATCGATCAGCGGGTGCTCGGGCGCGACCACCATGAACGTCGCGCCGAAGATCGTGTCCGGGCGGGTGGTGTAGATCGTCAGCGAGAGCGCGGTGTCCGACGACGGGTGCTTCAACTCGCCCAATGCCTGCGGCGAGAGCGAGTGCGTGTCGATCGCGAAATCGACCTGCGCGCCGCTGGAGCGGCCGATCCACTCTTCCTGCTGCGTCTTGGTCGACGTCGGCCAGTCAAGACCCTTGAGCTGCTCGATCAGGCGGTCGGCGAACGCGGTGATTCGGAACATCCACTGCTTGAGCGGCTTGCGGAAGACCGGGTACCCGCCGCGCTCGCTCTTGCCGTCGATCACCTCGTCGTTGGCGAGCACCGTGCCGAGCTTGGGGCACCAGTTGACGGTCTGCTCGCCCAGATACGCAAGCCGGTGGTTGTCGATGAACGCGCGGCGTTCGTCGTTGCTGAGTTGGTGCCACGGGCGGCCCATGCCCGTGCCACCTTCGAGCGGCGCGGCGAAGCCGCCGAGCGACGCACGCACGATCTCGCCGCTGGGCCCAACAAGGAAGTTGCCCGTCTCAAGCTCGCGGACGAGCTGGGCGATCGGCCGGGCGCGGCCCTTGGAGTATCCCGAGGGCGAGGGAGCGTGGTCATCGAACCAGGCGTCGTACAGCCGCAGGAAGATCCACTGCGTCCACTTGTAGTAGTCCTCGTCGATGGTCCCGAACTCGCGCGACCAGTCGTAGCAGAAGCCGAAGCGCTGGAGCTGGCGGCGGAAGTTGTCGATTGCCTTCTTCGTTGTGATCGCAGGGTGGACGCCGGTCTGGATGGCGTACTGCTCCGCGGGCAGGCCAAAGGCGTCCCAGCCCATCGGGTGGAGGACGTTGAAGCCCTTGAGCCGCTTGTAGCGGCAGATGATGTCGGTGGCGGTGTAGCCTTCGGGGTGTCCGACGTGCAGGCCGGCTCCCGACGGGTACGGGAACATGTCTAGGCAATAGAACTTGGGCTTGGTTGCGTCGAAACCGGGCTGTCCGGGGTTGGGCTGGACGAACGTGCTTTTGTCCTGCCAATAGCCCTGCCAGCGCAGCTCGATCTCGCCCGCCAGGGCCGCGGTGTAGCGGTGGGGAGGGAGCGAGGAATCACCGGGTTTACCGACGCTGGACGCGACCTGACTCATGGAGGGCAAGGGTAGCGCGGCGGGGGCATCGCATCGGTGGCGAAGTCCGACGGATGCTCCCAATCACGGGCAGAGCAGATTCTCGTACATCCCCGCGAAGATCACGAAATCCGCGTCGTCGACGTAGCCGTCGCCGTTGAGATCGCTGGGGCAACCGGTAGGCATCAGCGGGTCGGCACAGTCGAGGATGCTGTACGCGGCCGCGAACAGGACGAAGTCCGAGTCATCGACATAGCCGTCGCCGTTGAGATCGCCCTGACATGGGCGTTGAAAGAGCAGCATCTGGAAGAACGGGTTGTTCTTGAGTTTGACGGAATAGTCCATGGCCGTATCGCCGCCGTGGTACGCGACGAGCGTGAAGTCGTAGAGCAGCTCATACTGCACGCCCATGGTGAGGTTGCCGCTCTGCGTGCCGGCGAACGGTGTACCGGGCGTCCACAATGCTCCCGGGCCGGGAAAGGAGAGCCCATTGGCGTAGAGCACAGGCACGCCGCTGGGATAGCGCTTGAGCGTCACGAGCGATGATGCGGCGCTGCTCGCCGGCGAGCCGGATTGCACGATGTTCATGAATCCGTTAAAGCTGTATGAGAGGTTCGGCACCAGCGGCGTGAATCGGAGGCCGCCGCGGAGCCCCACCTGTACGCCGGGGCCGTATTGATACCAGCCGACGCTCATCTCGACGACGTTTGCGAGGAAGCCGTTCTGGTTGATGTGCACGTTGTGCTTCGATGTGTTCACGACCTGCGACGGGCCGCTGATCGGCAGATACGACGCGCCGTACCAGATGAAGGGATTGTTGGATCCGATCGCTTCGGCTTGAATCCAGGATCCGCCGTCGACCGAGTAAGGCTGAACACCAAGCGAAGAAGTGCATGCGATCAGGGTGCATGCGGCCGTGCAAACCCACTTCAACATGGAGACTCCCTTCGAGTGGACGGGCCAGCGGGCCCCTCCCTGGGGGATTCGCAGAGAATGGGGACATCTTGCACCGCGCGGGCAGTACATCTCGCGATTCGGGCTCTACGCGCCGGAACGTGGCGACGAGACGCCGGACGGAACGCGAACGAGACCGTCGCGCTGCTTCTTCTCGAGCAGCAGCCGCTTGGCTTCACCAGCCACATAGAACGAGCCGGTAACCACGATGAGGTCGTCGCGCCCCGCGGCCTTGGCGGCGATGTTGATCGCGTCCTTCACACTACCGGCGGTCTGGGCCATCTTCTGTGAGTGATCGCCGAACCGGCGGAGCAGCTCCTTGGGGTCCGCGGCTCGGGCGTTGTGCTCTGCCCGCGTGAAAATCACCTTGTCCGCGCCCGCGGCGAGCTTCTGCAGCATGCTGGGCACGTCCTTGTCCGCGGCGCACCCGAAGATGACGATGAGCGAGTCGTACCGAAGGTGAGCACCCAGGGACTTGATCAGCGCCTGGATGGATTCTGGGTTGTGGGCGCCGTCCACGAAGATGCGGGGCTGGGCAAACACCTGCTCGAGCCGGCCCTGGGTGCGGGTGCGTTGCAGGCCGCTGACGGCATCGCGCTCCTTAATGGGAAGGCCGCGCTCGCGGAGGCGATCAAGGATCGCGAGCACCAGCCCGCAGTTGGCGGCCTGGTGCTCGCCCTTCAGCGGCACGGTCACGTGCTCGAACTCGCTCCGAGGCGTGGTGAGTGAGATCAGCATGTGCGGGCCGTGCTGGGCGGTGGCCTCGAAACGGGCGGTGTAGTCGATGTCCGTGCCAAGCACCGCCAGAGGTGCGTTGACTTTGGCCGCGACGTCCTTGAAGGTGTCGATGATGATCGGCTTCTGCTGCGGGATCGTCAGCGCGGGCACGCCCGGCTTGAAGATGCCGGCCTTCTCGCGGGCGATTTTGTCCAGAGTGTCGCCGAGGATCTGGGTGTGCTCGAGCTGGATCGCGGTGATCGCGGTGACCTCGGGCGTGATGACATTGGTGGAGTCCAGGCGCCCGCCCAGCCCGACTTCAATGACGCCCACGTCCACCGCCAGTTGGGCGAAGTGCAGGTACGCCGCTGCCGTCAGCAGCTCGAAGTACGTCGCGGCACCGTGGCGGCGCTTGATCCCGTCGGCGGCGAGGGCGACCTCGGAGATGAGCCGAACGAAATCACGCTCGCTCACCTGTTCGCCGTTGAGCCGGATCCGCTCGCGGATGTCCACGATGTGAGGGCTGGTGTACAAGCCGGTGGTCAGGCCGCAGCCCACAAGGGCGGCGGAGAGCATCTCGCAGACGCTCCCTTTGCCCTTGCTGCCCGCAACATGGACGCTCTTGAACGCCCGGTGCGGATCGTCAAGGGCGCCCATCAGGGCGTGCATGCGGTCCAGCTTCCAGACCTGCGGCTCGACCTTTTTGGGGCGGATCATCTCGACGTTGATCCGGCTGTACAGGAAACGCAGCGTCTCCTTCAAATCGGCGAATGACTTGAACCCCGGGCCGATCGTCGGCGCCGTGTCGGTCTCGGGGCGCTTCAATCGCAGCTTGGTGTGACGCGTCCGCCGGGGCGCGCTGCGCCCCCGCGCCGGCTTGGTTCGCTTGCTGTCCTTACCGGTCGAGGATTTGCGAGGCGACGGCATGACTCGGGACGATCGTACCGTGCGAACTGCCCGGAATGAAGCAAAAAATCGGTGCGGACACCGAACCCGAGCGAGGTTCTCGGGCGCTTCACCCAGATCGATTGTGTCCGGCTTTACAGCGTGCGTCGTGTGAAGATGATCAGATCGGTCGCGGCTCGGGTTCCCCCGAGTTGGTGGACGATGCGAGCCAGCTGGCCGCGGTGATACGTGGCGTGGTTGAACACGTGCGCGCACACGTCCACGACCTTGCTTTCCGCTTTGGTCCCGTCGGACATCGTGTACTCAACGATGCGGTCGAAGCCGCCCTCGGGAAGCTCTTGCAGGAAGGTGCGCCACATTGCATCGAGTGCCTCACCCTCCGCGAGGGTTGCGTCGATCGACCACGGCGCGAACCAATTGTCGACCTTCCATGCCTCGCCGCGGACGCGGAGCATCCACACACGCTTGGCGATCATGACGTGGGCCATGATTCCAAGGCCACGTTGGTAGGCCTCGGTCGCGTGCTGCATGTCCGGCACGGTGGCCAGCGAGCGGAGAGATCGCTCGTTGGCCTGGGTCTCGGCCGTCAGCAACGTGAGGAAGTAATCGCGGAGAGTCTGGGTTCGTGTGTCGGACATGGGAGAAGTGGGAAGCTGGCCGGGAAAGGAGTGGAGGGAGTGCGAGAGCGAGCAACGCAATCAACGACCGGGAAGCGATGCCTTCTAGGTTCCACTGAGCAAGGCCTTCATCTCGCGGACGGCTCGCTCCAGCCCGACGAACACGCTGCGGGCCACGATCGAGTGACCGATGTGCAGCTCGCGCACCGCGTCACGCACGCCAGGCACCGCGAGCAGCGCCGGCGTGTTGTCGTAATTGAGCGCGTGCCCGGCATGAACACGAAGACGGTCGTCGCACGCGGTGATCGCGTCCTGTAGAGCGCTGATCGACGCGGCGAGCGAAGGGTCGGCGGTGACGCCATCGATCAGGTCGCGCCGGCTTGCCGCAAACGCGTGTGCGAAAACGCCGGTGTGAAACTCCACGGCATCGAAGCCGCTGGCCGCCGCGGCATCGATTTCGTGGCGGTCGGGCGTAATGAACGCACTGGTCATGATCCCCGCGGCCTTGAGCGGAGCGAGGTACGCATTCCAGTGTTCTTCACGGCCGGCGACCGCGAGGCCGCCTTCGGTCGTCACTTCCTGACGGCCCTCGGGCACGAGCGTGACCTGATGGGCCTTGATCCGCAGCGCGATCGCCTGCATCTCGGCGGTGCCGGCCATCTCGAGATTGAACTTCACCGGGCAGGTCTGGCGGATGAGCTCGACGTCGCGGTCGATGATGTGGCGGCGGTCCTCGCGGAGGTGGACAGTGATGCACTCGGCTCCGCCGAGCACCGCGGCGTGGGCGGCATGCACAGCGTCCGGTTCGCCGTAACCGGAGGACGCCCCGGGTCCGGAGCGGTAGCGGGCCTGGCGGATCGTCGCAACGTGGTCGATGTTGACACCGAGGTGGATCACGCGGGATTGTTGGCGGGTTTCCCGCCAGCGCGTCGACGACATGCCGCATGCGGTGACGGGCTGCGCCGGCCGCGGGAAGCGGGGCGGCAACAGCGCAAGGCCCCGGATACCCTCGCACTCGATGTCCGTCCTCCGCCGCTACTTCCAGTCGCGCCGCCCCGACGCCACGCTCGGGCAGGTGCTGTTTTATGAGTTCGTTCGCGGCGTGACGGCACTGCTGTTCGTCCTCTTCTACCGAGTGCGCGTGTTCGGGGCCAGAAACGTGCCGCAAACGGGCGCGGTGCTGATCGCGGCGAACCACCAGAGCTTCCTCGACCCGCCCCTGATCGGCTCGTTCGCTCGCCCGCGGCACATGAGCTTTGTCGCCAAGATCGGGTTGTTTACCTTCAAGCCATTCGCGTGGTTCATCGGGGCGCTGAACGCGACCCCGATCAAGGAAGAAGGCGGCGATGCCGCGGCGATCAAGGAAGTGCTGCGGCGACTCAGCGCCGGGCATGCGGTGGTGATCTTTCCGGAAGGCTCGCGCACGCCGGACGGCAGGCAACACGCATTTAAACGCGGCGTGGCGGTCTTGATGAAGCGAGCCAAGTGCCCGGTCGTACCCGCTGCGGTCGTCGGGTGCTACGAGGCTTGGCCGATTCACCAGAAGCTGCCATCACTCGTCGGGCATCGCATCCTCGTCGCGTACGGCGACCCTATCAGCCACGAAGATTTGCTTCGCGAGGGCGCCGACGCGGCCCTCGCTCGCATCGAACGCGAGGTGACGCGGTTGCGCGTTGCGCTTGAAGCGGAACGCGATCGAGATTGATGTGGACCAGCGTGCTCACCACGCCCGCGTGAACGGATCCTCGTCCAGCGACCTGCCGTTGGTCGCGATGACGTTGCTGTACCAGCGGGCCGAGTCCTTCACGGTGCGCTTCAGCGTCGTGAAGTCGACGTGCACGAGGCCGAAGCGTTCCTTGTAGCCCTCGTTCCACTCGAAGTTGTCGAGGATCGACCAGTGGAAGTAGCCGCGGAGATCGACGCCGTCGGTCACAGCGCGGCGGAGCTCCAGCAGGTAGCGCCGGGTGAAGTCGATGCGCTGCGGGTCGTGGACCTTGCCGTCCATGCTCACCCAGTCGATGCACGAGAGGCCGTTCTCGGTGATGTAGACCGGAATCTTGTAGCGTTCGTGGATGAACTTGGGTCCCCAATAGAGGCTCTTTGGCTCGACGGGCCAGCGGTACGCCGTAAGTGGGTGGGTGGGCTCGCGGGTGACGAGTTCGGGCTTGCCGTCACGCATGCGGACGGGGGCGCCCTCGTAGATGTTGACACCAATGAAGTCGCACTTCTGCGAAATGAGCTCCATGTCGCCGGCGACGGGCGTGGGTGCGTCGGCACCGAAGCGGCGCAGGCCGTCCTCGGGGTAGCGACCGAAGAAAATCGCGTCGTTGTACCAGGTGTTGCACCAGATGTTGTGATCCTCGAGGCTACCCATGACCTGCATCGCCGCGGCCTGGTCTTCCTTGGAATCGGTGAACGGGTACTTGGTCACGCAGACCGGGGCGTAGCCGACGTGCTGCGGCCCCTTGCAGCGGGCACGCAGGACCTGCACGCCGCGGCCGTGGCTCATGAGCGCGTGATGGCACGCGAGCAGGAGTTCCCGCGTGCCGAGCCGCAGACGCGGCGCGTTGTGCCCGTCGCCGTGGCCGAACTGCAGGAACACCTGCGGCTCGTTGAGCGTCATCCAGTGCTTCACGCGATCGCCGAGTCGGTCGGCGACAACCTGTGCGAACTCCGCAAACCACTGCACGCTGTCGCGGTTGAGCCAGCCACCCTTGCGGAACAGGGTTTCGGGATAATCCCAGTGAAACAGCGTGGTGTACGGCGTGATGCCCGCAGCGAGCAGCTCGTTCACGAGCCGGTCGTAGAAGTCCAGGCCCTTGGTGTTGATCGAGCCGATGCCGTCGGGCAGGACACGGCTCCAAGAGATCGAAAAGCGATAGGCCTTGAGCCCGATCGACTTCATGATCGCGACGTCCTCGCTGCTCTTGTGATAATGGTCGCAGGCGACGTCGCCGGTGTGGCCGTTCCAGATCGCGGGCTGCGGGAACTTGTTGACGGGGCCGCCCACGGATGGGCGGGCGTGGCACATGGTGTCCCACACGGACTCGCCGCGGCCGTCGGTGTTCCAGGCGCCCTCGATCTGATAGGCGCTACTGGCAGCGCCCCACACGAAGTTGTTCGGGAAGGTCATGGGCAGACTTTAGTGGACGAGATGCGTCAACGTGGGAACCGGGGATCGGTTTCGGCGGACGATCACGGGCAAAGCAACTGGTTGTACGCGTCGGCGAAGATTACGAAGTCGGCGTCGTCGCAGAACACGTCGCCGTTGAAGTCGCCGTTCTGGAAGGGGCCGGGCGTTATGAGGGCGTTGTAGAAGTCGGCGAACAGCACAAAGTCGCCG
>DASVYC010000043.1:0-59205 GCA_036392375.1 Phycisphaerales bacterium
TGGGCAGAACCAAGAGCGGCTGTTGCGGCTGCGGCACAAGATACGCCCACGCCTTGTCGGGCGCTTGCTCGCTCTTGATCTCGATCGTCCAACGCCAGGGCACACCCTTCCACGTCACACCCTCAATCGCGCCAGGGACGGATAGAAGCTGCTCCCGAAGGACCGTCATCGCGGCCTGCGCGCTGCGCCCGAGCTCGGCGACCAACTGGTCGACGGTCGGTTTTCGGAACCGGTCTTCCCAGACATGGCGTGTGTTCGTGCCGCTGGACATACAAACAGCCACCCTTTTTCCAAGGTCTGCCAGACCACGTCCACCCACAGACCTCCACAGGATCTTTGGCGGACGCCCTGCCAAGGTAAAGCCGCGCCAGCCGTAGAACTACGCAAGTACATATCCGTACAAATTGCAAACCAGAGACCTCCCGTGGCCGACTTACAACGGCTATCCTGTGCCAGCGATGACTTCTCCCTCTCCCTCGCATTTCCCGCCGCTGACCGACTCCTGGGACGGCAAGGATGTCACCGTCCTCGTCGTGGACGACAACGAGCAGAACCTCGAGCTCCTGGAGGCTTATCTCGAGGATCTTCGCTGCGATCTACGGCTGGCCCGCGACGGGATGGAGGCCCTCGAGTCCGTAGCCGCCAAACGCCCGGACATCATCCTGCTGGACGTCATGATGCCCCGGATGAGCGGCTCTCAGGCCTGCGCCAAGCTCAAGGCCGAGGCCGGGACGCGGGATATCCCGATCGTCATGGTCACCGCCCTCAACGAGGTGAGCGATGTGGAGCGGGCCATCGAGTGCGGGGCCGACGATTTCCTGAGCAAGCCGGTCAACAAGCTCGAGCTGCTCACCCGCGTCAAGTCTCTGGTCCGGATCAGCAAGATGCAGCAGGAGCTGCAGAGGGCCTTGGGCCAGCTCCGCTCCTTCCGCCAGGGCGGCTGACGCCCGCGGTGCGCCCGAGCACCGCCGGCGATTGCCTTTTTCGGGGCGGATGCCTATCGTTTTGGCCCTTGTCCGGTCGGGCACGATCGTGCCCCGGGCGAGTGGATCTTTCGCACGTTTTCCGGTTCGCTTTTTCTGGTACGCCCCATGCCCACGATCAACCAGCTTGTCCGCCGTCCGCGCCGCTCGCCCGAAGCGAAGTCCAAGGTCCGCGACCTGGCGCTCGCCCCGATGAAGCGCGGCGTGTGCCTGATCGTGAAGACCATGACCCCGAAGAAGCCGAACTCGGCTCTCCGCAAGGTCGCCCGCGTGCGCCTCTCCAACGGCCGCGAGGTGACGGCGTACATCGGCGGCGAAGGCCACAACCTGCAGGAGCACTCGATCGTCCTCGTCCGCGGAGGACGCGTGCGCGACCTTCCCGGTGTGCGCTACCACGTCGTCCGCGGCAGCCTCGACTGCCTGGGCGTCGAGAACCGCAAGCAGAGCCGCTCCAAGTACGGCGCCAAGCAGTCCAAGGGCGGCACCGCCGCCAAGAAGTAAGTCACACGCGGCGAGTAATCCCCGCGTCCGCGTGAGCCCACGCGTCGCGGCGGGTGAAGGTACCGTCGGCATCGTCGCCGCCGGACACGCCGGAAACCCTCTCAGGGAGTCTCACGTCCGATGGGCAACTTCACCGCTTCCGAATCTCAGCTGCGTCCGGACCCCCGCTTCGGCGATAAGGTCCTCTCGCGTTTCATCAACTGCATCATGCGTCAGGGCAAGAAGTCGGTCGCCCAGCGCGTCGTCTACGACGCGATGGACATCATCGACGAGAAGCTGGTCAAGGAGACCGCTCCGGAGAAGCCGGAGAACAGCCTCGCCCTGTTCCACATGGCCATCGAGAACGTCAAGCCGTTCGTCGAGGTCCGCTCCAAGCGCATCGGCGGCGCCAACTACCAGGTGCCCATGCAGGTCAACAACAAGCGTCAGCAGTCGCTGGCCTTCCGCTGGCTGATCGACGCCGTTCGCTCCGAGAAGGGCCGACCGATCGCCAACCGCCTCGCCGACGAGCTCTACTCGGCCGCGAAGAAGGAAGGCAAGGCCATGATGACCCGCGACCAGACCCACAAGATGGCCGAAGCCAACCGCGCCTTCGCCCACTTCGCGAACTGATTCGCGTCATACTTTGAATCTCGAAAGGCCCGGCATCCGCCGGGCCTTTTTCTTTCCAGTGGGAATGGGAGCGGGGCCTTCCAGGCCCCGCGCACAAATACCAGTGAGACCGGCCTCCGGCCGGTCTTCCGACCCTCGTTCATGAACTGCCAGACCGCCTCGAAGGCGTTTCTACTTCTTGCGGGTGATCGACTGGCGGTAATCCAGGTACGTCCGCCCGCCGTCGAGCTCGCTCAGCTTGATCGCGAAATCATCCAGGTTGTCCGTGTATGTCACGATGGTTCGCCCGATCTCGAACGGCTCCTGCCGGTCGTGCACCAGCCCCACCTCGGTCGTGAACGCGAACCGATACCCGGCCCGCTCCGCCGCCACCATCTCCCGCTCGGTGAAGTCCCCGAACGGATACGCCACGCTGATGCACTCCTCGCCGAAGAACTTCTCGAGCGCGGCCTTCGCCACCCGCAGCTCCTCGTCCAGCTTGAACGTCTCCGCGCCCGGCAGCGACGGATGGCTGACCGTGTGCGACTGGATGTCCATCCCCGCGCCGTGCATCTCGCACAGATCGCCCCACGTCGTGTAGCCCCGTGACGGGTCGTCGCTCAGCACCCCGGTGTGCACGTAGAACACCCCCACCATCCCGCGATCCTTCAGCAGAGGGAACGCGATCGTGTACTGCTCCCGCCACGCATCGTCAAACGTGAGCATCACCGCCTTGGCCGGCAGCGGCTTGCCCTCACGCACCGCCGCCTCGAGCGTGCGGCAATCGATGGTCGTGTACCCGTGATCCCGCAGGTAATCGAGCTGCTTTGCGAACTCCGCCGGCGACACGTCGAACCGAGCGTTCAGCCGATCCGCGATGCCCGGCCCCGGCTCGCGGATGTGGTGGTACATCAATACCGGCAGCACCAGCCGCTTCGAAGTGGGCACGTGAGGCGTCGTCGGCGTCGGGTCCGTCGAGACCAGAGCCGCCATCACACCCCAAAGCATGGGACCAATGCCGCCGAGCACGAGTGAGAGAAGATACCGGTTCGCCCGGCGGCTGCCAAACGAAAACGCCGGAACGAACGCCAAAGACCAAAGAAAAAACGGGGCCGGATCGCTCCGGCCCCGCTCGTAACTTTACGTGCTTCGAATTCCGTCGCGGGCTCGATCACTTGCCCTCGAGCATTCCCAGCTGCCACATCAGGAAGATCCGCTGATCGACCAAGTCGCGCATCCGCAGGTTCAGCGGCTTGCCCTGCCCGTGGCCGGCTTCCTTGTCGCCCCAGTACAGAATCGGCAGGCCGCTGCTCGTCGCCTCGCGGAGCGCCGCGACGAACTTGCGGGCGTGCAGCGGGTGCACGCGGGCGTCGTTCTCGCCCGCGGTCACGATCATCGCCGGGTACTTGGTCCCCTTCTTGACGTTCTGATACGGCGAGTACTTCAAGAGGTATGACGCCTGGTCCGCGTTCTCCGCACTGCCGTACTCCGGCACCCAGTAGCGGGCCATCAGGAAGTCCTGATAGCGGATCATGTCAATGAGCGGCACCAGGCACAGCGCCGCCTTGCACAGGTCCGGCCGCTGGGTCACGAACGTCCCGACGAGCAGGCCACCCTGCGAGCCGCCCATGACGGCGAGCTTGTCGGGGTTGGTGTAGTTGCTCTGGATCAAGTACTCCGCCGCGGCCTGGAAATCGCTCCATGTGTTCTGGCGCTTCTCGAGCTTGCCGGCCTCGTGCCACTTCTGGCCGAACTCGCCGCCGCCGCGGATGTTGGCGACCGCGTAGACGCCGCCCGCATCAAACCACTGGAAGTTCGTGGCGCTGAAGCCAGGGGTCATGCTCTGGTTGAACCCGCCGTAGCCGTAGAGGATCGTCGGGTTCTTGCCGTCGAGCTTGAGGCCCTTCTTGTGCACGATGAACATCGGGACGCGGGTGCCGTCCTTGCCGCTAAACCACTCCTGCTTCACCTCGACCGTGCTCGGATCCACCGGCACGCTGGGGCGCTCCCACAGCACCGGCTCGGCGTCGGGCTTGGTGAGGTCAATCTGGAAGTGGCTGGTCGGGTAGTTGTAGCTGGAGAACGTAAGAATCGCCGTATCGCGGTCGTCCTCGGTGTTCACGCCCGCGCTGCCGATGCCCGGTAGCTTCAGCGTGCCGTACGACTTTCCGGCGTGGTCGAAGATCTCGACGACGCTGGACGCGTTCTTGAGGTAGGTCGCGGCGATGCGGGTTTTGGAGACGCTCACACCCGTCAGGTTCGCGTCCTGTTTCTCCGGAATGATCTCTTTCCAGCTCGCTTTGGACGGATTGTTCAGGTCGACGGCGTAGACGCGGCCGTTTGGGGCGCCGAGTGTCGTCTGCATGAACATCGTGTCGCCGATGATGTCGCCGCCCGCCGCGGCCTTCTCGCCGACCATCACATCGATCTTGTTCACCTTGCCGGTCTTCTTGAACTCGTCGAACTTCGCGACCCACAGATCGTTGTTGCGGGTGTCGGTGGCGTAGCTGAGCACCAGCCACTCACCGTCGCGATCGAGCCCGCCGCCGGGGCCGTAGGTCGTTGCCAGCTTGGCGTTCTCTTCCTTGGTGAACTGGCGGATGATCTGCTTGGCGTTCTTCACGTCGCCCTTGAGATCCACGTACTGCACCTGGCCCGAGTACGGGTTCTTGGGGTCCGCGAGGTTGCGGTAGACGAAGCCGCTGCTGTCCGGCAGCCACGAAGCCTGCGACACCTTGTTGGGCACCGACCAATCGAGCGTCTTGCCGCTCGCGATGTCGAGGACATAGAGCGTGGTGTTCTCATCGCCCTTGGAGTAGGTGCCGTACGCGATCATCGTGCCCTGCTCGTTGGGAATCGCGAACGTCACGGTGACGAGCCCGCTCTTGTCGATGGTGGCGGGATCGATGAGCAGCTTGTCGGTGCCCTTGGCGCCGTCGCGGTAATAGAACAGGGCCTGGTTCTGGCTCGCCTCGCGCTTGAAGAAGAAATAGCGATCGCCGCGGATCGTCGGCGAGGAGATCGAGCCCACTTCCATCAGCGGGCGGATCTTCTCCTCGATCGCCTTGCGCCCCGGCAGCGTGTCGAGCACCGAGCGCGTGTACGCGTTCTGGGCGTCGGTCCACGCGTCAACCTCGGGCGTCAGCTTGCCCATGTTCTTGGGATCGCTGTTGTCGCCCTCCAGCCACTGGTAGTTGTCCACCCATTCGGTGCCGTGGGTGTTCTGCTTCACCGGCACGACCTTGGTCGGCGGCGGGGCGGGGATCTCACCGGCGAGCACGAAGCTCAGGCCGAGGGTCAGACCGGCAATCGAGGGAAGTAGACGCTGGGGTTTCATGCGGAATCTCCGGAAAACGCGGCCGTGAAAGCCTGCGCAAACAGTGTACCAGCACCCGGATTGGACGTTGCGGCCGTGGACGACGCCGTTTGGGGAGCTGTCCACGCCACAACATCCTATCGGTACCTGTCCCACCATGAGCAGCTTGGATTCTCGCGGTTCCACTCAAGAATGAACGCCATTTCAAGGTCATTCGGCGACCCGTCGGAGACGATTCCGAATGAGTACTCGTTTCCGTCGCAGGCGACAAGTCTCGCAAACCAGGTCGCCAAAGTTGTGGCCGTCCAATACAGATGGCAGTCGTCGTCGATACCAACGACTACAGATCCGCAGGGCCACGCCGGGGAAGATATGGTGTAGTAGAAAGCCTCGAAGTGGGTGCCCCACCCGATCCGGATGAACTCCGCATCAAGCCAGTCCGCACTCCGCTCGTTTTCGATGAGAACGTTGTCTCGCACACGTCTGAGGTGCGATTCCTGGCTTGTCGCGACGCAGTGGAATGCTACGGCGCTTGGATCAAGCCCAAACCAATCGTTGATCTCGTCTTCCGGATGTCCCGGAGTGATCAGCCCGCCACCCGTCCCGTAGATCTTTCGATCGCTCAACTTGCGGCGCTCGGGATTCACAAACCAAGACCAGAGCGTCGGGTCGTACCACTCCAGGACCGTACGAAGATCGGAGGGTAATGGTCGCTGGAATTGAATCTCCAAGTCGTTGACCTGGTCCCGACTCAACTCCGGCCTGCGTGTTCCTCCAAAACCGTTTCGCTCCGCGATCGCTTCGATCGCCGCAAGCTGAGAATCCAGGTCCGTCACCCCGGCCCACGGAGGCGGCGAGGGTTTGGACCACGGCCATCTCACTGCACCAACCCCTTCGTCAACCTCATAAACGCCGTCTCCAGGTTCACCGGCTCTTCCGTGAACTTCGTCAGCCGGAAGCCCGCGTTCACCAGCACGTTGGGGATGTCGGTGTAGTTCCGTCCACCCGCGGCATCAAAGTCCACCACGATCACCTTCTGCCGCGCACCGTTCGTGCTGCCCACGCTGTCCACGTCGGACACCGCGACCTTCTTGACGCCGGGGAAGCCCCCCACCACTTTGGCCGCGTCGTCGATGCGGTCGGTCACGCCCACATGCAGGATGTGCCCCATGCGGGCCCGCCGAACGATCTCGTCGACCGTCCCAGAGAACAGCAACTGCCCGCGCTCGATGATGCCGACCACGTTGCACAGCTCCGCCAGCTCCGGCAGGATGTGCGACGAGATCAGGATCGTCTTGCCCATGCGGCGCAGCTCCTTCAGGAGCTCCCGCATCTCGATGCGGGCCCGCGGGTCGAGACCCGAGGCCGGCTCGTCCATCAGCAGGACTTTGGGATCATGCAAGAGCACGCGGGCGACGCTGAGTCGCTGCTGCATGCCGCGGCTCAGGCTGTTCACCTCCGCGTTGGCCTTGTAGGTGAGATCGGTGAGCTCCAGCACGTCCTTCACCACCTTGTCGCGCTGCGTGCCGTGGATGCCGTACGACGCGGCGAAGAACTCCAGATACTCCGTCACCACCATGTCCTCGTACGCGCCCATGAAGTCGGGGACGTATCCGATCAAGGGCCGGATCTGACGATTCTGGTAGCCGATCGTGAGGCCCGCGACGTTCGCCTGCCCGCTCGAGGGCTTGAGCAGCGTGGCGAGTATCTTGATCGTGGTGGTCTTACCGGCGCCGTTGGGGCCGATGAAGCCGAAGCAGTCGCCCTCGTTGATGACCAGGTTGAGGTTGGAGAGCGCGACGAGATCGCCGTACTTCTTGGTCAGGTTGATCGTCTCGATCATCGGGGGCAAGGCATCGCTCCGGAGAGATGGCGGACGAGAGAATGTAGCGGGTAGGCGGGCGTTGGGTTCCTGCTATTCGTGCCGCGGGCGACGATTCGCCGCGAGCGGGCCAGGTCAGCGGGGGCGGGGCCTTCCAGGCCCCGGCGTCGTCTTGAACTCCACTGGGCGACCTCAAGGGCACGTGATCAGCGGGGCCTAGAAGGCCCCGCTCCCACCGGTCCAAGAAAACAAACAGGCCCCGGCGTGACGCCGGGGCCTGCGGAGATCAATGTGATCTGAGATGAATCAGAACGTTCAGCGACGGCGACGGCCGGCGACCAGGCCGCCGAGGCCGAGCAGAGCGAGCGAGCCCGGGGTCGGGATCACGTAGGTGTTGAACGCGCCGCCGGTCGAGCCCGTGCCCCAACCCGGAGTGGACTGGCCGTTCGTGCTGAGGTGGTCGACGCCGGGGTCACCGCCGCCGCCGCCCGAGGTGGCGACATCGAAGAACACCAGGCCGTTGCCGGTGAGACCGAGGAACGCGCGGTCGATGGTGAAGGTGACCGCGTTCGAGCCGGTCTGGCTCTGGTCGTTGCTGGTGGTGTTGTCGAGGTTCCACTGCAGGCCGTCCCACGACCAGTTCTGCTGGTTGGTGTTGGGAGCATCAACCCACGACCCAACGTAGCGGTCGATATTCTGGCTCAGGGTGACGGGGCGAGCCCAGGCGTTGGTGGCGGTGTCATCGAACGTGTTGCTGGTGCGGAAGTACAGCATGTACTTCGTCCAGTTCTGGTAGCCACGGGTGTTCACCGTGACGTACAGGTTCGTGGCATCGTGGCTGACGACCACGCTGGCGATGTCCAGGTTGGCAAAGCCGTTGTCGAACAGGTCGTTCTGCGCGTCGTTGTAGGTGACGGCAGCTTGCGCGGCGGTGGCGAGGCCAGCGACGGCAACGAGGGCCAGAACGTTCTTCATCTCTCAATCTCCTCTATGAAACTCGGAATGAAACACATTCAGCACCGGTTGCCCCACGGCAAACCGGGAGAAAACGCATCAGCAAACCGTCACGGGGGCGGACACCCCAAGACGGTACTTCCATCGTAACTCCAGCAGGCACCACCCGCAACGGCTTGGGATTCGAAAAAACCGAAAATCTGCTTGCATGCCGTTATCGGGAGGCATGCGACAAGGGATCCCCCAGTTGTCGCCGCCTGAAAGCGTTTACATCTGAGCGATTCCCTGGCTCCTGCGACTTGTCGCAATCAGTTCCGCGTCGGACCCGCCGCCGTGCTCGGCGGCACCGGCGAGGGCGCCACACCCAGGTAATCGAGCGAACGCTCCATCACGCGCCGGACCACCGGACCAGCGACGTACGTGCCGTAGTGCTTCTTAGCACGGATCAGCGCCGGACCCGGATCATCGATCACACACAGCACCACCAGCTTGGGATCCTCCGCGGGGCCGCCGGCGATGAAGCTGGAGTTGTACTGATCGTCGAAGTAGCCCGACGTGCCCTTGGGTCGCCGCAGGTTCTTGCCGGGCGGCGGCGTGAGCGGGATCTCCGCGGTGCCGGACTTGCCGAACATGCTGTATTTCCATCCCCCCTCGGAGTGGCTGGCATCGGTGGCGAGGTTGCGCTCGACCTTGGCGGCGACGCCGCGCATCGTGTCGCGCGTGAGCAGCGCGATGCTGGATGGCAGCACACGCTCGATGATCGTGCCGCGGAAGTCGTCGGCCGATGCGGCGACAAGTCTCACTGGCGGGAGCGTGCCCGCCAGCTTGTTGGGGCGGCAGAAGGCGCTGAAAGCCCGCACCATCTGCACCGGCGTGACCGCGATCTCGTGCCCGTACGCCACCGACGTCTGCGTGTACTTGCTCCAGTCCTTCATCCCCGTCACCAGCCCCGCGGCCTCGCCCGTCAACCCGATGTTGGTCCGCTTGCCGAACCCGAACCGACGCACCGCGTCGTGGAGCTGCTTGAACGTGATCCGGTCCGCGGCCTTCACCATGCCGATGTTCGAGGAGTTGATCAGCACTTCCTGCCACGTCATCGTGGCGCGCTTGGTCACGTCCTCGAGATAGCGCCCGTAGGGCGTGTGCCAACGGCCGCCCTCGGTGTCGAAGATCTCTTCCGGCCGCGCCTTGCCCAGCTCCGTCACCGACGCCCAGACGAACGGCTTGAACGTCGAGCCGGGCTCATAGATGTCTTCCACGCAACGCGGGCGGTGCATCGCCGGGATGTCCGCCGCGTTCGGCGGACGGAAGATCGTCACGTACCGGGCCGGGGGCGGGGGCGGCGGGGTGGGCTCACGCGGCTCGGGTACGGCGCGGCTTCGACGGGCGCCCGGAACCGGTGCCGGCTTGGGCTTTACCTCCACCCACGGATACGGCTGAGCTTCGGGCACGTCGCGGACGATGTCCGCCATCGCCAGCACCTCGCCCGTCAGGGGATCAAAGACCATCACGCGTCCGCCCGCGGCGTCGGCCTCGGTCACGCCCCGCTGCAACTCTTGGATCGCGATCCGCTGGATCTCCGTGTCGAGCGACAGCCGCACATCGGCCCCGGGCTCACCGGGCCGCACCTGACCGGGCTCGATCCAGAGCGGCTTGCCTTTGGCGTCGCGGATGTACGACACCGAGCCCGCGGTGCCCGCGAGCTGCTTGTTCAGCATCTTCTCGGCGCCCAGCACACCGACATGCCCGAAACCCACCAGACCCACCACCGGCGCAATCTCCGGTCCCGCGGGGTACTCGCGGATCATCACCCGCTCCAGGATCACGCCCTTGATCTTGGCGGCGCGCACGTCGGCGACGTGCTGATCGCTCAAGATCCGCGACATCGGCAGGTATCGGATCGGCTTGAGCGCGGGCGTCGGGGCCTCGGGCTCGACCGCGTCCGCCGCCACCGCCTTGGCCTGCTCCTCAACCGGGGCTTCCACCGGAGTTGCGTCGCCGCGGCCCAAGGCGCTCGCGATCACGCCCTTCAACGCCGCCAGAGCCGGGGTCAACCCTTCGACATCCGCGAGCGGCTCGATCTTGGTCCGCAGGTCCTGGCGGCGTTTGTTCTCGTTGAGCCGCGACAGGATGCGGCCGCCCACAAAGTCCTCGCTCTGGCCGGTGGCCCGCGCGAGCTTGATGATCGCCTCGTCCACCGGCTGCTTGAGCTGCGTGGGATCGACCACCACGCGGTACCCGACGCGCGTCGTGGAGAGCACGCGCCCCCGGCGGTCGAGCAGGTCGCCGCGGATCGGCAGCTCGGCCCGCACACTGACCCGAGGCTCCATCTCTTCCTTGAGTCGCTCGGACGGGTACAGCTGCAACTGCGCCACGCGCGCCAGCAACAGGCCGAAGGCCAACAGCAGCGTCACGCCGACCAATACCGAGAGGGCGTCGGCTCGGCGTGTGGCATCGGGGGCGTGGTTCGGAGCAGTCACACGCGAGGGGCTGAGAGTTTGCATGGCGCGGATCCGATCAGGTCACGGTGGGTCCGGGCGTCGAGGGCGTGCGCTTCGGAGCCGACGTGGGCTTGGTGCTGGGCTTGGTGCTGGGCTTGCTGTCCGGCTGAACGCCGGGCTTGGTCTCGGGTTTACCGTCGGGTTTGGCTTCGGGTTTCCCGGTGGGCGGTGCGGAGCGTTCGCTCGACGGCTTGAGGCCCGGGCGCGACGACGGCGATGCGGGTTTCTCAGTGGGCTTCTCGGCCGGCTTCTCCGCGGTCTTGGGAGTCGTGGTCTTTGGAGCCGTGGTCTTGGGTGCCGCGGTCTTGGGAGAAGGCTTGGCCGCGGGTTTGGACGGCGTCGGCTTGGGGGCCTCGGGGACGGTGGCGATCGCCGGGCCGGTCGCGGCGGAAATCTCCCCGCTCGACGCGGCGTCCTCCGGTCGCGGGGTCAGGCCGTGCAGTGGGCCCAGCTTGTCCGCCAGTTCGCGGATGCGTGCCGGGGCGGCGAGCGTCGAGATCTCGGCCCGAAGCTTCCAAAGGTCCTCATCGGCCTTCTGGATACGGAGCTGGGTCTGGGCCAATTCGTGTCCGGCCTGCAAGCCCGCCTGACGCAGGGCCAGCACGCCCAGGGCGCACCCGCCGACGCACACGACGACAAAGCCGAGCTTGAGCATCGTGCCGGGATCGGATGGTGCGTCGGACATGCCTCTCGCTGACTCCTCCGCGCCCGGGCGTGCGAGCGGGTGGTTCGATTTACCTCGCGGGAAGCCGGATCGTCCCGCCGGCGATCAGGTCGTCGTCGGGGTCCATCTTGTTCAGGGCCGCGATCTCGGCGAGCCGCTTGGACGACCCGAGCTCACGCGACGCGATGCGTCCGAGGCTGTCGCCGGGCTTCACCACGTAGGTGCGGGCCTTGGTGTCCGTGCGGGCGTCGGTCTTGGCGTCGGGCTTGGCCTTGTCGCCCGTCTTCTCGTTCGGCTTCTCGTTCGGCTTCGAGGCAAGGCGGGTCTCGCTCGCGGGCTTGGCGGCCTTGTCCGCGGGGGCCTTGCCCAGCAGCACGTCCTTGGTGGGGATCACGATCTTGGTGCCCAGCCGAGCAGAGCCGTCGGCGCCGACGCGGCCGACGTTGGCGGCGGCGAGCTGACGCCAGAGATTGCCGCTGCCGTAGTACCGCTTCGCGATGGCGTAGAGCGACTCGTTCGCGGAGACTGTGTGCACCCGGTCGCTCGGGCCGATGGGCAACGCCTGACGAGTCTCGGCCTTCGCTTCGGGCTTGATCGCGGTGACGGTTTCGTTCTTCTTCTCCGCGGCGTTCTCCAGCAGGGCGTCGCCCGCGGGGGAGTGCTTGGCGGTCAGAGCCGGGGTCGAGCTCGTGCCGCCGGCGGGAGCGCCCTCGGTGAGGTTGCGGCGGGCGTACGTCGCGTCGGCGGGAACCTCGGTGAACATCGAGCCGGGCAGACCGCTGGAGCCCTGTCCGATCACGAGCGGGGTGCTCTGGGTCGCCGCGGGCTCAGCGGTGGCGTTCTGAACGAGCACCGGCTCGGTGGGGTTGGATGGCGGGAGCATCGCGTGCTCGGATGCGGGAGCGGTGTCGCTGACGCTCATGGCCGCGGGCAGCGATGCCGGCAGCGTCGCGGGGAGCAGCTCGTCGGTGCTCTTGAGCGGCTCCTCGGGCGCCTTGGCGGTCATGCGTGTGGCGTTGACGCCGGCGACGTCGGCGAGCGTGGCCTGACGAGCCTTGGACAGATGGTCGCTGACCAGGATCGCGACGGTGAGCACGATCGCGAAGCCGACGATGAGAGCGAGCTTGAGTTCCCGGGTCACTGAACGGATCCTTCCGTATGCAGCGGCCTTCATGACCGCCCGACGGCGGGGCTCCTCGGCCCCGGCGTCGAATCCCGAATCTGCCGCCCGCGGCTTCCCTGCCCGGGTCTTGGCGAACACCTGCGTCGGGCCTTCGCCCGATGCGGACGATCCTAGCGAACGCCGGCGGATCTTCCAGCGTTTTCACGCACCAATCAACCGGATCGCACGCAAGCGCGCCGATCGGGCTCGCGGGTTCGACCGTTTCTCGTTCTCGCCAGCCGTCACGCCGCCGGGAGCGAGGTCGGTTGCCAACCCGCGCTTGCACATATCGGCAAAGTGGGCTTTGACGGGTCGATCTTCGAGGCTGTGAAATGTGAGAATCGCGACGCGGGCGCCGGGTGCGAGCCACGCGCGGCCTGCGGCCCCGGTTTTCGGAACCGGTCCGGGCTGGTGTTTCCGGGCCACTGACTCGATCGCGGCCAGCAGCGCGTCCAGGCTCCCCAGTTCGTCGTTCACCGCGATCCGGAGGCCCTGGAAAGACCGGGTCGCCGGGTCGATCCCGCTGTCGGGCGAGCGGGGCACTACCGAACGGACCACGTCGGCGAGCGCGTCGGTGGTCGCGATCGGGGCGATCGCCCGAGCCGAGACGATCGCCCGGGCCACCCGTCCCGCGGCCGGCTCCTCGCCAAAGTCCCGGAGTATCCGGGCCAATTCCCGCTCGGGTGCCTGATTCACGAGATCGAACGCCGACAGCCCGCGGCTGGCGTCGAACCGCATGTCCAACGGCCCTGAACGCGCGAACGAGAATCCTCGCTCGGCCCGGTCAATCTGGTTGCTCGCGAAGCCCAGGTCCGCCAGAAAACCGTGCGCGCTCAGGCCCGCTTGTTCCATCCGACGCGGGAGCAGGGCAAAGTTGCCGTGGATCGTGGTGACGGACGGCGACGCTTCCGTCGGGGCGCTCGCCCGAATGCGGGCGGCCGCGTACTGGAGATTCTCGGCATCGGCGTCGTTGAGGACGATGCTGCCGGACTTGCCCACAGCCACTCCGGCGGCGGAAGCGTGCCCGCCCCGGCCCGCGGTCGCGTCGGCATGTGTCTCGCCCGGGCGGAGCTGCAGCACCGCGAGAATCTCGGAGAGCAGCACCGGCACGTGACCCGGGCCGGGTGCGTCCGAATGCGTTGACACAGTCGGTTCGCTCACGCTTTGCGCCGGAAAAAGCCCTTGAGTCGTTCCGTGAGCGTGAACTCGCTCAGGTCCTTGAGCTCGCCAGAGTCGAGTAGCACCCCGCCGCAGGTTCGGCACAGATCGATCATCACGTGCGGCTGGCGGGGATCGGGAATCTCCAGCAACACCGACTGATCTCGCGGGCAGTGCTTGTCGCCCGAGCGGTACATCGTCTGCTCGTACGTGTGCTTGGCCTTGCCGAAGTCGATGTCTTCGAGGTTGGCCTGCGAGTCCTTGGCCTTCAGGGTCTGCTCGAGCTCATAGGGATCGAACCAGATCGCCCCGCACCGGGCGCAGTGATCGACCTCGAAGGCGTCGGCCCCCGCTCCGATCCGGAGCTTCTCCATGATCGCGGCGTCTTTCGGGCAACGGATCTTGCCTTTGGGCGTGATGTCCATGACGAGAGCGTATCCGACGCGTGTGCGGCGGGGACTGGGCTCACGGGGCCCACAGACCCAGGCCGCGCTGGTACCGTTGCGTCATGAGTCGTCTCCCCATGTGCCGGTTCCCCGCCCGTCTGCTGACCGTCTCTGCGGTCGCGAGCACGCTGCTCTCGGCCGCGTGCACACCGTTGACCGTGAGCTTTACGCTCTTTGCCAAGGACAAGAAACTGGTCGAGAGCGTGGTCGAGCCCGAGCCGGGGGCGGTGTGGAAGGTGTGCGTGATCGACGTCTCGGGGCTGATCGTGGACGCGGCTCTTCCGGGGCTCTTGGGGCCGGGTGCAAACCCCGTGGACGAAGCGGTCGCACGCCTCGAGATGGCCCGCGCCGACGAAGGGGTGAAGGCCGTCGTCCTTCGAATCAACTCGCCCGGCGGCAGCGTGACCGGCAGCGACGTGCTCTTCCGCGAGATCCGTCGCTTCCGCGAGCTCTCGGGCAAGCCCGTGGTTGTCTCGATGGCCGAGGTCGCGGCCAGCGGCGGGTACTACATCGCCCTCGCCGCCGACCGCATCTACGCCAACCCCACCACCATCACCGGCTCCATCGGCGTAATCGTGCCGACGATCAACTTCAGCGACGGCCTGGGTCGCATCGGCATCGTGGCCCGTTCGGTGAAGAGCGGCCTCAACAAGGACATCGCCAACAGCCTCGAGCCCATGAAGGAATCGCACTACAAGGTGCTGCAAGGCCTCGTGGACGAGTACTACGCCGCGTTCCGCCAGCAGGTGAAAGACCGGCGGCCGAACGTGGACCTGGCGCGATTCGACGAGTCCACCGATGGACGCATCATGAGCGGACGCGAGGCCAAGTCTCGCGGGTTGGTCGATGAACTCGGCGGGATCCGCGAGGCGTTCCAGGGGGCGAAGGAGCTCGCCGGGCTCAAGGCCGCGAAGCTCGTGAAGTACCGCCTCGAGGGCGCCCCGGTGCCGCGGACCGCGTACGCGCAGTCGCACACCGAGCCGGTCATGGAATCACCCATGACATCGCCTCGGGGCGGGGCCGAGGTGAACCTGCTCCGGATCGACGCCGGGGGCCTGTTCCCGCACGCGGGACCGTCGCCCAGCGCGATCTATTACTTGTGGATGGCGAACGAGCCATAAAAAGCGGCTCACACACACGATCGCCGCCGCTTCACCGGCGCGGAAATCCAACGGTTCGAAGCCGAGCGATTTCGGCGCAGCCTCGCTTGCCTCCCGTCTTCTCTGCCAATTACGCGGCAGCTTCCTACCGTTGCCCTTCACCCTTTCCAGAGAACTCTCATGAAGAATGTCGAGCGTGTGGTTGTGTTCAGCGGGCTGGCGATTTCGATCGCGTTGGGCCTTGGGTATCGTGGCGTCGGCACGCCGGCGGTCGCGAACTCGGCCGCCACGAGCGTCGTTGCCGACGGCGCCAAGATTGCGACCGTCGATGTCCTGGCGGTCGTCGAGCGCCTCGCCAGCAGCGACCGCTACACCCCCGCACGCGAGCAGAAGGCCAAGTCGCTCGCCGCCCCGATCGAGCAGATCAACAAGGAGCTCGACACGCTCCGTACCGAGATCACGGCGATCCCCGATTTCCAGAACAACGCCGAGGCCCAGCCCAAGATCCAGCAGTTCCAGCAGAAGTCGCAGAACCTCGAAACCCTGCGTCAGACGGCCCAGAACGAGCTTGAATCGTTCAACGTCGCCCAGCTTCAAGAGGCGTACAAGATCGCGATCGACACCACCAACGCCATCGCCGGCACCCGCGGCTACACCCACGTGTTCGCCACCAAGCCGTTCGACGCCAAGATGACCAGCATCAACGTCAACGGCGTGCTGCAGGAGATGCTGGCCCGCCCGGTGGTGCGCACCAACCCCGCCGACGACCTCACCGACGCGGTCATCAAGGAGCTCAAGCTCGAGAACGTCAAGCCGTTGTCTGGCGCAGCCCCCGCTCCTTCTTCAGCACCCACCCCCGCCCCCACGCCCGCTGCCCCCGAGAATCCCAAGTAATTGAGAGCGCCACCGCCCGAACGCCAAGCCCCGCTCTCGCGGGGCTTTTTCATGGAACTCAGTCGTGCGCACGCGCGTCGTCGCCGCCCGCGGCGGACATCGGATCGGCGGCGGCATCGCGTCGGTCAAACGCCGTGGCAAGCGCCTGCCCCACCAGTGAACGGAACACGGGCACGAAGACCTCGCGCGTCCGGGACATGGTGGGCGCGTGCGCGCCGAGCTCCTGGTGCAGGCTCGTCACCGGTCGCCCGACCAAGCCGCAGGGCACGATGAAACTGAAATGCTCAAGGTCGGTGGCGACGTTGAGCGCCAGGCCGTGCATCGAGACCCAGCGCCGGACCCGCACACCCATAGCCGCGATCTTCGCAAAGGGCTCGCGGTCACGTACGGTCCAGACGCCCGTCGCCGCGGGGTCGCGCGCGGTCGCGACGCCGAAGTGCGCGCAGGTGCGGATGACCGACTCTTCCAGCAGTCGCATGTATTCGTGCAGGCCCAGGTTGAGGAGATTCAGATCCAGGATCGGGTACGCGACGAGTTGCCCGGGACCGTGGTAGGTAATGTCCCCACCCCGGTCGGTGCGCGAAACGCGGACACCGTGGCGTTCGAGCAGTGCGGGGGTGGCGAGCAGGTGCGCCTCGACGCCGGCGCGGTTGGAGATTGTGACGACAGGATCGTGCTCAACCAGCAGCAGCTCTCCGACGGTTGGCTCCCCTCGCTCCCGAGCCGCCAGCACGCGGGCGTGGGCCGCACGCTGGGCCTCAAACGCCGGCTCGTACGCAAGACGCCCCAGGTCGGTGATGACGAGTGATCCGGTCACGGGTTATTGAAGGTGCAAACCCGACGGCGCGGCGGTCGGCCGCGGACGGCCTCTCGCGGGGGTTCTTGCCGCGCGGCACGGTCACGCCTCGCCCTCGGGCGGCATCGCAACTCGGGAACTCCGAATCTACCATTTTACATGAGCCATGCGGCAACCATCGACCCGACGGCGATCGTCGGAAAAGACGTCAAGCTCGGCGCCAACGTTCAAATCGGGCCGTGGTGCGTGCTCAAGGGCGATATCACCCTGGGCGACAACGTCAAGCTGATCTCCAATGTCCAGATGCAGGGCCCGCTGCAGATCGGCAACGGCTGCTCGTTCTACCCCTACGCGTGCATTGGATTCGAGCCCCAGGACTTCAAGTTCAAGCCCGGGGCCCCCACGCCCGGCGTCGTCATAGGCAACGACTGCACGTTTCGCGAGAACGTCACCATCCACGCGGCCACCCACGCGACCATCCCGACCCGCATCGGGAACAACTGCTACTTCATGGTGCAGAGTCACGCGGGCCACGACTGCCAGGTCGGAAGCAACGTCACCATGGTCAACGGCGCCGTGCTGGGCGGGCACTGCGAGATCTCCGACTTCGTCACCATCGGCGGCCTCGCCGCGATCCACCAGTTCCTCCGCATCGGCCGCTTCTCGTTCATATCCGGGTACTCCGGCATGACCGCCGACATCCCGCCGTTCTGCATGGCATACGGGCGAAACCGGCTCATGGGCATCAACCAGGTCGGCCTGCGTCGCAACAAGTTCGCCCGCGAGCACATCCAGAAGCTGCGCACGGTCTTTCGCCTCGCGTTCCTACGCCCCGTGCCCCGCCCCGACGCCATCGCGATATGCGAGAGCCACGCCGCGGAGTGCCCGCCGGCCCAGGAACTCGCCGACTTCCTCAAGAACGGCAAACGACCGATCGCCGCGGGCGGCCTCCGCCCGCCCCGCGAGATGACCGCGTTCCTTCAGTCCGTCCGCCGCGGCGAAGCCGTGTGGGCGAGCGGCGAGGAAGAAGAATCGTCGATGCACTGAACGACTCGTCGGCCACGCAAGGATGAACCCGGTGCTCCAGATCGGTCCCGACAATCCTGCGGCTGCGGCACCGGTCGGCGGACCGATCGCGACCGATCCGCCCGGGCCCGTCTTCGGGCTGCGCCTCTGCGTCCTGGGCAGCGGCTCCAGCGGCAACTGCTCGGCGCTGCTCGTCGAATCCGCCCAGGGACGCGAGCTCTGGCTCATCGACTGCGGCCTGTCGCTGCGCCGCATCCGGCGTTCACTCCAGGAACTCGGCGTTGGTGACCTCGAGCCCCGCGGCATCCTGATCACGCACCTCGACGACGATCACATCGGGTCGCTCTCTCTCGAGGCGCTGCAGCACATCCCGGTCTTCCTGCACCGGCGCCACCTCCGCCGCGCCGAGCGCGAGGGGCGGCTGTTCCGGCGCACCGAGGTCTTCGAGGATTCGCTATCCCTCGGGGCGGGCCTGCTCATGCACGCGAGCCTTGCGGCCCATGACGCCCAGGGCTCCGCCACCATGCGGTTCGCGCTCGAGCACGACGGGCACGTGAGCGAACTCGGCTACGCCACCGACGTAGGGCGGATGACGCCCGAGCTGGTGGATCACCTCCGCGGCGTGGACGTGCTCGCGATCGAGAGCAACTACTGCCCCGCCATGCAACTGGAATCCAACCGCCCCGAGCGCCTCAAGGGCCGCATCATGGGGGGCAAGGGCCACCTCTCCAACGACCAGTGCGTTCGGGCGGTGCAGGAGATCGGGCCGCGGCGGCACGTGGTGCTGCTGCATCTCTCGCGTCAGTGCAACACGCCCGATCGCGCCGCCGCCGGACACGACGGCCGCGGCTACAACCTGACCGTCAGCCGCCACGACGCCGCCACCGACTGGATCCACGCCCCGCTGCGGGTCGGATCACCTCGCGGACGTGTGCAGACGCTGCTGTTTCCCTGCTGAGGCGCGGGATCATCGAAGCGGGATCGCGCCGCGTGCCGCTCTCTGGGCCGCATAAACTTGCCCCTTTCCCGGTCTGATCCCCCGCCAGCAGCGAGAAACCCGTGCCCCCAGCCAAGAAGAAAGCCAGCAAGAAACCCGCGGCCCGCAAGCCCGCCCAGAAGGCCGCGCCCAAAGGCAAGAAGCCCGCGAGCAAGAAGCCTGCCAACAAGAAGCCCGCGGCGAAGAAGCCCGCAGCCGCCGCGACGATCGCCGGTTCGCCCGCCGCCTCCAAGGCCGTCAAGCCGCGCGTCCACACGCCCGCCTCCGATGCCGAGCGTTTCGCGATCGAGGCCGCACGCCTGCTGCACGACGACAAGTGCACGGA
The DNA here is from genome assembly GCA_036392375.1 of Phycisphaerales bacterium. Classification (GTDB taxonomy): domain Bacteria; phylum Planctomycetota; class Phycisphaerae; order Phycisphaerales; family UBA1924; genus JAFEBO01. The sequence goes on from DASVYC010000043.1 coordinate 19,237, forward strand.
CATCGTGCTGCTGGACGTGCGCGGGCGCAACCCGATGACCGACTACCTGGTGGTGGGCTCGGGCACGTCCGACCGCCAGATGCGCTCGACGCTGCACGACGTGGAAGAGCTCGGGGCCAAGATCGGCTATACCGCCGTCCGTTCGACAAGCGACGACCGCGCCACGTGGCTGCTCGCGGACTTCATGAACGTGATCGTGCACCTCTTCGAGCCCAACACGCGGGCCCACTACGACATCGAGATGATGTGGGGCGACGCGCCGCGGATCCCGTGGGAACGCCCCGGCAGCGCCGCCCGCGACCGCGCCGGCCTGAATTCCGTCGAAGCATGATCACGTCCTCCGCCATTCCTTGATGCCTTGATGCCTTGCCCCCCCACGTCATGTCCGACACCGCCCCGAACCTCGATCCCGCTTCTGACGCGGCCACGCCGCAGACTCGGACGGTGCGGGTCGAGCTCGGCGAGCGTTCGTACGTGGTCGCCGTGGGGTGCGGCCTGCTCGAGTTCGCCGGGATGCTGGTGCGGGAGCGGCTGGGGGCCAAGCCCCGCCGCGTGTTCGTGGTGACGGATAAAGGCGTGTCCGCGACGGATCGGCAACGCCTCCTCGATGGCCTGCACTCTGTCGCACTCGAACCGACCGCCTACGAGCTGCACGCCACCGAGCACCACAAGACACTCGCCACGGTGCAAGCTCTTTGCGAATCGATGACCATGGCCCGGGTCGAGCGATCCGACCTTGTCATCGCCCTCGGCGGCGGCATCGTCGGGGACGTCGCTGGTTTCGCCGCGGCTTCGTACCGGCGCGGCGTCGCGGTCGTGCAGTGCCCCACCACGCTCCTCTCGATGGTCGACGCCAGCGTCGGCGGCAAGACGGGCGTCAACCTCGAGCTCGCCGGCACACTCAAGAAAAACATGGTGGGCTCGTTCCATCAGCCCATCGGCGTGCTCGCCGACCTGGGCACGCTCGCTACTCTCGACGATCGCACCTTCCGCGCCGGCCTGGCCGAGTGCGTGAAGCACGCGATGCTCAGCGCCGAGTTCGGCGATCCCGAGCTGCTGCACTGGATGCAAGCCGCGGACGCCGCGATCGCGTCGCGCGAACCCGCGACACTGGGCGAGTTGGTCGCCCGCAACGTCGCCATCAAGGCCCGCGTGGTCGCCGGTGACGAGCGCGAGGAATCCGAGACCTCCACAGGCCGTGCCCTGCTCAACCTCGGGCACACCTTCGGTCACGCGATCGAGGCGCTGCCGGGCGCCCGGGCCCTGCGCGCCAACGGTTCCGAGCTGCCCGGCGAGATCCACCACGGCGAGGCCGTCGCCCTCGGCCTCCGGGCCGCGTGCACGCTCGGCGAGTCGCTCGGGCTGGATCGCGGCTACGCCAACAGCGTGCGGGACCTGCTCGATCGCCTAGGACTGCCGCGGGTGGCCGCCGGACTGCCCGACACCGACGCGATCGTGTCTCGCATGGCCGACGACAAAAAGAGCGTCGCGGGCGTGCTCCGCCTGATCGTCCCGGTCGCCCCGGGACGCAGCGTGATCCGCTCCGACGCGCCCGCCTCCGCGGTCCGCGCCGCGATCGAGTCGATCCGCTCTGGGGATTGAATCAGGTCCCGGGCTTGAATCCGGCACACCCCACGGAAACCGTCCGTTTCAAGCCGGAGCGCAAGCAAGGCCGATACAGCAGCGGCTGACAGGGCGCAGGAATTCGGACGGCAGAGGTCGCCGCAGGATCTGTGCGCCCACGGGCTCCGCTGCGGACGGTCACGGGTTCTCCGTGCCCGCCGCCGACGCCAAGGAGTGGCACGTGCGGATTATCACGATCGTCAATCAAAAGGGCGGGTGCGGGAAGACCACCACCGCCGTCAATCTCTCCGCGGCCCTCGCCCGCGGCGGGCTCCGCACGCTGCTCGTGGACCTGGACCCCCAGTCGCACTGCGCCGTCGGCCTGGGCGTCCCCGAGAGCAAGATCGACCTCGATATCAGCGATGTCCTGCTCTTGCCTCCCAGCCGCCCGATCGACACTACCCGCCTGCTCTGGCGCGTCGGCCGCAACTTCGACCTCGCGCCCAGCCGCATGAAGCTCGCCGGCCTCGAGGCCACCCGCGGCGGGCTGGCCGACAAACCCGACAAGGAACGCCGCCTCGCTCAGGTGCTCGAGCGGCTCAAGAACGACTACGACGTCGCGCTGGTGGACTGCTCTCCCGCGATCGGCCTCCTGACCTTCAACGCGCTGGCCGCCGCCCACACCGTGCTGATCCCGGTCGAGACCGGTTTCTTCGCGCTGCAGGGCGCGACGCGTCAGATCACGACCGTCAAGGCGCTCGCCAAGAAGCTGAACGTCGAGATCCCGATCGTGTTCGTCCCCACGCTGCACGACGAGGCGAGCACTGTGTCGCACGATCTCTTGGGCGAGCTCCGCCGTCGCTTCGGGCATCAGGTCGCGCCGATCGTCATCCGCCGCGACGCCAAAGTCCGCGAGGCCGCCAGCTTCGGCCAGCCCGCGATCGACCACGCCCCCGAGGCCGCGGGCAGCAAGGATTACCTGGACCTTTCTCGCTGGATCGCGGTCCGCCTGGGCCTCAAGCTCTCGACCGTTGGCCCCGCCGAGCCGAACTGGCAGCAGTCGCTGCTACCCGTGGAGCTCAAACCCGAGCCGGAGACGCCCAAGGCCAACACGCCCGCGTCGATCCCGGTCACGGAGCCCCGCACCGACTCCATCGAAGTGAACTCGGCGACGATCGACGAGGTGGTGCACTCGGCCGCCCGCACCACCACCACAACGACCTCCGGGCCGCACACGCCCGCCGCGGCGCAGTCCCCTCCCCAGCTCGCGACGCCGCCCGTCGATGTCTCAGCGATCCGCGAAGCGCTCTTGGCCTCGACCCGCCCGCACACGCCCGCCGCCACCCCCACCGTCACACAAGCCTCGCCGCAGACCTCCGCCGCTGCGGCGACCCTTGCCGCCCCTGAAGAGGTGCGTGCCGGCGAGGTCCGCCCCACCAGCCGTGCCGCCGAATTGGTCTACCGCGCCCAAAAGCTCCTGCGCCGCGTCGCGGGAGAGACCGAGACCGAGGCCATCGCAACAACGCCGCTGCGGCTCGAGCAACCCGCCGAGCCACATCCCGTCCGCGCCGAGCCCGACCGCCGCATCCTGGGCGTGCGCCAGACCGCCCAGGGCGTGCTGTTCGTGCAGCCCGCCTCGCTGGGCCAGGCCGTCAGCATCGCCGGCTCGTTCAACAACTGGTCCACCACCGCCAACCAGATGCGCCTCAACCGCGAGCTGGGCGTGTTTGAGCTCTGTATCGCGATCGCCCCCGGCACGCACCAGTACCGCCTGGTCGTCGACGGCCAATGGACCGCCGATCCGCACAACGCCGCCGCCGAGGTCAACCCGTTCGGTGAACTCAACAGCGTCGTGACCGTGCAGGGCGTCGGAACCCGCCGCATGGACGACGTGCTCGACACCCGCTCCCTCTCGATCGACTCCCTGCTCAAGCAAGGCGCGGCCTAAGCCGCCCGACACCCGCCGCCACCGCGAAAGGTCTTTGTGGACGATCATCGAACCAACCCGCCCGGCCCGCCGGGCGATCTCCCCGCGGACGATTCCTTCATCTTCCATCGCGCCCTGCACGAGGACGCTCCCGTCGCCGACGAGGGAGGCCCCGTCTCCCGCGGCGTCTCGCGTGAGCTCTCGCGCCCGCGCTCGGAGCACGAGCAGCTCGCCGCCGCGTTCCCCTTCGAAGATGCCGATGTGCTCGCCGATCTCTTCCTCGGCGGCCCTGATTCGCCCACCGTCGCCCGCATCGGACCCGGTGGCCTCCAGGCCAAACGCACCGCCCCCGTCGTCGAGGTCAAGCCCTCGCGGACCCCGAACCAGACAGCGGACGCACCCACAAAGAACGCCACGCGTCCCGGCTCGACGCCGTCCGAGATGCCGCGGACCACGTCACCGTCCCTCGCTCCGCCCGCGAGCCCCGCTTCCGCGTTCGCGGCGTCCGCGACGCAGCCCGTGTTCATCGAGTCGCTCATCGTCGGCCATCTGCCCGTGCTCGGCTCGGCCTGGGTCATGCAGTACGCCAAGCACCGCGCCCAGACCGCGTCCAAGCCCGTGGTGCTGCTGCGGGTCTCTGGCGCCGATGTTTCAGTCGACGTCGCCTTCCCGCCCGCGTCGCTGCCCCCGGCCACCGGACCGATGCCCAGCGTCGTGGATGCGATCCGTCACCTCAAGACGCTCAGCGATCAGTGGATCGTCCGCATCGACGAGGCCGCGGAGGGCATGGACGCCGCGGAGCTCATGCGCTGCCTGCGTGCGTCGGACTGCGCCAGCGTGCTCACCGGCGCCGACGAGGCCGCGGTGGTCGCGTGCTACCGCGTCATCAAGACGATGGGGACCGATGGCCCGCCGCTGCACGTGGTCGTGATGGGCAGCTCGACGGACGCCGCGAGCGACGCGGCGAGCAAGCTCTCCAAGGCGGCCGAGAAGTTCCTGGGCAAATCGGTCAGCAGCGAAGCCTGCTCGGCGAAGATCACGCCCGGCTCGGCGGCGAATGTCTACAGGGGCCGCCCCAACCTCGCGCACGATCGGCTCATCGAGCTGGTGCGGGAATCGGTCGCGACGCGCGTGGCCCCGGCGGCCCGCGTGCAACCCGGGATCACGCCCGGTGCTTCGAGCACCCTCGCAGACGACGACGAGCCGATCGGCTCCGAGCCTCGCGGCCAGTCGCCGGAGGCGAAAGAGACCGGGACGTTCGCCGCACCCGTCCCGGATGCGTTCCCTCCCGCGGCCGTCGCACCGACGACAATCTCGCCCGCACGCGTGGCCGCCCCGATGGCCGCCTCCGTCGCTGCTCCCTCGGATGCAGCGTCCCTTGTTGCAGCTCCGGTTGCTGCGCAGGCTGCCCCCGCGTCGACGCAGGCTCCCTCGGCCCCCACCGCCGCGAACGCCTCGCTCACCCGCCATCTGCCCTCGCTTGAGCCGCTCGAGGCACGCTGCCCGTACGCACCCGAGGTGGAACTGGCGGTCGACCCCAGCGGCCGTCTACACCTCATCGCCCGCTCGCACGCCGACGCCGCCGACCCCAACGCGGCGTTCTCCAAGCTCGCGGTCGCCCGCACATGGGCTCAGGCCCACGCGGCCCTGCTTGAGCGTGCGTTCCGTCAGGCCAAGCCCCTGGCGTTCACGCCCGAGCAGCACCTGCTCACCGACGCCCCCAAGCGCGTCCGCCCGCTCCTCGACACCGACGTGCGGCTGCACCTCCTCACCGCCCCGCCCGGCACCGCGGAAACCGCGCCGGGTTGGGTGTGTGTTGAGCTGAACTAAAAGAAGCTCGGTTGGGAACAGCGGCCTATCCGCCCCGCGAAACGCGGACGGATCGCGCCTTGCTCGCACGCGCAGAGAAAAGCCCCGCAACACGCGGGGCTTTGTCGCCTCATTCACTCGTCGAATGACTACTGCTCGATGATGCGGTCGATCTTGCCGCGGACGGCGGACGTGCCCTGGTTGGCGAGCTGGTCGCGGACCTTGCGGAGGCTGGTCTGGACGCTGGCGTCGATGAGCTGGTCGCCGATGCGGAACTTCACGCCGCCAATCATGGTGGCGTCGGTGTAGGTGTGGACCACGACTTCCTTGCCCAGGGCGCTCCCGAGCCGATCGCGAACGGCACCGACGCTGCTCTGCTCCAGCGGGGCGGCGGTGATCACATCGACCTCGACGCGGCCGAACTGCTGCTGCACCACCTGGTCGTACGCCGCGGCGATCGGGATGAGGTGAGCAAGCCGAGCCTTGTCGTTCAGGACGAGCAGGAAACGCCGGAGCAGATCGTCCACGCGGCCCTCCAGGGCCTTGTGCAGAGCCGCACCGCGCTGGGCCGCGGGGATCACCCGCGACGCGAGGAACTCGTTGAGAGCCTTGTCCTGGCGGGTCATCTCAAGGAAATCCTCGAGCTGACCCTGGATGGCTTCAACCTTCTCACGCCCACCCTCGGCGAAGGCCTCGTGGTACAGGCTCTTGGCGTAGACGTTCGCGAGAGCATCGGGCTTGGCTTGTGTCAGGGGCATAGAAAAAGCTCAAATCGCAAAGGGCCAAATCGCAAATCAAGGCACTCGGAAACACGTCCCAACTCAGTCCTAAGACCTCAGTCCTAAGACCTCAGTCCTAAGACCTCATCCCTTCCTCAGTTCCTCATCGACTGCAGCTGCCCGAGGCTCTCCTCGACGAGGCGCTGCTGGTCCTGGGCGTTGATCTCGCGCTTGAGAATCTTGCCCGCGACCATGGTCGCGAGGTTCGTCGCGTCGGCGTAGAGCTCGGACACCGCGGCACGCTTGGCCTGCTCGATCTCCTTCATCGCCCGCTCGCGCATCGCGTTGAGCTCGATCTCGCTCTTGGCCTTCAAATCGGCGGCGAGCTGGTTCTGCTGGGCCTTGGTTGCCTCGATCATCTTGGCCGCCTCGGCGCGGGCCTGGGCCAGCGACTTCTGGTACTCCTCCAGAGCCTCCTTGGCCTGCTTGCGGGCCTGCTCCGCGGCCTCGATCTCGTTCTTGATCTTGTTGTTGCGATCGTCGAGGCCCTGGCTGATCTTCGGCCACACGACCGTACCGAGGAAGGCGGCCGTGATCGCAAAGACGATGAGGGCCGTGACACCCGTCGCGAAGCCCTGCTTCACGGTCGGGATCGCGCCCACGGCTTCGTCCGCCGCGAGCACGAGGGTCGGGAGCATCACCAACGCGGTGCCGGCGGCGAGCTGAAGGCGGTTCATGCGAAGAGCGAGCATGCGAATCACTCCTGAAGATTCCGAGTCACGAAAGAAGGCAATCCCCGACGCGTCCTGTTCGGACGCGCCGGAAGTTTGTTCGATGATCAGGCGGCGAGGAAGCCGGCGGCGACGGCGAACAGCGTCGCACCTTCGATGAACACCGCCAGGATGATGCCGGCGGTCTGGATCTTGCCGGCGATCTCGGGCTGGCGAGCCATCGACTCGGTCGCGCCCTTGCCGATCAGACCGATGCCGATGCCGGCGCCCAGGATGGCGACGCCGCCGCCCAGAACGGCCAGGCCCTTGCCCAGCGACGCGCCCGCGGCAACCACGCCGTCGGCGGCGAGCGCCGGGGTGGAGGCGAGAGCGAGAGCGGACAGAGCCGCGGCCTTGATGATGAAGCTCTTCATTCGATACATCCCTTCAAAACACTCGCGAGTTCTCGACACCGCCAGGCGTCGCCGCCGAACGGGTTGGGACCGTCTGCACGCATTCCGACGCGGCTAGTGAGCCGCGGCGTGCTCGTGTCCCTTGGCATGGCCGTGCTCGTGATCATGGCCGTGCTCGTGATCGTGCTCATGGTGATCCATGAGCGCGATGAAGACTGTGGTGAGGAACATGAAGACAAACGCCTGCATCGTGGCGACGAACAGCTCGAGCAGCATGATGCCGAAGCCGCCGACCACCGCGATGAGCGTCACCGGGCCCTGGATGAAGATGCCCTTGCCCACCACCATCCCCGCGAACGAGAACAGCGTGGCGAGCAGGATGTGCCCGGCGGTCATGTTCGCGAACAGACGCATCGCCAGGGCGAAGGGCTTGATGACGAGCTGGCTGGCCAGCTCCAGGAAGAAGATCAGGATCGAGGCGGGGAACGGGGCGCCGGCCGTCATGTGACCGAAGTACCCACCCACGCCCAGTCGCTTGATCGCCTGCAGGTTGAAGAAGAAGCAGGCGACGATCGCAAGCACCGCGGTCACCCAGATGTTCTGGGTCGCCGTGCCGCCGATCGGGGTCGCGTGCGCGTCCTTCCAGTTGCTGTTGACGAGGTGCGCCAGGTCCAGGATCGGAACCAGGCCCAAGAGGTTGTTCACCCAGATGAAGAAGAAGATCGTCCACAGGAACGGCATGAGCTTGTTGGTGCGATCGCCCAGGAGCGGACGAACGACCTCTTCACGCAGGTAGTGGCACACCACCTCGATCATGTGGGCGAACTTGTTGCCGGTGACATAGCGGTCCGTGCCCTGGCTCTCCGGGCCCGTGCTCACCCGCGACGCGACCCAAGGGCCGACGATCATCAGGATGAGCATGCTCAGCACCAGGTTGCCCTGATTGCCCGACCACAGCCACCAGCCGTCCTCGTTCTTGATGAACGTGTGGTTGTAAACGTGATCCGCCGGGCTTCCCGCGGCGAGCAGGTAGGTGGCAGGCGTCAGGCAATCGTGCAGGGTCGCCAGAACGGACATCACGGCACACTCCGGAGCGCGGCGTGGTCACGCTCGCGCTTGTTCAGAAGAATCACGGCTGCGGCGGCCTCCGCGATCATCAGGATCGCCGTGCCGCTCAGAACACCGAACACCACGGCCCGCCGCTCAAAGCCGGCGAACTCGATCAGCACCATCATCGCCCCCAGGGCCAGCATCGTCCGCGCCCCGGACACCGCCAGCACCGCCATGCCCCAGTACTCGTTGGGCAAGAGCGGCGGACCCACGAGCGTCGCGAGCGAAGCCAGCCCGGCCAGCACCGCCAGCCCGCCCACGAGCATCGCTAGATCGCTCCCGCCGCCCGCCGCGCTCACGACACCTACCGACGCCGAGAGCGCGACCAAGGTCGCGATCAGCATCGTGATCGAGAAGACGGGGCGGGAGATGGGTTGGCTGGCTGCGGTGGTCATCGCGCGTGCAATGGGAGTGTCCGGCGTGCTCGCGACTTCGAAACAGGGCACCGAACAAAGCCCCTTTCGCAGCGCCGCCAACACGTCCCTTCCGAGGGGCGGGATGTTAGGTCAGGCTCACCCACCGGGCGAGCGCCGCAGACCAATCGCGCGATGGAAATCCAGCCCCCCAAAACGCCCCTTCGCGAACCCGGCACAGCCATTCAGCACGCTACTTCGCACCCGATTGGGGCCCCGCCTTCGACTTGGACTGAGCCTCGTCCCGGGCAGTTCGTTGCAGGAGCCGCACCGTGCCGTAGGCGAACCCGATGCCCAGCCCGATCAAGAGCCCGCGATTGGTCCAGCCCATCCACCAATCGAATCCCCAGCCCAGCAAAGCCCCGGCGGCGGCCGTCGCGAGGAAGTCCACCCCGATCGCCAGGGCCTTCATGAGCTCGCCCAGCCCTCCAAGGTCCGACCGCGGCTTGCGATCCAGTGACGGGTGACGGACCGGCTGCTGCAACAGCTCGGGGATCCGCAAGCTCGGGTCATTCTCCGGCGTCCGCGGGTGGAACAGCGGGTCCGGCTGTTGGTCGGATTCCGGGGAGGCATCGGGATCTCGGGCATCGGCCATCAGGCTCTCCGATCAGTGCAGTACCCGCATCGCCGCGGCCCGCGCCGCCATGATCGCTTCCTTGATCTTGCTCGCGTCGGTCCCGCCGCCCTGGGCATTGTCGGGCTTGCCGCCGCCCTTGCCCCCCACCACCGCCGCGGCCTCGCGCAACCAATCGCCCGCCTTCAGCCCCTTCTGGATCAGGGCATCCGGCACGCTCGCGTTGATCGATACCTTCGACGTCGGGTGATCGACGCTGAAGATCATGATCGCCGAGCGCGGGTTCGCCTCGCGCACCACCGCGACCGCGGCGTTGAGCGCGTTGCGATCATCGCCCGCCTCGATCGAGCCCACGATCACGTTCTGGTTCGCCATCTGGGCCGACTCGGCCAGCACCTTGGCCTCGCGCACCGCCTCGGCCATGCGGCCCGCGGAAGCCAGCTTCGCCGCGTCCTTCGCTCGATCCTGCAGCTTCACGATCATCGCTCGCAGCGCGGCCTTCCGCGACGCGGGCATCACGCCGTCGTCGAGCAGCTTCAGCAATCCCGGGATCTCGTTCGAGAGCCGATCATCCGGCAAGAGCGCGATCGACTTGATTCGCGCCTCCGCGGAATCCGCGGCGTGGATCGCCTCCTCCGCCTTCTTCCCCGAAAGCGCCGTCACACGCCGCACACCCTTGGCGACCGCCTCTTCGCTCACGATCGCGAACGCGCCGATCTCGCTCGTGCTCGCCACGTGCGTGCCGCCGCAGAACTCGATCGAGATCTCGCGCCAACCCGGATTCGCCGCGGATTCCAGCAGATCCGGCACCGGCTGCCCGATCGACACCACCCGCACCGGGTCCGGGTACGTCTCGCCGAACACCGCACGCAGGCCGCTGATCTGCTTTGCCGCCGCGAGCGGGGCGGGCTGGGCGTACACGGTCAGGTTGCGCTTCACACAGTCGCGCACAACCGTTTCGACCGCGCCGAGCTCCTCGGGCGACACGGGTTGGTTGTGCGAGAAGTCGAAGCGGAAGCGATCGGCCGCGACCAGCGAGCCTTTCTGATCGATCCCGTCGCCGAGCTTGGCACGCAGCGCGAAGTTCACCAGGTGCGTCGAGGTGTGGTTCGACGCGGTGGAGTGACGCCGGGCCTTCTCAACATGGAGCGCAACCGTGTCGCCGACCCGGATCTCACCCTGCGTCACGACGCCGATGTGCAGCACGTACCCGCCATAGGCCGCGACAGACTCGACGCGGAAGCGGCCGCCATCGTGCTTGTCGGCCGAGGAGGTCTTGGTCTCGCCGATGACCTCGATCTCGCCGGCGTCGCATTCCTGGCCGCCCATGGTGGCGTAGAAGCAGGTCTTGTCGAGGATCAGGCCGACCTGGGTCTTGTGGTTGAAGACCGGTTTGGATGACTCGTCAAGCGACGAGCCGTTCCAGATCGCCTTGACGTGGGCCTTGATCATCAGGTGATCGAACTTGTGCGAGTCGTCGGTGGGCGCGATGCCCAGACGCATCACCCGCGCGACGCCGTCGCCGTCGAGCGTGATCTGCTTCTCCCCTTCCTTCTGCCCCGCGGCGCGGCTCAACTCCGCCGCCTTCTTCTGCTCGCTCTCGAAACCCGCGACATCGACAGCGATGCCGATCTCTTCGGCCATGAGCGTGGTCAGGTCGATGGGGAAGCCGTAGGTGTCGTAGAGCTTGAACGCGTCAACGCCCGCGATCGTCGGCTTCTTCGCGCACTTGGTTTGAACGAAGTGGCGAAGGATCGAGAAGCGATCGGGCGCGGTCGCCGCGGCGTGCCGGATCGCCGTGAAACCGCTCTTGTCGTTGACCTCGGTCGCCCCCACCGCGACGCCGATGGTGTCGAGCGCAGTCTTGTAGAAGAGCGTCATGCCGCGGTCGAGCGTGCGCCCGAACGACTCTTCCTCTTCCAGGATGATCTTCTCGACCTTCTGGGGATCGCGCCGCAGCTCCGGGAACGCGTCGCCCATGTGCTGGACGATCACCGGCACCAGCCCGGCGAAGAAGCCGGTCTTCGCGCCAAGCATCTGCCGCCCGTAGCGCACCGCCCGGCGCAGGATGCGCCGCAGCACGTACCCACGTCCGACGTTGCTCGGCACCGCGCCGTCGGTGATCGCGAAGGTGAGGCAGCGGATGTGGTCGGCGATCACGCGGTACGCCGTGTCAACATTGCCCTCGTCGGCGTCGCCCAGCTTGCCGCGGTACTCGCGGGCGCCCGTCGCCCGCTCGATCGCGACGAAGATCGGCGCGAACACATCGGTGTCGTAGTTGCTGCGGCAGTTCTGCAGCACGCTCACCAGCCGCTCGAGGCCCATGCCGGTGTCGACGTGCTTGGCCGGCAGCGGGCGCAAACCGCCGCCCTCGAGCCGCTCGAACTGGATAAAGACGTTGTTCCAGATCTCCAGCACGTCCGGATCGCCGGTGTTGACCAGCTTCGCCGCGTCGCGCTCCCCGATGCGGTCAAAGTGGATCTCAGTGCAAGGCCCGCAGGGTCCGGTCTCGCCCATCTCCCAGAAGTTGTCCTTGAACACCCCCGGCAGCACGCGGCTCTCGGGCAGGTACTTCATCCAGAGCTGCTTGGTCTCAAGGTCCGGCTCCAGCCCCAGCTTCGGCGCCCCCTCGAAGTACGTGACGTATAGCCGGTCCGCGGGGATGTGATAGACCTGCGTGAGCAGCTCCCAAGCCCAGTCGATCGCTTCCTTCTTGAAGTAGTCGCCGAACGACCAGTTGCCCAGCATCTCGAAGAACGTGTGGTGGTACGTGTCCTTGCCCACGTCCTCGAGGTCGTTGTGCTTACCGCCCGCGCGGATGCACTTCTGGCTGTTCACGGCCCGCTTGAGCTTGCCCAGCGGCGTGTCCGGAGCCGCCTGCCCCAGGAAGATCGGCTTGAACTGGTTCATCCCCGCGTTGGTGAAGAGCAGCGTGGGATCATCCAGCGGCACCGCCGGGGAACTGGGGACAAAGGTGTGCCCGGCGGCGAAGGCCCCGCTACCCCCCTTGGCGCGGAAGAACTCGATGAACGTCTTGCGGATGGCGTTGCTGGTCAGCGTCATGGTGGAACCCCGGCCCGGTCCGTCGAGCCGGCTCAAAGGAAATCGATCGCGGCGATATGGAGCATCTCCGAGACCGCTCCGTTCGCCAGCGGCCAGTATAGGTTTTGTCGCTGAGCACCGATTCCCCGGGCGTCTCCAAGCAGAACGCACCGAAATCTCCGATACTCCCTGCGGCGGCTCCGCCGCCAGCATCGGATCACCCACGGAGGCACAGAGACCCGAGAAGGCACTTCAGCTCGAACAACCCGGAGGACTCGAAGAACGGGGAGTCATCCGGGTCATCAGACAGGCGCACGCCCCAACTCCGATTGTCTCACTTTCTTCGCTTGAGTCCTCGGAGCCCTTGGAGCATCTTGAGTTACGAAGTCCCCCCTCTGTGCTCTGTGTCTCGGTGGTGAAGAATCAGCGAAACAACGTCCAGTTCGGCGTCCACGCCGACCGGGAGAGTGGCATGCGGAAGTTTGAATTGTGTGTGATCGGATCCGGCCCGGCAGGACAGAAGGCCGCCATCCAGGCCGCCAAGCTCGGACGCTCCGTCTGCGTCGTCGAGCAGCGCGAGGTTTTGGGCGGCGTCGCGATAAACACCGGCACCATCCCCAGCAAAGCGCTCCGCGAGGCCATCCTTGATTTCGGCGGACGCACCACCGTCGCTCCCTCTATCGCCGACTTTTCCGCCCCCAAGGCCAACATGGCCCGCAGCGGCTCGTTCGCCAGCCTCATGCAGGCCTGCCAGAAGATCATCAAGTCTGAGATCGACCTCGTCCGCGACCACTTCGCCAGCAACGGAATCTACACCGCCATCGGCCGCGGCCAGTTCCGCGATCCCAAGACCATCGACGTTGTCGGCGCCCACGCCACCGAATCACTCGAGGCCGATCACGTCCTGATCGCCGTCGGCACCCAGCCCACCAGCCCCAAGTCCGTCCCCTTCGACCGCGAAACGGTCATGACCTCGGACGACCTGCTGCAGCTCATGACGCTGCCACGCTCCATGATCGTGGTCGGCGGCGGGGTGATCGGCACCGAGTACGCCTCGATGCTCGCCGCCCTGGGCGTGCGCGTCACGCTCATCGAGGGGCGCGAACGCCTGCTCGATTTCATCGATCGCGAGCTCACCGAGGCTCTGCAGTACCACCTCCGCCAGGCCGGCGTCACGCTCCGGCTCGGCGAAAAGGTCGTCAAGATCGAGAAGCGCGAGCTCGACCCCAAGGCCCCGCGCCCCACCGGGCACAACGGGCACGTCGTCGAAGCGACGCTCGAGTCGGGCAAGACTCTGATGGCGGACTCACTGCTCTACTGCGTCGGTCGCCAGGGCTGCACCGACGGCCTGAACCTCGCCGCCGCGGGCGTCTCCGCGGACAGCCGCGGACGCATCACCGTCAACAAAAACTACCAGACCAGTGTCCCGCACATCTACGCCGCGGGCGATGTCATCGGTTTCCCCGCGCTCGCCAGCACTTCGATGGAGCAGGGACGGCTGGCCGCGTGCCACATGTTCGGCGCACGCAGCGACAACTTCGACAACCTCCTGCCCTATGGCATCTACTCCATCCCCGAGATCTCGATCGTCGGCTGGACCGAGGAGAAGCTCACAGCCGACGCCATTCCCTACGAGGCCGGCATCGCGTACTACAAGGAAACCGCCCGCGGCCAGCTCCTTGGCGACGACATCGGGATGCTCAAGCTCCTCATCCACCAGGAGAGCAAGGCCGTGCTCGGGGTGCACATCATCGGCACCAACGCGACCGAACTGGTCCACATCGGCCAGTGCGCCATCGCCTTCAAGGCGACCGCCGATTACTTCGTGAACACCGTCTTCAACTACCCCACGCTCGCCGAGTGCTACAAGATCGCCGCCCTTAACGGGCTCAACAAGCTCGGCAACGTGTGACGGACGCAACGCCGCACTTGAAGTCCGCACGCCTCAGGCCGCGGCCTTCTTCGGATTGGCGACGACGATCCCGCTGGCTTCGCCGGTCCGGGCCGTCCTGAGCGCCGTCACCGCCGCCACCACCAGCTCCTGCACGCTCGCGAAGGTCGATCCCGACGCGGGCTCGTTGCTCGCCACGCCCATGCTCACCTTCAGCGTCCCGCCTCCCAGGGGCCACGTCACCACAGCCTTCTCGAACGAGAAGCGGAACTCCTCGGCGGCCTTCTGCGCGTCCTTGGCGTTGGCGCCGTAGATCACCATCGCGTAGATATCCCCGCCCAGCGTGCACACCACGCCCCCGAGCGGCGCGAAGTGTTTGCGCATCAGCATCACGCACGAATTGATCGTCTCGTCGCCCGCGGCGGCGCCGATTTTCATGGTGGTGTTACGCAGGCCCTCCACGCCCACCTGCACCAGCGTCAGAGGTTCGTTGTTCTGCCCCGAGAGCTCAAACCCGTTCCGCAGCGCCTTGTCGAACCCGACGCGCCCCACCGCCCCCGTCAGCGGGTCGTACTGGTCCGCATCGACCAGCAGGTTCTCCAGCGTCTGCCCCGCGCCGCCGCCAGGATTGGCGGCCATCTCGATCATCTGCTTCTCGGCGGTCCGCACGATCTGCTCAGCGTCCACCGAGGCACCGGTGTCGAGGTGCAGGTTGCGAGACATGTCCTTCGCGCCCTCGGCGATCTTCTTGATGAGCGCCTGCATGGTGTCGGACTTGATCCCGAACCACTGGTCGGCACGCTCGTACAGCTTCCGCAGCGCCGGCGCCGGATCTGCGTCGGTGAGCGCGTTGTGGGCCAGGTTTCCAAGCCCCACCAGCCGCACCAACTCGTGGTGTCCCTGGGGAGCCGCGGTCGGGCGCTCGTGGTACCGCACCGGCATGACCAGCTGATCCGGGAACTTCCACCGCTGCGCCAGCATGGCGCCGATCTCCGGGTGCTGCACCTCAAGCGCCGAAAGCTCGGCCTTCACAAGCTGCGAGTGATCGCCGCGGGTCGACTCCAGCACCTCCGCGTAGCGGAAGCCGAGCGCCCGGTGCAGCGCCACCACGCCGATGTCCTGCATGAGCCCGGCGAGGAACGCCTCGTCCGCGGTCTCGAGCTGCAGGTGATCCGCGATCACCTTCGCCGCGACGCCCGTGTACAGCCCGCGCCGCCAGTAGCCTTGGTAATCAAACCCGTCTTCCTGCTCGCCGATCGATCCGATCAGCGAGAACGAGAGCGCAAGCGCCTTGACGGGCCCGAGGCCCAGGAGCACGATCGCCTTGTTGATGCTGCCGCAGCGCGTGGTGAGCCCGTAGAACGACGAGTTCACGGTGCGCAGAACCTTGGACGCGAGGCCCTGGTCGTTCTGGATCGTCTGAGCAAGCTCGGGGAGTTTGACGTCCGGGTCGGCCGTGAGCTCGACCACGCGCATCGCCACCGCGGGCAGCGAGGGCAGTGAGGAGCAGCTCAGGATCTCTTCGATCAGTTCGTGGTCCATGGCGAGTCTGCCGACGTGAGACAGCCGCGGCCCCCCTTAAGAGGGTGGCCGCTTCCCTATTTACAATCGGTAACTTCTTCTCCCAACTGAAACTGAGAAACGGTCAAGCCCTGGGTTCAGGACCTTTTCCGAAGCTCCGCCACCGCCAAATCCAGTGCCGCAGCGGGCTGTCCGAGCACTTCTCGGACATACGCGGCCAGCAAAGCCACCGCCCGCACCGCCGCGTCCGTCTCCCCCGACTCCACCCCCGCCGCGTCCACCGCGTGCAGCAGCCGCACCGTCGCCGGCCGCACCCGCCACGCGTCCTCGCCCATCTCCGCCCGCACCGAGAACCCGCCCAGCCTCGGCACAAACACCCGCACCGCGTCGAGGTCGAGCTCCTTGTCCAGGCGAACATCGCGCGACAAGTCGGGTCGGTAGCCGCACTCCACGAGCGTGATCCACAGGAACCGCAGGAGTGCGGCCGCAGGAGCCGCAACTCCTTCGCTTCCGAGACTCCGCCCCCCCACCACCAACGCGTCGAACATCGCCTCGTGCGGGTCGTGATCGCGGATCATCTGGTGCGTCAGATCCAGCATCGCCATCGCCGCGTGAAACCGGCTCAGGTCACGCCGCACGCCCGGGAAGATCTCGCTCAGGTCCCAAGCCGTCAGCGTCGCGAGCGTGTCGCCGCTCTTGAGCAGCACGCCCGCCTGCCCGCGCGTAAACAGCTCGTACCCGCCGGAGAACCGAGCGTCCTGACGCTTCGCGCCCTTGGCCAGCCCGCGCACCACGCCGAGCGACCGACAGAACAGCGACACCGTCTGGCTCGTCTCCGACCAGTCCCACACCCGGATGCAGATGGCATCATCCATCATCGTGGCCACGCGAAGAGCGTAGCGATTCGCGAAGTCACAGAGAGAACCCAGAGAGAAGTCAGTGAGAACGCGGAGAGGCGGAGCAAGCGGAGTGTCTCGGAAAAAGCGCCGAGCCTTTGGCCATTTGCCATTTGCCCTTTCCTCCCCTGCTCCCCTGCTCCCCTGCTCCCCTCTACCCTCCCCCATGCACTTCTCCCTCGTCGACCGTGTGCTCGAGCAATCCGCCGACCGCATCGTCACGCTCAAGCACGTGTCGAGCGCCGAGGAGTACCTCCAAGATCACTTCCCCAGCTACCCCGTGCTACCCGGCGTCATGATGCTCGAGGCGATGGTGCAAGCCGCGCGAAGGCTCTGCGACGCAAACCAGGCCTCGCCTCCCATGGTCCTCGGCCAAGTCCGCGCGCTCAAGTACGGCGCGTTTGTCCGCCCCGGTGCCACCCTGCGCGTGGACGTCTCGTTGCACAAGAAAAACGACGACGGCACGATCGACTTCAAGGGCGAGGGCACCCTTCTGGAACCGGGTGCCACCAGCGAACCTTCCACCGCCGTCTCCGGTCGATTCCTGCTCCGACCGGTCAGAACCGCGTAAATCCTCGGTCACCGCCATCCCGTGACAAAACCCACCGCCGCGTGCGGCATCCATTCGCATCCTTCTCGGCTATCATCGCGTCCCAAGTCCCGATGCCCGCCTCCCTCCGTGCGCGGGCCGGGCCGCCCAAGGAAACCGCCCGAATGACACGCGACGAGATCTTCTCCAAGATTCAGGAAGTGCTGGTCGACGCCCTCGCCGTCGATGAGGAAGACGTCACCCCCACCGCTCGGCTCACCACCGACCTCGGCGCCGAGTCCATCGACTTCCTCGACATCGTCTTCAAGCTCGAACAGACCTTCGGCTTCAAGATCGCCCAGGGCGAGCTCTTCCCCGAAAACGTGAAGCAGGACCCCGAGTTCGTCAAAGAGGGCAAGGTGACCCCCAAGGGCATCGCCGCCCTCCGGGCCCGCCTCCCCCACGCCGACTTCTCGAAGTTCGAGGCCGACCCGCAGATCGCCAAGGTCGCCGAGGTCTTCACCGTCGACGCCCTCGTCACGTTCGTCGAGCGCAAGCTCGCGGCGAAGTGAGTCGTCGGAAGGCATGCACCACAGAGACGCAGAGACACAGAGAAAGACATTTCAACTCAAAGGGCTTCAAGGGCTGAAAGAGTTGACGAGAAGCGACACGACAGTTGAATCACGGTCTGCTCGCAGGTCTCTTGTCTTGACCCCTTCGAGTACTTTGAGCCCTTCGAGTTGAACACTTCCTTCTGACTCTCTCCGTGTCTCTGTGCCTCCGTGGTTCATTCTCCTGGAACCCCCATGCGCTGGATGTGGATCGATCGCGTCGTCGAGCTGGTGCCCAGGCAGCGCCTCGTCGCCGTCAAGCACGTGAGCCTCGCCGAGGAGCACCTGCACGATCACTTCCCCGCCACCGCATCGCGTCCGGCGCTCCCCGTCATGCCCGCCAGCCTGATCGTCGAGGGCTGCGCCCAGACCGCGGGCATTCTCGTCGGCCACGCCGAGGACTTCCGCGAGAAGGTCATTCTGGCCAAGATCGGCAAGTTCGAGATCAGCCGCGACGCCCTGCCGGGGCACACGCTCCGCTACACCGCCACCATCCGCCAGATGGACAAGGTCGGTGCCTCCACCGTCGGCACGATCGAGCTCATCGAGCACACCGCCGGCGGCTCACACGCCACCACCATCGGCTCCATCGATCTGATGTTCAGCCACCTCGACAACAACATGTCCGGGCAAGAGTTCCCCGAGCACAACTTCGTCTTCGGCGAGTCGTTCCGCACCCTGCTCGCCAGCAGCGGCATCAGCGGGAACTGGTGACGCCGCGCCAGGCCAGCGGCTCAAGCGTGATCGATGGATTCGTCTTGATCACGCCCAGCCGGGCCGCCGCGAGCTGGCCCGCCCCCACCGCGACGGGGAACGCGCTGATCACGATCGCGGCCGCCACGAGCCGCGTGCCGGTCGTCGCACGCAGGCGCCCCACGACCTCGCAGATCATGAGCACCAGCCCCACGCACACGAATTTCAGCGTGATCAGGCCGTAGAGATCGAACATCCGCAGGAACCAGTTGGCGATCCCGTTAAGCTCGATCCCGCCCAGACGCAGGATCGCGTACGTGCAGCACACATCCAGCACGGCGAGCACCACAAGCCACGAATACCCGCGTGGATACAGAATCGGTTCGCGGAACATACAACGCCTCCGCAGCCTTGACGGGCCCCAGCTTGAGCGAGCGGTTCGGTTGCCTTCAGTGCGGTCAGAAAACCCGCTCGCTCACGCTCGGGGCTCGCTCAAGACCTTCTCGATCAACTCGATCGGCGCGTCGTTTCCGGTCCACGCTTTCGACTGCTCCGCTGCCTGCCGCACGAACATCGTCGCCCCTTCGATGACCCGCCAGCCCACGCGTTTCGTCTCACGCACCAGAGGCGTTTCCCGGGGGTTGTACACCGTCTCCAATACGACGGTGCCTTCGCCACAGTTGCCAGATTCCGCGACTGCCGTCACCGGGATCGGGCACCCTTCCGGGTCCGGCCCGCCCTTCATGCCCACGGGTGTGCACTGCACGAAGGCGTCGCCGCGGAAAGCGGCCAATTGATCAAGACTCGCCGCGGCAATCAATGCCTGCGACGGCACCGCCGGGGCCTGGAAGGCCTCGCCCCCGCCAGAGGCAGGGCTGCTCAGGGGGCGGGGCCTTCCAGGCCCGGCGCCAGCCTTCCTCAGAGCCTCATTCAACTCCAAGGCCAACGTCTCGGCCTTCGCGCTATTGCGATTGAAAATCGTCACCCGGGCCCCAGCCACAGCCAACCCGAACGCGATGCCGCGGGCCACGCCGCCCGCCCCCACCACCGCGACGTGCTTGCCCTCAAGCGTGCCCAAAGCCTCGCGCAACGGCCCCACCGCCGCCGGCACATCGGTATTGAACACCCGCGCTCTCACAACGCGCGATCCCTCACCGCTCACCTCGCGCTCGATCACGAGAGAGTTCGCCGAACCCGTCAACAGCGACACCGCGTCCAGCGACCACACGCCCGCTTCGCTCTTGAACCGCTCGAGCGCGAAGCGAACCAGATTCTCTTTATGCGGCAGCGTCACACTCGCGCCGCTGAAGTCCAGCCGCGGATCATCGATGAGCGCACCCAGCGTCGCCTTGAAGTTCGTGTACGTCGCCTCCGCGCGGGCGCTGTCACCGAGTTCCTTGTTCTCGGCATCCGCGCTCGGAACCGGCAGCGGCAGGTACACGCCGTCATGACCGTTCACTTCGAACACGGCGTTGTGCACCAGCGGCGAGAGGCTGTGCCCCACCGGCCAGCCGATCACGCCGTAAACCTTGGTCGTCGGCTTGATCGAGCGGAAGCAATAGAGATCGAGCAACTCCGATACCGTCGGCTGCCCCGGCGCCGTGGTCGCTGTCGGTCGCAGACTCGCGAACGTGAGAAACCCGCCGAACTTCGGCGCCAGCACGCGGCTCATCAACCCGAACTCGCCCATGCCCAGCGCAATCGTCGGCCGATCGCGCTGCGTCAGAATCTCGAAGAGCTCGAGATTGTCCCGCAGCGACCGCGCGCGGAACGCAAGCTTTGTCACTTTCGCCGCGGGCTGCTGCCGCGCCAGCAGCAACCGGCGCGTGAGGTCCGCGGGGCGTTGCTGGAAGTCGTGCATCGAGAGAATCAGGCCGGTCGACACCGTCCGCTGCTGCTCGCTGTGATCAACCGCGAGATTCACCTTCTGCTTGATGTTCTCGGATCTCGTGTACGCCGCGAGTTCAATATCCAGATACCGCGGCGGCGTCTCGTTCTTGCCCTCCGCCGTGCCGAGCCGCTCGTACAGCGACACCCGATCCGTCTCGTCGCCGTCGTACCCACCGCCCTCGCTCGCGCTGCGGCACGTCACGATCGCCGGCAGCACCGACTGATGCACGAGACGCAGAATCTCCCGCGTCTGCCGCCCCGGATCAGCCTCCGTGTGCCCGCCGTCGAAGAACTCGTCGATGCGGAACTCGACAATGTCAGCCCCGAGCGACTGCGCCGCCGCCGCGTCGGCTAGGGCGGCGTCGATGTAGTGGACCACGATGGGAACGCAGAGCAGAGTCACGGGACGAGTGTAGTGGACAACCCGTTCGCCGCGCCGCACCCCGCGACGTAGCCGCTCGCCCATGCCCATTGGAAATTGAACCCACCGATGCGTCCGTCCACATCGCAGATCTCGCCGCAGAGGTGCAGCCCCGGACACACGCGGCTTTCCATCGTTTCAAGGTGAATCTCACTCAGCGGCACGCCGCCGGCCGTGACCTCAGCAAACAGGTAGCCGCGATCGCCGGTGATCGGAAGTTCCAGTTCAGTGATCGCCGCGGCAAGCGCTCGGCGTTTGTCCTTCGGCATCGTCGCCAACGACGCGTTGAGCTCAAGTCCAACGCTCGCTGCGAGAGCCGTAAGCACACGCTCGGGTAACTTGCCTTCGAGCGAGCGACGCAGCGTCGTGCCGCCGCGGCGGCCCTCGGCGGCGAGGAACGCGTCGAGCCCGTCGAGCGATTCTCCCGGTATCCAATTCATCACCAGCCGCGGCGGGTCGTGGGGATTGTCCAATTTCTCCGCCGTGTAGTAGCGGCTCATGTCGAGCACGCTCGGGCCGCTGAGGCCGAAGTGGGTCACGAGCGTCGAGTTGGTGAACGACTGCAGCTTCTTGCCGGACTTGGCGCGGAGTTCGAGGGTCGCGGGCAACGTGACGCCGCTGAGGGTGGTGAGCCAGTGGTCCTTGGGGATCGTCAGCGGCACAAGCGCGGGGAACACGCGCGGGGTGATGGAGTGGCCGAGCGACATGGCGATCTCGTGACCGTGGCCATCAGAGCCGGTCTTGGGAAGGCTCTTGCCGCCGGTGGCGAGGATGATCTTGCGCGCGAGCAGCTCGCCGCGTGAGTGTTCCACGAGGAACAGATCCCCGTTTGTGCGCACAACGCTGACTCTGTGCGCGGTGAGCAGCGAGACGCCGGCATCGGAAGCGGCACCGAGCAACGCGTCGAGCACCGTGTGGGCGTCGTCGGTGGTTGGGAAGAGCTTGCCGGTCTCTTCGCGCTTGAGGTCGACGCCGCGTTCGCGGAAGAACTGGACGGTCTGCGGCACGTCGAAGCGGCGCAGCACCTTCTTGATCGCGTTACGGCTGCTGCCGGCATACGCGGATTCGTCCACGGCGTGGTGGGTGACGTTGCAGCGCCCGCCGCCGGCGACGAGGATCTTGGCGCCGACCTTGGTGGCGCCGTCGAGGGCGAGGACGGACGCCGCTCGTTTGCGCTCGGGGCTCGTTGAGGCCCGGAGTGTGCGGGCGGCCCAGATGGAGGCGAAGAGGCCGGCGGCACCGGCACCGATGATGGCGATGTCACATCGAGCGGACACGACCGGAGAGTACGGGACCTCCCTACTCGTCACCTCCGGACTTGGTCCGGAGCGGCTGCAGTTTCAGGTACGTCACACTGCGCCACAGCCACTCTGCGGGGCCGAAGGCAAAGTGCTTGAGCCACAGATGGGCGAACAGCACCACCGATGCAAAGATGACCGCCAGGATGCCGAAGCGTTCGAACGCGGTGGTCTGGCCGAACCATCCCAAGCCCCAGTAGTAGAAGACGGCTGTGCCGAGGATGGAACAGAGCAGGTACGTGGTCAGCGCCATGCGCCCGGCGTCGGCGAAGAGCCGCGCGATCCGGGCGCAGACACCGGCGTGGGTCCAGCGGACGATGGTGAAGAGGTATCCCATCGTCAGCAGCGGGCCACCGAAGGTCAGTCCGAATCCGTACAGCAGCGCGGCCCATGCGTGCGACTCGCTGAGCGGCTTGACCCACACGGTGGCGACGGCGATCGGCAGGCCCAGCAGCAGACCGATGAGGCTGAGGCGTCGGTGCAAAGGCTCACGGCTTGGATGGAAGAGGTCGGACTTTATGAGTATCGCACCGAGACAGAAGAGGGCGAGGATCGGGGGCCCGCCGCTGAAGAGCGTGAAGATGAAAGCCATGAGCCAGCCGAGAGCACGCAGAGCAAACAACTGCGAGAACGGGCCGTCGCGCAATGCACGGGTCTCAAGCTCACGGTACGGCTGGTCCCACGGACCGGTGAGCGTGCGTTGCTTGAAGCCGCCGATGATCTGATCGAAAGGTGGCCTGTCATCGATCACGAAGGCGGGCTTCTGGGAGGCTGTGTTCGCCGCGTTGGTGGTATCAGGCGCCGGTGCTGCGTCCGCTGCGGGGCTCGACGCAGTCGTCGCGTCTCCTGACGGAGCGGGCGTAGCGGCAGTGGTCTGCGATGCCGGAACCCTGTCCGCGGCACCGGGTCGAGGGAACGTGCCCGATATCGCAACCGCCAGAACGCCGAGCAACAGCAAAAAGCTGGAGATCGCGGCCAGGGCGCCCGCGACGATGATCAAACCTCGCACCGAAAGACGGACGAGCAACAGCATTGCGAAGCCGAGGACGGCGTAGACCACGAGGATGTCGCCGAACCAGATCAGCAGCCCGTGCACCAGTCCGATGAACAGTAACGCGATCAGCCGCCGGATCGGGTGCGCCCACCAGATCGACCACTTCGAATGAGGGCCGCGTGAGGGGTCGGCGGCGGCTCGCTGACGGGCGCGTTCGAACTGGATCGCGAGGCCGGCACCGAAGAGCGTGGCGAAGAGCGGATAGAACTTGCCTTCGCAGATGGTCTTGTAGAAGTACCACGCACCTTGCGAGAGCGCGTCGGCGGTGACTGGTGGGACGTGATCGAAGTACGTGCCCGAGGCCTCACCCATGTAGTGGATGTTCACGCAGAAGATGCCGAGCAGCGCGACGCCGCGTGCGACATCGATCGCGGCGATGCGCTGCGGCGGCGCGACCGGCTGAGCGGACACCTGTTGCGGTACGGACGGTTCGGCCGCGAGCGACTCGGACATTTGGTGCCCTCCACGATGCGGAAGGCTATTGGGTCTCAGCCTTTGCCGATTTCACAACGCTCGCCGCAACGGTTGTCACACCACGCCCCCGAGGACTCACAGCTCCGCAATCCGCTTCGCCGTTTCCTGTTCGAGCAGGTCGTGCATGAGCTTGGTGAGATCGCCGGCCATGATGTCACGGAGCTGGTACTCACCGGGGAGGCGTTCGTCGGCGACGATGCCTTCTTTCCAGCGGTACGTGCGGATCTTCTCGCTGCGATCGCCGCCGCGGATCTGAGACTTGCGGGATTCGGCGCGGGCGTTGTGCTGCTTCTGGCGTTCGAACTCGTAGAGGCGGGTAACGAGCAGGCGGCGGGCGCGGTCGCGGTTTTGCTGCTGGCTTTTGGCTTCCATCATTTTGATGATGATGCCGCTGGGCTTGTGATGGATCTGCCAGGCGGTCTCGACCTTGTTGACGTTCTGGCCGCCGGGTCCTTGGGCGCGGGTTGCGAACTCTTCAACGTCGTCGGCCCAATTGATCTTGACGTCGACTTCTTCGGGCTCGGGGAGCGTGGCGACGGTGGCGGTGCTGGTGTGCACGCGGCCTGCGGCTTCGGTGGCGGGGACACGCTTCACGCTGTGAACGCCGGCTTCGAACGCCAGCTCGTTCCAGACACCCTGGCCCTTGACGTTGGCGACGGCGCTCTTGATGCCGCCGGCATCGGACTCGGGGACGAAGTCGAGAACCTCGAACTTCCAGCCTTTCTTGCCGGCGTACTTGGTGTACATCTCGAGCAGGTCGCGGCACCAGAGGGCGGCCTCGTCGCCGCCGGTGCCGGCGCGGAGTTCGAGGATAACCGAGCCGATGCGGTTGTCTTCGCCCTGGACGAGTGCGGCCTTGATGCGAGCGAGGGTGTCGGCGGCGTTGGTGGTGAGCGTGGGGAGTTCTTCGCGGGCGAGCTCGGCCATGTCGGTGTTGCCGCCGGGCTTCAAGGCGGCTTCGAGCTCGGCGATGTCGGCGATCATGGTGCGGAGGCGAGTGATATCAGCGGCGACCTCATCGAGGGCGGCCTTGCGGATGGAGCGGTCGCGCACGGCCTTGTGGTCGGCGAGGATCGCGGAGTCTTCCAGGTCGCGCGCGAGCTGGGCGTGCTCGGCGACAATGGCGTCGAGACGCTTGAGGATGGCGGGCTCGATGGGCGGGGCGGGCATCCGGATAAATGTAGCGGGATGGCGGAGGGGCGCGGCCTGGGCATCCTCGGAAAACGTCGGGCTGCATGCGAGAACCCGCAACCCGGGACGGGAACTTGGTGAAAAACATGCGTAGGATTTCACTCAGCAGATCCCGGGGAAGACTGGGTCCGAGCGGAGAAGCCCGTGCGAACGCACACGCCCGAAGAGTTGGTCCTGTCGAGCCCTGCGCAGTGGCGGGCGTTGTCGTCGTCGGTGCGGCTGCAGATGGTGGACTTGCTGCGGATGCTGGGGCCGTGCGCGGTGCCAAGGCTGGCGGAGGCGTTGGATCGTCCCGCGGACGGGCTGTACCACCACGTGCGGATCCTGGAGAAGGCGGGGATCGTGCGGAAGGTGGGCGAGGAACGGATCGGGCCTCGGTTGCAGGCGGTGTACGCGACGGCGGCGAAGGACGTGCGGCTGCCGGTGGATCGGGCGGACGCAAAGACGGCGGCGCAGCTCGCGCGGGTGACGTCGTCGCTGCTGCGGACGGCGGATCGGGGCGTGGCGGCGGCGATCCGCGCTGGCGGGATCAAGCAGACCGGGCCGGAGCGGGACGTTTGGTGCCGCATCCACACGGGAAGAGTTGACGCGGCACGGTTGGCGCGGCTGAACGCGCTGCTCAAGGAGATCGAGCGGGAGATCGATCTGGGCCGGTCGAGCGGGACGGGGCGGACGATGTCGCTGGTGGTGGCGTTGTGGCCGACGACTCGGGGCCGGCGATTCGACGGGAACACGCAAGGGCCGGACCGAAAGACGGGCACGAAGAAAGCCAAGAATCGAGGCAATGATCGGAAGTCCAACAAGCCCCGCGGAAAACGGGGCAACGCGGAGGAGCGGACTTGAGTAACGCCATCGAGATTCGCGGCGTGCGGAAGACCTTCGGGCCCAAGGTCGCGGTCGAAAACCTCGACCTGCACGTGCCCGAGGGCTCCTTGTATGGGTTCATCGGGCCCAACGGCGCGGGCAAGAGCACCACGATCCGGATGATCATGTCGATCATCTTCCCGGATCAGGGCGAGCTGCGCGTGCTGGGCAAGGCGAGCGCGGTGGAGAGCAAGGACCGGATCGGGTACCTGCCCGAAGAGCGCGGCGTGTACAAGAAAATGAAGGTCGGCGTGTTCCTGAACTACATCGCGCGGCTGAAGGGCATCGACGCGGCGGCGGCGGACAAGCGCGTGAAGGAATGGCTGGTCCGGGTGGGGTTGCAGGAGACCTACCGCAAGAAGTGCGAGGAGCTCTCCAAGGGCATGCAGCAGAAGGTGCAGTTCATCACGTCGGTGATCCACGAGCCCGACCTCCTGATCCTGGACGAGGTGTTCACGGGGCTCGACCCGGTGAACCGACGGCTGATGCGGGAGCTGATCCAGGAGCAGAACGACCGCGGCGCGACGATCATCTTCTCGACGCACGCGATGCGCGAGGCCGAGGAGCTGTGCGACAACATCTTCATGATCCACAAAGGAGTGAAGGTGATCGATTCGTCGCTGGAGGATGTGTGGCGGCGGTACGACCCCAAGACGATGGTGGTCGAGCCGATCAGCCCGGCGGACCTGGCGCTCGGGTGGGGCGCCCTGCCGGGCGCTCGTGCGGCGACGGAGAAGGACAACGCGGTCGAGATCAGCCTGCACGACGGAGCGGACATCGGGGAGTTGATGCGTCAGGCGGCGACGCTGGCCCCGGTGCGGCGGCTGGAGGTGAAGCGCGCGAGCCTGGAAGACATCTTCATCTCCATCGTTGGGTCGGGCGGGGGCGAGACGGTCGAGCAGTTGCGGATGGAGCTGGCGGCGGGGAAGGGATCGACGAGCGAAGAACTCGCGGAGGTGACTCGTGGGTAAGGTGTTCATCATTGCCTGGCGCGAGTTTCTCGCCATCGTCGCGACCAAGGCGTTCATCCTCGGCCTGCTTCTGCCGCCTGCGATCATGACGCTGCTCATGTTCGCGCTGCCGCTGCTCATGAACAAGAAGCCGCCGACCGTCTACGGGCATATTGCCCTGATCGACCAGAGCGGCAAGGTCACGCCCCGGCTAGTGGACGCCTATGACCCGGTGAAGCAGAAGGAACGCAAAGAGCAGCGCGACAAGGCGGTGAAGGAGCAGGTCGCCGCGGGCATGAAGTCGATCGGGCTTGATGACAAGACCGCGGGAGAGCTGAAGAAGCAGATGGACTCCAACCCCGCGGCGTCACAGGCCGCGAGCATCCTCGCGGAGACCAATCTGGTGCTGCAGGTGCTGCCGCCCGAGACGCCGGTGGACGAGGCGCGGCAGGCGATCCTGAAGGCCACGGGTCGCGAGAAGGCCGAGGACGGGCACGCGGCGCGGCTGGCGCTGCTGGTGATCCCCAAGAACGCCGTGGACGCGGAGAAGGATGAGAACGGGCGGCCCAAGTTCGGACCGTTTCAGCTCCTGACGGCGCCGCGTCTCAATGTCGAGGTGCAGGGTGATATCCGCGATCAGGCGCGGCGCGCGATCGTGGACACCCGCTTGACCGACGCGGGGCAGGATGTGGAGCAGGTGCGTGCCTTGATGGCGCGGCCGGAGGTCGAGGAGAAAGCGGTGACGGCGTCGGGTGATTCCAAGATCAACGCGGCGGCGAAGATGCTGGTGCCCGGGGCGTTCATGTTCCTGCTGTGGATCAGCGTGTTCAGCTCGGGGCAGTACCTGCTGATGAGCACGATCGAGGAGAAGTCGAGCCGCGTGATGGAGGTGCTGCTGTCGGCGGTGAGCCCGCTGCAGCTCATGCTGGGCAAGATCATCGGGAAGGGCGCGGTGGGGCTCTTGATTCTGGCGTTGTTCTCGAGCGCGGGCGTGGCGGCGTTGATCTTCTTCGCCATGGCCGAACTGATCGCGTGGGAGAACCTGGTGCTGCTCTTGGTGTACTTCGTGATCGCGTACATCGTGGTCGCGTGCCTGATGGCCGCGATCGGTGCGGCGGTGAACGACGTGAACGAGGCCCAGGCGCTGATGACGCCGGTGATGCTCATCCTGGTGGTTCCGATGATGCTGTGGTTCCCGATCCTGAACAACCCGAACTCGACGTTCGCGGTGGTGTGCTCGTTCGTGCCGCTCATCAACCCGTTCGTCATGGTGCTGCGGATCTGCGGTTCGGAAGCGATCCCGATGTGGCAGATCCCGGTGAGCATCCTGGTCGGGTTCATCACGGTGGTGGTGATGTGCTGGGCGTCGGCGAAGATCTTCCGGATCGGGGTGCTGATGTACGGCAAGCCGCCGAACTTCACGACGCTGATCAAGTGGGTGCGGATGGCGTGAGATGGAAAATGGCAAAAAGCAAAGAGCCAAATGGCACATGAAGGCAGAGGCCCCGAGATGTCGGGGCCTTTTTCTTTGCTCGGGTGCCACTGGTTGGCGTCTCGGAGTCAAACAGTGTGAGGGCTGGCCATAAAGGCGCGGCCTCCGGCTTGGCTCCGAGCCGTCAAGCCGTGGCACACGGACTGTGTGTGGTGATTCGAAGGGACTCCCGCCGTGATTCAGCGCAGCGAGTCGATGAACTTCAGCACTGAGTGGGTGTCGCTGAGATCGTCGACCGAGTGATCGGCGCCGGAGGTCTTGAGGTCGGCGGCGCTGAACTGGCCGGTGCCGACACCGAGGCAGGCGTGGCCGTGGACTTTGGCGCAGTGCACGTCGTGCGGAGTGTCGCCGATGATGAGCACGCGGGAGGGATCGCGGTCGTGCTTGTCGCGGTAGCGCTTGGTCGCGACGGGAGGCAGGTGCGCACGCTCCGGCGGATCGTGCGGCGATTCGTCGCCCCAGGCGCAGATCGGGAACCGCTCGGGGTTGAGGTCCACGGAGCGGAGTTTCATCGAACCGGTGCTGGCGAAGTTGCCGGTGAGCACGCCGAGGGTGATGGCATCGCGGCCGTCGAGGGCGTTGACGAGTTCGTGCACGCCGGGGAGTGCGCGGGATTGCACGCGGCCTTCGCCGGTTTGGGCGAAGTGGTGGCGCATGCGGTCTTCGTACGCGGCGCGGAACGCGGCCAGGTTCTCGCGGCTGGCGGGCTTGCCGACCTTGGCGAGCATGTCGCGCATGATGAGCGGGTCGAGGCGGCCGGCGACAGAGACGCCGCCGGCGTTGCAGGCTGGGCCGAAGAGGGCCGTGCCGGCCTCGTCCATGGCGCGGATGCCGACGCCGCCGGTGACGAGGAGGGTGGCGTCGATGTCGAAGAGGATGAGCATGGAGGGGAGTGGGAAGGGGTGAGGGGAGAGGGGTGAGAAGAAGAGGGGCAGCGTAGGGGTGATGGGTGGAGGGCTCGGAGAACAAACCTTTCGCGCGAGCGAAGGGTGGGCTCCGCGTACGGGATCTCAAAGGGCCAAGCCGAAATCGCACGCGTGGGTGACCCTCCGCTCGCGCGGAGGTTTCCTATTGGGACGACGATTGCGAGGGTCAGCACGCTGCCGCACCGCGGTTGATGTCGCGGAGCCACGCGGCCCAGATCGCGAGGACGAGGAGCATGTACAGCCGCTGGGAGTGGTCGCGTCTGCGGCTCATGTGATCGTTCACCATCTGTGTGACGAAGCGGCGGTTGATGGTGATGCCCAGGAGATCCTCGGGGAACGGGTCGGGGCCGTTCAGGGTGTCGAGGAGGAGTTGTCGCATGCCGCCGTAGTCGGTGCGGAACCACTCGCCGATGGGGATGGAGAAGCCCATCTTGGGGCGGTCGACGACGGAGTCGGGGAGGTACTTGCGGGCGACTTGCTTGAGGAGGCCCTTGCGTTCGCCGTCGGGCATGAGGACATCGGGCCGGACGCGGATCATGCGGTCGACGAGCTCGCGGGCGAGGAACGGGGCGCGGACCTCGAGGCCGACGGACATGGAGGCGGTGTCGGTTTTGCGGAGGAGGTCTTCGGGGAGGTAGCCCGCGAGGTCCGTCGACAGAGCTCGCGAGATGAACGCCGCGTCGTCTTCTGCTTCGCGCGGCAACCAGTTCCTGGAGTGACGTCCGAGCCAGCGGTTCCAGTCGCCGTCGATCAGTTCCCGGCGCATGGACTGCGGAAACAGCGAAAGCAGCTCTTCGTAGCGTCCGACAGCGAGTGCGCTTAGGAGGCGACCGAATCTGCTTCGGAGCCTGGATGTTGCGGGTTGTTGGGATGTGGCCACGAATTGCCCGAGGTTCTTTGCCCACTGTGGCGCGTGTCGGGCGGCGGCGAGGGGGCCGAGGATGCGGTGTCTTTCATAGCCCAGGAAGAGTTCATCGCCGCCGTCGCCGCCGAGGGCGACTCGTACCGCTCCGCGTGCGGCCCGGCTGACCCACAGCGACGGAAGGAGCGAGCTGTCGCCAAAGGGAAGCCCGAGCTGTCGGATCGCGGCGACGAGGTCTTCCGAAGGGGACGCGGCGCAGTCGAGAACATGATGGCGAATCCCGATGTGTCGCGCGGTCGCCGCAGCTGCGGCTGATTCGTCGAAGCCCGGTGATGGCATGCGAACGGTGAAGGCTTCGATTGATGGGTCGTGAGCGGCGGCGTAGCGAGCGACCAATGCCGAATCCAGACCTCCGGACAGAAAGATGCCCATCGGTACGTCCGCTTCGAGTCTTGATCGCACCGCTGTCGCGATCAGCTCATCGGCGTCGATTGCGTCCATCTCTGCATCGCGGGGTCGTTCACGCTCCCATCGATGCATCGCCACCGACTCTCGCAGGGCTAGTTCATTGTCGCCCCAATGCCCCCAGATTTGGACATAGCCGATAGGAACCGCGGCGAGGCCGCGTTGGGGGATGGTGGCCGACCAACCGAAGGCGGTCCATGCGGCGATCGCCGGGACGCTCACATCTGATCGGACCCCACGTTCGTACCCGCGCGCCGGCCGAGCCCGCGCGAGGCCTGCCGCGGTGCTGGCGAAGCTGACCGACGGCTTGTCGTCATCGAAGTACAGGGGCTTCTCGCCGAATCGATCGCGTGACAGCACCAGCGTCCCGCTCCCGGCGTCCCAGATTGCGACCGCGAACATGCCGTCGAGTTTGGTGAAGAGTGCGTGGCCCCATTCGCGCCAGCCGTGGATGAGGACTTCGGTGTCGCTGTGGTCGGTGACGAAGTGGTGGCCGGCGGCCTGCAGCTCGCGGCGGAGGTCGCGGTGGTTGTAGATGCAGCCGTTGAAGACGACCGCGACGCGGCCGTTCCGGGGCTTGTCAGGATGCGGCCCGCGGTCGCTCACCATGGGTTGGTGGCCACCCGCGTGGTCGATGATCGACAGACGGCGGTGGACGAACGCGACATCGACGATCGTGCCATCCGGTCGCGTCGCGCGATCGCGGAAGCGGCCCTGGCCGTCGGGGCCGCGGTGCTTGATGGAGTCGTCGAGGATGTCGAGCCAAGCTTCCGGGATGGCGACATCGGGCGGCGGGGGCTGCGTGCCGGCG
Source organism: Phycisphaerales bacterium (assembly GCA_036392375.1). Taxonomy (GTDB): domain Bacteria; phylum Planctomycetota; class Phycisphaerae; order Phycisphaerales; family UBA1924; genus JAFEBO01. The sequence goes on from DASVYC010000043.1 coordinate 50,356, forward strand.
GGATGGACCTTGAGGATGCCGGCGATGCCGCACATGGGCAGGAAGGGGAAGAGGGGGGAAGGGGCAGCGGAGCAGGGGGAGAAGAGTGGGGAGAAACGTGAACGAGTGCGAGAGGGGAAACGGGTGTTCACTGCGCCGGGGTGGGGACGCCCCGGCTCGCTGGTGCGGCGCGGAGGGGCTGGGCGGTCAGGGCTGGGCGGCGGACGCGGGTGCGGCGGCGAGCTTGGCGGCTCGGCGTTTTTCTTCTTGCAGCATCCAGTAGGTGTGGATCACCCGGGTCGTGCCGATGCCGAGCACGCCGCCGGCGGCGGTGGCCCAGAAGCCGTTGAGGATCTGGTGATGCAGCAGGTAGCTCTGGGTGCCGAGCCAGATGATGTAGAGCAGGGGCGAGAGGATGGCGCGTTGCACCTGCACGATTCCGGCGTCGTGCAGGAACGACATGCCCTTGTACGCGGGGTTGGTGGAGACGATCTTCCGGAGCGGGCCGTGGTTGGCCAAGTAGTGGAGCGCGAAGTAGATCGAGAAATCGAAGACGACGTCGAGGACAAAGGTGATGGCGGTGATCCACCAGGGGTTGGTCACGAGGCCGGTTTTGTGGATGGCGTAGACGGCGAACGAGACTGGGATGAGGGCGAGGAGCCCGGCGGCGATGATGTTGATGTTGACGTTGACGATCCGCCGCGCGTACCAGTGCGCGAGCGCTCGCAGCTCTGGGTTTCGGATGGGGTGATCGGTCGCGTCGGGCATCGCGGATGGTATTGGGTGGTCGAGGGGTGGGAAGGCATCGAGGCATCAAGGCATCAAGGCATCAAGGCGTTATGGCGTCATGGAATTTCGGAGAGGCGTGTCTGTGTCAGGCGGACGGCGGCGGAGCTTGTGTCGCAGCCGATGGGTGTTCGGCCCAGGCGTGTGGCGGCGACGAGCGTGGTGCCGCTGCCGCAGCAGGGGTCGAGGACGACACCCTTCGGCGGCGAGCACGCGGCGACGAGGAGTTCGAGCAGCGCGAGCGGCTTTTGCGTGGGATATCCGGTGCGTTCGGCGGCCATGTTGTTGATGGCGGGGATGTCGAGAACGTCGGTGGCCTTTTTGGTCTGGCCACGCATGCGGCGGCTGGTTGCGGGGATGCGGGGCGGGTCGAAGTAGTGGCGAACGGGGTCGATGCAGTAGAAGAGGATGTCGTCGTGCTTGCGGGCGAACATGCGGGGCGAGGAGCCGCCGAGGCCGTAGGACCAGATGAGGTGGTTCACGAAGCGGTCGGGGCCGAGGAGCTCATCGAGCAGCACGCGGACGCGGTGGCTGGTGCGCCAATCGACGTGAACGAGGAGGTTTCCGGTGGCCTTGAGCGCGGGGATGGTGGCGGCGAGGCGTTCGCGGAGCCAGGCGAGGTAGGCGTCGATGGTGGGCCAGGAGTCGGCGTAGGTAGCGCGTTTGCCACGGATGGGGCGGGTGGCGGTCTTCTTGACGCCGGTGTTGAAGGGCGGGTCGACGTAGCAGAGGTCGACGCTGGCGCGGGGGAGGGCGCGGGCGAAGGGGAGCCAGTCGGACTTTGAGAAGTTTGAGAAGCTCACTTTATCTCAACCCAGTCTGAAAGCTCGTGCGCCAGCGCAAAGATGTCTGGGAAGTATGTGGTTCGACTCGCGCCCAACACAGACACGTCAGATCGAATCGAATCGACGTCTTCATTCTCAATTACCAGCTTCATCAACGCTTTGCCGGCAATGTCTAGCTCGGCCAAGTCAAGCCTATCGCCGTGTACCGTGAACACAGACTTCTGACAAGCCATGCGAAGATCGATGTGCGCAGGCTGAAGGGGAAGGGCAAACGCTTCGATTGGTACGGAGTTCAATTCGAAAGCTGCTTTAGCCAAGAGTTGAACATCCCTGCTTGCATGAATCGGAATCACAGCTCCCAATCCGTGAACTTCGGAAAGCTTGGCAGGCACAAGAGCCCAGATAGCCGCTGGCTCTCTCCTTTCTTCATGAGATACCGCGAAGTACGCGGCGCAAAGCAGACTCTCCGACCAATCCAGCAGACGAGTCGGAAGCCCATAGTGCTGCATCAACAACAGCCAAGACAAACAATCTTCTCGCTCAGGACGTTCCGACAGGTATGCTCCCGCTCGCTCGCGAAAACGAATCGCCGTTTGCGATTCCAGCACAGCCCCCCTGCGAAAGGCTGAGGGAAGAAGAGGCCATGCCTCGCACCGATGGCCTCTAAACCAAAGCATCGCTCTGGAGTGGGAATCAGTGAATGAGTTGACGCGGGCAAGAATATCTGAGAACGTACGAACCCGATAAATTTGCAGATGCTTGTTCATGTGTGCCATCTCGCTTCGCGACACCGGGAATCACTAGCGTACCCTCCGCCCCATGCCACGCCTCCCCATCCTCACCCGCGCCAACGCCGACAAGCACGATCTCTACGAGCGGGCGGTGCAGTCGCCCGAGGCCGAGATCGATTTCGTGGATGCGACCTACCGCAAGCTCAAGGGCAAGAAGGCCGCCCTGCTCCGCGAGGACTTCTGCGGCACGGCCGCGAGTGCGTGCGAGTGGGTGCGGCGGCGGAAGACCAACCGGGCCATCGGGCTGGACCTCGACGCCCCCACTCTCGCCAACGGCATGCAACGCCACGTCGCGAAGCTGACGCCCGAGGCGCAGACGCGGATCGAGCTCTTGAAGCGGAACGTGCTCGATCCGGGGGCGGCGAGCGCGAAGGCTCTGGGAGGCTCGCCGCAGATCGTGCTGGCCATGAACTTCTCGTACTGGATCTTCAAGACACGCGAGGTGCTGCGAGGGTACTTCGAGACGGTGCACCGGTCGCTCGCGAAGGACGGGGTGTTCTTCCTCGATCACTACGGCGGGAGCGACGCGTACGACGAGGTGAAGGAGCGGCGGCGGATCGGCGGGCCTCGGCGTGGGTTCACGTATGTGTGGGATCAGGCGTCGTACAACCCGATCACGGGCGACAAGATGTGCCACATCCACTTTGAGTTCCGCAAGGGGCCGGCGATGACGCGGGCGTTCACGTACCAGTGGCGGCTGTGGTCGCTGGTTGAGGTGCAGGAACTCTTGCGTGAGGCGGGCTTCCGGAACGTCAGCGTGTACTGGGAGGGCGACGACGCCAAGGGCGGCGGGAACGGGATCTTCCGCAAGACGACGCGGGGCGAGGCGTGCCGGTGCTACATCGCGTACATCAGCGCGGAGCGCTGAGGCTTGTTGTGGCAACGGCTGGGGTGCCGCTGCCCAGCGCTTCGCTGGGCAGTGGCGGGCGGACGGGGCGACCGCGATCAGCCCCATCAAAAAGAACACTGCCGAGCGGAGCGCTCGGCAGTGGCACCCGGTGCTGTTGGTTGAATCATGCGCTCTCGCGGCGGCGGCGCATCTCGGCGAGGGGCTTCTTGACGCGGACGGCGTCTTCGTCGATGACGTACTCGGCCCCGGTGTTGTCCAGCTCGGGGAGCTGGTACATGAGGTCGATCATGAGTTCTTCCATCACGGCGCGGAGGGCGCGGGCACCGGTGTCGCGCTTGACGGCCTTCTGAGCGAGGGCACGCAGGGCGCCGTCGGTGAAGGTGAGCTTGGCGCCCTCGAGGCCGAAGAGGTGCTGGTATTGACGCACGATGGCGTTCTTGGGCTCGGTGAGGATGTTGATGAGGGCGTCGACCGAGAGGGGCATGAGCGGAGCGAGTACCGGCAGGCGACCGACGAACTCGGGGATCATGCCGAACTCGATCATGTCGTCGGCGGTGACCTGTGAGAGGACGCGGGAGGCGGACTCTTCGCCCCGGGCGCGGTCCTGGTCGAGGTTGAAGCCGATGCGGGTCTTGCCGAGGCGGCGGCGGATGATCTCTTCGAGACCGACGAACGTTCCGCCGCAGATGAACAGGACGTTGGTCGTGTCCATCTGGATGTACTGCTGCTCGGGGTGCTTGCGGCCGCCCTGAGGAGGAACGTTGCTGGTGGTACCTTCGAGCATCTTGAGGAGGCTCTGCTGCACGCCCTCGCCGGAGACGTCGCGGGTGATGCTGACGTTGTTGGAGGTCTTACCGATCTTGTCGATCTCGTCGATGTAGATGATGCCGCGCTGGGCCGCTTCGAGATCGAAGTCGGCGGCTTGGAGGAGCTTCAGGAGCAAGTTCTCGACGTCCTCGCCGACGTAGCCGGCCTCGGTGAGAGTCGTGGCGTCGCCGATGGCGAAGGGGACCTTCAGCATGCGGGCGAGGGTCTTGGCGAGCAGGGTCTTGCCCGACCCGGTGGGGCCGATGAGCAGGATGTTGCTCTTGTCGAGCTCGACCGAGCCGGCCTCGGCGCTCTCGAGATGGAGCAGGCGCTTGTAGTGGTTGTGCACGGCCACCGACAGCGCCTTCTTGCCTTGGTCCTGGCCGATCACGTACTGATCGAGGTAGTCCTTGATCTCGCGGGGCGCGGGGACCTCACGCAGCGCGGTGCTGACGGTGCTGACGCGGCGGCGTTCCTGGCGGAAGATGTTCTGGCAGAGCTCGGTGCAGTGCGAGCAGATGTAGACCTCGCTGGGACCTTCGACCATGGGGCCGACGTCGCGGCTGGTCTTGCCGCAGAAGGAGCACGTGGTGACCTTGCGTCCGCGGAACGACGAGTCGTCGCGGCCCGCGCCGGAGGTGGGAGAGGGCGGGTTGGTGTCGTCGTTCTTGCCTTTGGCCATGTGGCGTCGCTTTCGTGCACGTAGGAATCAGCGCGTACTTGTGGGAGTCTATCGGCCAACTCGTGTGAGTTCCTCAGAACGGCTGGGGCGAAACACAAAGAGGACGTTGATGACGCGGCGGATTCCTCAGAAACGCGTCGTTGCGTCCGCTGTCGATTATCCGTCCACAGACTTTCCCCGCTCATCGGGCTTTTCGGACGGGGTGCGGGACGCGGCCTGTGCGACGAGGCGTCTGCGGACGCGGTCGTACTCGTCTTGCGAGATCTCGCCGCGTTCGTGCATGGCACGCACCTGGTCCATCAGCGAGCCGGGGTCGGTGCCGTTCTCGGGGGGCGCGAAGAGTCGCTTGCGGAGGGCGAGCACGGCGATCGAGGCGATGAGGACGACGACGATGAGCAACCCGGCCACGAGCAGGATGCTGTTGGACGGTGCCTGTGCGGCGAGCGATGACGGAGAGGCGAGCATGCGCGTCGGTTAGTGGCCGGAGCTGATGGCGTCGCGGATGGGGACGAGCAGCGTCGGAACGACCTTGGTCTCGACGAGTTCCTCGCCCAGGCGGGTCATCTTGGTGAAGATGTCGCCGAGTTCCTTTATGTCGGAGACGGAGCCGAAGCGGCGGAGCGTGAGGTAGACGCTGATGGGCTCGGGCGGGGCGTCGGCGTCGCGGAAGCCGGTGGCGGTGCCGGCGCGGGTCTTGACCTCGAAATAGATCTCGGTGTCTTCGCGGCCGGCGATGCGCAGGCCGAGCAGGGGTTGGCAGTCAACCGAGACGGCGCCGTGGATGTCGGCGAGCTGGGCGAGGGGCGAACCGGGGAGGAGGGCCTCGTAGACGATGGCGTCGTGGTTGCCGCCGGCGACGAGGTCGAAGCCGTAGAGCAGCTCGACGTAGTCGATGTCGAGTGGGCTGATGTTGAGGAAGAACGGAGCGGCGTCGAGGATGTGGCGATGGAGCGAATAGCCCTCGGCGGTCTCGGAGGGGTTCACGACGCCGGAGCGGATGTTGGATGGGCGGACGGCGAGCCAGCGGTGCACGCCTTCGGACTGGGGAGACTCGAGGGCGAGTTCCTCCTTGTAGCGTCGGAAGGTGGACATGTTGGGGAACTGCTTGCGGACGCGCTCGAAGAGCTCGAGGACGGTGTCCCGGCCGCGGGGCAGGTCCATCTTGACCGCGACTTTCTGATTGATGTAGAAGTCCGAGCACAGGGCCCGAAAGGACTCGGTCATTACCCGCTCCCGCCCGTGAGGGTCGAAAAGAGACACGCGCTAACGGCGGCCGCCGCGACCGCCATCGTAGCGGCGGGCGGCGCGGATGGAAGGCGATCGGGGCGCGGACGAGGGGCGGAACGCGGTGCAAGTCGTGCGGTTGACACACGCCGCGGTCGCGCGGGCGCTCGCAATACCATTGGCCCCTTGCCAGTCCTCACAGCGACCAATCTGAAACACTCGTTCGGCACCCGCGTGATCCTCGATGGGGTGTCGTTCTCGATCGAGCCCGGCGAGCGCGTCGGGGTGGTGGGCCGTAACGGGGTGGGCAAAAGCACGTTTCTGAAGATGCTGGCTGGGTTGATGACCCCGGACGAGGGCCAGGTGTCGCTGCAGCGCGGGGCGCGGGCGGGCTACCTGCACCAGGATCCCAAGCTCAATCCCGATGAGACCTTGTGGGGTGAGGCGGAGAGCGCGTTCGCGCGGCTGCACGAGCTGCATCAGAAGCTCGACGCGGTGTTCGAGAAGATGGCGACGGCGCAGGGCGACGCGCTCGAGAAACTGATGAAGGAGCAGGAGGTTCTCGAGCGGGACATGGAGGCCGCGGGCGGATACTCGATCGATCACAAGATCTCCGAGGTCCTGCACGGGCTGGGATTTACGGACGCCCAGTTCCAGGTGAAGGTGGGCGGGCTGTCGGGCGGGCAGAAGGGGCGCTTGGCGCTCGCGAAGCTCCTGCTCGAGAACCCGGACGTGCTGCTGCTCGACGAGCCGACCAACCACCTCGACATCGAGGGGCGGCTGTGGCTCGAGAACTTTCTGAACTATGAGTTTCCGGGCGCGGTGCTGCTCATCAGCCACGATCGGTATCTGCTCGACAACGTCGTGAAGCGGATCATCGAGACCGAGGACGGGCGGCTGATCGATTACCCCGGCAACTACGAGACGTTCCGCGAGCTGCGTGCGGAGCGGCGTCTGGCGATGCTGCGGGCGTACGAGAACCAGCAGCAGCGCTTCCGCCAGGAAGAGGCGTACATCCGCAAGTACAAGGCCGGTCAGCGTGCCGCGCAGGCTCGAGGACGCAACACGCGGCTGGAGCGCGAGAAGGCGAGCAACACGCTGGAGCGCCCGGTCGAGGCGCACTCGTTCGAGGTGCGGCTGCCGGAGGCGCCGCGGTCGGGCGACATGGTGATCTCGGCCCGCGGCATCTCGAAGAAGTACCCGCTGGAGGGCGGGGGAGAGAAGGTGCTCTTCCGCGAGTTCGATGTGGCGATCTCGCGGGGAGAGCGCTGGGGGATCATCGGTCCCAACGGGGCGGGCAAGACGACACTGGTGCGGTCGCTCCTTGGCGATCTGGCGCCGGACACGGGGATGGTTCGGGTGGGATCGAACGTCGCGACGGGGTACTACCGCCAGACGCACGAGCACCTGCCCGCGGAGTCGCCCGTGTATCTGTACCTGCAGAACACGATCAAGAAAGAAGTGCCCGGGGTCTCGATGAGCGAGCAGGCGGCACGGGACCTCGCGGGTGCATTCCTGTTCAGTGGAACGGACCAGGATCGACCCTTGGGACAGTTGTCGGGCGGCGAGCGCAGCCGTGCGGCGATCGCGGCCTTGCTGTGCTCGGCGAAAAACCTCCTGGTGCTCGACGAGCCGACGAACCACCTGGACCTGATGAGCGCGGAGCGGTTGGAAGATGCCCTCTGCGACGAGGGCGGGTACGGGGGGACGATGATCCTGATCAGCCACGATCGCGCGCTGATCGACGCGACGTGCCAGCACCTGATCGTGCTGGACGGCAAGGGAAACGTGGAAGTCTTCCACGGCGGATACAGCGACTGGCACGAGAAGGACGTGCAGCGCCGCCGCGCGGCCGAGCGGGAAGAGGCGGAGGCCAAGGCCCGGCGCGAGCAGGCGGAGCGTGCCCGGCAGGAGGCGGAGGATCGGAAGAAGAAGCAGGCCGCGAAGGCGAGCGGACCGAGCACCAACGCCCTTGCCCGGATGAAGACTGAGCAGATCGAAGAGAAGATCGAGAAGATCGAGACGCGGATCCGCGCCATCGACGCGGAGCTGAACGATCCGGCGACGTGGCGCGATCAGGCCAAGAGCCACCGCCTGGGCGAGGAGCGCCAGAAGCTGGCTGGCGAACTTGAGCCTCTGGAGTTCGAGTGGGCTCGGCGGGCTGAGGAAGAGAACGGATGACGCGGCGAAGTTTCTGCCCCGACGGATTCCATGAGGGGCATCACACGCCGTACCCAGTTCAAACAGCTCCCATGCTCAGCCGTTCAGTAGCCATCGCACAGCGGCCAGACAGAAGACCGTCGCGATCGCGAGGCTCGCGCCGACCGGGGCGAGCGCCTTCAGATGCTCCATGCGCCACGTGAAGCGGGTGCTGGGGACGACCGCGGGGCGGACCAGGGCGAGTGGCCCCTTGGCGCTCTCGGACGGGATCGGGAGCGTGCCGCCGAAGGTGCGGGCGTCGTCCTGCACGATCGCGATGACGAGGTTGGCGTCGAAGTCGCGGAGTCCGAGTCGGTTGGCGAGCCGCAGCAGGCGCTTGCGGGACTCGGGCGTGACGATGGCGGCGTGGCCACCCTGGACCTCGCGGCGGACACGAACGGCGAAGACCCAGCGGGCGTCGTCGCCCATGAGCGCGGGGGTGGCGCGGCGGGTGTGCTCCAGAGAATCGGCAAAACGCGGGCCCAGCCCGATACGGCTGGACTCACGGTTGGCTTCCTCGATCATGCGGCGGGCGGCGGCCACGGATTCGGGCTGTCCGGGTCGATCGGAATCCTGAACGGGCCGCAGGGATCGCGCATGGAGGCGATCCAGGGCGGGAAGGGCCGCGGCACGGAGCGTCGCGCGGGCGCCGGGGTGAAGAACGGTTTGTAGGGGATGGTCCGCGTGTGCGGACTCGTCGCGGCTCCTCGACACGGAGCGTGGATCGAAGTCCACCACGTCGACGTA
>DASVYC010000044.1:0-35637 GCA_036392375.1 Phycisphaerales bacterium
CGGCCGGGTCAACGACATCACGACCTCACCCACGACGCCCGTCGCGACGCAGCGCTGCGACCACAGTTTCGTACCACCAACACCCGATCCCTCGTAGATATTCAGCGTCGCGTTCTCGAAGTTGATGCTCCCATTCCGAGACACCGCGATGTGCGTCAGCGAGCCCGTGGAAGAAGTTGTGAACGACTGCCAGATCGAGCTGCTGAGCGTCGTCGCGGCCGCGGTCGTTGTGGTTTGCGATTGGTCGATCGTCAGCGCCGACGGGTTGAACGCCACATTGAACGGCTCCGCGCTCTCCGCGCGGATCGCGCTCGCCGCCCGCGGCACGACATCAACAGGCTGCCGCGGCGTCAGCGTCTGGAACGCCGGGGTCGCCGGCGTCGAGACCTCGATCTCCGCCCAGCGTCGACCCTGCGGCTCGACCACGCCGAAGTCCAAAGGAACCGTGAAGACGCCGTTCGTCACCGTTCCGCTCACGGTGATCGGCCCGGCGACGACCGTGCCGCCTGTCGCCGCGGTGAACAGTGTGCAGCGGAACGTCGCCGCGCCGGTGTAGTTCTGTCCGCTGTCGGTCAGCCGTCCCTGGTATGCGAACGTGGACCGAGAAAGGCCCTGTGCCTCCGCGTGCGCCGCGACAAGCACCGCGGCAGCGACGAATGCGAGTGTCATTCCACGGGTCTTCGTGCCGGTCATCGAGCGGGACGGACGACTACGCATCGGGGACTCCTTGCCGAGCAGGCCGCGCTCCGCCAACGCGTGATCACGCGACCGCCGAGCGCACACAGCACCGGCGAGAAGTCCGGTCACCCACCCTCATCAAAAGAGCTGAAAACCCACCGCGTCTCGACAGGCGTTCGGCGGATAGTTGGGTTTGCAATCGCTCAACGAGCCCGCGGCGCGGCCAGCTTCTCCAGCCGATCCAGCCGCGCCTTCAAATCCTCGATCTCGTCCTTCTGCGACCGGATCAACGCCTGCTGCTGCTTGATCGCCTGCACCGCCACCGCCGACAAACGCGAGTAGTCCATCCCGATCACCTGGCCCGAAGCATCGCGGTACACCAGTTCCGGGAAGATCTTCTCGACGTCCTCCGCGACGAAGCCCAGGTCTGCGGCCCGTCCGCCGCGCCGCGCCGCCTCGTCCGCCTTCCAGTCAAAGCGCACGCCCTCGAGCTTGAGCAGCCCCTCGAGCGCGTCGTTCATCGGTGCGACATGCTCTTTCAGCCGCGCACTCGACGGCGTGATTGTGCCGGTCGCGTTGATGTTCCCCTGCACCAGCAAGTTGCTGCCAACCACGACGCGGCCGAAGTCGTTGCCGTAGTTGATGAAGAGCCCGCCGCCGTCGATGGAGCCGAACGCTCCGCCGGTCCAGCCCGCGTCGACGAGCGCGCGGGCCTGCCCGCTGTTGTTGGCCTGTCCGCCGCCGCGCCCGGCGAGCATGAAGTCCGCGCCCGTGCTTCGGATCACGCCGTTGACGTTCAGCTTCTGCGGCAGGTTCGTGGTCCCGATGCCCACGTTGCCCACGCTGTTGATCACCATCCGCGTCGCGGTCGCGGTCTGATCGACAAACTGCCACGTGCCGTCGTTGGCGGAGTACATGCCGTAGGTGCGGCCGCCCACGCCCAAGTTCTCCAAGCGCAAACCAGATCCCCAGCCCGGGCCGCTCGCGCTGATGAGGAATCCAAGGTCGTTGGTGGAATCGCCGAGGATGTGCAGGCGTGCCGAGGGGAGTGGAGTCTGGATGCCGATGCGCCCCGTGTTGGTCCAGCGCAGCGCGATCCGTTCGATCCCGTTGTCCTTGCTCCCAAGCACGCCGCCGCCAAAGCCCGTGAGCACCGGGCCGTCGACCGGAACACTCGCGAACGGCTTGGAGGTGCTGAACCAACCGAGCAGGTGGTTCTCATCGGATCCGCCGCGGAGGAACACCGTCTTGTCGTTCATCCGCGCATCAGCGCCCAGCGAGAACGTCTCAGAACGCGTCGCCACCGTCGCCCGCGCAGCCTGCGGGGTCACCAGTACCTGCTGACGCGGCGTGAGCGGCACGTATCCCGATCCCGGCGGGCTCGCCGCCTCGATGTCGAGCCACAGCCCGTTCGCGTCGTCGGTCGCTCCGCCAAAGTCCAGCGTGGTCGTGAACACGCCGCCGCTCACCGCGACGTTCGTCCGCGTCAGCGGGCCGCCGATGCGGTTGCCGGTGACCGTGCTCGTCGGGTGGTTCCACAGCGTGAAGCGCAGGTCCGCCGTGCCGTCGACGGGCGTGCCTGATTTCAGCAGGCGTCCCTGGTAGCTGAACGCGGTCGAGATCGGCTGCGGCTGGCGCACGCCGTTGAACGTCAGCGACCAGCTGCTCACCACGCTGCGTGGCGAGCCGGCGCAGAATGTGTACAGGGTCCAGGTGCCGTTGATCGTGCCCGAGTACGTGCTGCTCAGCGTGCTCGCGTACGGGACGGGCGGGGCCGGCGCGGGGTAGGAACCGATCGGGCTCGGCGAGGGGCGGAGCACGCTATTCACCTTGATCGGTACGGTGAGCGTGTCCGTCGCGTCGTCCGCGAACGTCGCGCTCAGGACTGTGGATGGGTTCGGACCCTGGGCCGCAAGCACGCCCAACTCCACCTTCTGGCCACTCGGGCTCACCAGAAGGTACACCCCGGCATCACTGGGGCCGCCTCCGGCGAAGATGTTGAGCGTGACCGTCATGTAGCTGACCGGGCCCACACCCGTCACCAGCAACGCCGACGGATACGGATTCGCCGGACCTTGCGACGGTCCGGAGAAGGTGATCGGCGTGTTGTTGGTAAAGGTCTGGGCCGGAGCCGCCAAGGTGAGAAGGCACGAGAGCACGGCCAAGCCGATCGCTTGAAGACGCATGGGATCCTCCGGGGAAGCGTGTCACAGGCTACCACGAAGACCCAGCAATCCAAGCGAGAACCGTGCCGTCTTCCGAACAACCGGCCGGTCTCGTGCCGCGCCTCACGCCACCGCCGGCGTGGCTCGCGCCCATGCCGTCCGATAGCCGCGCCCTACCGCGGCCCGGTCAATGTGAACGAGAACCGTGCGTCGACCGAGGCTCCGGCCGTGTTGGTGGTGCGGACGACCACAAACCCGCTGCGATCCGCCGCGAGCGACAGGTCGTTGTACCACACCGTCACGGGCGAGCTCACAAACGCAGACCCGACAAATGCCGGATGGTCGGAAAAGCCGGGCGACGCCGACCAGCTGATCCGGTAGGTCCCGACCGCCAAGCGCGTCGCCGTGAAGCCGCTGCCGTGCCGGATCGTTCCATCGGGATTCAGAACGCCCCGGATCGTGGCGAGCGCCTCGGCCTGACCGGCCGCGGCCTGGTACTCCCCGTTGCTCCCCAGGCGGATGTTCCCCCGCACGTCGAGCGTGTCGGAGGGAGCGGTCGTTCCCACGCCGACTCTGCCCAACGGCGTCACCGCCATGTGGGCCGCGCCGTTGGACAACAGCAGCAGAGATTTGTTGCTGTACGTGCCGAACGTGCCAAAGTTGGGATCGGCATACGACGCGATCTCGGTGGAGCCGTCGCTGCTGATGTGCGAGAAACCGATGCCATCGCCCCGGACCTGCAACCGGCGCGTCGGCGCGATGGTGCCGAAGCCGACGTTGCCGTTGGGAAGGAACGTGGCTCGGACGATGCCTGCGCTTCGGTCGCGAATGAGCAGCGCGCCGGCGCCCTCGGTGTTCGTCGCACCCGTGGAGATCAGCGACCACTCGCGTCCGTTCGGCGAGGTGTTCCACAGGTTCAGCCACGTCCCGTCCGGGAAGCCGCTCTCGAAAAGGGTGTTGTCGTAGGGGGGACCACCCTTGACATGCAACGCCGCAGCCGGGGTGTTCGTGCCGATTCCGACGTTGCCTCCCGAGTAGGCGATACCCCCCGTCGTGCTTTGCCACGCGCCGAGGCCCGAGGGCACACCCGTGAGCGCCGACCACGGCACCGACTGAACCGTCTGCGCCACCGTCGCCACCATCGCGGCGGGAACCTGCCCGATCCGCTGCCGGGGCGTGAGGCTCGTGTACATGTCGCCGTCGGCGGGCGTCCGCACCTGCACGTCCAGGTACCGATCCGGCGCGCCCAAGAACCACAAAGGATCGGAAGGGATCTGGACGCTGAAGACGCCCGCCGTCACCGGCACCCCGATCATCGTCGTGGGAACCCCGACCACGTTGCCGCCCTCCGGGCTGTCGTACAGCGTGAACACAAAGTCCGCGACACCGGTGTAGTTCTGCCCCGCGCTGGCGAGCCGCGCCTGGTACCCAAAGCTCGAGCCGCTGCCGTTGGCGCGGATGTGGAGATACGACGAAAAGCCGAAGCTCTGCAGATCGGAGAGGCCGTCCAATCCACTGAGATTGCTCCCGTCAACCGACGTGAGTGCGTAACCAACCCAGGATCGCCCGGCGACATATGGCGTGACCGGGTCGACGGCGTACGGCGCCTCGCTGGGGGTCTCTTGCATCACCGAGGCACCGACGAAGAAGACACCCCTCACCGGGACAGGCGCGGCCAGCGGATAGGCGTTGAGATTGCCGGCCGTGCCGATGGTGATGTCCTGCTGATGCACCAGCACGCAATTCGTCGGAGACCCGTCGCCGGTGGGGTTGGACCAGATGTAGATCTTCGCCGCCCGCCCCGCCGGCATCGTCCCGAATCGCACCGAGACCGACGTCAATAGATCGGAACCACCGACCGTGTCGAACCGCTGCATCATCAGAGCGTCGCGCGGGGCCTCGAGCCAACGCAGCGGGAAGACCGCGCCATTGTCGTACTGATAGAGGCTCGGCGCGGAGCGATCATCGAACCCCGACGCCGCGGCGTCGGCTGGCGGCGAACCGATCAGCTCCTGAGCGCTCGCCCGAACCGTCCAGGCCGACGCCACCAGAGCCAAGCCGCACAATCCGCCGATAGGCCGCATCCAACGCATGGGAACCTCCTGGACGACCAACGTCTCCCGATCGCCAATGTACCGGCGGAACCGGCCCGCCCCAACCCTCATTCCATCCAGCAAAACCCCAGATTTTCTCCCCGGTACCATCCCCCCATGCCCCTCCGCCTCTACAACACCCTCACCAAACGCCTTGAGGACTTCGCGCCCCGCGATCCGTCCAGTATCTCCTTCTACTCCTGCGGCCCCACGGTCTACGACGACGCCCACATCGGAAACTTCCGCTCCTTCCTTGCCGCCGACCTGCTCCGCCGCTGGATCGAGTCGCCGCTTTGTGAGATTGGCGGCCACAAGGGCCCGCGCACCGTCACCCACGTCATGAACATCACCGACGTCGGTCACATGACCGACGACGACAACGCCGACGGCGGCGGCGAAGACAAAATGGAAGCCGCCGCCAAGCGGCTTGAGGCCCAAAAGGCCGAAGCCAAGAAGTCGGGAAAGTCCCACACCACCGCCGATCTCGACCCCAGCGACCCATATCAGATCGCCCGCTTCTACGAATCCCGCTTCCGCGAGGACGCCATGAAGCTCGGCCTCAAGCTCGCCCTTGAGGCCGAGAAGGATCCGACCCTCATGCCCCGCGCCACCGAGAGCGTGCAAGGCATGATCGCGCTGATCGCCCGCCTGATCGAGAAGGGCAACGCGTACGTGGTGGGGGAGTCCGGCTCGCGCGTGGTCTACTTCCGCGTGAAGTCCTTCCCCGACTACGGCCGCCTCAGCGGCAACACGCTCGACCGCCTCAAAGAAGGCGAGGGCGGCCGCATCAACGCCGAGCATCAGGGCCAGAAGGAACACCCCGCCGACTTCCTGCTCTGGAAGGAAGACGCGCGTCACAAGATGAAGTGGGACAGCCCCTGGGGCACCGGCTACCCCGGTTGGCACATCGAGTGCTCCGTCATGTCCGCGGCCAGGTTGTGCACGAACGCCTCCGATAGAGCCTCTCGCGTCAGCGAGAGGTCGCAAGCTCCGTCTTTAAGCTCCACCAACCTCGGGCTCACGCCCGAGGCTCTACACGCCCTCACCATCCCCAACGCTTCACCCATCATCGACCTCCATTCCGGAGGCGAGGACAACATCTTCCCGCACCACGAGTGCGAGCTCGCCCAATCCTGCTCCGCGTTCAACCAGAGCGTCGCGGGCGCGACCTACGCCGCGATGTGGTTCCACGCGCGGTTCCTGATGGTCGAAGGCACGAAGATGTCCAAGAGCAAGGGCAACTTCTTCACCGCGCGGGACCTGTTCGCCAAAGGCATCGAGCCCGCCGCCCTGCGACTGGAACTCATCAAGACCCACTACCGAAGCAACGCGAACTTCACCATGCAAGGCCTGACCGACAGCCAGCGCATGATCGACCGCTGGCGCCGCGTGGCGGAAAGCTCAAATCAGCAAAGCTCAAATCAGCAAATGGAGGCACGCGATCTTCCGGTGCTGCGCGAGTTCGCGCAGTCGCTCCACGACGATCTCAACATCGCCGGCGCCATCGCTGCGGTGAACTCATGGGTCGGTTCCATCACGACGCCCACGTCCGAAGACGCCGCCATCATGCGGCTGCTCGACGCCGTGCTCGGCGTGCTCACCCTCGAACGCCCCCAGGCCGCCCAATCCGAGATCGGCATCTTCCTCCCCGGCACCACGCCCGACCCCGTGGTGATCGCCAAGCTCGAAGACCGCCGCGCCGCCCGAGCCGCCAAGGACTTCAAGAAGTCCGACCAGATCCGCGACGAGTTGCTCGCTCTCGGCTACGCCATTAAGGACGTCGCCGGCGGCAAGGTCGAAGTCAGCCGCGCGAAGTAGAAGTGTTCACCACAGATTCGGGTGCCACTGCCGACCGGCTCGGGGGTCGGCAGTGCGTCTCCTGTTGACGCCGCCTGCTCCACGCCCGCGCACGCCTTGTCGCCGAGCCGCCAAGCCGTGGCGCCCGGGCATCTTTTCCAGCCTTTTCTCTCCGCTCTGTGCCTCTGTGTCTCCGTGGTTCATCCGCCTTACGCTCGCCGAGCATGAGCAGCACCTCTTCCGGCCCCTTCGCCGGCATCTCCCGCTTCGAGAAATTCCTGATCGCGCTCCTACCGATCGTGGTCCTCGCCTTCGGCGCGTTGACCCTCCAACGGGCGGCGTTTCTGAAGCGTCCGCAGACCGACATCGGCGTCTACCTCCGCGCCGCCTGGGCCGTCACCGCGGGCGAGGACATCAGCCGTGCCACCGACGACAACGGCTGGAGCTACACCTATCCCCAGCTCCTCGCCATCCTCGCCGCCCCGCTCGCCGACGCGCCGATCGACCCGGTCACCAATCAGCCCGATCCCCGCGGCCTGCACCTCGTCCCCTACGAAGCCTCCGTCGTCATCTGGTACCTGCTCTCGATCGTCACCGTCTTCTACACCGCCAAGTGGCTCGCACAATCCGTCCGCATCTCCAGCGGCGATCCACGCGTGCACCGCATGGAGCCGGGCATGCGCCGCTGGTGGGAGGACATGCTCTGGCCCTCGCTGCTCTGCGTCGTCGCCATCGGCAGCACCCTCGTCCGCGGCCAGACCAACACCCTGCTCGCGATGTGCGTCGCCGGCATGACCCTCTGGACCCTCCGCGGCCGCTCCTTCGGCGCCGGCGTCTGGATCGCTCTCGCCGCGTGCGTCAAGGTCTTCCCCGCCTTCCTCGGCTTCTATGCCCTGCTCCGCCGCGATTGGAAGATGGTCGCCGGTTCGATCGTCGGCACCATCATCATGCTGGTCGTCATCCCCAGCGTCACCATCGGCCCGCAGAAGATGTGGGCCAACAACATCAACTACCTCAACCTCATCGTCTTCGAGAACGCCCGCGAGTACACCGGCGCCAACTCCGACGGCGAGACCGACCGCCGCAAGATCGCCGAACTCCAGTCTACCCGCGACAATCAATCGCTCCAAGCCGTCTTCCACGGCACGCTTCACCTCCGCGAAGTCCTCGACGCCGACGCTCTCCGTCCCGGCAAACCCGCCAAGATCTTCCACGCCGTCGTGGGTCTCATCATGATCGCGCTCGCGTCGCTCGCCTGGTGGCGCATGAGCCGCGCCAAGGACTCGCCCGATCCCGCCGTCCGCCGCTTCGCTGGCTACGAGGCGATTCTGTCCATCGGCCTGCTCGCCTCGCTCATGCTCGCGATCAGCCCGATGTGCCACCTGCACTACTTCGTGATCGCCATGCCCCTCGTCGCGGCGTTGCTCGCGATCTGGAAGGATCGCTCGCCCACCGGCGCCCTCACGGCCGGCGGCTGGACCTTCTTCGCCATCTACTTCCTACTCAACCTCATCCCCCGCTTCGGCGAGGGCGGCATGGAGGCCCTCCGCGCCACCCGCTATCTGGGCTTCGCCGCCTACGCCAACCTCATGCTCTTCGGCGCCGGCGTCTGGACGGCCTACGCCGTGACACGATCAACGATCCCAAACGAGCCCCGAGCGTGAGCGCTGGGGTGGGGAACCTTCGCGTTTCCCCCGGTGACGACGCACCTTTTTGCAGTCGATTGGGCCCTCGCAAGGCAAGTCCAAGCATGCCCGTTTGCGAGTCGCCTCCGCCCGGGGAGCGCGGTATACTCTTGGCCCCGGAGATCGTTCCGGGCACCCGTCGCGAGCGTGGTTTGGACGTGAGTCCCGGCCTCGTTTCCTGCCGGGGGACATTGCGGGATTGTAGCTCAGCTGGCTAGAGCGCACCCCTGATAAGGGTGAGGTCAGTGGTTCGAGTCCACTCAGTCCCATTATCTCTGTGTGTCTCTGTTTGATCTGGTGGGGTGGTTCGTTTCGCTCCGGCGGGGCCTTTCCCCTCTCGCCCCGAAGCGAGTCTTGGTTCCCTCCGGGGGCCGATGTCGCGGCCGGGTTCGGAGGTCTGGCGACGACCAGCCTTCTTGAGAGGTGAAACCGTTTCCGTCGTTCGCTCGTGTTCGCCCCGGCGTGCCGCCGCGGGTATGTCTGTTGCCGCGTTCCCCGCGGCCCGTCTGTCCGGGAGCCCTGCATGCGCATCGACGTCGTCGGCCGCAACTTTGAGATCACCGAGGCCATCCGCCAGCACGCGGAAAACAAGGCCCAGAAGCTCACCAAGTTCTACGACGGCGTCCAGGCCGTGCGGGTCACGGTCGCCAAGCACGACCACCACCACAAGGGCCCCTTCGACGTCGAACTCGTCATCGACGTCGAGAAGCACGACGATTTCATCGTCCACGTCAAGCTCGAAGACGTCTATGTCGCGATCGACGAGGCCGTGCAAAAGGGCTCCCGACAGCTCACCGATTTCAAAGAGAAGCTCAAGGACGGCAAGCGGTAGACTGTTCCCGATCGACCACCGTCCGGGGCCTGCGTTTCGGCCTTCGGCAGGAGCTTGTCCCGTGCTGAAGTTCAGCCAACTCGTCGCCCCCGGCGCCATCACGGTCCAGGTCAAGTCCGCCCAGCGCGACGAGGTCATCGCCGAGCTGCTCGACAGCGTCGTCGCCTCCGGCGTCGTCCCCGCCGCCATCCGCGACGAGCTCATGCTCCGCGTCCTCGAACGCGAACGCAAGGGCTCCACCGGCTTCGGCCGCGGCGTCGCCGTCCCCCACGTCAAGCACAAGGGCGTCACCAAAATGGCCGCCGCCATCGGTCTCTCGCCCCGAGGCATCGACTTCAACGCCCTCGACAAGCAGCCTGTCCACTCTGTCGTCCTCCTCGTCAGCCCCGAGGACAAGCCCGAGGATCACCTCCAGGCCATGGAGGTCATCTTCAAGAACCTGTCGAAGGAAACCTTCCGTCGCATGCTCCGCCAGGCCACGAGCGCCGACGACGTCCGCCAGCTCCTCACCGACGCCGACAACCTCGCGCTGCCCTCCTGATCCAAGCCCACCGCAAGCCCACCGCAAGCCCGCCGCACCCACTCCACCCGATGCCCCGCGTCGAGATCACAGTGACGATCACCAACCGGCTCGGGCTCCACGCCCGTCCCGCGATGACGTTCGTCGATCTCGCCGCCACCTTCGGCTGCGACGTCCAGGTGAAGAAAGACGACACCGAAGTCGACGGCAAGTCCATCATGCAGATGATGATGCTCGCCGCCGCTCAAGGCTCCACCCTCACCGTCGTCTGCGACGGCGATGACGCCGAAGCCGCCGCCGCCAAGCTCAAGGCCCTCGTCGAGAGCGGGTTTGATGAGGAGTAGTGGGGAGGGATGAGGACTGAGGTCTTAGAGCCAAGGCGCTCGATTGAGGCCGCATCCCTAAGTCCTACGTGCTAATCCCTCACCCCTTCCCCATCACCCACTCGCCCGTATCCGCTCCTCGATCGCCCGCAACTGCCCCACGAACTCGTCATCGCTCTCGCGCCGCTGGTCGATCGCCTTCACCGCGTGCATCACCGTCGTGTGATCCCGCCCGCCGAAGTAGCCGCCGATCTCCTCGAGTGACAGCTTCGTCATCCGCCGGGCCAGGAACATGCAGACCTGGCGCGGGATCGTCACGCTCCGCGGCCTTCTCTTGCTCTGCAGGTCCGACAGCCGAATGCGGTAGTAGTCCGTCACCGCCGTGATGATCTGCTGGATGCTCGGCTCGGGCGGGGCCTCGTCGTTCAGGTCGCCCAGAGCGCCCTTCACGAGCGCCAAATCGATCGGCTTGTTCTCCACGCTCGCGACGATCTGCACCCGCGTGATCGCGCCCTCGAGCTCGCGGATGTTGCTGTCGATCCGGGCCGCGATGAAGCACGCGCAGTCGTCGGGGAACTCCAGCCCGCGCACCTTGGCCTTGGTCTTCAGGATCGCCACCCGCGTCTCGTAGCACGGCGGATCGATCTTCGCGACCAGGCCCCACTTGAAGCGGCTCACCAGCCGGTCTTCAAGATCCGGGATCTCCTCCGGCGCTGCGTCCGACGACAGCAGAATCTGCTTGCCCGCCTGGTACAGGTTGTTGAACGTGTGGAAGAACTCTTCCTGCGTCCGGTCGCGCTTGGCGAGGAAGTGGATGTCGTCCACCACCAGCACATCGATGTCGCGGTAGCGGTGCCGGAAATCACTCATCTGCCCGCTCTGCACCGACTCCATGAACTGCGTCATGAAGCCCTCGCACGAGGTGTAGTACACCCGCGCGTGCGGCGTGCGCTCCAGAATCCGCAGGCACGCCGCCTGCAACAGGTGCGTCTTGCCCAGCCCCACCCCGCCGTGAATAAACAGCGGGTTGTACTGCCGCCCCTGGCTCTCACCGACCGCGACCGCCGCCGCATGCGCGAGACGGTTCCCCGGTCCTACGACGAAGTTCCCGAAGTCGTAATCGGGGTTGATCGCGAGGCCCTCGTCCGCACGCCGCCGATGCTCGGTCACGCGGCTCGGCCCCGCCTCACGCCCGGGCGTCTCCGCCAGCGTCGCGATCGGCTTCACCTCCACCCGCAGCGTCACCTCGGCCGGATCCCGAAGAGGCGATTCCACCACCGGCGGCTCCGGCCGCGCCGTCTCCTCGATGACCTCGCTCGCCGCCGCCGGCTCCGCCTGGTCCGCGATGGGCCCGATCGCCGGCGCATCGCCCCAGTCGTCCTCGGGCCCCACGAACCGGATCGACAGCAGCCGCCCCGACACGGTCCGCAAGGCGTCGTTGAACGCCTCCGAGCAGGTCCGCTTCAGATAGTCGCGATGGATCGCCGACTGCGCCCGCAGGTTCAGCGTCCCGCCCGCAACGCCCAACGCCTCGAGCTCCTCAAACCAGTGGCGGCAGATCGCCGGGTGAGCCCGCCGCAGGTGCGCGAGCATGTCGATCCAGAGCTGGCGATCGGGGCTCACGCCGCGACGCACACCGGGGCGGCGCGTGGGCGCCGGCTCGGGGCGACGCGGGCCCGCCTCGCCGCTCGCGAGTGGGTTCGACGCGCTCGTTCCGGAAGTGCTCGGCCTGTTCACAATGCCTCGCTGTTCTCGCTGAACCACCGATCCGGCGCCGACACGTTCGCGCGTGGGGGCAAACGTACCGCCGCGGCGTCGTCGTGTCAAATCACCTCCGCGTGCGCTCGCGTCGCCCAGCACGCGCCGCACAGCGCCGAGCATGAACAGATGCCGATCGAGCCACGCTCGCGCGTCCCGCAAGCGTGCGCCGCGGCACGCCCAGTGCTCCACTCGCGCGCCGATCGGACACAAAAAAGAAATCGCCCGGCGCGCCATTCCTTCGCCCGCACCACCGCACACACGCGTCTCCCGGAATGCCGCGCCACCGGGCATCGCAACATCTCGTGCCCCCGCCGCGGACACTTACACTCCCTTGTGTTCCGCCGCGTCGCTCGATTCTGCCTGCGCCAGCTCACCACGCCCGCGGCCAGCGTGCTGCTGCTCATCGCACTGGCGCTCTGCATCCGCCGCGTTCCCACCGCCGACGTCACCACCGCCTCGATCCGCGGCTGGACGCTCCCGGGTTGGAAGGTCGGCACCGCGCGCCGCCTCGGCACCATCTCGCTCTACGTCATCAAGGACCACGGCCGCATGCGCGTCGAGGACACCGAGGTGCGGAGCACCGAAGGCCTGCTCGCCGCGCTGCAGCGCGACCCCGAATCCATCTCCCGCGCCATCATCACCTACCAGCGCATCGCCCGCGGCTGGCTCGACGTGGTCCGCTTCGACGACCACTACGAGCTCGAGCTCCGTCCGCTCGGACGCACCCCATGGAGCGACGCCGAGCTCGACGCCGCCCGCGTCGCCGTGCTCGGCTGGCTCGACAGCCGCGATCAGGGCAACAAGCCCTTCGTCGCCGCCGCACTGCGCGAGCCCGACTCCGCCAGCCGCGAATGGAACCGGTCGGGCCTCGTCAACACCGCCAGCATCGTCGCCGCCGCGGCTCTTTTCACGGGCTCGCTCGCTTGGGTCCCGCGACTGATCAGCGAACGCAAACGCATCCGCCGCCAGCGCGACATCGCCGCCGGCCTCTGCCCGCGCTGCCGCTACG
Organism: Phycisphaerales bacterium; assembly: GCA_036392375.1. Classification (GTDB taxonomy): domain Bacteria; phylum Planctomycetota; class Phycisphaerae; order Phycisphaerales; family UBA1924; genus JAFEBO01. The sequence goes on from DASVYC010000044.1 coordinate 12,864, forward strand.
CCGTGGGATCGATCCCGCGCTGCCCGGAGTGCGGCGAGACCATCGACGCTCTCAAGCCTTGACCGGTTTTTTGTTCGTGACGCTCTTGAGCGCCTGCTCCGCCAGGAAGAACAAGATGCCGAACGCGACCAGTGTCGCCGCGATCCCCGCCGCCGAGACCCACCACGGCTGGTTCTTGATGAACCCCTGGATGTTGTCCGCCCGCTTGGCGGCCTCGCTCGCCACGTACGACACGATCGCCGTCCGCGGGGCCATCCCGATCGCCGTGCCGATGACGTACGGCACCAGCTTCACGCCCGAGCTCGCAAGCACCAGGTTGGTCAGCGCAAACGGCGCATTGGGCGGCACGCGGATCAGCGTGACAAGCAGCAGCGTCCGCCGCTGACCGTGCCCGACCAATGCCTCGCGGATCGTCCGCGCCTTCTCGTTGGACTCCAGCAGCGCCTCGACCTTGTGCTGGCTCACCCGCTTGGAGATGAAGTACCCGATGACGCTGCCGCCCACGAACCCCAGCATCGCGCCCGGGAAGCCGTAGAGAAAACCGAACACCCACCCGCCCAGCAGCGACTGCCCGTACGTCGGCAAGAAGCCCACCCCCGCGGAGACCACAAACAGCGCCACGTACGCGAGCCAGCCCCACGGACCCAGCTCCCGCAGCCACATCGAGATCGGCCCGAGATACCACAAGAGCGTCACGCCCAGCACCGCGGGGCTGATCGTCCACACCGCTCCCAAGACCGCCGTCGCACCCATCGCACGCACCACGTCCCACGCCTTGTGGATCCGCTCGCGCCCGATCTCGTTCACGATCCCGATTGAGACCAGCATCGCGCCCACCGCGCCGATCCCCAGCAGCAGCAGCGGCTCGTCGAACCAGAACAGGTGCTCGACAAACCGGTCGTACGTGCTCTTGCCCGCCACCCAGCGGAAGAACCACAGCGCCGCGATCGGCACCAGGAACGCCGGCGCGTAGATAAAGATGCCGATGCGCCCCAGCCAGCGCAGCAGCCCGCGCGAACGCGGCACGAGATCACGCGCCTCCATCGAAAGCTCACGAGGAGCCTTCGGCGCCTCAGCGCTCGCTGTCGTTGGGGGGATAGTCGGGGTCGAGGAGTCTGACACGCGGGAGGGTAGTTCGGGACAGAGCTGATCGCGGTTTCGATGCCGCGGCAATCGCCGCCGCGCCCGATGACAATGCGTTTTCGTTCCGTTAGCGGGACGCCTTCGAATCCTCGCCCGCGGTCGGATCCACCGCTTCACCCGTCCCAGCCTCGTTCGAGGGCCCCGACGCCGGAACAGACCCGATCGGATTGAGCGCCGGCGCTTCCAGCACCCCCACCTCGTACTCGCTCGAGCTCGTCACGCGCCACGGTTCCCACCCGCCACCCAGCCGGAGCTGCACGCCCCGGTACACAGCCCCGCCGCCCGGCTTGCTGCCCATCTCGTACAGCGGCCGCACCACGTCCACCCGCGCCCGCTCGCCGCGCAGCCACACCCGCGTCACGTGATACACCGGCAGCCGCTGCGCGTTGTCCTCCGTCAGCGGCACCGCGCCCTCGCCCACTCGCTCCGCCACATACGCATAACCCGTCTCGCCGATGCCCGGCGGCAGATTGATCGCCAGCATCTGGCCACCCTGCGAGCCCCCCGTCGGCGGATACCGCAGCACCGTCCACCGCAGCGCCGCGGCCATCGCGTCCTGCATCTGCCGGCTGTTCAGATCCTTCACCGCGAACGTGTCGCCCTCGATCGGCGGGTAGTTCGCATACTCCCGGGCACACCCGCCCGAGAACGCCATCGCAAACGCCAACGAACCAACCCCGGCGGCAAACAACGCGGAGCGGGAGATCACATTCGAGAATCGCATCGCAAAGCCCCTTCTGGAAATCGCCGCTGGTGCACAGGGCGAACCGGACAATCGTGTTTCGGCACAATTCCCCGGTCAAGGGGAGTTTCCGACTCCTCGGGTGCCACTGCCCGGCCGCTCGGGGCCGGGTAGTGCCCGCGCGTTCACGCCGGTGCCGCCTCCGCCGCATCGGCGCGGTTGAACAAGTTCTCGCCCTTGCTGATCTTCTGCTCCGGCTTCAACCCGTGCGGCCCGCCAAACACGCACAGGTCCGCCAGCGAAGCACCCGCCGCGGGGGTGCAGTTCCAACCCTGCCACAACTGCGCCATCTTCTGCGGCATCGCGGGCGACATCAGCACCGACGCAACGCGGATCGCCTCGGCACAGTTCGCGAGAATCGCGCCAAGTTCGCCCTTCGCCGCCGGGTTCTGATCGACGGTCTTGGCAAGCTTGAACGGCTGGGTGTCGTTGATGTACGCGTCCACCTCTCGGATGATCGCAACCGCGAGCGAGGCGATCGCGTGCGTGTCGAGCGACTTCATCGCCGTCGCCACCTTGCCGCCGGCATCGGCGCACGCGACGTGCACGCGGGTGCTCGCGGTGCCGATCGCGGGCGTCGCACCGCCAAAGTACTTCTCAATCATGTTGCTCACGCGGCTCGCGCAGTTGCCGATGCCGTTCGCCAGCTCCGCGTTGTAGACCTCGACAAACTTCGCGTGGCTGAAGTCCGCGTCGGTCGCCCCCTGTGGACCTTGGGTGATGAGGTACCAACGCACGGCATCGAGGCCGTACTTCGCGGCATACGCCTGCAGCACTTCGATACTGACGAAGTTGCCCAGGCTCTTGCTCATCTTGCGCCCTTCACGCACCCAGTACGCGTGGCTGTACACCGCCTTGGGCAATTCCACAAAGCCGTACTTCGGGTCCGACTCGCGCAAGGCCATCAGCAGCGCCGGCCAGATCACCGCGTGGAACCACAGGATGTCCTTGGCGATGAAGTGGACGCTCGCGGGCCAGTACTTTCGCCGCGCGTCGGTGTCGACGACGCTCAGGTAGTTGAAGAGCGCATCGATCCACACATAGATGCGGTGCGTCGGATCGTCGGGCATCTTGATGCCCCACTGGCTGGTCGGGTCGTCGGTGATCGCCCGCGAGATCGGGATATCGCGCAGCTCGTTCAGCCGCCCCAGTACCTCGTTGCGGCGTGCCTCAGGCTGCACGAACTCGGGGTGCTTGGCGAAGTGCTCCTTCAGCTTCGCCTCATACGCGCTGAGCCTGAAGAAGTAGTTCTTCTCCGTTTTCTTCACCAGCGGCACGCCGGTCACCGGGCTGACGTAATTGGCTTCCTTGGCCGCCGTCTCGGTGAGGTATTCCTCCTGCGAGGCGTCGAACCAGCCGGTGTAGTCGCCCAGGTAGACGTCCCCGCGCTTCTGCAACGCGCGGATGTACTCCAGCACCTTGCTCTTGTGCCGCTCCTGCGTGGTCCGGATGAAGTCGTCGTGGCTCGCGTTCATGAAGGCGAACGCCTTCTCAAACTCGGCCGCGTTGCGATCGGCCCACTGGAGGGGCGTCACGCTGTGGGCCGCCGCCGAGGTCACCACCTTATCCGCGTGCTCATCCGTGCCCGTGAGGAAGAACGTCGATCCCGGGGTCGGGTCCATCAGCCGATGGAACCGGGCCGTCACGTCGCCGAGGAGCGTCGTGTAGCAGTGCCCGATGTGCGGGCGGTCGTTCACGTAATAAATAGGTGTGGTGATGTAGGTGGTCGTGGACATGGAGCGAGGGTAGCGGCGGCGGCTCCGTGATAGTGGGGGCGGGGCCTTCCAGGCCCCGGCGAGTCGCTTCTTCGAGGTGCGATCACGCCGCGACCGCACTGCTAGATCGCCGAGCCGGTGAAGCAGTGGCAGGAAAGAAAACGCGAGGTGTACGCCCTCCGGGTCCTGGAAGGCCCCGCTCCCATCAAGGCATCTTGGCGAACTTCCCCTTCCCTGACCCGATATACCTGTGTCAGGAGCTTCCTCATGCTGATCCGTGCCTGCGCCATCCTCTCGCTCACCGCCGGCCTCGCCGCCCCCGCCCTCGCTCAGAACGCCCTCGGCGACGGCCGCGGCCTCCAGAAAAACACCAACAAGTACGACGCCAGCAAAGGGCCCGTCAACCGCGGCTACGACAAGGACGCCGTCCGCTTCCGCAACGCCATCGTCTTCGGCAACGCCCCCGGCAGCTCGCAACGCTCCTCCACCCTCCAGGATTCCAGCCAGTTCATGGGCACCCTCGGCAGCGACACGCTCTACAGCTTCCGTCGCGACTCCTACTACTCCGGCCTCGCCGGCCGCGGCATCCGCGGCACCGAGGCCCTCCAATACCAGTTCGCCCTCACCACCGGCGGCAGCACCCGCGGCTCCAGCCTCACCGGCGCCGGTTTCGTCGCACGAGACCCCAGCGCCACCGGTGCCTCCATCGACGGCTTCTCGCAGCCCTCCGGCATCCAACGCCGCCCCACCTGGCTCACCGACTCCGCCCGCACCGGCGACACGCTCCGTTCCACCGCCTCTTTCAGCAGCGCCTCCGCCCTCCGTCCCTCGCTCATCGGCGAAGGCATCGATGAGAACGGCCGCCGCTTCAACGTCGCCGCCTCGCCCCTGCTCGGCCTCCAGACCGTCCGCCGCAGTGTCGCCTCACCGCTCATCACCCCTGTGGGCGAAACCCCCGCCGAACCGCCCGCCGCCGACCCACGCTCCGCCGCCGCTGGCGGCCCGGAGAACACCAGCGCCTCGCGCTCCGAGCCCAAAGAAATCACTATCTACGACTCGCTCGCCCGCCGACTCGCCGAGCGTGGCAAGGCGCTCCCAGCACAGCCCGATCAGCCATCGCAGCCAACCCAGCCCGACGCCAACCAGCCCCTGCCCACCGACAACGCCGACTTCGCCAAGCCCAAGTGGCTCCGCGACATCGAGGCTCTGAAACAGTCCCTCTCCGAACGCGACACGCCCGACGCCCCCGGCCAACCAAGGCTCTCCGGCCCCACGCCCCCCGGCCTCGGCAAGCCCCCGCCGGGCATGCGCTACGACGTCAGCGGCAAGCTCGTCCCGCTCATCGACAAGGGCGTCACCGACTTCATCCGTGACGCCTCAACCGCCGGCTCCCGCTTCATCAAGCAGGAGACCGACGACGCCAGCTCCTTCACCCAGTCGATGAGGCAGGGCGAGGCGCTCCTGGCCCGCAACCAGTTCTTCGCCGCCGAGGAGAAGTTCGCACGCGCCCTCACGCTCCGCCCCGGCGACGTGACCGCGCTCGTCGCCCGCACCCACGCCCAGATCAGCGGCGGGCTCTTCGTCTCCGCCGCCAACAACCTCCGCGAGCTGCTCACCAGCCACCCCGAGATCGCCGCCACCCGATACGCCAAGGAGCTCGTCAGCACCGACGAACGCGCCGCCGTGGTCAAGACCGACCTCGAAGCCCGCATGGGCCTCAACGCCAAGTCGCTCGGCGCCCTGGGCCTCCAGCCCGTCCGCGACGCCGGCCTCATCTACGCCTACTTCTGCTATCAGCTCGGCGACACCGCCGGCGTGGACCGCGGCATCAACGCCATGCTCAGCCGCATCCCCGACAAGGACGAGCCCTCGCTCGCCGACCAGCGACTCGCGCTCTTCTGCCGCGGCGTCTGGCTCGCCTCCCCGACCGAACCCGTCCCGCCCGCCGTCCCGCCCGCCGTCCCGCCCGCGCCCGAACCCACCAAGTAACCCCGCCGCTCTTCACGCCTCTCCAAAGAAAAACCCCCGCGCGTGCGGGGGTTTTCGTTCTCCTGACGCGTGCCGAGACTCACGGGCAGAGCAGCGCGTTGTACTGACCCGCGAAGATCACAAAGTCCGTGTCGTCCACCACGCCGTCGTTGTTGAGATCGGCGAGGCAGAACGGCCGCGACGGCCCCGTCCCGGGGCACAGCAGCTCGTTGTACCCGCCCGCGAAGTCCACGAAGTCGGTGTCATCCACCAGACCGTCGCGGTTCAGGTCCGCCAGGCACGGGTTCTGGGCGTACACCGTCGTATTGATCGCCAGGCCCGCGTACAGCGACTCGCTGGCACCCGGCGCGAGCACGCGGGTCCACTGGTACGCGCTCGAGGCATCGCCGTTCACCGGGCCGTTGGCGTCGTTGAGATCAAACGACCCGCTGAACACCTTGTTGCGGAGCGCCAGGCCGGTGTTGACCTCGTGGCGGCTGAAGTTCGCCGCCGCGGTCCCGCCCGTCTCGAGCGTGGACTGCTCGCTGAACGACGCGGCGCCGCCGCTGAACGAAACACTGTCGTCGATCGAGGCGTTGGGCGTGCCGCCCGCCATGTCGATGTCCGCGAGGTGGTAGAAGTTGTACGTCAGCGTCGCGTTCGCGTTGTTCTGCACCGTCATCTTGCTGAAGACGCGGCAGGTGTTCGCGTTCGCCGGATCGTCGATGATCTCGATCTCCAGCTCCGCGTTGAACCGCTCCTGACCCGACGGGCCCGGGCCCGCGTTGGTCCAGGTCATCCGCGTGCGCCCGCCGCTGGTGAACACCACCGGCGTGTCCAAGTCGCTCATCAGCCGGTTCTGGTTGTTGAACTGCGTGCGGTACGACCACGAGTACTTGCCGAGGTAGTCCGCCGCACCGTCGGGCAGCAGGTTGCTGTCGGGCAGAGTGCTCGAGAACGGGACGGTGGGGATCAGCGTCAGGGACGCGTTGCCCTGCGTGATGGTGGGGGCGGCCACAGCGGCCGACGCGACGCCGAGGCCGGCGAACGCAAAGAGTGCGGTGCGGTTCATTCCAAGACTCACTTTCTTCAATGCCCGGGCACACGCCGCGGGCGGGAGTTGTGCGGAGAAGCCGGTTGCGATCGATACGCCGTTACAGGCAGAGCAGCGCGTCGTACTGCACGACAAAGACCTGGAAGTCGAGGTCGTCCACCATGTTGTCCTCGTTGAGGTCCGACACGCAGAACGGGCGGCTCGGCCCGCTGCCGGGGCAGAGCAGTTCGTCGTACGCCACCGCAAACGCCTGGAAGTCCAGGTCATCGACCACCCGATCGAAGTTCACGTCCGCGACGCACGGGTTCTGCGCATACGAGTCCTGGTTGATCGCGATGCCGGAGTAGGAAGTGAACTCCTCGCCCGGATCGAGCGTGGCCGACCACTGGAACGCGCTGCTGCCGTCGCCGGTGACCGGGCCGTCGGCGTTGTTCAGGTCAAACGAGCCGCTCGAGGTCTTGTTCCGGAGCGTGAGGCCCGTGTTGGCCTCGTGGCGCGAACTGTTCAGGGCAACCGCGATCGCGTTCTGGAACGTGGCCTGCTCGGAGAAGAGGGCCTCGTTGGTCGAGACGAACGACACGCTGTCGTCCGTCTGCGGGTTGGGCGTGCCGCCCGGCATGTCGATGTCGTTGAGGTTGAAGATCTGGTACGTGAGCCGGCTGTTCGCCGCGCTCTGGAACTTCATCACGCTGAAGAGACGGGCCTGACCCGGGCTGGCGCCATCGACGAGCGTGATGGTCAGCTCGGCGTTGAAGCGCTCCTGACCCACCGGCGCGGGGCCCGCGTTCGTCCAGGTCATGCGGCACTGGTTCCCGCTCGTGAACACCACCGGGTTGTCCAGTGCGCTCATCAGGCTGTTCTGGTTGTTGAAAGGCGTGCGGTACGACCACGAGTACTTGCTCATGTAGTCGCCGCTGCTCGCGTCGGTCTTGAAGTTCGTGTCCGGCAGCGTGCTGCTGAACGGCGTGACAGGAACCAGCTGGAACGTCGCGTCCCCGTGCGTCAGCGTCTGCGCGAGCGATAGGGGAGCGACAGCCGCGCCCAGCGCGGCGACGAGTAGCAGCGTGCATCTCATGGTGGACTCTCTCGATAGACCCGCGGGATGATGGAAATCCCACGGCGTCAGACCCCGCAGCCGACGCCGTTGCATTTCATTATCCCGTAGAAATCCCCATCCGCAAAACTATCGAGACAAAATAAGGATGATTTGATCGGATACCGAACGAGAGCAACCCGATTCACGAACAAACCAGATCGTTGTAAGCGATTACAAAGACCAGGAAGTCCGCGTCATCCACGAACCCGTCCAGGTTGAGATCCGCGGGGCACCCCTGCGGCATGCTGCCGTCGGCGCAGTCCAGGATGTTGTACGCCTGCGCGAACACCTGGAAATCCGAGTCATCCACGAACCCCTCGCCCGTCAGATCCGCCGGACAGATCGCCGGCACGTACGTCGCGAACCCGCCCAGGGAGTCCGTCGCCACGGTGCTCGAATACACCCACGTATCGGTGCCCGGAACATAGTTGAAGCGGTCGATGCCGCCGTTGATGTGCTTGGCGACGAACATCTCCTGACCGTCGGGGCTGAAAGCGCAATCGATGGCGTTCGCCGACGTGATGGCCTGGAGCTGGGTGAGGCTGCCATCGGCGTTGACCTGCAACCGGAACACCTTCCCGGCGCTGATGTCCGCGACGTAGATCTCGCCCTTCTTGGGCCCGAGCGCGAAGAAGTGCAGGTTGCTCGCGCCCGACAGGTTCTGCGAGGCCAGCTCGGTCATCGATCCGTCGGCGTTGATGCGGAAGCGGAAGACGGTCGAGCTGAACGCCGTGGCGTACAGATAGGTGCCGCTCGCCTCGACGCACACCCCGCGCCACGGGCGGCCCCGGGCGAACGAGCCGTTGGGATCGACGATCCCGAGCGTGTCCACCTTCCAGCGCCAGATCCCGTCAAAGACGGCCGCGGCGAACAGCTCCTTCGTCACCGGGTTGAAGCAGATCTCGTGCACGCCCACCAGCCCGGGCTGCGTGTAGCTGTTCGCGAGCGTCGCCGTCGCGCCGTTGTCGGTGAGCTGAAAACGGCTGATCGTGCCCGGCTCGACGCCGTTGCCGTGCCGGTTCCCGATGAACAGATCCGTCGGCGTGCGGAACGCCACGCCCACCGGGTCATTCACCGTGCCGTTGGGCAGATTGGTGAGCGACGAGAACACGCCGCCCGAATCCGGCAGCGAGAACCGCAGCACGTCCCGCCACTGAGGCTTCGGGATCGCGAACGGCGGCGCGATGGTCGCCACAATCTGGAACGGCTGCGCGAGCGCCGCGGCGCTCAACGATGACGCCACGGCCGCCAGAACGACAACGCGAGTTTGCATGAGCCTCTCCCCGGACCGATCAGTCAACGCCGCCGCCCTCGGCCGCGACATCGCCCGACGCCAATCCAGTCTACTGGTGCCCATCAAAAAGGCGAAGCACATTGCCACGCCTTCGCCCCAAATCAACCACGCCGCGTCACCCCGCCCGTGTCTGATAACTGTTCGGGGTGCACGCCGAGTTCACTGGCAACGGCCGAGAAGCGCCGCATATTGGAGGTACGCATCAGAGAACCACGACCTCAGGAGTTCCGCATGGTCCGCCCGTCCACCGTTGCCCTTCTCGCCGCCGCGTTCGCCGCCGCCGCGTCCGCTCACGCCGCCAGCGTCTTCCGCGGCATCGACAACAACACCGGCTTCGTTTTCCCGCTGATCACCACCCCTAGCACCGACCAGGCCCGCAACGACTTCCTTACCGCCATCGCCGGGCTCGGCACCCAGTACTACAGCGACATCGAGTCCAACGCCAACGGCGCCCTGCCCGACGCCATCAACTTCAGCGGCGGCCAGTCCGCCAACGCCGTCGGCGCCCGCGGCGAGATCCGCGACTCCGTGTTCAACAGCGCCTTCGGCACCCACGGCTCGCGCTTCATCTACACCGAGGCCGACGACTCCACCGACGTCCTCACCCTCACCTTCAACCAGCCCATCCTCGCCATCGGCTTCACCTGGACCGACGCTATGGACTGGTTCGACACCAACAAGAACCCTCCGTCGCTGCTTGTCACGCTCGGCACCGGCCCAAACGCGCAGACGTTTGATCTCATCACCGCCCTGCAGAGCCAGGACATCCGGGACGGATCCGTCGGCTACTTCGGCATCATCGCCGACACCGCGTTCGATCGCATCACGATCTCCCGCCCCCTCGGCGGCGGCGTCACCGACGCCGTCGGCTTCGACGACATCACATTCGTCATCCCCGCCCCGGCCTCGCTCGCGATGCTCGGCGTGGGCCTGCTTGCGGCCGGGCGTCGCCGGCGGTAGTCTCCGGCGGGGGCAGGGCCTTCCAGGCTCCGCGTCACCCCACTACAGAGGCACCCATGGCAACCACGAAAACTCCCGGCGGCGTCGAGATCGAAGAACTCGCTCTCGGCAAAGGCGACACCGCCAGCCTCGACTCGATCGTGACCGTGCACTACCACGGCTCGCTCAAGTCGAGCGGCAAGGTCTTCGACTCCACCAAAGGCGGCGACCCCGTCGAGTTCCCCCTGGAAGACCTCATCAAGGGCTGGCAGGAAGGCATCCCCGGCATGAAAGTCGGCGGCAAGCGCAAGCTCACCATCCCCTGGGCTCTCGCCTACGGCGCCGCCGGCGCTCCGCCCGATATCCCGCCCAAGGCCGACCTCATCTTCGAGATCGAGCTCGTCGACGTGCAGTAGCACGCGGAGTGTCCGCTCGAATCCATCGACCGGTGTCCACTGAAGGAGCGAGCCGGGGCGTCCCCGCCCCGGTGCTTGCGTTGACACACGAACCGTTGCGAGGAACGACGCCGGTGCGCACGGGGCGAGGACGCCCCGGCTCGCTCTTGCTATAGCTCGTTCGCGGTGGCTCTATTCCCTTTCCCTCTCCTTCTTTCTCTTCTCTGCGTCCTCCGCGTTCTCCGCGGTGAAGCGTCTTCACATCGAATCCAACCCCCGCGCAGCCCGCGAACAATCACCCGTGGCTAAGCGTCCCGCCAAAAAGACTCTTTCGACCCCGGTCGCCCCGCGGCGGTTCGTCGTCGGCGTCTCCGGCGCCTCGGGCGCGTGGTACGCCCAGCGTCTGCTCGCCATCCTGCTCGAGCAGGGACACGAAGTCCATCTCGTCGTCAGCGACTACGGCAAGCGCCTGCTCTTCGATGAATCCGGCATCAAGACCATCGACCTCGAGTCGATGTGCCCGGGGTTGCACAGATCTCTGAGCGCGAACGACCGCGCCGAGGTCGCCCGCCGCCTGTTCATCCACCCCAACAAGGATGTCGGTGCCGTGATCGCCTCCGGCTCGTTCCTGCACGACGGCATGGTCGTGATCCCGTGCTCCTCGTCCAGCCTTGGCGCCATCGCCACCGGCTCGGGCTCGAACCTGCTGACGCGTGCCGCGATGGTGACGCTCAAGGAACGCCGCCCGCTGATCATCTGCCACCGCGAGATGCCGCTGAACCTCATCGACATCCGCAACATGGAAACGCTCGCCCTCGCCGGCGCGACCATCTGCTCGCCCAACCCGGGGTTCTATCTCCTGCCCAAGTCGATCGACGACATCATCGACTTCACCGTGGGCAAGGTGCTCGACCTGCTGAAGGTTGATCACGACCTCAAGACGCGGTGGGAGCATCACAACGCCGAGTGAATCACTCGTCGCTGCTCGACTTGGCAAACTTCTTCTCCCACGGTTTCTTCTCCGTGAGATCCACCGACACGCCGCCCACGATGCGGCAGGTCGCCGGTCCCAGGCACGACTCAATCTGATCCACCAGCTTGGGCGTCAGCGACACCCGCAGCCCCGCGGCCAAGATCGCCGTGTGATGCATCGTGCCGATCGCCAACTCCACCGGGAAGGGCGTCAGCGAGTGCTTCGCGAGCAACGCCTCCAACTCCGAATCCGGCTTCGCCGTTGGTACTGCGGTGGGGGGGCCGTTGCCACTGCCGTTCGCGGCGCCGTTTACAGCCCCATTGGCCGCCAGCCGCGCCGCGTCCGGTGACGATCCCCGCAGCATCGCCGCGAGCTTCTCCACCGCGGGGATGCTCGTTCCGTTGAGCTTGCGCTCGTCGATCAAGACCTGCAAACGTCCCGGCGACAGCGGAGAGCCCTCGATCGGCACCAGCCGATCCGTCACCAACTGCGGCTCGCCCCGCGAAAGGTCCGCACGCCCCAGCACGAAGATGATCTTGTCGGTCTCAACCAAGTGGCTGAACCGCGCGTACGCATCGGCGAAGACGACGCACTCGATCGAGCCCGTCGGGTCCTCGACCGTGACCACCGCCATCTTCTGCCCCGCGCTGCGCCCGTTCTTGACGATCAGCGTGCGCACGCCCTGCACGATGCCCGCGACGATCACGCGTGCATCCTGCTGGCACGACTTCACGCCCGCGATCGTCGTCGTGGTGAACACGCTCGACCATCGCTTCCACTGATCCATCGGGTGACTGCTGACAAAGAAGCCGAGGATCTCCTTCTCGAACTTCAGCGTCTCACCCTCGGTCCACTTGTCGGCCTTGTTCAGGGTGATGGTTTTCGTCGCGATCGCTCCCGCGCCGGCTGAAGCCGGCTCGGAGCCTCCGAATCCGAACAACGCTCCCTGCCCCGCCGCCTTGTCCGCCGCGAGCTTCTGACCCGCGCTGATCGCCTGCTCGATGGTCGCCGCCATCGCCGCCCGGTTGTCGCGCCCGTGCACGCTGTCAAAGCAGCCGCACTTGATGAGATTCTCGAGCGCGGACTTATTGATCGCACCCGGCGGTACGCGCTCGCAGAAGTCGAAGAGGGATGAGAAAGGCGAAGAGACGGAGAGACGAAGAGACGGAGAGACGGAGTTTGGAGAAACGCCCGCAGCCGAAGCGTCTTCCACTTCGTCTCTTCGTCTCTTCGTCTCTCCGTCTCTTTCCTTCAGAATCGCCTCGATCGCCTTCTCGCCCGTGCCCTTGATCGCCTTCATCCCGAAGCGGACGTGGCCCTGGTGGGCGCGAATCGGAGAGCCATTCGAGGTGTTGGTCGACGCTCCCTGCGCCGAGGCGGGGACACCCCGGCTCGCGTCTTCAAAGACAACCGCGAAATCGGCCTTCGACAAGTTGATGTCCGGCGGGCGCACCTCCACACCCGTCCGCACCGTCGGCGCGACCTTCTTCGGGTCGCCCGTCGGCTGCACGAAGCGGCACTTCTTGCAATCTTCCAGGTACGAGATCCAGTCGCTCACCTTCTGCGCCTGGCTCTCGAACGTGAGGAACGCCGCCATGTAGTGGTTCGGGAAGTACGTCTTCAGGTACGCCGTCTGATACGCCACGATCGCGTAGCCCGTCGAGTGCGACTTGTTGAAGCCGTAGCCGGCGAACTTCAGGATCAATTCGAACAGGTTCTCCGCCTGCTGCTTGCTGAGGCCTTGCTTCTGAGCGCCTTCGACAAACTTCGGCCGCTCCTTCTCGATCTTGTCGTGCTTCTTCTTGCTGATGTTCTTGATCAGCGTGTAGGCATCGCGCAGCTTGATTCCGCCCAGGCCGTGCACGATCTGCATGACCTGCTCCTGATACACCATGACGCCGTACGTCTCGTTGGTGTACCGATCGACGATCTCGTGCACGTGCGGCACATCTTCCGTCCCGTGCTTGCGCCGGTTGTAGTCCGGGATCAGATCCATCGGACCCGGCCGGAAGAGCGCGTTCGCCGCGATCAGATCCTCGAGCCGGTCGGGCTTCATCTCGACCAGCAAGCGACGCATGCCCGGCGATTCAAACTGGAACACGCCCGTCGTCTCGCCGCGGCGGAAGAGCTCGAAGACGGTCTGGTCGGCGTAATCGAGACGGTCGAGGTCCAGCGGATGGGAAAAACTCAAACCAGTAAAGCTCAAAGCATCAAATCCGGAACTGCCATTCTGAGCGTCTTTCCCGGTCTTCTTGCCTTGATTTGAGCTTTGCTGCTTTGCTGCTTTGAGCTTTTCGAACTCCCCGCCTCTCCCCACCGCCTCCCAAATCTCCTCCTCCGTCAGCGAATCGGTGATCAGCTTCTTCGCCCGCTCGATGATCGACAGCGTGCGCAGGCCCAGGAAGTCCATCTTCAAGAGGCCCATCTTCTCGCACGTGGGGCCGTCCCACTGCGTGACGATGGCGTTGTCTTCCGTGCCCGGCTGCTTGAACAGCGGCACGATCTCCTGCAAGGGCCGCGTCGCCACGATCACGCCCGCCGCGTGTACGCTCGCGTGCCGCGCCTGACCCTCGAGCGTCCGCGCGTTGTCGAGCACACGCCGGATGCGGTCGTCGGTGTCGTAGATCTTCTTGAGGTCGGGCTCCTGCTCGAGCGCCTCATCCAGCGTGATGTTCAACGTCTCGGGGATCAGCTTCGCGACCTTGTCCACCTCGGACAAGGGGATGTTGAACACGCGGCCCACATCGCGCACCGCGGCACGGGCCTTCATCGTTCCGAAGGTGATGATCTGAGCGACATGCCCGTACTTGTTGCGGACGTAGTTGATGACGTCGCCGCGCCCGTCCTGGCACAGGTCGATATCGATATCGGGATACTCGGAGCGATCCGGGTCGGTGAAGCGCTCAAAGAGCAAGCCGTACTGCACCGGGCAGGCGTTTGACAAGCCCAGCGTGTAGCCGACCATCGTGCCGACGCCCGAACCTCTGGCGTTCGCCGGGATGCCACGCTGGCGGCCCCAGTTCACGAAGTCCCACACGATCAGGAAGTACGCCGAGATGTTCTTGTCGGCGAGGATCTTCAACTCGCGCTCCAGCCGCGCCCGCCGATCGACCACCGCCGGCGCACTCGCCCCGCCGTTCGCGGCGTCCGGCCCGTAGCGCCAGACATACCCGCCCTCGGCCAGCAGCCGCAGCGCCCGGTTGCACTGCTCCTGGCTCTCCGCCAACTCCTGCGGCGTCGGCGTGTGATCGAACGGCACCAGCTCAAAGTGCGTGCAGTAATCCTTGTACCACGCCGTCAGATCCCCGGCGTACTTCGGATTATCATGCCGCGGCAAGTCCGCCGCCGGATCCGCGTCCTTGCCTTTCTTTGAGCTTTGAGCTTTATCGCTTTGAGCTTTCCCACGGATCTCAACCCGCACCATCGGCGCGTGATTCGCCCCGATCGGCAGCTCCACATTGCACCGCTCGGCGATCGCCACCGTGTTGTCGCACGCGATCTTCCCGACCTCGCCGTACTGCTCGAACAGGTCACGCATCTCCTTCGGGCTCTTGACGTAGAGCTCGACGGGATAGTGCATCCGCTGATCGTCGTCTTTGTTCTTGCCGGTCGAGATGCACACGAGCGTGTCGTGCGCGTCGTGGTCCTCACGCCGCAGGAAATGCGAGTCGTTGTCGCACACCAAGGGCAGGTTCAGCTCCTTCGCCAGCCGAATCAGATGCTTGTTGATCGAGTTCTGATCAGCAACGTGGTGCTGCAGTTCCACGAAGAAGCGGGGCGGTGTGTCTTTCCCTGCTCCCCTGCTCCCCTGTTCCCCTGCTCCCCTCGTGAACACCCGCTCATGCCACACCGCGCTCTCCACCGCCGCGTCCCAGTGGCGCTGGTCGCCGTGGCGCTCGAACTCCAGCAGATGCTCGCCGATCTCGCTGCCCAGGTGGCCGTTGATCGCGATCAGGCCCTCGCTGTGCATCTCGAGCAGCTCCCGGTCGATGCGAGGCTTGTAGTAGAAGCCGGTGAGGTACGCCTCCGAGCAGAGCACCAGCAGGTTCTTCCAGCCGGTCAGGTTCTCCGCCAGCAGCACGAGGTGATACCCGCCCTCGCCGCCGCCGGTGTAGGTCCGGTCCGTCCGCGGCTTGCCCGGCGGCGTGACATACGCCTCAACGCCGAGAATCGGCTTGACGTTCTTCTCCTTGCACGCCGTATAGAACGCGACGTGCCCGAAGATGTTCCCGTGGTCGGTGATCCCGACGCTGGTCATGCCCAGCTCGGCGACCCGCTTCACCAGCTTGTCGATGCGGTTCCCGCCGTCGAGCAGGGAGTACTCGGTGTGCAGGTGCAGATGGGCGAACTGCTCCTCACGAGGAATGGCAGGCCCGGCAGGGGTTGGAGCGGCGGGGGGCATCGCAGGGACAGGATATCCGCGCCCGTTTGTCGGCGGTCACGCCGTTGTCGGCGGCTGTCGGTTGTGCCGGGCCCGTGGGGCGGATGGGGCACGCCGTGGGTTGCAATCCGCCTCACCGCCGGCGACGGCCGCTCACAACCATGCCGGCCGCGGCGATCATCCACGTCCCGGGCGACGGCACGCGGGGGATGATCGTCATGTCCCGGAAGAAGGTCTCGTCCTCGGCAAACGACGCGATCACGACTTGTGAGCCCGCGTGGCCGGGGTACGCGATCTTGCCGACCTCGCGGCTGTCGATCGTGGCGTAGGCAACCCCTTCGTAAACGCTGATCGTCACGTAGTGCGTGCCGCCCTTCATCTTCTTGATGTCGGCGTCGATCGGCACCATGTCGATGATGCGGTCGCGCTCCCAGCGGGCGAACATCACGCCGATGTCTTGTCCGCGTTGGCGGCGATGCCGATGCCGCTGTAGCCAATGTCGGGCGCGTAGACGCCCGCGACGCCGAAGCTCCAGACGGCGGCCTTGGAGGCCTCGACCGTGATGCTGATACCGAAGGCGGTGGGGAACTGCTTGAAGTCGCGGGAGACAACACCGGTGACGCTCATGCCGTTCTTGGTGAACGCGGCCTTGGAGTCCAGGTGATCCAGCCCTAGTCGTCACGCATCGGGTCCTTGATGGTGATATCGGCCTGAGCGGCGGAGTGGGCAGTCGCGACGGCCGCGAACACGATCCAGGTCCTGATACGCATCGCACACCTCCCGGGGAGTTCCCCACATGAACCGTGGCCCAGGAAGTCGGCGAGGACAAGCAGGCTGGGAAAATGGGCAAGGTTTGAGGATGGTGACGGCGGCGCAGGCGGCAGAGACGTCGCAGGTGGCGCGAGCGTACGGGTTTCGCTGGTGTTCTGACGCAAGGTAAACGTGCGGGCGGGGACCTTCGCACCGCGGTAGTCTGGTGTCGCGCCGCCTGCGTCGCACGTCAGGGGTCGCCCCGCACAAGGAGCATGCCATGCATACGACGCTCTGGATTCTGCAAGGTCTCGCGGCGTTGCTGTACACGATGTCGGGCGTGATGAAGGTGTTCCTGTTCGACAAGATCAGTGGCGATGTGCCGTCGTTTGGGGCGCTGCCGAAGCCAGTGTGGATGGCGTTGGGGGTTGTCGAGCTCGTTTGCGTGGTGGGGCTGATCGTGCCGTCGGCGCTGCGGATGTACCCGATGCTGACGGTGGCGGCGGCGGCGGTGCTGGCCGCGGAGAGCCTGGTCTTCATTGCCGTGCACGTCAAGTACAAGGAAGTCGGGCCGATCGTGATGTGCGCGGTGCTGGGGCTCATCATGGCGTTCGTGGCGTACGGACGGATGAGTTTGAGCCCGATTGGTTGAGCGCGCACAGGGGCCATCGCGCGAAGCCACAGCTTGGCATGCGCGGAGGGAACGGGTGATCTTGTGTGTGGTCCGCCGCGTGGCGTGTATCACGGTGCGGCGGCGGCGATGTGGGGCGGGAGCACGCAACGCTCGGGGTTGATCGTTGGGATGTGGGAAGTTGGAGAGAGGGCGGATGGGAAGAATCCCGCTCGCTCACGCTCGGGGCTCGTGCGCACAACGGCGGCTTTGTGCAACCACGCGTGGTTCGACACGCTTGGTGTTTAGGGATGGAATGTCGCCAAGGCACACCACTCGCTCCGAGCAGCGGGTGGTGGCACGGAGTGGTGCCACCTGCCTCTCTGTCGCAGGCAATCGCCGAATTGTTGAACTTGGATCGGGACGCGGAAAGACAAAGGCCTCCGCGACTCGTGCCGCGGAGGCCTTGAAGATGGACCGGTGGTCACTCGGGCGAGCGACAGCTTACGGGGTGGCGATGCCGGCACAGGCGGGATCTCGGTTGGCGCGATCCATGCAGTTTGACCGCGAGCCCTCCGCGACGACAACGCATCCTGCCGCACCGGCGATGCAAGCCGCGAGAGCCTTGCCGCAGGTGATGAGTATCCACTTGAGCAACGGACAGCCGATCGCGCAGCAGGCGCAGAACCAGGCCGACTGTCCGATGCCGATGATGCAGAGCAAGCCGAGCCCGCCGAGGCAGAACGCGAGTCCGGCCTTGCAGCCCGCGACGGCGTCGTCGTAGGCGTCCTGGCACGCCTGTCGCAAGGCGGCGCAGCGCACCGGGTCAGCGCCCTGGCCAGCTTGCTGCTGAGCCACGGCCTGCGCGACATTCGGGCCCTCGTGTACCGACGCGACGAGCAGGATGTTGGTTCGCTTGCCGGCCTCGGTGGTGGAGACGACGAGTCCGCCGATCAGCACTTCCTGGTTGTCCGCCCGGATGGTGCCCACGAGCGGATACGCCCGGAACTCCTTGTTCTTCACGAACGCTGCCTGCTCGGCGTTGGGCTTTGCTTCGTCCCAGTTGGAGATCGGGAGCGTCATCGCGACATCGATCGTGAACTCGCCGAAGGCGCTGAAGCCGGTGTACTTCCCTTCCTTCATGGGTTCGGCGTCGAGGTAGAAGAAGTCGAGCTCGTTGCTGTTGACGCCCCATAGTTTGGCAACGGCGACTTGCTGGGAGTCGACAAAGCCGACCGAGATGGCGCCCTTGACCACCTCGGCCTCGGCGACCACGACGGCCCCCGCGGGGGCCGGAGCCGGCGGCTTCACGACCTGGGCGTTGACGGTGAAGGGCGTGAGTGCAAGGGCCGCCGACAGAGTTCCGACCAGAACGCTTCGAATCGAACGTTGCATCGCTGAACCTCCTTTGCGGGCTCTCCGCGACGGGACCATACCATTTTGCACAATAGTTTCCAGAGCGGCACGGTTATGCACAAATGTATAAAGACATATTGTTATGTTTTTAAACGCAATGTCTATGTGAATCGGGATGGCGGACTGGGTTGGTGGCGATGACGCACGCGACGGAGAGTGCCGCCGCGGCCCCACCCCCTTTCCCGGCATCGCGGCCCACTCCACCACTGCCCCACTGCTCCACTTCCCATAGTGTCGCATGGATGCGGGGGGTGATTCAACGGGTTGGTGGGGTTGGGGGTAAAGATTGACGGCCCAACGACGGGGTTGTGCGGACAACGACGGCGGTGTGCCACTACGCGTGGCTCTGCACGCGTGGTGTTTGGGGGTGGGAGGATCTCAAGACACACCACTCGCTCAAAGCAGCGAGTGGTGGCACGGGGTGGTGCCACCTGCCGTGATCGGGCCACATGCCAGCTTCCCATCACGGCTTATCTATTTTCGTCGGCGCTCTTGATTCAGCAAATAGACACCAGAATCGCTAATGGTGATTACCAAGATGTTTCCATCAGGAATGGATCGTATCTTATCTCTCATCAAAACTCTTCGATGTTCTTCTCCTCCTCGAGCACTCCACGCAATGTATCCATTCGAGTTACAAGGGATTCGCAGAAATGCCGCGTCGGCGCGTTTATCGCGACCAATCGTGCCGAGGTCCATAACAAAGTCTCCGGCCGCTATTCTTACTCTGTCGCAATGAAAAGACGATTTGTTTATGATTCGAATGCTTATGTCGCATTCAGATCTGCCATGCAACACAATGTGGACGGCGATTTGAAGTAGGATCGTCGTTATCATTTTTCCTCTGGAATAATTCCACAACTGTTTGGCGGGATGACTTTACCAGATAACAGCCCACCGACGGGCCGCGCGGAACCTGAATTCCGGCAAAGTGTGTATGACCAGGATGATCAAGACGCCGGATGGCCGCTGGCACTTGCTGTCGCATCAAGATGTGGGCACATCGGCTTGTGGTTCCCGTCATCGGGATGGGTTGGGTTCGTGGGCTACCGCGATTGTGTCGGGAAGCACATCAATCACCATGATTTTGGTCGTCCGGTCGAACACGAACTGGGACTTCGGGATGGTGGCGCTTCGCTTGTTGCCGTCGGGAAGGGTCCAGGATACGAGGCCGTCCTGATTATCGGGCATCGACATCATCCTGAAAGTCTTTTGTGCTCGCGGGATCAGGTATCCGGCGCTGATGACGCTCGAACCAACGGTGAGCTCGACTTCGCTGTACTTGATGCTTCCGGTGTTCTGAAAGCGCAGGTCCATCAAGGCTGGGCCGGTCGTCGGGACAGCGGAGCGGGGTACGAAGAGATAGAGAAGTGCGGCCGCGGACAACAGAACGCATGCAAGGGCCGCGATGAGCAGCTTGGTCTTCACGTCGATCAGGCTAGCCGAATTCACGAGTGTTGGTTGGGGCACGCGTTGCGTGGTCTTGTTGTTGAGTCACTGGGCTCTTGCGTTCTTGCCGCTCTAACTGGCGCACACAGAGAGGGCGAGGAATCATCCGGGTGGATCGTCCGCCCCTGCCGGGGCGGGGAGAGAATGAGGGGATGGGTCGGTGACCGGCAGATGAATCTGCCGGCAACGGTCGTGCGCCCTACGGGCGGGGAGGCTCGTTGAGGAGATGCGCCACAACGAACTCGGTCGCTGCGGTCACTGGTCTCTGCACGACACGAGTCGGTCGAAACGCGGGTCTTCAACCCATCTCAATGCTCAGGGCTGCCTGTTCGAATGTCGGGAAGAGCACGCCCCACATCGCGAGGACGTACTCGGTGGGTTGAAGGACGCGGTGCGGTGAGAGTTCGACGCCCGCATGAACGGAAATGACGTATACATCAATCGGCCAAACCCGGGGCGGGAACAGGGTGGCGCCGCGATAGCGCGTCGCGAGGATTGCGGTGGCTTCGGTCGCGTCTTCTGGACCAATGGGAAGAGGTGGATCTGCGGTGATGACCAACAGGTCGTCACGAATCGGGTTCCGCACTCGCATTCCCGCCTTGCAGTCAAAGATGCGAGTGTCGTGCGAACCCTCCACGAGGCGCATGAAAAAGTCCGCGTCCTTCATCGGTGAGCATTGTAGTTTCCGACGTTCGCGAGAATCCGACCCCAACGCGACCGGCCCCGCTTTCGCGGGGCCGGTGGTTCATTCACGGATTGTTCCTCACGCGCGAGTCAGCTCACACCTTCGGCCCCGCCGCACGCACGGCTTCGGGCATTTCGAACTGCTTGTCGTTCTCGCGGAAGCCCTTCGCCAGCTTCGCGGCCTGGGCGTCGTAGGCCTTGGGGTCTTTCCACGTGTTCCGCGGCATGAGGACGTCGCTGGGGACGTCGTGCACGGCTTTGGGGATGTGGAGGCCGAAGGCGGGGTCGGTCTGGTATTCCGCCTTTGCGAGTGAGCCGTCGAGGATGGCGGTGACGAAGGCGCGGGTGTAGGCGAGTTTGAAGCGGGAGCCGGTGCCGTAGGGGCCGCCGGTCCAGCCGGTGTTGAGGAGCCAGACGTTGGTGCCGTGCTTTTTGATGTTCTCGGCGAGCTGCTTGGCGTAGCTGACGGGCTGACGGGGGAGGAAGACGCCGCCGAAGCAGGGGCTGAAGTTGGGCTGGGGCTCGGTGACGCCGGCCTCGGTGCCGGCGAGCTTGGAGGTGTAGCCGTTGATGAAGTAGTACATCGCCTGCTCGGGGGTGAGCTTGCTGACTGGCGGCATGACGCCGTAGGCATCGGCGGTGAGGAAGATGACGTTCTTCGGGTGGCCGCAGACGCTGGGGATGAGGGCGTTGTCGATGTAGTCGACGGGGTAGGTGACGCGGGTGTTCTCGGTGATCTTGGCGGAGTCGTAATCGGGGATGCGGGTCACCGGGTCGATGACGGTGTTCTCGAGGACGGAGCCGAACTTGATGGCGTTCCAGATCTCGGGCTCGCCCTCTTTGGAGAGTTTGATGCACTTGGCGTAGCAGCCGCCTTCGAAGTTGAAGGCGCCGTGATCGCTCCAGCCGTGCTCGTCGTCGCCGATGAGTTTGCGGTGGGGGTCGGCGGAGAGGGTGGTCTTGCCGGTGCCGCTGAGGCCGAAGAAGAGTGCGGCGTTCTGGCCCTGCATGTCGGTGTTGCAGGAGCAGTGCATGGGGAAGACGTTGACGTCGGGCATGTCGTAGTTCATGGCGTAGAACAACGACTTCTTCATCTCGCCGGCGTACTCGGTGCCGAGGATGACGACGGTCTTGCGTTCGAGGGACTGGAGGATGAGGACGGGGCTGGTGACGCCGAAGGCGGCCATTTCTTCTTTGGTGAGGCGGCGGCGGCCGGCGTTGATGACGGTCCAGTCGTGGGCGAAGGGCTTGGTGACGGGGCCGGCGCCTTTGCTGCCCTGGCGGATGAAGAGGGTGGAGCAGAAGAGGCTGTGCCAGGCCTGCTCGGTGACCACTCTCACGCCGAGGCGGTACTTGGGATCGGCGCCGACGAAGCCTTCGAAGACGTAGTTCTGGGGGCGGGTGTTGAGGTGATCGACGGCGATCTTGAGGGCGGCGTCGAACTTCTCGGGAGTGATGGGCTTGTTGACCTTGCCCCACCAGATGTTGTTGTGGATGCCGGGAGTGTCTTCGAGGTACTTGTCGTTGGGGCTGCGGCCGGTGCGGTCGCCGGTCATGCAGACCAGGGCGCCGTTGGCGGCGAGGGTGCCTTCGCCAGCGGCGACGGCGCGCTGGACGAGCTCGGCGGGAGACAAGTTGAAGAAGGTGCGATGCGCGGAAAGGTCGAGCTTGCTGAGGTAGCTCTTGGACGGGGTGACGGCGGCGGAAATGGTGGTGGCCACGGCTGGGCCTCCTTGTGGCTGACGCGCGGCAAGGGCCGGGCGCCGCGAAGGAATCGGCGGGAAACGCCGCCGACGCCGATGGGTCGATTCCTCATGCAGGGAAATCAGGCCAACCGGATGTCACGATATGCGCGTCCGCAATCGGTGGCAAATGTGCGGAATCTCCGGGTTTTTGCGGAGGTTTGCGTGCGGCGAGCGGGTGTGTTTCAGCGCGGCAGGCGGAGGCGGATCGGGCCTTTGGCGGTGCTGGGATCGACGATGCGGCCGGACTGGGTGATCTCGATGCGGCCTTGCTCGACGAGGCGGCGGGCGGCTTGGCGCGCGGGTTCCATCCAGTCGCGCCAGTCGTCGGGGCGGACGCGGCGGGCGGCTTCGCTCGGGCAGATGGTGGCGGACTTGGGGCGCTCGGCGAGGAGCGCGAGGATGGATTGCTCGAGGGCGCGG
>DASVYC010000045.1:0-26200 GCA_036392375.1 Phycisphaerales bacterium
GCCCCCTCCCTCTGGGAGGGGGAGATAAGGTGCCGTGATTCCGTGGGGCGCGGGGTGATGGTGAGCGGGGTGAAGGGGAGAACCGACATGGTGGGTAGTTTCCCACGAGTCGGGTAGATGATTCAAGGGGGGAAGTGGGGAAGAGACGGAGAGACGAAGAGATTGAGTGGAAGGGGTTGTGCGGCCTGGGATTGGGAGAGGAAATCGCTGGCTGGCGGTTGTTGCAGCGACGCGTCTGTGCGCTAAGCGTCAGCTTTGTGCGCGACATCGGTCGGGATCGGAACGCCGGAGGCACTGACCTTCAGAGCAAGGTCAGTGGCACGAGGTTGATGCCACCCCGCCAAGCGGGTGATGCCACGCTCCTGCTATTTCGATGCGTTCGCGTTGCCACACCGTGCCCAAACTTCTGCCATGTCGACCCGGCGCTTCTCCTCAAGAAGTCGGGTTATCGCTTTTTGCGAGTACCTGTCAAAGAACGCAGATCCGAGCTGAATTCTTTTGAAGCACTCTGAATCTCCCTTGATTCCCGTGTAGCGAATCAACGCAGTAGTTCTTGGCCCCGAAAGGCCGATCTTTGCAGCGACTTGATCCCGCCCAAGACTGTAGAACTCCAGCTCATTTACGCGCTTGATCGCCACTACTGCTGCACCGGGCGTGTGCTCCGGAACGATGACAATCGGAATCCCATCCTTCTTGGAAAACCGAAGATCCAAGCTGGGTCCGAAGCCCCTTGACGTGAAACTCATCGAGGCGATTCCCGGGAACATCGCGTCCCACGGCTTTCCCGCGGCCGCAGCTTTGCCAAGTTCCGCGAGCTCGCCTTCGCTGGGTTGAACCCTCACCCCATGCACGGAACTCTCGACGATCGCGAGCCCACGGAGCTTGGCCTGAGCTTCTAGTACCCTTCGCCTGCCAGGCTTCAAGAGTTTTCGCACCTCGTCAATCTCGTGAGCAAACAACGTGGCGATGTCCACAGGCGCAGTCGTGGATACCGCGATAGCTCGCTTTGGCAAGGTACTGGACACATCTTTACCGAATACAGAGCCACAGATTTCACGAAACATCGTCAAACCTGCCATCATCTGGATGGCCAGGTGTTGCTCCGACAAATCGACGAGATGGTGTTCTGCCGCATCACGAAGACTGTTTATTGTCTGCAGGGTCATCGCTTTCTCGTCAGTCAAGAAGGACGACTGCCCCGACAGCGATCTCCGAACACATGCATCAAATCCGATAGTTTGCTTCTCTCGCTTCTCTCGAATGCGACCGCCCCGATGCAAGATAGCTGCTTTGAGCAACATCTCAAAGGCATGATTCAGAAAAATCAATACCGCGTCAGTGCGACCTCGATCCCAGGGGCGGTTGAAGTGATCAATGGAAAGCACAAGTGAGTTCATTGCCTTGTCAAAGAGGAGCTTTGCTTCCTTCTTCATGGCACTCGCCTAGTGGCTCGCTTTGAACGTTCCCACACCCAGGACGATCATGACAGCATAGCTCCCCGATGGAAGCCCGCCATCTTGTCAATCGACTCACTCTGCTCAACGCACCTAGCCCGGCGGACTCGGTGCTGACCATCGCTTTCATTCAGGCCATTGAATCCCTGACCGTTCCCCTGCACTCCCCAAACCCGATCTTCCTCCAGCCGTCGCGTTCGCAGACGCCCTTGAAGATCACCGTGTCGCCGTCGGCGAGGAAGGTGCGGGTTTCGCCGGTCGGCAATTGGATTGGCTTGCGTGGCTTGGGCTTGCCGTCCGCGCCTGCTCCGTCCCAGGTCAACTCCAGCAAACAGCCGCGGCTGTCTGGGGTTGGGCCGCTGACGGTGCCGCTGGCGATGAGGTCGCCGGGTTGGAGGTTGCAGCCGTTGCTGGCGTGGTGGGTCAGCATCTGGGCGAAGGTCCAGTACATGTCTTTGAAGTTGCCCTTGCTGAGGCGGTGCGGCGGGAGGCCTTTGGCTTCCATCTGCTCGGTGAGGAGGAAGGCTTCGAGGGTGATGCCGAATCCGCCGTGGGATTGGTCGTCGGGGTCGGAGAGGTAGGACAGGGGTTGGGGGTCGCCTGAGGGACGTTCCATCGCGCTGCGGCGGAAGGGACGCAAAGCGTCCATCGTGACGATGAAGGGCGAGATGCTGGTGGCGAAGTTTTTGGCGAGGAAGGGTCCGAGGGGTTGATACTCCCACTTCTGGATGTCGCGAGCGGACCAGTCGTTGACGAGGCAGAGGCCGAGGAGATGGTCGTGGGCGAGGGCGATGGGGACGGGCTCGCCGAGTTCGTTGCCGCGGGCGATGTAGGCACCGACTTCGAGTTCGTAGTCGAGGAGTTTGCAGGGGCCGAAGGACGGGCCGGCGCTGGGATCGGAATCGGGCGGTGACTGCTGGCCTTTGGGGCGGGTGATGGGTGTGCCGCTGATGACGATGGAGGACGCGCGGCCGTGGTAGCCGATGGGGACGTGCTTGTAGTTGGGGAGGAGCGGGTTGTCGGGGCGGAACATGCTGCCGACGGTGGTGGCGTGATGGACCGAGGCGTAGAAGTCGGTGTAGTTGAAGATGGGGAGTGGCGGGACGAGCTTGGTTTCGGCGAGGGGGCGCACGGCCTTGTCGCGGAGGCGACGGATCTGTTGGCCACCTCCCGCGCCCGCGGCGAGGAAGCGTTGCAGCACGACGCGGAGGTCGTGGACGAGGCGTGGTGAGCGGGCGATGCCGAACCAGTAAGGCTGCTGGAGCGCGTCGATGAGGTCTTCGGGGGCTTCGCGGTCCATCCAGCCGGATTCGACGAGCATGCCGACGTCGAGGACTTGATCGCCGATGGCGACGCCGGGGTGGGCGTGGGAGTGGCGGTGCTCGCCCTCGCCGTGGGTGACCTCGAAGGCGCAGAGGGGGAGGTTCTGGATGGGGAAATCGGAGGCGGGGTCGTTGGCGGATTCGACCCAGGATTGGAGATCGGGGTTGTGGGTGTCGTCAGGCTTGAAGTACATGGTTCCTCGCTGGTCGCAGTGTACAAGGCAATTCACCACGGAGACACAGAGACACGGAGAGAGACATTTGGGTCAAGGCATTGAGTGCCTTGGACAAATGCCCCTCTCTGTGTCTCTGTGCCTCTGTGGTGATTCTTCACAGCAGGCCGAGGCGCTTCAGGTCTTCGACGGGTTCGTCGAAGGAGCAGCTGCCGAAGGTGAGGGCGAAGGCTTCGCGGGTGCGGGCGATTTCGGTGATGTCGAGGACGTGGTTGCGCCAGGTCAGGCCTTGGTCGGTGCAGATGAAGGCTTTGGGGTCGGTGTCGGAGAGGACCTGGGCGGCGTCTTCGGCGCGGATGCCGTGGGTGAAGACGAAGCAGCCGGCGACGAAGACGTTGAGGAAGCCGTGCATGGTGCAGGAGGGGCTGTCCTTCTCGTACGTCAAGCGGAAGTCGCCGCGGACGGGGTGATGGAGGCCGGCGGTGGCTTTGAAGGGGATTTCGCAGTTGCGGCAGGCGACCATGAACTCCCCCACTGCGAGCGGGGTGGGGAAGGCGGTGGCGGCGATGCCGCCGGTGCGGATCTTGGCGCCGCAGGTGTTGCCGGCGAGTGCGGCGAGGAAGCCGCGGGGGTCGCCGCCGGGGAGTTGGTCGGCGGGCGGGACTTCGAAGAAGGGGAAGATGTCTTCGGGGATCGCGTCGAGCATCGCGTCCACGTCGTCGGCGCGGCTCACCTTGACCTCGATGACGTCGACCTCGGCTTGGCCCGCGTCCTCACGCGTGTGGACGTCGTTGAAGCGGTGAACGAGCTCGAGATCGTCGGTCGATTCCACCAGTGCCGAGATCCGCCAAGGCTCGCCGATGGCGGCCTGTTCGCGGTAGCCGCTGGTCGCGTGTGTGCCGGGCATCATGCTCGCGGCGAGCGCCCCGAACTCGGCCAGGCGAGCGGCGGGGCAAACGAATCGCGACAGCATCCACTCGTGCTCGCCGCGGATCGCCCGGGCGTACGCCTCGACCGCGGCGGTCATGGGCAGCTTCGCGGGCGGGAAGAGCCCGGCGTAATCGATCAAGCCGCCCACCAAGGTTCGCAAGCTCCGGCATTCCATGGGCAGAGGATACCGCGCGAGGCAACGCCCGGAATGGGTTGCCGACGAGATCGGTGCGGAATGGGCTATTCCTCGATGATCTCAAGTCGACGGGGCACAACACTTGAGACCATTCGCACCGTGGGAGCCGACAGCTCGGTGTGGAGGTCGGTGTTGGCGGTGGTGGCCGGATCGATCGTGAAGTCGACCGTCGCACGTTTGAGGCGCGGTCCGATGTCGTACTCGAGCACGAACTTGGCGTCCTTCACGCCCTGGAGCAGCGGGCTCTGGTGTGTGTCGGTGAGCGTGCCGTTGACGTAGGTCTTGAGCACGTAGTAAAGGGTGTGCGGGCCTTGCTCGGACGAGAGCGCGTCGCGCTTCTCGATGCGGGTGATCTTGCGGGTCGCGGTCGCCTCGTCGACGAACGAGACGAACTCGACGAAGTCGCTCGTGACCGGGTTCTGGCCCGAGTCGTAGACATCGGCGGGGTACGGGCCGAACTCGTCGCCTGTGCGCACCATCGTCAGGATGCGGTGCATGACGATGCGGGAGACGATGTGGTTGGAGGCGGAGTCAGTGGTGAACTTGTACGCGCGGAACGAGGCGTGCAGCGCGCTGAGGGTGGCGGCCAGCAGCGTGCCGGTGATCGTGAGCGCGATGAGCATCTCGATCAGGCTGAAGCCGCGGCGTGTGCGGGAATGGTTCATGGTGGTGCTCAAGGCTTGCCCTCCCGGTACGTCAGCGCCTTGGGTGTGAACGAAAGCGGGAGCATGATGCCGTCGGGCAGGGTCATGCTGGGGTTGAGACGGAGCTGCACGCGTCCGTAGCCGTTGAAGGGCACGGAGACGGCGCCGGCGGCGAGCTGCGCGGCGGTGGGCGTCACGAAGGGACCGAGGTCGGGCAGGCCGTCGCCGTTGAGGTCCCAGCCGACGCTGGGCTTGCCGCCGACGATCGGGAGCGAGGCGGGATCGATGGCCTCCTGATCGCCGTCGGTGACGCCGAAGTAGCCGACGGAGAGATTGAAGTCCGCGGGATTGCCGACGGGGTTGCCGCCGGAGTCGACCATGGGAGCCGTGCCCGGAGTCGGGGCGAAGGTCATGATGAGGGCGCCGTCGACGGTGACGTTGCCGCGGATGTCCATGAGTCCTGCGATGATGGCGCCGTTGAGCTGGATGTTCTGGTCGTCGGGGGCGTTGAAGCTGCCGACGTCGACGGAGTAGCCGGGCAGCATCATGCTGCTCTTGTTGATCTCCGCCATCGCGGTCGCGGAGGGGTTGTAATCCGGGTCATCCGGATAGGTGGGGTGCTTGTTGCTGAACTTGGTCTTGCCGGTGAACTGGATCTTGTTGCGGACGTTGGTGAACACGGTCGGGTTGTCGCTGACGACCGAGCCGACGATCGTGCAGTCGTGGAAGCGGATGTTGTTCGAGAGCGGCTTGGTGTCGGTGACGCGGAGGCCGCTGATGAGGAGCGGGCTCGGCAGGGCGCTGTAGCCGGTCGTGAGCGAGACCTGGTTCGCGGGGATGTCGGCCTTGTCCATTGGAACGCTGGCCATCAGGATCATCTTCGCGGGCGGGATGGCGGTGTTGGGCAGCATCGTGGGGTAGCTGTTCTCGGTCACGATGTCGCCGTACACGGTGCGGGGCACGGCCGGGCCCGGGAAGCCGTCGGCCTGGATCGTCTGCTTGCCGTACTCCGACCAGAGCACGTGGGTGTTGTCCGTCGTGGTGCGCACGAAGGTGACGCCGATGAAGGTGCAGTTGAGGAATAGAGCGTTGGTGCCGACGGGGATCTGGACGTTCTTGAACGTCATGTTCTGATAGACGGGGCGGTAGTAGCAGTCGGTGTACGACGGGGAGTTGAAGGGGCTCTTCTCCCAGTACGCGGTGAGGTAGTTGTCGGGGCGGCCGTCGTTGTTGTTGTCGGGGTCGACGCGCTCGAAGCGGGGCTGGGTGGAGGTCTTGAGCTTGGTCTCGACGTAGGTCGCGAGGCCGGCGGTGCTGACGCCGAGCTGGGTCGCGACCTGGGCGTTGAACGGGTTGCCGTCGGCGAGCGTCGTGAGCGCGGACTGCTGACCGCTGAAGGTCGAGTTGTTGATGTCCGGCAGGACCAGGTCGCTGACGCCGAAGTTCTGGGCGGCCTTGTTCGATCCGGGGATCACCGAGCCCTGCACGTCGTCGACGACGGCACCGAGCTTGTTGACCCAGTTGGCCTGGGTGGCCTTGTAGAGCAGGCGGCCGGTGACCTTGCCGTATCGGTCCTTGCGGTCGATGTAGCCGTCCCGCCAGCCGAGCGTGACATCGTCCTCATCCGCGATCGCCTCGCCGTCGTCCCAGCGGCCGTTGAGGTTCGCGTCGTTGTAGCCGTAGACGTTGTTCTTGTTGCGATCGGGGTTGGCGCCGTCGATCAGCAGGCCGAGGTTGTTGTCGAGGGTGAACTCGGCGGTCTCGTTCTCGGCGGGTGTGCCGGCGCGGAGGGCGTCGGAGAGAGCGATCTTGCCGTCGGCGTTCTTGTCGAAGTGCTTGATGAAGATGGAGAAGTCATCGATGTAGCCGTTGTCGTTCACGTCGTCGAAGGCGTTGTCGGCTTTGCCGCTGGCGTCGTAGTCCTTGGCGTTGGAGGGGATGCCGAGGGACTCGAGCGGGTGATCCAGACGCAGGCGGTTGTCGCTGTCGGCGTCGTAGAGCTTCAGCCCCGCGTAGAAATCCGCGAGCTTCTGGTCGAGTACGGCGTCGATGCCCTTGAAGTCGCTGCGCATCACGAGCGGCTCGGCGTGGGGCTTGTCGAGCTGGTTGAAGCGCATGCCCATGTCGCCCTGCACCGAGACGTTCTTGCCGAGCAGCACGCGCGACGGGCTGACGATCGCCTGCTTGATCTTCTTGCCGAGCTCGAAGTCCTGCATGATCGTGCGGCTGACGGACTGGCCGGCGCGGGTGTAGCCGAAGTCAAAGCCGGTGACGATCGCGCGGATGGTCTTGCCATCGGCGAGCGGCGCATAGGTCACGCTGTACCCCACGCTGGGCGTGCCGTTGGCGCCCGCATCGATGCCCACCACGGGCGTGTAGAGCCAGCCCGCGGCGGCGTACTCGGTGAGGTCCGCGCCGCTGATCGCGTTGCCGATCGTGGGCTGCGAGACGCCCTTGCCGGTGATGACGTTCTGGTCGGCGGCGTGACGGTTGGCGATCGCCTGGGCGAGGCCCGAAGGGGTGGACGACTCGGGGTAGGAGCTCAGAGGCGCGCGCACCGAGACCGTTCCGGCCCCGGAGACATCGCCGTTCCATAGCTGCGACGCGAGCGTGCCGGTGATGTTGCTCTTGCTGATGACAAACCGCTGGGCGGCTTCCTGGAGGCGGGCGTTGGCGATCTGCAGCCCGGTCTCGGCGGCGCCGAGGGCTCGGACGACGTGCACGTGGGTGGAGGCGGTGCGGATGTTGCCGCGGCTGCTGATCGCCATGGCGGCGGCGAGCGAGCCGAAGATGATGAGGAACATCATGGCCAGGATCGACGCCACGCCGCGCTCACGGGCCGTGGTGGCGCGACCGGCGCGGCTCATGAGCCGGGTGGTTCGCGTGGGCTTGCTGCTGGGGAACTTCATGGTCAACTCGCTGGTGTGTGACTCGATCGCTCCGATCCCGACACTCCCGACGCCGCCGGGCCCGTTCAGGGCGTGACCTGGGCAGGATCAGGGCACGACCCACACCAGCCGCGTCACCTCCGCGGGCTGCGTGTCGTACGGCCCCTGGTACGTCACAACGACGGTGACGCGCACCGGGAACTGGTCGACCGGGATGCCCGGATCCGTGCCGCTGGGCGCGACGAAGTAGCCGTCGCCTCGGACGGTCGCGAGGTTGAGCGGGTCGACCTTCTCGACGGTGACGCTCTGCTGCCAGCCTTCCAGGGCCTTGGTCTCGCCCTCGCCGTCGAGCACCACAACGCCGTCGGCGTCGGTCATGGGGACCACGGTGCCGGCGGCGGCGATCGGGCCGGGCATGTTGCCATCGCGACCGAAGATCTTGCCGTCGAAGTCGGTGAGGCAGTTGAAGTCGCGGACCACGACCTTCTCGGCGCCCGCGCCCCAGCCGATCACCTGCTGCCCGCTGACGGACAGCCCGATCACGGGGTCGTACTTGGGCAGCCGGCGAGTCAGCTCGCGGACCTCGTTGGCCAGCAGCGCCCCGGTGGCGGCGCGGCTGGACCAGTTGTTCTGCTCGATGAAGGCCCTTTGGGCGTCGACGAATGCGAGCACGCCCACACCCACGATCACGAGGGCGAGGCTCGTCTCCAGCAGCGTGAAGCCGCCGCGGGACGTGGAACGATTGCGATTGCGGTGACGAACTGCGAGGCGCATAGCGGCGACTCCCCTCGCCGCCGCACGCGCGCCGTGCGTGCGGCATCCAGCACCAAGTATCGGATATCTACTTCACGATCTGGCTCATCTTGAAGATCGGAAGGATGATCGCCATGGCGATGAAGCCGACGATGACGCCCATGACGAGGATCATGATGGGTTCGATAAGGCTCGTCACCGCCTTGATGTGGTCCTTCAGCGCTTTCTGGTAGTACGCGCTGATCTCGTCGAGGACTTCGCCGAGCTTACCGGACTCTTCGCCCGCCGCGATCATCTGGCTCACGGCCTTGGGCAGCAGCGGCTCCTTCGTCAGCGTGCCGGTGATCTTTTTGCCCTGCTTGACGTTGCTGTAGACCTTCTTCCACATGGCGTGGTAGAGTTGGTTGCCGCTGATCTCGCCGGTGATGGCGAGGGTGTCGAGCATGGGGACGCCGGCGTTGATGAGCTGGCCCATCGTCTGCAGCGAGCGGCTGATGTACAGCGAGCGGAACATCGTGCGGACGATCGGGATGGTCAGCTTGAGCTTGTCGACCCAGAAGGCGCCGATCTCGGTCTTGGTGAAGGCGAACATGCCGCCGCCGCCAAGGGCCAAGCTACCGAGCAGGTAGGGCCAGTTCGACACCATGAACTTGGAGACGTTCATCAGGAACGTCGTCGCCCACGGGAGCACGTCCTCCTTGCCCTCGAACACCGCGTAGAACTTGGGCAACACGAACGTGAGCAGGAAGACCGTGACCGCGACGGCCAGTGTGCCGATCACACCCGGGTAGATCGCGGCGCCGACGACCATTTTCTTGGTTTCGATCTGCTGCGCGATGTAGCCGGCGATGCGATCGAGCATCTTGGCGAACGAGCCGGACATTTCCGAGGCCCGCGTCATATTGACGTACAGCGGACCGAACAGCTTGGGGTGCTTGGCGATCGCTTCGGAGAACTGCTTGCCGCTCTCGACATCGTTCTTGAGCTGGACGATGACGCGCTTGAAGCCGGCGTGCTCGGTCTGCTCGGCGATGCCGTCGAGGGCGGCGCGGAGGTTGATGCCGGCGCGGATCATGACCGCGAGCTGGGTGGTGAAGTCCAGGACGTGCTTCTGGGTGGGCTTTCCGGCGTTGAGTTCCTTGAACTTGCCCACGAGGCCGGAGGCATGCTCACCGCCCATGGCGAGCGAGATGCTGAGCACCTGCGAGCCCTGGTTGCGCAGGATCGCCGCCGCGCTGGTGGCCGAGTCGGCGGCGACCACGCCCGTGGTGGTCTGACCGGCGCTGGTACGAACTTGGTAGCGGTAGTTGGGCATGGTGGGTGCAGGCACTGGGCACTAGGGACTAGGCACTAGTGCATGGGTTTCGTACGAGTCTCCCAACGTCGGCTCCTGGCTTTCCTAGTGCCAAGTGCCTGTTGCCAAGTGCCTTCTCCTTTACGCCGCCAGCTGGCGATCGAGCTTGTCGGGATAGGCGGCCTGAGCGATCGCGTCGTCGCGGCTGATCATGCCGTTGAAGTACAGCGACGCGATGGCGGTGTCGAGGCTGCACATGCCGATGGCGCGGTTGGTCTCGATCACGTTGGGGATCTCGAACGTGCGGGCCTCGCGGATGAGGTTGCGCACCGCGGGCGTGCACAGGAGCACCTCGACGGCGGGCACCATGCCCGGGGCATCGGTGCGGCTGAACAGCGTCTGGCACACCACCGCCTGCAGCGTGTTGGCCAGCATCGAGC
The DNA here is from genome assembly GCA_036392375.1 of Phycisphaerales bacterium. Lineage (GTDB taxonomy): Bacteria > Planctomycetota > Phycisphaerae > Phycisphaerales > UBA1924 > JAFEBO01. The sequence goes on from DASVYC010000045.1 coordinate 10,095, forward strand.
GGATCTGGTTCTGCTGACCGGCGGGGTACATGTCGATGATGCGTTCCACGGTCTGGGACGCGTTGACGGTGTGCAGGGTGGAGAGGACCAGGTGGCCGGTCTCGGCGGCGGAGATCGCCAGCGAGGTGGTCTCGAGGTCGCGCATTTCGCCGACGAGGATGATGTCGGGGTCCTGACGCAGGGCGTGCTTGAGGCCGCTGGCGAAGCTGGGCATGTCCTGACCGAGCTCGCGCTGTTCGAGGACGCACTGCTTGCTCTCGAACATGTATTCGACGGGGTCCTCGAGAGTAATGATGTGCTTCTTGTAGCGCTGGTTCATCGCCTCGATCATGGCGGCGAGTGTGGTCGACTTACCCGAGCCGGTGTCGCCGGTCACGAGCACCAGGCCGCGCGGCAGATACGTCAGGCGGGCGATGACCTCGGGGAGGTTGAGCTTGGCGAGCGGCGGGACCTTCGTCTTGATGCCGCGCATCGCGAGGCCGATCTGACCGCGCTGGCTGTGGGCGTTCACGCGGTAGCGGCTCAGCCCCTCGACGTAGTACGAGAAGTCGGCGTCCTTCTGGCGGTCGAACGTGGCCTGCGTCTCCTTCGGCGCCATCTGCTCGAAGAACTTCCGGGCGACTTCCGGCGTGATGACCGGAAAGTCCATGCGGGTCATGACCTGATGGATGCGGCACATCGGCGGCTGGCCGGCGATGAGGTGCACGTCGGAGGCATCCGCCTCGAAGGCCGTCTTCAGAATCGTGTTCAGATCCACGGTGCCGCTCCTCAATGCCCGTCGCATCGGCGCGCTCAGGCTGTCTGAGGATCGGACAGCCGCCCGATCGGCTTCGCTCGCCGGATCGATCCCGACCAACGTTGCGCACGCCGCATGTCCCCCGCACGGTTCAGACGGAATAAACGGACCGAGGGTGCTCCTGCGTGATCTGGCACGATCAGGGCGACGCGGGCCCGGTGGGCAGACGCAAGAGGCCGAACGCGTCTCGCAGGGACCGAGCTACGAGCGCCTGGCCGGTCGCGGTGGGGTGGATGTCGTCCTGAAACACCGGTTCGCCCCGCGCCAGGCCGGGCTCGAGCCGGTCCCGGGTCCGCAGCACCGGGATGTCCTGGGCCGAAACAAGATCCGCAAGCTGGCGACGCCCGCGTTCGAGCGACGCGTCGGCGGGTTTTCCCTCGATCTCTCCCCGGGTGTCGTGCAGCACGATCGCGATCGGCACTCCTTGAGCCTTGAGGTGTGCGACGAGCGACCCGGCGCTGCGCAGAGCCGCCGCAAAGTCCTCGTCCGTGGGCCCGGGGGCCGCAGCGCGTGTCCGCAGTCGGGGAAGCACGTACCGACCAACCAACTCCCCCACCGCCAGCAGCGGGCGTTGCTCGGGCTGATCATCCCGCAAGCCGTCGAATCGTGGCACGTCCCACGCGTCGTGGCTGCTCCACACGATCACGGCGGCGTCGGCGCCGAATGTGCCGAACTTCTCCAGGTACGCGAGCTGGTTCTGGGGCCCCCAGCTCCCAGCGGCGATGTTCAGCACCCGCACCGGACGGCTCAGCTCCGCCCGCAGCGCATCCTCCAGCAGCCGCGTCGCGATCTGGGAGTCGTCAAGCAAGGCCCCGCCGTTCACGACGCTGTCTCCGATCACCAGCACGCGCAGCTCGTTGGGATCCGACTTGTTCGCGTCGATTTCCGGCGAACGCTGCGACCAGCGATTGATCGAGATCGCGTGCCCGAAGCGCCGGTACGTCCCGGGCTTGATCAGGTACTCGACGGTGTCGTCTCTCACAAACAGCGGCGGATCGCCGAGCCCAAGCCCGAAACGAGCCACCAGCTCCGCGATTATGAACGCGGCGATCAGGCCCAGCACCACCACTCGAAGCCCGCGTCGTCGTCCACGGTTCTTTCGGTGTGAGATCACGTGTTCCTCGCTTGCGTCCGATCAGCCGCCGCGGACGATCGCCTCGCGCGCCGCGACAGCCAGTTGATCACAGCGTTCGTTCTCGGGGTGCTCGTTGTGGCCGCGGATCCAGTGGAACCGAAGCACGTGCTTGCCCTTGAGGGCGTCGAGCTCTTCCCAGAGCTCGCGGTTCTTGACGGGCTTCTTGTCCGCGGTGCGCCAGCCGCGCTTCTTCCAGGACTCCATCCATTCCTTCAGGCCGTTGAGCACATACTGGGAGTCGCTGAAGATGTCCACTTCGGCGGGCTCCTTGAGGGCTTCAAGTCCGCGGATGACCGCGATCAACTCCATGCGGTTGTTGGTGGTTTCGATCTCGGCCCCGGCCTGCTCGCGTTCCTTGCCGCTGGCGGGGTGCCGCAGGATGTACGCCCAGCCTCCCGGGCCGGGGTTGCCGGAGCAGGCGCCGTCGGTGTACAGCTCCACGCGGACCATCTTCTTCTCGCCCGCGCTCACGACGCCACACCCAGCAGGCCCGACAGCCCGCCCCCGCCGACGCCTCCCGCGAAGAACCGCTCCACGGCCTTGTCGTGCGCCTCGTGATACGCCGGGCCCAGGTGGGACCAGTCAAAGTCCCACGACCGCCGGTCTACGGCGTTGCGGAGCGCGATCCGCTCGCGTCGGTCCATGCGGCAGAAGTCCAGCAGCCGGGCCGTCAGGTCGGCCGCCGCGTCGTGCATGCTCCGCCCGCGGCGGCGCAGCACTGTCAGGCCCCACTCGTCATGCCCGAGGTGATGCTCGGCCACGTACCGCCCGAAGCCCGCCAGGTCGCTGGTCACGCTGGGCACGCCCATGGCGATGCATTCCAGAGGCGTGTAGCCCCAGGGCTCGTAGCTGCCAGGGAACAAGCCCATGTGGCAGCCGCGCACGAACTGGTCGTACTCGATGCCCCACAGCGGGTTCGCCGGGTTGATGAACTCGGGGTGATAGACGATCTTGACCGGGTCCTCGGGGCGGTTGATCAGGCCGAGCTGGCGGAGCTGGGCGAGCACGGGATCATCGGCGTCGTTCTCGAGGATGTGCGTCACCACCATCGGCAGGCAGTGTTGCTTCATCGCCTGCTGGGTGCGCCGGTAACGGAGCGTCCAGTACTCATCGAGCAGATCGTCGAGGCGGAGTTTCTCCCCCGCCGCGGCACGCTTGTACAGCTTGCCGGCGACGCCCTCGGTGATGTTCTCGCACACGCGACGCAGTTCGTTCATCACGCCGCGTTTCTCGAGCGCGAGCGGGTTCAGGCTTCGCGTCGCCTTGCTGGTCACGATGAAGAAGACCACGGTCTTGTCGATCCGGTTTGCCTTCATCTCGAGATTGAGCCGCGCCATCGATTCCAGACAGACGTCAAAGCCCTTGTTCCGAGGCTCGTACCGGCCCGAGGTGAAGAAGTACAGCGTCTTGTCGAGATCGAAGGAGTAGCTCGGGAAGAAGTGGCCCATCACGAACTGATGGATGCGGTCCTTGTAGTTTGCGTGGGCCTGCTGCTGCTCGTGCGCGAGGTTGTAGTGGGCGACGTTCAGGCCGTTGGGGGTGACCACGTCGACCGGGCGGCCCAAGAGGGCCGCGCACTCCTCGGCCGTCACCGACGAGACGGTGGTGAAGACGTGCGAGCCGTGGGCGCACGCTCGCTCCATCTTGTGCTGGGTGACGATGTTGAACTTCTTGGCCCACTCCGCGTCGTTCCACTCGTAGAGACGGTCGTAGAAGTTGTCGAGGGCCGAGGCCATGTACCGGCCCAGGAGTGTCGCGTGCGTCGTGAAGACCGTGGCGACGGGCAGGTTCTGCCGCCGCACCATGGGGATCGCGAGACCGCCCATCCACTCGTGGAAGTGGGCGATCAGCACCCGCGGCGAGGTCTTCGTAGCGCCGGGCGTGACCGCCGCCGACCCGCCCGTGGCGTTGCGGTGCTCGCACAAGGCCTCCAGCAACCGGCGCGTGGCGTCTGCAAAGGTCACCACGCCGTCGATGAGCCAGTCCGTCCCTGGCGTTTCGATCTGGTGGTGCTCCCACAAGCCGTACTTGATCTCGCCCAGTTTGCTGGGCGAGACCCAGTGCTCGATCAGCAGCACCCGAGGCCGTCCCGGCACCAGCCAGCGCCCGTGGTGGACCTTCAGGCCTTGCTGCGCGAGCTGCTCGATGGCGCGGCCGATCCAACCCGCGGGGCGCGTTTCCTCGAACTCCACGCTCGCCTTGGCCTCGTTGTACGGCCCGATGAGCGTGTAGCGATCGCCCCAGCGCTCCATCATCAAGGGCAGCTTCGAACGGATGACTTGGTAGATGCCGCCGAGTTGATTGCACACCTCCCACGCCACCTCGAAGAGGTGCGCGCCCTCGCTCCGCGAGGACTCGTCGAGATCGAGCTTGGCAGCGGCATCAGCCATGGCGCGAGTGTACCGGGGACGCATGGTACGGGTCGAGCCGGGGTTGAGTCGCGTGGGGGATCATTCAACTCAAAGAACTCGAAGGGATCGAAAGGGATAAACCACGAGAGACACAGAGGCACAGAGAGGAGATTGGACACGAAGCGATTCAAGCGACCGACGTTCCTGCATCGCCTTGCATTTTCCGAGCCTTCGCCCTTGATCTTTGAGGCCCTGGAGCCCCTCCAGTTGAGCCGCATTCTCGTGTCTGTCTGTGCCTCTGAGCCTCTTGTGGTTCATCTTCTTCCTACACTGGGTCCGTGAGCACGACTCCCTCCGCCGCTGGGACCGCCCGCACGCCGATCGAGGTGCATCACGCGCAAAATCAACCGGATGCGTCCGTCCGCGTGCACCGTGTCGAGGTCCGTCCGCGCACCGATTCTCTCGACGCCCGCGGCCACAGCGTGGCGAAGAGCGCCAAGGGGCTCGGGCTCGCCGTGGGAAGCGTGCGCTCGGCACGCGTCTATCTGATCGAGGCCGCGCTCACGAGTGACGAGCTCGACCGCGTCGCACGCTCGCTGCTCGCGGATCCCGTTACCGAGAACTCAACTGTCGGCGCATCGCCCGCCGCGGGTCCGCTCGTGGAGGTGCATCCGCTCCCGGGTGTCATGGACCCCGCGGCACAGTCTGTCGAGCTTGGCATCCGCGACCTTCTGCGATGGCCCAAGGACCGGGCCCTGGCTGTTTCGACCGGCAGCCGCTACGACCTCGAGGGATGCAACAAGTCCGAGGCCGAACTGCTCGCCCGCCGCCTGTTGTTCAACCCCGCGATCCAGGCCGCCCACTTCACGCCGTTCGTCCCCGCAAGCCTGCCGAAGGGCCACGCGTACACGCCCAAGCTGCGGCACATCGCGATCCGCGATCTGAACGACGACCAGCTCATGAAGATGTCGCGCGAGGCGCACCTGTTTCTGAGCCTGGACGAGATGCGTGCGGTGCGGGACGAGTACCGCACGCTGGGCCGCGACCCGACCGACATCGAGCTCGAGACCATCGCGCAGACGTGGTCGGAGCATTGTGTGCACAAAACGTTGAAGAGCAGGATTCGGTATCGAAGTGGAGCAGTGGAGCAGGGGGGCAGTGGAGCAGGGAAAGACGGCGCGGCGGGCCGCCATGATCCACTGTCATTCCACGCTCGCCCCGGGCACACGATCCTGCCCGACGGGACGGTTGAGATCGATAATCTGCTGAAATCCACCGTCGCGGCGGCGACGCATGAGTTGATCGCCGAGGGTATCGATTGGACGCTCAGCGTCTTCAAGGACAACTCGGGCGTCATCGCGTTCGACGATCAGTTCGGGGTGTGCATCAAGGTCGAGACGCACAACCATCCGTCGGCGATTGAGCCCTACGGCGGGAGCGCGACGGGCATCGGCGGCTGCATCCGCGATGTCATCGGGACGGGGCTGGGCGCGAAGCCGATCGCGAGCACGGATGTGTTTTGCGTGGCGACTCCGGACGTCGCTTCTCTGCCGCCGGGCTGCTTGCCGCCGCGGCAGACGCTCACCGAAGTCGTCCGCGGCATCCGCGATTACGGCAACCGGATGGGCATCCCCACCGTCTCGGGTGCGGTGTACTTCGATGATCGGCATATCGGCAATCCGCTCGTGTTCGCGGGCTGTGTCGGGTTGATCCCACGTGCGTTTGTGAAGGGTGCGGCGAAGCCTGGCGATCGGATCATCGCGTTGGGTGGACGCACGGGACGCGACGGGATTCACGGCGCGACGTTCTCGAGCGCGGAGATGGAGCACACGCACGCTGATGAGTTCAGCCATGCGGTGCAGATCGGGAATGCGATCGAGGAGAAGCGGACGCTGGATGCGATCCTGCGGGCTCGTGATGCCGCGGGCGGGCCGCTGTATCACGGCATGACGGACTGCGGCGCGGGCGGTTTCTCGTCTGCGGTTGGCGAGATGGGCGGGAAGATCGGGGCGACGGTGCAGCTCGATCGGGCGCCGCTGAAGTACGCGGGGCTTTCGTACACCGAGATCTGGATCAGCGAGGCGCAGGAGCGGATGGTGCTGGCGGTGCCGCCGAAGAACCTGGCGGCACTGCAGAAGATCTGCGACGAGGAATCGGTGGAGCTCGCGGACCTCGGCGAGTTCGGCACGCCCGGCGCGGATCTGGTGCTCCGCTACCACGAGCTGGAAGTCGGTCGGCTGCCGATGGCGTTCTTGCATGATGGGATTCCGACGCCGACGCGGGAGGCAATTTGGAGTGGGGCAGTGGAGCAGCGGAGCAGTGGAGCGGCGACCGTCGGCAGAACTGCCCCACTGCCCCTCTCCCCCACTGCACCACTTCTCCTCCGCCTGCTTTCCCACCCCAACATCGCCTCGAAACACTGGATCATCCGGCAGTACGACCACGAGGTGCAGGGGAACACGGTCATCAAGCCGTTGGGCGGGCCGCTGACGCGGGGGCCGATGGATGCGGCGGTGCTGCAGCCGTTGGCGTCGCACACTCGCGGCATCGCGATCTCGAGCGGGCTGCAGACTGGGATGGGGCACCCCGACAACGGCGGCGATCCGTACCTGATGACGCTCGCCGCGATCGATGAGTGCGTGCGGAATCTCGTGTGCGTTGGGGCTGATCCGTCGCGGATCGCGATCCTGGACAACTTCTGCTGGCCGAGCTGCGCGGAGCCGCGCAACTTGGCGTCGCTGGTTCGGGCGGCGGAGGCGTGTTATGACGGCGCCAAGGCGTACCGCACGCCGTTCGTCAGCGGCAAGGACTCCCTGAACAACCAGCTGCGGTACACGGATGAGCAGGGCAACCAGCGGGTCATCGAGATACCGCCCACACTGCTCATCACCGGTCTCGCGATCGTCGGCGACGTCACCAAATGCGTCACCATGGACGCCAAGCAGGCGGGGAACGCGCTGCTGATCGTCGGGCGCACGACCAGCGAGATGGGCGGCAGCCACTACCAGCAGCTCGCCCGGTCCGTGCACGCATCCGACGCCGCGATCGACCCCGCCATCCCGCGCACCGATCTACACCTTGGGCCGAAGAGCGCCCACGCTGTAGCGAAGCTCATGCAGTCCGGCGTCGTCCGTTCCGCGCACGACGTCTCGGACGGCGGGCTGCTCTGCGCCGTCGCCGAGATGCTCATCGCGGGCAGCACGCCCAAGGCCCCGATCGGGGCATCGCTGGACCTGTCGCAGGTCCACACCGATCTCACGGCGGCCGCGTTCGGCGAGAGCCCGAGTCGCTACGTGCTTGAGGTCGCGGCGAGCGACGCCTCGCGCGTGGTCGCCGCGCTCGCCGCCGACGGCGTCTGGTGCGGCCGCCTCGGCGAGCTGAACACAAGCGGCGTCCTGTCCGCCTCGTCGCTCGAACTGCGTGCCGAGGTTGAGGATCTGGCCCGCGCCTGGCTCCGGCCGCTGGACTGGTGATCAGCAACTGGCGATCCGAGCGATCTCCGCACCGCCGCGAGCCCGTGTACGCTTCGACGTCAGGAACCCGCGTTCATCGAGAGAAGGAACAAACCACATGAAGACCAACCGCATCAACCGCACCCTTGCCGCCCTCACCCTGGCCACCGTCGCGCTCGCGGGCCTCGCCGGCTGCTCCACCACGCCCGCCGGCAACGGCACCGCCGAGATCTCGTGGAACCGCATCACCGGTCGCCTGTCGACCACGGTCGACGGCAACCTCGATCGCGCGTACAACGCCGCCGTCGCGGCCTCGGGCGACATGCAGTACACGGTGATCGAGCAGTCCAAGGACGTGCTCAAGGGCATCGTGAAGACCAAGTCCGCCGACAAGTCCGGCATCAATGTGGTGCTCGACAAGCGCACCGAGAACTCCACCGACGTGACGGTCGATGTGGGCCCGGCGGGCAGCGAGACGGCGGCTCGGACGTTCCTGGACAAGATCCGCGCTCGCCTGTGATCGCCGGGGTGTTCCCCGCGACCACGCCCTGCTTCTGTACCCACACCGCGGCCCGCGCCGCGGTGTTTTTCTTGCGCCGCTCGCTACAGTTCGCCATGGCCAACGTCTATCCGTTCCGCGCGGTCCAGTACACCAACACCGCCGAGCTCTCGCATCTGATCGCCCCGCCCTATGACGTTCTTGATCTCAAGGGCAAGGAGAAGCTCCTTCAACGCCACGCGGGCAACGTCGTCGCGATCGACCTGCCGCACGTGCCCGCCAAGGAGCTGGGACCGCCGGAGACGTACGAAGCGGCGGGAAACCAGTACCGCAAGTGGATCGCCGACGGAACGTTGCAACGCCGCGGAACGCCCGCGATGTTCGCCTACCGCCAGACCTTTCAGTTCAACGTCGCGGGAACGCCGCAGACCGTGCAGCGCTGCGGGATGGCGATCACCACTGATGCTGTCCCTTTCGGCCCCCGTGCCGGCGGCGGCGTGCTGCCGCACGAAGAAACCTTCAGCGGGCCCAAGGAAGACCGCTTCGCGCTCATGAAGGCGACGCGTGCCCAGCTTTCACCGGTCTTCGGCCTGCACGCCGACGAATCCGGCGCCGCCACACGCATCGTGCGCGACATCATGGCCCGCCGCGGCCCCGATCGCACCGCGACAACCCCGATGGACAACGTGCTCCACGAGCTCTGGACCGTGGACGACGCTCCCACCATCGCTGCGTACCAGAAGGCCCTCTCCGGCGAGGACATCTTCATCGCCGACGGACACCACCGCTACACCACCGGTCTCAACTACATCAAGCACCTCGAGGCCGCGGGCGCGCTGCCCGCGGATCACCCGGCACGCAAGAGCATGATGGTGCTCGTCGGCATGAGCGATCCAGGTCTGGTCATCGGGCCGACGCACCGCGTGCTCGGCGGCATGCAGGACTATTCGCTCGCGGCATTCATGAGTGCCGCGGCGTCCACGCTGCTCTTCGAGCCCGTCGCGGGCGACGCGCATCAGCTCGAAAAGGTGCTGCACCAGCTCGAGTCGATGGGCGAGAACCGCCTCGGTCTCTACGACTTCGCGAGCAAGCAGGGATTCATCATCAAGCCGGGCCACGCCGATCCACTCGCGAAGCGGTTCCCCACCAAGCCCCGCGAGTGGCGCACACTGGACGTCGCGATCATCCAGTACCTGATCGTCGAGGAGATCTGTCAGCCCAAGCTCAACGCCGGCTTGGGCGTGAAGTGGGCCTTCCCGCACACCGTCGCCGAGGTGCTCGAGATCGGCGCGGGGCAGGAGACCGGCGCCGGCGGCGGCAAGGGCTTTGTGCCGCAGATGGCCGTCATCGTGCGCCCCACGCCGCTGAACGCCGTGAAAGCCGTCAGCCGCGCCAACGAGCTCATGCCGCAGAAGAGCACGTTCTTCTACCCAAAGCTGGCGACGGGGTTGTTTGTGAATCCGTTGGAGTAGAGACTGAGGGATGGAGAGACGGAAAGGCGGAGTGGAAAGGCATCCATTCAGAATGCCTCGCCCACTTCGTCTCTTCCTCTTTTCGTCTCTTCGTCTCTTTCCGCCTCACGGGCAGATCAACGCGTTGTACCCGTCCGCGAAGAGCACGAAGTCCGCGTCGTCGGTGACGCCGTCGCCGTCGATGTCGCCGCCGAAGGTAAGAAGCTGCTCGTAATACCCGGCGAAGAACACGAAATCGCTGTCATCGACGCTGTTGTCGTTGTTGAGGTCCGCGGGGCACGATCCGGGCACGACTGTGAACGAGAACGACGCGGCGCCGCCGTCCTGGCCGTTGCCGCTGGGGAGTGACGAGGGCACGTTGGTCGCGATCTCACCGTCGAGGACCTTGGCGGTCGCCGCGCTCGTCGGAGCACCGACGACGTTTACGGCGTAGGTCGCCTGGCTGAGACGCGAGTCAAAGCCGAGCGTCGCGGTGAGCGTGGTGGCGTTCCACGCGTACGTGAACGAGATCGGGGAGCCGTTGCGCAGCACCTGGAAGTTTGCCGGGGACACGTTCATGTTCTCGCTGAACGTGAGCGCGACGCTGCTGGGCGCCGTGCGGAACTCGCTACTCGCGCCGGGCAGGGGGGCCGCATCGAGTACCACCGGCGGGCCCTGGATGTAGCTCTCGCCGGTCTTGCCGTAGTTCAGCACCCAGTTGCTGGGATCGAGCGTGAAGCTCGTCGCGGGCGCCGGGATGGAGCGCACGAACCAGCTTGTGGCCGCCAGCGGCTGCACGCGCCGTGTCACCGTTCCGGCGGAGGTCCCGATCGCGACATCGATCGGCGTCGTGAAGACCTGGTACGTCGGCACCGACGACTGGCGGATATGGAAGCGGGCGTAGCTCTTGCCGTTGACGTTGAACGTCTGCGAACCGGTCACGTACGTGGGTGCGCCGCCGTTGTACACCCACTCGTTGAAGAACGTGGTGAGATCGCGTCCGCTCACCGACTCGCACAGCGATTCGATCTGCGCGGTCGTGATCGCCGACCCTCCGAACTGGCTGCGGATCGTGGCGAGGATGTTCCAGAACGTCGCGTCGCCGACCTGTCCGCGGAGCATGTGCCAGACCCAGCCGGCCTTGTCATACGTCAGATCGCTGTCGAACAGCCGGTTGACGTTGTTGGTCGTGAAGTTGTAGACCGTGCCGCTGACGGCTCCCGACGCGGGCTTGCGGGCGTTCATCGCCGCCTGCAACGCGGGAGCGCCGCTCGAACCCACCTTGCGTTCTTCCCAGATTGCCTCGGAGTACGACGCCAGGCCCTCGTTGAACCAGATGTCGTTCCAGTAGCGGCACGTCACATGATCGCCCCACCACTGGTGACCGAGTTCGTGCGCGGTGATCGAGGTGATGAAGACACCCTGGCCGGTCATGGTCTGGTGCTCCATGCCGCCGCTGAACGGGAACTGGTACATCCCGTACCCCTCGCTCGCGAATGGGTACGCGCCGAACACGGGCTGGAATGCGTCCATCATCGGCAGCACCTGCAGCCAGTTGTTCCGGTTCGCGACCGTGTCGCTGTTGGGATACAGGTACATCTTGAAGTTGAAGCTGACGGGGGTTCCGCCGCCGGGAGGCGTCCACGAATAGGGCGTGGTGATGATGTTGTAGTTGGTCGCGCTGAAGCACGCGAGGTAGGTTGCCATCGGCAGGTTGCTTTGGTAGCGCCACTTCTTGCGGCCGTCCGGGAGCGTGTCCACGCCCTGGAACACGCCGTTGGATACACCCACCAGGTTGCTTGGCGTTGTCAGGGCGAACGTCCAGGTCGCCTTGTCGATGTTGTCGCCGGGCTGCTGGACATTGCCGTCCTTGCAGGGCCACCAGGTCGCTGCGTAGTACGGCTGGCTCAGGCTGCTCACCAGGGGCACGCCGTTCTGGGTGGTGAAGAAGATCGATCCCAGGCCCACGTTGACCGCCGTGCCCGAGTAGGTGATCTTGATCGTGAGCGTCTCGCCCGCGAGATACACGCGGTTCAACGTGATCGTGCGCGCGTAGTTGCCGGCGGGCGGATTCGCCGGGATGGCGACGCTCACGCCGTTCACCAGGATGCTGCTGACGGTGTAGTTGTTCCGCAGCATGAAGGTGAACTGGCTGATGTTGTTCACCGCTTGCAGCGTGATGGTGTTGCTGCCGCTGATGTTGCTCGTGGCGGGATCGATCGCGATGTCGAGGTTGTTGTTGAGAACGTCCGTGTCGCCGAGTGCCTCCCGGTCTTCGAAGACGTTCTGGTCGGGGTTCCAGCCCGGGCCTTCGCCGGTGGGGCTGCCGCCCTCGAGGAACCGCTGACGCATGATCGCCGCCTTGCCGCATCCCTTGTGGGTGACGCCGTCGCAGAAGGTCTCACCGTGAACATGCACAGGCTCGGCCGCGCGCGCGACCGAGAGACCGACAGCAAGCCCGGCGACGGCGGGAAGAGCAAGAACAAAGCGTGGCATCAGCGCGATCCTCCTTGGAAGACCATACCGCACGCGACCCGCAGCGGCAGCATGAAAACAGTTCTCGGAACCAAAATGGCATGATTCTCAGCGGATTCCGCCCCGCCGCTCCGCAAAAGTCCTCGGCTTCCGTCACGCCGAACGCATTGGATCCAGCCGCCGGATCGCCTCATCGATGGTCGTCGCCTTCTTGCAATAGGCGAACCGCACCAGCGAACGACCGTGCTCCTGGTTCTCGTAGAACACGCTGGGCGGGATCGCCGCCACCCCGTACCGCTCGATGAGCGCGGAGCACAGCTCCCGATCGCTCGATACGCCCAGCCGGCGGCTCACCGCGCTGTGGTCGGCCATGATGAAGTACGTGCCCTCGGCGTCGTACACGCCGAACCCGAGTTCCCGCAGCGCTGCGGAGAGCACATCGCGGTTGCGACGGAACAACCCGACATACTCGCGCACCGCGCCCCCAGGGTTCGCGATGATCGCCGCGGCCCCATGCTGCAACGGGGTCGCGGTCGCGAACGTCAAGAACTGGTGGGCCGCCCGCACCCCCGCCGACAACGCCTGGGGTGCGATCGCCCACCCGATCTTCCACCCCGTCAGGCTGAAGCTCTTGCCCACGCTCGACAGCGTCACCGTGCGATCAAACATCCCCGGCAACGACGCCAGCGAGACGTGCTCGCCCCCGTAGATGAGGTGCTCGTACACCTCGTCTGTGATCGCCATGACGTGGAGATCCCGGCACAAGCCCGCGATCAACTCAAGCTCCGCACGCGTGAACACCTTCCCGGTCGGGTTGTGCGGCGTGTTCACGAGGATCGCCCGGGTCTTCTCGGAGAACGCCCGCCGCAGCTCGTCGGGATCGAATCCGAACCCCCGCCCGCCGGGCCCCATGCCCGGTCGCAGCGTCACGAACCGGGGCCGCGCCCCCGCCATCGCCACGCACGCCCGGTAGCTGTCGTAGAACGGCTCGAACAGGATCACCTCGTCGCCGGGGTTGATCAAACCGAGGAATGTCGCCGCAATCGCCTCGGTGCAGCCGCTGGTGATGGTCACATGGGCATCGGGGTCCACCGCCAGTCCGGTCCGCCCCGAGAATGCTGCCGCCACGGCCTGATTCAGTTTGGGCACCCCCGTCATCCGAGCGTACTGGGCCTCCCCGGCGTCGATGGCGGCCTTGGCCGCCGTCTTGGCCGCCTCCGGGCCGTCGAAATCCGGGAAGCCCTGGGCCAGGTTGACGGCACCGTGCTTGTTCGCCAGGGCGGTCATCTCGGCGAAGATGGTGGTACCAAACGGCTGCAACCGGGCGGCGACTCGGGTCATGCCAGACTGTACCGGACGAAGCCAGCACGCCGCCTTGGCTGCCCGCCGAACCCCATGCCGGCCGCGGCCAACCGACACCAACCGACAGGCCCGCCCGAGCCGCGGAATCTGCCGCTTGGGCGTTCAATCTGCGGGAAATCCGTGCGTTCCTCCGATAATGTTGCGCCCGATTGCGCCGGTCGAGCCCTCGCCCAACGACGGCAACCCCCGACGCTTCGGTGCCTTGCACACGAGTGTTCACGCCCGCCAGGGGCGTCCAACGGATTCAGTTTCACTCTTACGGAGCATCGGACATGGAAGGGTTCTTCACGTTCAAGCGCGTTCTCACCGCGGGCATCCTCGCCGCCGGCCTCGCCCTCAGCCTGGGCATGGGCGGGTGCAACAACAACAAGCAGGCCGCTGCCGACGCCGAGCAGGAGTCCGCTGAGCTCCGCCAGAAGAACGCCCAGCTCGAGCAGTCGCTCCGCGAGCGCGACGCCACCATCGCCGAACTCCAGCGCAACCAGACCCAGCAGCAGGTCCAGCCCACCACCGGCAGCGAGTTCGCTGGCGGCGGCGCCCCCCGCGGCAACCGCGGCTCGGGTGACTTCGGCAGCGAGGTGGGTGTCGATCAGACCCGCGAGGGCACCCGCCTGACCATCGCCGGCGACGTGCTCTTCGCCTCCGGTCAGGCCACGCTCAAGGACAGCGCGAAGAAGACCCTTGACAAGGTCGCCAACGAGCTCAAGAGCAGCCGCTACAACCAGTACAGCATCCGCGTCGATGGCTACACCGACAGCGACCCGATCCGCAAGAGCAAGTGGGCGAGCAACGAGGCCCTCTCCGAGGCCCGCGCTCGCGCCGTCGAGAAGTACCTCGCCTCCAAGGGCGTGAGCTCCTCGCGCGTCTCCGCCGTCGGCCGCGGCTCGGCCAACCCGAAGTCCACCAAGGCCGCCAGCCGCCGCGTCGAGATCTTCATCCTCGATCGTTGAAGCAACAGCGGTTCATCCTGACTTTCGTGACAAGGCCCGTGGAAACACGGGCCTTGTTCTTTTTCTTCACGCTTCACGGGAGCGGGACTTTGCAAGCCCCGCGTGCGACACCCCGCGCACGGGGCCTGGAAAGCCCCGCCCGCACACCGAGGGGCCTCGCCGCCCACTGAAAGTCGTGCCGGCCAAGTCACTCCTTCTCGATTCACAAAATCCCGCCGCGCTTCGAATCCGGTTTCGCTCGCTCGTCGGACTCTCTGCACCTCCGCCGCCGTGCATTCGGGATGGGCGCGGGGGGAATCACGCACATCGCGGCGATCGCCGCGGCTTGTCGCCGCTGTGCTGTCGCTGCGCCCACGGAGTCTCGCATGAAACGCTTCTCGATCCCCGCACTCGTCCTCGCCTCGATCGCCGGTCTCGCCTTCGCCGGAGACTGCGGCAAGCAGTCCTCCTGCACCGACGGCTCCAAGTCCGACGTCAAGATCACCAAGGCCTCGTACAAGGGCGACAAGGACAAGGCCGCCAAGCAGGACATCGTGGACACCGCGGTCGGCGTGGGGAACTTCAAGACCCTGGCCGCGGCGCTGCAGGCCGCGGGCCTTGTGGAAACCCTGAAAGGCAAGGGCCCATTCACCGTCTTTGCGCCCACCGACGCGGCCTTCGAGAAGCTCGGCACCGCCACTATCAACGACTTGCTCAAGCCTGAGAACAAGGCCAAGCTCGCGGCCATTCTCACCTACCACGTCGTCCCCGGCCGCGTGCTCGCCAAGGACGTCACCACCACCTCCGTCGCGACCGCCAACGGCCAGCGCATCGAACTCGTCGTCAAGGACGGCAAGGTCACCATCGACAACGCCAACGTCACCGCGACCGACGTGCTCGCCAGCAACGGCGTCATCCATGTCATCGACACGGTGATCCTCCCCAACGACCAGACCATCGTCGGCACCGCCGTCGCCAACGGCAAGTTCACCACGCTCGCCAAGCTGCTCCAGGCGGCCGATCTCGTCGAGACGCTCAACGGCAGCGGCCCCTTCACCGTTTTCGCCCCTACCGACGAGGCGTTCGCCAAGCTCGACAAGGCGACGGTCGAGAGCCTGCTGAAGCCTGAGAACAAGAGCAAGCTGCAGGAGGTGCTCAAGTACCACGTCGTCAGCGGCCGCGTCTTCAGCGACGCTGCGCTCAAGGCCGGTCACGCCAAGACGCTGCAGGGCGAGAGCGTCAAGATCAAGGTCGAGCAGGGCAGCGCCAAGATCGACAACGCGAAGCTGATCGCCACCGACATCGACACGACCAACGGCGTCATCCACGTGGTTGACACCGTGCTCATGCCCAACTGATCTGACTCCTCCCCCACCCGCGTCTCTCGCGCTGCAACCCGCGCAACGCGCCAGAGATGCTCGCACCACGCCGCCCCCTCCGGGGCGGCGTGGTCTTTTCTGTCCGCATGGGTTGCACGGATCGGAGCGGGCCTTCCGGGCCCCGCCGAACAAGTCAAGGGCAGTGGCGTGTGCTCGCGGCCCCTCGGGCGCGATCACGCGTACACATCAGGGATGCACCCAGAGATGCATCACGGACACATCAAGTTGTTGTACGCGTCGGCGAAGGTCACAAAGTCTGTGTCGTCCGTCAGGCCGT
>DASVYC010000046.1:0-73955 GCA_036392375.1 Phycisphaerales bacterium
GGCGTCGGCGGGATCGGGCAGAGCCTGCAGGATCTTGACCTTGGAGCCGACGGGCGCGAAGTGCTGGGAGACGTGGCGGAGCAGGGCGACACGCTCGGCCCGGGCCTGGTCGGGCCCGCCGGGCTCGCCCCCGGGCATGGGCTCGGAGATGAAGATCATGGCCGTCGCCCCGGAGCCGGGGACCGCGAGGCAAGCCTGACGCACCTGCGTTGGCGGGGTCGCGGGGGTCTTAACGGTGGCCCAGAGAAACGACAGGTCGATGCCGTGCTCGGGAGCGGAGGCAATGAGCCTCTTGGCTGCGGTGCGCCGGTCGCGCAGGCCCTGGCTAACCAGTCGCTCGGCGGCGCCGAGCAGCGCGTCCTCACCAACCCGCACCACCGAGAACTCCTCGGGCGGCATCGGACGGGCGGCGGGTTGGTCGAGCGAGCGGGTCATGGACGCGGGAGCTGCGGAAAGTTTGGGGTTTGACGCCCCGGGTTCTTCTCGTAGACTAGCCTTCTCCCCTGCCCGGTGGACCCGGAACGGTCGAGGTCGGCGTCAAGTCCGGAACGGGCAGGAGAGTTGCAGCGTACAGGACTTTCGCCGCTCACGATTCATTCCCGACACGGCTCACGAGACACGCATGCGCACGATCACCCCCCACCGCCTCGTCGCTTTCCTTGCCGCCGTTCTTCTCGTGGTCGCCTCGGTCTTCCTGACCGGCATGGCCCCCGAGCCCAACCCCGTCCCCCAGCGCTGGCAGTTCGATGTCCGCGTCGGCGACCTCCGCTTCGCCAAGTTCGAGTCGCCCGACGGCCAGCTCAAGGGCTACTTCTTCCTCACCTACCGCGTCGTCAACAACACCAAGGAAGACCTCCTGCTCGCACCGCTGTTCGAGCTCGCCACCGAGAACGGCGACATCGTCCGTTCCGGCCGCGACGTGCCCCAGACCGTCACCCGCAAGGTGATGGAAGAGGTCGACAACCCGCTCGCCCAGGACCAGATCTCGATCCTCGGCACGCTGCTGCAGGGCGAAGAGAACGGCCGCGAGGGCGTGGTGATCTTCTCCGCCCCCGACATGAGCGCCCGCGAGCTGACGGTGTTCGCCACCGGCTTCTCCGGCGAGACCGCGGCCTACGAGTCCAAGGACGCCAAGACCGGCAAGGCCAAGAAGGAACTGCTCCGCAAGACGCTGAGCCTGACCTACCGCCTCCCCGGCGACGTGATGAACCGCGTGAACGAGGCGATGCCCCTGTTCGAGCAGCGCTGGGTCATGCGGTAAGGCTGGTTCCAGCGGCTTTTCGTGGCTCGGTTGCCACGAGCTTGCCCGGTTTCGGGCTCCCGCCTAGTATTTCGACCCTGCCGGAGGCACCTTGCCCCCGGGTGGGACTCGACAGGAACTCTCGTCATGGCACATAAAAAGGGACAGGGCTCGACCAAGAACGGGCGCGACTCCAATCCGCAGTACCGCGGCGTCAAGCTCTTCGGCGGCGAGGCCGCCAAGCCCGGCGCGATCATCGTCCGTCAGGTCGGCACGCCATTCAAGGCCGGCTTCAACGTCCGCATGGGCAAGGACAACACCCTCTTCTCCGTCGCCGAAGGCACGGTGGTCTTCGCCGGCCGCAAGGTCCACGTGAACCCCACCGACCCCAAGGCCCCCAAGCCCGTCTGGCTGACCGCGACCGCGAACTGAGTTCGTGAACACGTTCACTCTCGCAAGCCCCGCCCACGCGGGGCTTGTTTGTTTTCAGTGCGAACGGAACCACCACAGCGGGGGCGGGGCCTTCCAGTCCCCGCCGCAAAACACGAGCGACCCCAAAGCACCAGTGGGACCGGCCTCCGGCCGGTCGGCGGAAGCCCCCGACTGCAACCTGTTCCGAACCCTCGCCTCTTCCAGTTTCATTCCACTTGGAACACTGCGCCACCGCAAGACACGCCCAGCCACGGTACCTTTCGTTCGCATGAACACCGCCACCATCGTGTGCCCCCTCGTCGCGTCGGTCGTTTCGCTTTCCCTCGCCGCCGCCCCGACCCCTGACCAGCGCGCCCACGACCTCCTCCAGCGCATGACGCTCGAAGAGAAAGTCGGCCAGCTCGTCCAGTTCTCCGACGGCATGGCCACCGGCCCCGATCGCGTGAAGGTCGATCAGACCGCGTTGCTCAATAAAGGCGGCATCGGCTCGCTGCTCAACGCCGTCGGCGCCCACAAGACCAACGCGCTGCAGAAGATCGCGGTCGAGAAGTCCCGCCTCGGCGTCCCGCTGCTCTTCGGCCTCGACGTGATCCACGGCTATCGCACCACGTTCCCCGTGCCGCTCGGCCTTTCCGCCGCGTGGAACCCGAGCCTCATCGAGCGCACCGCCCGCATCGCCGCCGCCGAGGCCGCCGCCGGCGGCATCCGCTGGACGTTCGCGCCGATGGTGGACATCGCCCGCGACCCGCGCTGGGGCCGCATCATGGAAGGCAGCGGCGAAGACCCGTATCTGGGCAGCGCCCTCGCCGTCGCCGCCGTCCGCGGCTACCAAGGCGGCATCGGCACCGGAAACCTCGCGCAGCCGACTTCCATCCTCGCCTGCGCGAAGCACTTCGTCGCCTACGGCGGAGCCGAGGGCGGCCGCGACTACAACACCGTCGACATCTCCGCACGCGTGCTGCGGGATGTGTATCTGCCGCCGTTCAAGGCCGCCACCGACGCCGGCGTCGTCACCTTCATGAGCGCGTTTAACGCTCTGAACGGCGTCCCGACGTCCGCCAATCACCACACGCTCACCGGCATCCTCCGTGACGAGTGGAAATTCGACGGCTTCGTCGTCAGCGACTGGACCAGCATCACCGAGCTGATCCCGCACGGCATCGCCCTCGACGATCGCACCGCCGCGCTGAAGGGCTTTGCCTCCGGCGTCGACATGGACATGCAGGCGAACCTCTACGCCGCCGAACTGCCCGGCCTCGTCCGCGCCGGCAAGGTGAGCGAGCAGGCGGTGGACGCCTCCGTCCGCCGCATCCTCCGCGCCAAGTTCGAGCTCGGCCTCTTCGAGAACCCGTACGTCAACGCCGACGCCGAGGCCGCGGCGATGCTCAAGCCCGAATACATCGCCCTCGCTCGCGAAGCCGCCGAGCAGTCCTTCGTGCTGCTCAAGAACGACGCGACCAGCGGAGGCAAACCCGTCCTGCCGCTCGCTGCCAACGCCCGCATCGCCCTCATCGGCCCGCTCGCCGACGACGCCGAGGAGATGCTCGGCGGCTGGTCGTGCCAGGGCAAGAAAGAAGACGTCGTCACGCTCCGTGCGTCGCTCGCCGAGCGCTTCGGCTCCGCGTTCGCCTACGCCAAGGGCACGACCATCACCGGCGACTCGCGCGACGGTTTCGCCGCCGCACTCGACGCTGCGAAGACCGCCGACGTCGTCATCATGGCCCTGGGCGAGTCGCGTCACATGTCCGGCGAAGCCGCGTCACGCACACGGCTCGATCTGCCCGGCAATCAGCTCGATCTCTTGAAGGAAGTCACCAAGCTCGGCAAGCCGGTTGTGCTCGTCGCCTTCAGCGGCCGCCCGCTCACGCTCGCGTGGGAAGCCGCCAACGTCCCCGCGATCCTCATGGCGTGGTACCCCGGTCTGCAAGCCGGCCCCGCGCTCACCCGCGTGCTGACCGGTGAGGTTTCGCCCTCCGGCAAACTCACCGCGACGATGCCTCGCGCCGTTGGGCAGGTGCCGATCTACTACAACCACCTCAAGACCGGCCGCCCGGTTCCGGGCCCGGACGACGAGAAGAAGGACGAGGGCTACAAGTTCCTCAGCCGCTACGTCGACGAGGACGGCTCGCCGCTCTATCCCTTCGGCCACGGCCTCACCTACACCACCTTCAGCTACGCCCCCACCAAAGCCTCGACGAAGGAGATCAGCGTCAACGCGCTCCGCAACGGCGCCACGATCGAAATCGAATCCACCATCACCAACACCGGCTCTCGCAGCGGCACCGAGATCGCCCAGCTCTACATCCGCCAACGCGGCACGAGCGTCGCCCGCCCCGTCCGTGAGCTCAAGGGCTTCGAGAAATTCACCCTCGAGCCGGGCCAGAGCCGCACCGTGAAGTTCAAACTCACCGCCGCCGAGCTCGCGTTCTGGAACATCGACACGCAGCTCGCCGTCGAGCATTGCGAGCTGACGGTGTGGGTGGCACCCAGCAGCATCACCGGCACACCGACGAAGATCATGATCACGGAGTGACCGCAACAGTGGGACCGGCCTCTGGCCGGTCTGTTCAGGCAGATACCCGATCGTGCTGGGTGAGCGTGTGTCGACCGGCCGGAGGCCGGTCCCGCCGGTGCTTTGGAACGAGAGCGCTTGATGCCGGGGCCTGGAAGGCCCCGCCCCCGATTGCTTGCCCGCGCCGCAACTCACTGCCCCACTGCCCCACTGCCCCACTGCCCCACTCCCCAAAAACAACCGGAGACCTCAGGGAGGTCGCCGGCGCTACGTTCATTTACGTAGAAGTCGGGCCGCGCAACGCGCGGGCTCCGTCGAGCCTGGCGCCTTAAGCGCGCAGCCCCTGCGTACAACGATCAATCACTGGATCACCTCCTTTACTGGAACACCTGCGCAGCCGACGCGGTTTGTACTCCCGCCGCCGCTGGATTCCTCCGCGGGCCGTCACCCGCGGCACATCGCCCGACGGATCGGCTCGTGAGCCCGACCGCCGGTCGTGGCGGATTTCCTCGGCACGATCGTGCATTGCACGTGTGAACCGGTTCCTGCCGCCGATAGTCCATTATCGCCGAAACGCGAATCGGATGCAACAAAATTCGCGGCAGATCGAGGAAGCGACGCCGCACGCTGTGCGAACGAGGGACCGAGAAGAACCGAGCCGCGGCCGACACCTAGGCACAGGAAAAGGTGGTTGGTAATACTGCGCGAATGCGAAGGTCAAACCGGCCATGGGCGCGGCGGGAACGCCACGGAAGCCGTGGGGACTTTCGGAAAGGCCGTGTCCGGTGCCGCGCCTTCGGAGCGTCACTTGTACTCGTCAAACGCGCCGGCCTTTGTCTGTTCATCGACGTACTTCTGGAACTCGCCCATCTTGTAGCTGATGAAGCAGAACGCGTGGTGCAGCGTCAACCACTCAAGATCGGACTTGTCCTCATCGAGGTCCTTGCGGAGTCGGTTGAGTTCGGCGAGAAGGGTTTCGGCTTTCATGCCGCATCGTTGGCGCGACGATTCGGCAAAGGGGGATCGCGATTAGGCCGAAAGCCTCACTCAAACGTGATCAACGGGGCCAATCGCTCCAGAGTTTTGGTGCCGATGCCGCTGACGCGGTCGAGGTCCTTGAGCGACTTGTAGCTACCGCGCTTGGCGCGGTCGTCAAGAATTCGCTGCGCGAGCTTGGGGCCGACACCCGGGAGCGACTCGAGCTCGGCGAGCGAGGCGGAGTTGACGTTGATCTTCTGTGGCGCGACCGGCGTGGCGGCGGGCGTGGGCGTTGCCGTGGGCTGCGCCGGCGGGGGCGGTTGCGCGACAGGCAACTCGGTCACGATCGGACCGGTGCCCTTCGGGGTGGGTGCGGAAGCCGACGTTTCAGCCGCGGCAGAGCGGGGTCGAGCGGCGGACGTGGTGACGGGTTCGGGCTTGGGGGCGCTGATCGCGGCGACCGCGGGTGTCGAACGCGAGGACGACAGCGACCAGGACAGCCCCACCGCCGACAGCGCGACCACCAGTCCGACGCCGATCCAGCGTGCGGGGCCGTAGGTCCAGTCTTCAACCACGGGAGGTTGGGACATGGAATGAGCATAGCAGAAAATCGCAAGAGGCAACGTGACAAATGGCAGGCGACAAAGAACCAGACAGCACAGGGGACTGACAAAAGGGCTTTACAAGGGGTGGGCGGGGCGGGCGAGCGATGGTCTGATCTGGCCGCTGGCCCCTTTCTTCCTTCACCCGACTTCTTGCTCGCAACAATCCCGCCATGAACTACTACGACATGTGGGTCAACCTGAAGGACTCGCGGAAGGACCTGGAGTTCGCGGAAGCGGTGCGGGCATATCTGGACTACCTGAAGGGTCAGGGCATGATCGCGGGCTGGACGCTCAAGCGCCGCAAATTCGGCTTCGGGCCCGAGTCGCTCGGCGAGTTCAACATCACGGTCTGGGCAGTGAACCTCGCCCAGCTCGACGCCGCGTTCAGCCACGTGGCGACCCGCAGCGGCGAGGTGGAGCGGCTGCATATTCCTGTGTACGCCGCGGTGACGGACTTCAAGAGTGCGTTGTGGCGGGATTTCCCGGATCCAGAGCGGGTGCGGCCTTGACGAGGGAAGGGAGAGACCGCGGAGAGGCGGAGGGAGCGGTGCGGCGCGGAGAGGATGACTTGGGGAAGAGATCGAGCATGCGTACCCATGACTCACAAGAACGCTGACATCGTCATTCGAACTCTGCCGCGTCTTGAGACGTCGCACGTCGCGCAGTTGGCCGATGTGCTGATCGATTGCGTCGAGGGCGGCGCGTCGGTGAGTTTCATGTTGCCGCTGACGCGGGAGCGGGCGGTGGCGTTCTGGACCAAGGTCGCGGCCAGCGCTGCCGTGGGCGAGCGGGTGGTGTTGATCGCCGAGGACTCGCACGGCATCTGCGGCACGGTGCAGTTGATCCTCGACCTGCCGGAGAATCAGCCGCACCGGGCGGATGTGGCGAAGATGCTGGTGCACCGGCGGGCCCGACGCCGCGGCCTCGGCGAAGCGCTCATGCGGGCCGCCGAGGTCGAGGCGAGAAAACGAGGCCGCACGGTGCTGGTGCTCGACGCCGTCACCGGCGGCGACGCGGCGCGTTTGTACGAACGCCTCGGTTGGATCAAGGTCGGCGACGTGCCGCGGTTCGCGCTGATGCCGGATGGAGCGGAGTGCGGGACGACGTACTACTACCGCGACTTGGGGAAGTGAACTCGCGACGCGAAATGGCAATTGGCAAAGCGCCAAAGAGCAAATTCAAGGCAAAGGCACCGTGAGCCGGGCATGCTTTGGCCATTTGCTATTTGCTATTTGCTATTTGCCTTCTCCCCCAACTCTCTCAGCAGCGCCTCATCAATCCCCAAGTACTCCCGCATGTGCTGGTCGTACGTCTCAGCGTGCTCGTCGCGGGAGAGGTCGAGTCGCAGCTCGTTGATGACCTTCGTGCCCTGGCCGATCCAGTCCTTCCACGTCTCGCTGGAGATGTTGTCGTAGATCCACTGCCCGATCGGCCCTTTGAACGGCGGACGCGGCAGCTGGTGGCCGGGACGCCCGGTCTTCTTGCACACAAACGTGCCCGGCGGCAGGGCGACTTCTTCCTTCGCCCCCGCCACCTCGGGCAGCGGCACGTTGAGCTGCTTGAGCAGGTCGGCAATCGCCTTCTTGGGCATGAAGTCGCCGCGCTGGGCCGCGACGGTGTAGCCCTCCTTCAGCACCTCGGCGGCGCTGACGGTGTCGTTGCACTGGATGAACTCGGCACCGGCGAGCTGATAGGCCTTGGACATGTCGCGGTTGGTGCGGAAGCAGCGGACGTAACTCTCCGCAGCGTCGCGATGCCGCCCGGCTTGGGCGTACGCACCCGCGAGCGAGTAGTGCGCCATGTCGTTGGTCGGATCGGCCTGAACCATGTTCTCGAACTGTGCGATGCGCTGGGCGATGTCCATCCGGGAGGGTACGCGGGTCGCGCCGTTTCGCCGGTCGATCAGGATCCGAATATCCAGAGCGCGATGACCGCAATCGTCACGGTGGATTGGGCGACGACGCTGATCACGCCGCTGAGAATCAGCACCGACGTCAGAAACACCCAGAACTCGCCGGGTGCCGCTCGAACCCGGACATGCCGCCGAAACCCAATCGCGGCGACGCCGACTGCGGCGAGAGTGCTTGCTGGCACGACAAGCAGAAGGATCGCCGGTTGGCTCCGGGGAAGCGAGGCGAGGACCGGGAGCGTGAGCATGCTGCCGACCATGGCGACGAGTGCTCCGCTCCACGCAGCGCTGCGTAGCACCGACCGGCGCCATTGACGTTGCTTCAGGAAGTATGTGGACGCCAGA
This sequence comes from Phycisphaerales bacterium, assembly GCA_036392375.1. Classification (GTDB taxonomy): domain Bacteria; phylum Planctomycetota; class Phycisphaerae; order Phycisphaerales; family UBA1924; genus JAFEBO01. The sequence continues at coordinate 8,022 of DASVYC010000046.1, forward strand.
GATCCGCACTCCGGGCACGTCCCCGACTCTTCGCCCTTGGCGAACATCGGGGAGAGGTCGTAGCCGCAGTTTCGGCAGTAGAGTTTCCGCATCCCGCGGGAGGATATCGTCTGCTCGTGCCCTTTCCCTCCCTCGCCACCAACCTCGCCGGGCTCGACCTCGCCTCGCCGCTGATTCTCGCCGCGGGCACGGCCGGGTACGTCGACGAACTCGACGGCGTGACTGATCTCTCTGCTTCCGGCGGCGTCGGTGCGGTGGTCACCAAGTCGATCACCCGCGAAAGCCGCGAGGGGAACGCGACGTGGCGGATCATCGAGCACAAGGCGGGGATGCTGAACGCGATCGGGCTAGCGAATGTCGGGCTGGATGCGTTTGGGCGCGACGTTGTTCCCACGATCGACGCGTTCGTCCGCCGCGGCGGGGCGAAGGTCATCGGCTCCATCTCCGGCTTCTCGATCGACGAGTTTGTCGCGGTCGCCGCGGCGATGGATGCCGTCGAGGCAATCCCGGCCGTGGAACTCAACGTCAGTTGCCCCAACGTGAAGCACGGCTGCGAGTTCGGCAGTGATCCGGCGCTCCTCAGCGAACTGGTCCGCGAAGTACGCCGAGTCCTCACCCGCACGCGGCTGTTTGTCAAAATCTCGCCGACCGTCATCGGCCTGCGCACCGGCGCCAGTAAGGACACGACTCGCAACTACCGCGGCGAGGGCGTCGTCGCCGTCTGCGAAGCCTCGATCGAGAGCGGCGCTCAGCCCAGCGGACCCAACCAGCGCCCCGGCGCCGATGCGATGGTGATCGCCAACACCATGCCCGCAATGGCCATCGACGTGCACACCCGCAAGCCCCGTCTCTCCCGCGGCAGCGGCGGGCTTTCCGGGCCCGCGATCCATCCCATCGCGGTCAAACTGGTGCACGACGCGTACACCGGCATCTGCCGCGAGACCAAAACGCCGATCATCGGACTCGGCGGTGTCACCGGCTGGGACGACGCGGCGGAGTTCATCCTCGCCGGCGCGTCCGCCGTGGCGATCGGCACCGCTCTCTTCGCCGATCCGCGCGCACCCAAACGCATCGCCAAAGGCCTCGATGCCTGGGTGCGTGAACAACGCGAGCAGAACATCGCCGAGTTGATCGGCGCGGTGGAGAAAGCATGACCGCGGGCCTGCTGGTGACCCTGCTCTTCGGTTCGGCGCTGGTCGCCGGCTTCGCGGGTGCGCTGACGGGCTTGGGCGGCGGAGTCGTGCTGATACCCATCATGGTGCTGCTCTTCGGCATCGACCTGCGCTACGCCGTCGGCGCATCGCTCATCGCGGTGATCGCGACGAGCTCCGGTGCCGCGGCGGCGTTCATCAAGGAGGGGTACACCAACGTCCGCGTCGGTGTGCTGCTCGAAGTCGCAACCGTGCTCGGCGCGATCGCCGGCGCCGTCATCGCGGCGTACGTCAGCAAAGACCTGATCGCCGTCGTCTTCTCGTGTGCGCTCTTCTGGAGCGCGTACACCACGCTGCGGCCGCTGAAGCCCCTGCCGCCGGACACGCACCCCGACCGCGTGAGCCAGTACTTCCGCCTCGATTCGGAGTATCCAACCAAGAGCCCGGACGGCACGCCGATGATGACCGCGTACCGCGTGCACGCGGTGCCGGGTGCGTTGGCGATCATGCTCGGGGCCGGCGTGCTCAGCGCGTTGGTCGGCATCGGCAGCGGCATCGTCAAAGTCTTCGCGATGGATCGGCTGATGCGACTGCCCTTCAAGGTCAGCACGACGACCAGCAACTTCATGATCGGCGTCACCGCGGCGGCCAGCGCTGGCGTTTACCTGCAACGCGGGCAGATCGAGCCTGCGATTGCGGCACCGATCGCGGTGGGCGCTCTCGGCGGCTCGCTCGTCGGGGCGCGGGTGCTGCCGCGGATCAAGACGCTCTGGCTCCGCCGCCTCTTCGCGGTCCTCGTAATCTGCGCGGGTGTTGAGCTCCTCCGCCGCGTCATCCAGGGGGGCATGTGATGAACGATTCTGGTTCCTCTTCCACTGCGGGCGCATCCCCATCGCCGGCCAACACGGCCCCGGTTGAACACGCCACAGAAGTGCGTCTCTCTCAACTGCTGACGCTCGGCACCTCGATCTCCGCGGCCGTCATTCTCCTCGGACTCGCGATATACCTGTGGCGGCATGCGAGCGAGCGGCTTGATTTCACCGCATTCCGCACCCACGACACCGAGCTCAATGCGCCGTCCACGATCCTCACGATGGCTCTCTCTCTCAACGGGATCGCAGTTATGCAGCTCGGCGTGCTGCTGCTCGTGCTCACCCCGATCGCTCGGGTAGCGTTCACGCTTGTGATATTCCTGGTTCGGCGTGACTGGCTGTACGTCGCGATCGCCGCGGTCGTGCTCGTGGTGCTGAGCCTTGGGTTGGTGGGATTCCGTCTGCACTGAGAGAGCAATCGTCACGACCGGCGTCCGTGGAGCCTCGCCCGTCAGGGCGGGGTCGCGGGTGCGTCCGTGCGTCGCTGCGACCTCCCGCTTGCGCGAGAGGCTCTACGCGGAGAAAGCCGGCGCTACTGCCTCGCATCCAACTCCGCCCACCGCTCAAACAGCGTCGCGACCTTCGCCTGCGCCGCCGCGAACGCCCGCGACACTTCCTCGAACTTTTTGTAGTCCCCGATCACACCGGGATCGTTCATCTGCGCTTCGAGCTGCTTGGCAAGCTCCTCGGTGCGATGAATCTCCGGCTCGATATCAGCCAGCTCGCGCTGCTCTTTGTACGTGAGCTTCTTCTTGTTCGCGGCCGTTGTTGCGACCGTCGCGCTTCCGCCACCCGACTCTCCGGGCGATCCGACGGAGGCCGCTGTCGCTCCTGACGCGTTGCCTGTTCCGGACGGCTTCGCCTTCGCCGCCCGCTTGGCGGCTTGTGACGCGCGCTCCCACTGCGCGTAATCCACAAAGTGTCGCGCTTCGCCGTCCTCGCCGAAGCCGATCGCCAGGATGTGCGTCGACAACCGCGCGAGCATCGCGCGATCGTGCGTCACCAGCACCACCGCACCCGGGAACTCTTCCAGGCTCTCTTCCAGCACCTCGAGCGACGGAATGTCTAGGTCGTTCGTCGGCTCGTCCAGCACCAGCACATCCGCCGGCTCCAGCATCAGCCTCGCGATGTGGATCCGCGCCTGCTCGCCGCCGCTGAGCGACCGCACCGGCTGCTTCAGCTGCTCGGCACGGAACAGGAACTTCCGTGCCCAGGTGTTTATGTGCAGCGTCCGCCCGCGGTAGATCACCGCGTCGGAGTTCGGGCTCATCGCGTCCCCCAGCGTCATCGCCGGATCGATCTCCGTGCGGTGCTGGCTGAACACCACCGTCCGCAATTTGTCCGCCCGCTTCACCGTGCCCGGCGGCGGCAGCCCCGGAGGCAGATTCACCGCCTCCGCCGCCGCCTTCACGGCCTGCGGCGACGGCGCATCCGGCTGAATCTCCCCCGTCAGCACCTTGATCAGCGTCGACTTCCCGCTGCCGTTGCGTCCTAGCAAGCCCAGCCTCTGCCCGGGCGACAGCACCAGATCCACATCGCGGAAGAGCACTTTGTCGCCGTACGCCTTGCTCACCGCCCGCGCGACAATCAGCTTCTGCGTCAGCCGCCCCGTCGCTTCCCAATCGATCGACGTCGCCTTGTTCGCGGCGTTGCGCTCCCGCAGCTCCGCCAACTCATCCATCCGCTCGTACGACGCATCGATGCGGCTCTTGGACTTGGTCCGCCGCGCCTGCGCCCCGCGCCCCAACCACCGCAGATCCTCGCGCACCTGATTCGCCAGCGCCTGCTCCTGCCGCGCTTGGCCGTCAAGGAACTCGCTCTTGCGCCGCAGGAACTCGCTGTAGTCCCCGTCGATCGCGAACAGCCCTTGCGGGTACTGCCTCGACAACTCCGCGATCCGTGTCGCCACGCTCTCAAGAAACTCGCGATCGTGCGTCACCACCACACTCGCGAACGGCCCATCGCCCAGCCCCGCGCCAAGGCCGTTCGTCAGCACATCCTCGAGCCAGTCAATCCCCTCCACATCCAGATGGTTCGTCGGCTCGTCGAGCAGCAAGCAGTCCGGCAGCTTCGCCAGCTCCCGGGCGATCGCCAGCCGCTTGCGCTGCCCGCCCGACAGCGACGCCGCGGGCTGATCGAGATCCACAAAGCCCACGCGATCCAGCGTCAGCGTCGCCGCCAGCTCCGCCTCGTGCTCATCATGCAAGTGCGCCGGCGCATTCGCCCCACCCCGCTTCATGCACGCCAACAGCTCATCCAGCACCGCCGACCGCACCGTTGCCCCGTCCTCGAACGCGTCCTTCTGAGGCACATACGCCACCCGCACCCCCTTGCGGATCACCACCTCCCCCGTATCCGCCCGATCCTGCCCCGCGAGGATGCGCAGCAGTGTGGACTTCCCGCTGCCATTGGGCCCGATGAGCGCCAGCCGCTCGCGATCGTGCACCGAGATCGAGATCTCATCAAAGAGATGCCGCGACGCGATGGTCTTGGTGAGCGATTGGGCGGAGAGAAGGGAAGCCATTTGGGGTGTGGGGGTTGGGGTGGGGGTTGTGGTGGGGCGGGAAGCGGGAAGGCGTGAGGGCGGAGTGGTGGGGACCGCAAGAGCCGGGGAAAGTAGGGGCTGCCGCGGGCGGGACGGTCTCCACACGTTCTGAACTCAATCAAAGGTCCAGTAACCCTGCCGGGAGCCGCATCAAGGCGCGCCGTCTTGTACGGCATCCGTGGTTGCAACACCGCGATCGTTTCAGTACGCTCTGCACGGAAGCTCGCGAGCGGTGCGAAGCGTTGGTCGGGGGTCCTCATCTCGGAGATCCAAATGAAGACGCAGGGTCGTGGTTTCACGATGGTCGATCTGGTGGTCGCGATCGGCGTCGCCGGGGTGCTGTCCGCCGTGGGCGTGCCCGCGGTGCGGACGGCAACGAGCGACAACGCGCTGCAGCGCTGCCGCTACAACCTCCGCGGCCTCGCTCAGGGCAGCGCGATGTACACCGAAGACTTCGGAGGGCGGATGTGGGCGCTGAGTTGGCGGCAGGGGATGGAACATCCGGACGGGCCGCTTGGAGGGTTTGAAGATGACATGCAGGCACAGTCGTATCAGGCAACGCACGCGCTTCGCCGCGTGCTGAATGTGACACAGCAGCAACTACCTGTTCCGTCGCGTTGGACTCCGACGATCAACTACTCACACACCGTGTTGCTCGACTACCTCGGGGCTCGGCAGCCCCTGACCGCCTTTACATGTCCATCAGATGGACCGCGGGCACAGTGGCTCCGAGGTGACTATTCAAACATTCCACCCAATCCTGGGGATGGAGCCGGTCCGACAATCGGACGCTGGCTGGGTTCCACCAGTTATACCTATTCCCCATACCAGTGGATGCCCGACCGGCAGGTTTCCTATCCGTACTTCAGTGGGACGAGGCTTTCACCCACGGCGTTTCCAAACGCGTCCGACATCAGTTACTGGGAAATCTGGCCGTATCCAGTCGCCACCGGATGGTGGGGTCCAAGACCCGCGAGCGATGTGCGCTTTCCGTCCCAAAAGGTTGCGATGTTTGACGAGATCGCACGTCACAACGGGGCACAGCTCTATTACGGATATTTGTCTGCCTCTCAGGACTTGGCGTTTTACGACGGATCGATCCGGTGGTATCGAACCGATGCGACGAATCCGGGATGGAACTCGGACTCGCAGCAATCGCGGAGCAATATGCTGCGAAGGTTCTCTCACCGGAAGGTTGCCGACTACCTCGGCGGCCTCCCCGGCGGTGTCACGTCCGCAACCTTCCCCGCCGGCTGGTTCCGCTGGACCCGCGGCGGCCTCCTCGGCTGGGACGTCCCCCGCCTCTCCAGCATGGTCGGCAAGCCGCCCAGCGCTTCGGTAGTCGAGAACGAACTCGACACCCGCAGCGGGCAGTGGTAGATCTCGTCTCCAGAAAAGCATCCCGATGAGCATCGCCATGAACACCCGCCCCGCCTTCACCCTCCTCGATCTCATCGCCTGCATCGGCCTCGCGGCCGTCGTCTCCGCCGTCGGCGTCCCCGCCGTCCGCACCGCGACCAGCGACAACGCGCTGCAGCGGTGCCGCTACAACCTCCGCGGCCTCGCCCAGGGCAGTGCGATGTACACCGAGGACTTCGGCGGGCGGATGTGGGCCATGAGTTGGCGCGAGGGCATGATCGATCCGGTGGGCCAGTTCGCATACCCAGACGACATGTCCGCTCAGGGATTTCAAACCGGTTATGCGATCCGTCGCGTGAGGAACCTACAGGCGAGCAAGACACCGATCCCGCCCGGCTGGACACCAACACTTCTGTACTCCCACATCGCGCTGCTCGATTACATTGGCGCGAAAATGCCCACGACGCCGTTCGTTTGTCCGTTGGACACGCGACGTGCCAAGTGGGTCGCGGGAGACTACAGCGATCTTCCCGGTGCGTTCGGCGACGGCGGCGAAACCGGCAACTGGCGGCTACCCGCGACGATGACGTACATTGCGACCGTTTATCAGTGGATGCCAGACCGCCAGGTCAGCTACATCAATCGTTTCGGTCGGATCGTGAAGTCTCCGACGGCGTTTCCAAGCTCTTCGAACATTCTTTCGTGGCAGTATGACCCCGGCAACGGTCCAGCCGACACCGGTTGGTGGGGTCCCAAGCTCGCAAGCTCGGTGCGTTACCCGTCGCAGAAAGTCTTCATGTTTGACGAGTTTGCTCGGCACAACGGAGCTCAGCGCTACTACGCCTATCCGACCGCGGCTCAAGACCTGATGTTCTACGACGGGTCGGTCCGCTTCTACCGAACCGATGCGACGAACCCGGGCTGGAGGCCAAGCTCGGCGACAGACCGTGGAAACATGCTCCTGCGGTTCTCGTTCACGCGGTTCGCCGATGCGTGGGGCGGCCTCGACAACAACAAACCCAGCGACACCTTAGCCGCCGGCTGGTACCGCTGGACCCGCGGCGGCCTGCTCGGCTGGGACGTCCCGCGGCTGTCATCCATGGTCGGCAAGCCGCCGAGCACGTCCGTGGTGGAGAATGAGCTGGACACCGGCCCGGCGACGGGAAGCTGGTAACCCCCCCCACCGCTCGCTCAACGCTCGCCCGGCGTGAAGCTCATCGCCACCGAGTCCGGGTACACCTCAAACAGCAGCGTCCCGCGCGTCTTGCGGTCGTAGGTGCGATCCAACATCACCTTGAGCGAGCGCTTGGTGCCGGTGGCGAGCACCCACTCGACCGTGGCCTCGCCGCTGGCGACGCCGAGGTACTCGGTGAAGTCGCGCCGGTCGCCGGGCAGGATCATGCCGGAGCGGAAGCTGGACTCCTTGAAGTAAACGTGCGAGTTCTGAAAGGTGTTGTACGTGCGGTTGGCGACCGCGATGGTGAGCTTGGACGGGCCGAAGAGGTCGCCGCAACCGACCGGCGCGAGGGAGACCGCCAGGCTCAAGCCCGCGAGGATCCAACGACGCGATGGGTGCGGCCGCGTTCGCACACCGGAGAGATCGACCGGCGCGGCGACTCACTGCGGCTCGCGGCCCGAAAACGCGTTCTGGCGGGGCCGGGTGCGAGGATCGATCGTGCACCGGCGTCGGCGACCCGCGGAATCTCGGACCTCCACAGATCTTCCTGAAAGCAACGGTGGCCGTTCTCCCTGGTGCTCGCCACCGGTTGAGCTCGGGACGCGTGATCAGGCGCTGAGCCGCTGCCGCAGCGCGTCCACCGCGGCGCGATGCGTTTCGTCCGCGCCCGGGCCGCAGACGAGGGCGGCGGCCTTCTCAAAGGCGCTGGGGCAGAGCAGCAGCGCGCCCGGTGTGGCGCCGTGGGCACGCGACAGCGCTTCAAGCGTGGCGCGGTCCCGGCGTGACAGCCCGAGCCGTCGAAACAGCACACGCGTCGCGTAGCCGGAGGGTCGCAATTCGAGCTCGCGCCAGCGGCTCCACGCGATCGCCGCCGCGGATGTGGACGCGGCCAGAGCCGACACCGCAATCGCCACGGTCACGACCGTCATCGCTGTGCCGCTGGTAAAGAGCGACCAGCGCGCCGTGTCCCATGGGCTCGACTCCGAAGCCGCGGCGTCACCTACGAGACCCAAAGGCTCGGCGGCGAGCAGCAGCGGCACGGCCTGCAGCGCGGTAAGCAAGTCGCTCACGGCTCACCTCCGACCAGCATGAGCGACGGCACCGCGGCGGCGGCCTCGCCCGAGCGTCCGATCGCCAGGCGGGCACGGGCCCGCAGACGCGGATCGGGGTCGGTGGTGGCCAGGGTGCGGAGCCTCGCGATGAGCGCGGGCCAGAGCTTGATCTCGCGGAGCTCGTGCCCGGGCAGCGTGCGGTCGGCGACCCAGGCGCCGGCAAGGCGGTGCATCGGACGCGCGTCGTCGAGCATGCGGAGCAATTGCTCGCCCACTTGAGGCGTGCGAACGGGCGCATCGAGCTTGACCTGGGTGAGGATCTCCAGCCCACGCACCGCCGAGCCGCGCACGCGGTGCCACGGGTCGTCCTTGAGCTCCATGAGACGCTCGGCGACCTGCGCGGTCTGCGTCTCCACTCCGCTGCGAACGCGCTGCACCATCGCGTCCACGGCGTTCGCGCGAACTCGCTGATCCACCGACCCCGCGGCTTGGTCCAGGAGCTGGGCGGCCTGCGTGTCGGGTACATCCGCAAGAGCGCTCGTGGCGGTCGCGAGGTCGCGTGCCGCGAGGACGGCGAGCTCCGATGTTCCGAGCAGCACACGCACGGTCTCGATGAGCGCGGGACGGATCTCGCCGGTGAGCCCTAGCCGTCGCGCGAGCTGGATCGCGATCGAGCGTTCCTTGGGCGAGCTGCGGATCAACTCCACCAAGCGGGTGACGACCCAGGGGCGGTCCAGTCGCAGGGCGCGGCCGACGGCGACACGGGACGCCGCGTTCGTCGTGCTTGCCTCGCACAGGAGCTCGAGATCCTGCCTGGCCATGGCCCGAACCTCGGCGTGCGGCGAACGCAGCAGCACACGCGCCAGCACACGCTCCTGCTCCAATCGCTCGGCGCCGGGCGCCCGCGACGCGTCCTCGGTCGCCGCCACCGAGCGGCGCAGGTAAGCGGAGCGAGCAACGGTGGCGTTGGTGTCGAGGCAGAAGTCGCCCAGCATCCGCGACGAGCACCCGCCGGTCGCGGCCAGGCGCACCATCGGCTCGCGATCGGCGAGCAGGGGCTCGCACGCCGCGTCCCGCTCCTTGGCCGGCAGACGCGACGCTATCGCGGCAATGCCGCAGCGTGCATCGGGCGAGAGTCGCTCGGTCTGTTCCGGCGTGGGGATGAGGGCGACCAGGACGCGCGGCCCGCTCTTGGGCGTCGAGGTGGAAGGGGTGCGGCGTTCCAACGCCGCGACGCGAGCCGGCGCGCGCGCGAGATGCCACTGAGAAAGCACCGCTTCGTGCTCGTCGATCGACTTGGCGACGACCAGGCGATCGGCACTGGCTCCTGAGACCGCGGTGCGTCCCGCCCACTGCCAGGCCCGGAGACGCGAGAGCGGCGCGGTGTCGCGACGCATCAAACCCCGCAGGAACGAATGACCCGATTGCTCGCGGTCCTGCAGCCAGCGGGCGATGGACGGCACCTGCCGAAGCACGCACGGCTCGATCGCCAGCAGCGCCGCCAGCAGGAGATTCTCACGCCTGTGCAGCGACATGGCGGCGAGCGCCTCGCCCAGGCTCTCGCGCACGCGGGCGGCGTCACCCTCGGTCCAGGTGCTCCGCACGCGTGCCGCGGCGGCGTGCTGCGCGGGCGTGAGATGGTCAGCCAGCGCCGCGGAATCAGGGTCCGAGGCCGCGAGCGCGAGGGTGAGCAACGCCGCCTCCGCGGTCTCACGCACCGCCGGCTCCGAATCCCGCAAAAGCTCGGACGCGGCGTCGGCAAGCTCCGGATCGCCCGCAAGCCCGGCCAGGCGGGCCACCTCCAGCCGCGCCGCCGCATCCTGGCTGGTGAGCTGTGTGCCAACGACCGACGACCAGCGGCCACGCCCGCTCGCGACCGCCAATTCGCGAACATCCGCGGGCAGGATCGCGATCGATCTCCCCAGTTCCCGCAACGCCACACGGTGGACGGGCTCTCGCTCCGGCAGGAGCCCGGAGATCAATGACTTGCAACGACGGCGCAGTCCGGCGGCCAGAGAGGTCGAACCGCCCGAGGGGTCCTGCGTATCAACTGCGGCGAGCTCCAGCAGCGCCAGGCCCAGCGCCTCGGCCTCGGTCGGATCGGCCACCCGCAGCGCCTCGGCCACCAGCGCGGCCCGCGCACGTGGCGGCAGGCCCACGACTTGCGCCATCAACCGTCGATTCTGGAATGAGCTGCTTGACACGTCCGTTATATTTTACTTGTGTTTGGATTTGCACATGTAACGTTGGCTTGACGTTCGGCCCCATCGGTTGTGACAACAATGCGGGCCCCCCGAGCGGTGGGATCAACGAACCGCCGCTCCCGTCAAGAGCACGTGCTTGGGTACATCGGCTGAAAGGCCCTTGAACCGTTTGCGGACGGGGATGGGAAGGGGTCAAGGGGTGGGGAGGGGTTGGAGTCTCGTGCCGGCGGTCTGTGCGACGCCGGGAGGTCGGCGGTGTGCGGGACACCACCGACATGCGGGCGGCGCACAGACGCGGCGCTCGCGGGTCTGACGGAGGCCTCGGACCCGAACGGAAGCCGCCGCCGCGGGGCGGGCGGTCTAGCACAAGGACTGGAAATGAACCTGTCACCCAAGACCCACGGGCTGCAGACGTATCAGACCGTGGTGTACGGGCGGGCTCCCCATCCGGAGTTCTTCACCGTCAAGGCACGCCGCGGGCTCAAGCACGCGGGGATGGATCTGGAGGCCTGGCTTCTACCCGGCGCTCACGTCCTGCGGATCCAGCTCGGAACGAGCGCGCTGGCCGAACTGGTCCTCGACGGCGAACGCAACCCGCCGGACCAGGGCGTCATCCACTCCGCCCACTGCCTGGGCGAATACGACTACGAGAAGACCTTCGAGGCGGCCGGGATGCACTACATCCACAGCATCCAGACCGAATCGCTCTCGGAGAACATCTTCGACTCGACGCTCGACGAGATGCGCGAGCACATCCGCGAGCAGGCGTCCCTTCACTACGAATGGACCGACGCCAAGGGCCGCTGCTTGAGCGCCGTGGACATGCAGAAGTTCGGGCGCGAGCTGCACGTGCAGTCGTACCACCTCGTCGCCACCGGCGGCTTCGTGGCCCGGACCCAGACCATCTTCGAGGCGCGATAGGTCCAAGGCACGAGAAGCACGTCCACGACCGCTCCAATCGAGCGAATGGACGGGCCCGATCTGACCGACAACAATCGGTCATGGTTGCGACGCGCCGCAGCATTCGAATTACCACGCCCCGCTGAGGGCCGTGGTCTGCTTGCGGGCTGTCTTCCACACCGCAGAGTGATCCGGACCCGAGCGGGGCAGTGCTTCCCGTCGTGGTGGACCATCCGCCCCGGCGGTGGATCGCGTTGCGGCTCGGCCGCAGTCCCGTAACATCTGCATTCTTCGAAGGCTTGAGACCCAAGCGATCCGCGGCGTTTTCGCGGCGAGCTTGGCTGAGAACCCGCCATGAGCACATCCCCCACATCCCCCACTCCTTCCACGCCCGCAACGCCCAGCACCGGCGCCAAGGGTGAAGAGAAGAACCGGTACAAGGCGACGCTGAACCTGCCGCAGACCTCGTTCCCGATGAAGGCGAACCTGGTGCAGAACGAGCCCGCGAGCCTGAAGCGCTGGGACAAGCTGGGCCTGTACAAGAAGGTCCGCGAGAGCCGCGCCGGCAAGAACAAGTTCGTCTTCCACGACGGCCCGCCCTACGCCAACGGCTCCATCCACCTCGGGCACCTCATGAACAAGGTGCTCAAAGACTTCGTCGTCCGCAGCAAGACCATGCAGGACCTCAACTGCGCGTACATCCCCGGCTGGGACTGCCACGGCCTGCCCATCGAACACAAGGTCATGACCGAGCTGGTTGAGACCAAGAAGATCGACAAGCTGCTCACGCTCACCGAAGACCAGCGCCGCATGGCGGTCCGCCGCGAGTGCCAGAAATACGCCGAGAAGTTCCACAAGTTACACACCACCCAGATGACGCGGCTGCTCACGCTCGCCGATTACGAGAACCCCTACCTCACCATGAAGCCCGAGTACGAGGCGGGCGTACTGGAGGTGCTGGCGGGGTTGTTGGATGCGGGTCTGGTGTATCGCGCCCTCAAGCCCGTGCACTGGTCGATCGCCAACGAGACCGCCCTGGCCGAGGCCGAACTGGAGTACATGGACCGCGAGGATTTGTCCGTGTACGTGGATTTCGAAGCGGCGGACGCCGACGCGGTGTACGACGCGTTCGGGCTGCCGAAGGCGTCGGATGAAGATGGCGACGACGAAGAGAGCGGCGAACAAGATGAGTCCAAGGCGTCGCGTCCCGCGCCGGGCGTGCGACCGAATCAGAGGCCGTGCTTCACGATCTGGACCACGACGCCATGGACCTTGCCGGCGAACCTCGCCATCGCCGTGAACCCGGACTTTGAATACGCGCTGGTCTTCATCGACGGCAACATCACCGTCATGGCCAAGGACCTGGTTGAGAAGGTGACGCAGAACGCGCGGAGCGAGGAAGTGACCGTGCTCGCGACCACGCCGGGCAGCAAGCTCGTCGGGCTCAAGTACCGCCATCCGTTCGTGGATCTCTCCCGCGGCGAAAGCGTCGCCCACGTGCCCGCCGGCGGCAGCGCACACAAGTCACTCGACAAGGTCTTCACCGTCATGGCCGCCGACTACGTCACGCTCGACGACGGCACCGGCCTCGTGCACACCGCCCCCGGCCACGGCCAGGAGGACTACCAGACCGGCCTGCGCGAGGGTCTGCCCGTCTACTGCCCCGTCATGCACGACGGCAAGTACGACGCGAGCGTGCCCCAGTGGCTCCGCGGCCTCGACATCTGGACCGCGAACCAGAAGGTCGCCGACCACCTCAAGAACAGCGGACACCTCTTCTACAGCCACAAGTTCATGCACAGCTACCCGCATGACTGGCGCAGCAAAACGCCGGTGATCTTCCGCTGCACCGAGCAGTGGTTCGTGTCGGTCGAGAAGAAGGGTGCCTCAACCGCGCCGGGCTTCATGAGGGAACGCAGCCTGCGCGATGCGGCGCTCCTGAGCACCGCTCAGGACGTGGCCTTCGTCCCCGAATGGGGCCGCAACCGCATGCGCGGCATGCTCGAGTCGCGTCCGGACTGGTGCATCAGCCGCCAGCGGGCGTGGGGCCTGCCCATCCCGTCCTTCATCCTCCCCAGCGGCCAGAGTGTCATGACCGGCGCGATGGTGCGGGCGGTCAGCGCGGTGGTGCGCAACAAGGGCTCCGACGCATGGTTCCAGTTGGCACCCTCGGAGCTGCTTGAGCAGTACGACGAGACGAGCGATGCGGAACTTCCCACGTCGCTGCGGTCCTCGCTTGCACGCGGGGTGCGTCAGAACCTCAAGAAGGGCAACGACATCCTCGACGTCTGGTTCGAGTCCGGCTCGTCGTGGAACGCCGTCATGCGCCAGCGCGGCCTGGGCTATCCCGTCGATCTCTACCTCGAAGGCTCCGACCAGCACCGCGGGTGGTTCCAGTTGTCTCTCCTCCCGGCCCTCGGCGTCACCGGTGTACCGCCGTTCAAGACGCTGCTCACGCACGGCTTCATGGTGGACAAGGACGGCCGCAAGCTCAGCAAGTCCAGCGGCGACACCGTCGAAGATCTCTTCAACGACTACGGCGTGGACGTCCTCCGCTGGTGGGTGTCGTCGCTCGCGTACGAGAACGACGTGAAGGTCGATCGCGAGTTCTTCAACGCGGCGGGCGAGAGCTACCGCAAGCTTCGCAACACGCTGCGCTTCATGCTGAGCAACCTGGCGGACTTCACGCCCACGTGCGAAGGTCATGCCGGGCACTGTGTGGACCTCCAGTCCATCGCCCCCACGTCCATCGACGCTTGGGTGCTGGGCGAGTTCCAGACGCTCGCCAAGGAAGTCGTCGAGGCGTACAACCGTTACGACTTCCGCACGGCGCACCTCAAGCTCTACGACTTCTGCAACGACACGCTCAGTGCCGTGTACCTCGCGGCCGTCAAGGACCGCTTGTACTGCGACGCCAAGGACTCCAAGCGCCGGCGCCAGACGCAGACCGTGCTCTGGGACCTGACCGATGGACTCTGCCGCCTGCTCGCTCCCATCCTCTGCCACACCGCCGACGAGGCGTATCGCGCTCTGTGGTCCAGCGGCGGCAAACCCGCCGGCGACGACGTGTGCGTGCACCTCAAGTCGATGATCACCGATCTGGGCGTCAAGGCCGACGCCGACTGGTCCAAGGTCGTCGCCGCTCGGTCGAGTGCGATGCTCGCCATGGAGAAGGCCCGAGCCGATCTCGGTGTCGAGAACCCGCTTGACATGGGCGTCACGCTGCCGGACCCGGATGGCGCGATCGCGAAGTTTGACGCGAGCGACCTGGCGGATCTGCTGGGCGTGAGCCGCGTGCGTGCCGACAAGGGCGCGATTGGAGCGAAGATCACCGATCTGCGGCAGGAGCCCCGCTGCGAACGCTCGTGGAAGCGTGACGGCACGGTCAAGCAGCGTTCCGACGGCGGGATGCTCAGCGATCGTGACGCGCTCGCGGTCGGCGTCGCCTGAGCACCAGTGGGACCGGCCTCCGGCCGGTCGAGCGAGGTTCACGAGGCGCAGGGCAGAGCGGTCAGAGGCCCGTCCCACCGAGGGCCCGACTCAAAGCCACAAACAAACAAGGGCGGGGCCTGAAAGGCCCCGCCCCCATGTCATGCTGAGTTTGGTGATCACTCGTCGTCGCGTGCTCGCGGCCCGGTGGGCGTCGGCATGCGGGTGAGGACCTTATCGACCAGGCCGTACTTGAGCATCTCGCTCTCGTCGAGCCAGGTGTTGCGGTCGCAGTCTTTGGCGATCTGGTCGGTGCTGCGCCCAGTGGCTTCGCTGTAGATGCTGTACAGGCGGTCGCGGATCCGCAGCATCTCGCGGGCCTCGATCTCCAGGTCGGTGGCCTGGCCTTCCATGATGCCCGAGAGAAGCGGCTGGTGCATCAAGTTGCGGCTGTTGGTCAGCGTGAAACGCTTGCCCTTGGTGCCGCTGGTGGCGATCAGGCTGCCCATGCTGGCGGCCTGGCCGATGATGTACGTGCTGACGTCGCACTGCACGAACTTCATCGTGTCGATGATGCCCATGCCGGCCGAGACGCTGCCGCCGGGGCTGTTGATGTAGAGGTGGATATCGTGCTTTGGGTCCTCGTTGGCGAGGAAGAGCATCTGGGCCACAACGAGGTTGGCGATCTCATCGCCGACGGGCCCGCCCAAGAAGATGATGCGATCCTTGAGCAGACGCGAGTAGATGTCGTACGCGCGTTCGCCCTTGGCGGACTTCTCGATGACGATGGGGACGAGGTAGCCGGACATTTCAAAGTTCCAAATGGCACATGGCCCAAGGGCCAAGGGTGCCGGGTTGTCGAGCCGTTGGTTCCTGATTTGCCATTTGGCTCTTTGCCATCTGGCTCATTCCCTACCGCACTCCTGGGATCACGCCCACCGCTTCCTTAGGGGGTGAGCGGAGCACCTCGTCGACCAGGCCGTAGGCCACGGCCTCTTCGGCGCTGAAGTACTTGTCACGCTCGCTGTCGGCCTTGACCTGTTCGGGGGTCTTGCCGCAGTGGTCGGCGATGATGCGGTTGAGCTCGGTCTTCATCTTGATGATCTGCTCGGCCTGGATGCGGATGTCCTCTGCCTGGCCGGTGACGCCGCCGTACGGCTGATGGATCATGACCTTCGCGTGGGGCAGGATGAAGCGACGTCCCTTGGTGCCGGCGGTGAGCAGCACCGAGCCGCCGGAGTAGGCACGCCCGAGGCAGTAGGTGCTCACCGGGCTGCTCATGAACCGCATGGTGTCATAGATGGCGAGGGTGTCGTCCACGGCACCACCGGGGCTGTTGATGTAGAAGTTGATCTCGGCCCCGCGCTTCTGGTTCTCGAGGTAGAGCATCTGCATCATCACCCGCGCGGCGCTGGCGTGGTTGATCTCGCCGATGAGGAAGACGACCCGATTCTCGAGCAAGAGCTCGTCGATCGTCATCTCTCGGGTTCGCTGGTACGACACGCTGGCTGCGGGCATGGTCTCTTTCCTGTTTCTGGCCCTGGACTCGTCGCTCGGGGCGACGGGTGGCGATCCTGGATTCCCCCACCTTCTTTCTTGCATCGGCGAAACGGGCCGCGCACTTGGTGGATTGGGCCCATTCGGCCCGTCGCTGCTTGCTGATGCAATCAGGGTGCCGGGACGGGTTGGGGAGCGGTGGGCCGAACTTTCGATGCGCAACTTCCGCCCGGGGCACTGGTTGGGGGACGGGATTCTGGTTTCGGTCGCCCCTTCCCGAAATCGCCTAGCATCGCCTCCTGTGCGCCGGTTCGTTTGCTCTCGGGGGTGTGTTCCTGCCGCCCCGGGATCTGTCCTGCCGGTTTGACAGTGTTCCCGCGCTCGCCCCATTGCCCAGATGCCGCTCGCGTCCGGCTTCGATCGAGGTTTCTACCCGTGCCCACCGCGGTTATCAGCGACATCCACGCCAACGCCGAGGCCTTCAAGAGGGTTCTGGAAGACATCAACCGCCGGAAGATCGATCGGATCATCTGCCTCGGGGATGTGGTCGGGTACGGCCCCGATCCGCTTGAGTGCGTGGATCTGGTGCGTCGGCACTGCGCGTGGTCGCTGATGGGCAACCACGACTTCGCGGTCCTCTACGAGCCGACCAACTTCAACGCCGGCGCCGAGTCCGCCGCGTTCTGGACCCGCGATCAGTTCGACAAGGAGAGCGACGCCAAGCAGCGGGCGGATCGCTACGACTTCCTAGGGCGGCTCAAGGTCCGGATTGTCGAGCAGCAGCCCGACATGACGTTTCCGCTGCTGGCCATCCACGGCTCCCCCCGTCGGCCCATCAACGAGTACATTTTTCCCGACGACGTCAACAACGCTCCCGACAAGATGGAAGCGATCTTCGATCGCGTCACCACCGTCGCGATCTGCGGGCACACGCACGTGCCCGGCGTCTTCACCGGCGAGCCCGACTTCTACCCGCCCGACGAGCTGGGGCCCGATCACCGCTATCAGTTCCGCGAGGGCGAGAAGGCGATCATCAACGTCGGGAGCGTGGGCCAGCCGCGGGATCAGGACCCACGTGCGAGCTACGTCATCCTGTATCCCGAGTACGCGCAGTTCGTCCGCGTGGAGTACGACCCGAATGTGACCGCGACCAAGATCAAGCAGATCCCCCAGTTGCCCGCGTGGCTGGGTGATCGGTTGTTCGAGGGGCGGTGACCCAACCCCGGGTGCCGAAGCTCGGCAAGAAGCCGGGCGTCGGACCGGAATACATCGGGGGCTCGGGGACTGTTGATTCTGTGAAGGCCGCAGGCCTGCCGGGTTCATCCGCCGCCGCGGCGCACTCGTGATTCCATCATGCCAAAGCAAGAGAACAAGTTGGTTCGTCCGCTCGCCGTCCTGGGCGCGATCCTGGTGATCGTGCTGGGCGGCGTGGTGTTCTACCGCTCGACCCAGCAGACGCAGCGGCAGATCCAGTCGCTGCCGGCGCCCGGCTCGGCAGCCGCGACACCCCCGGCTGGCGGGAGCGCGGCGACCCCGACAACGACGCCCCCGACAGCTGCGCCCCCGGCAAACACGCCCCCGGTGTCCGCGGCTCCGGCTGCCACCAATCCATCAATCCCGGCCCAATCTCCCACGGCGACGCCCGCCAGCAACGCCGATGCGCCGACCGGACCGGAGATCGATACGAGCGGGTGGAACGCCAAGGTGTGGCCCCCGACCGCGGCGGAGGGCGCGGGCACGCTGAGCGACAAGCACCTGATCGCGTCGTTCTCGAGCGTCGGTGCCGGGCTCAGCCAGCTCTCGCTGGCGGATCACTTCGAAACCATCGAGCGGACAACCCCGGTGATCGTCCAGCGGGAGCACCAAACGCCGCAGTACGGCCCCGACGGCCGCCCGCTCAAGACCGTGGACGGACGCGACCTGGTCGCGGTGGTCGCCCCGCTGGCCGCGATCGGCGTCGAGGTCAACGGCAAGTTCATGAACCTCAGCGTGGACGCGGCGGGCTCGCTGTGGAAGCGGACCGGGCCGGCGTCGTTTGTCGCGGAGATCGCCGACGAGAAGGGCGACGCAGCGCTCCGGATCACCCGCGTGTACTCGATCCCCGCCTCCGGGCGTCAGCTCGAGCTGGCGCAGAAGATCGAAAACGTCGGCGGCAGGCCGGTGCGGGTCCGCTGGTTCCAGATGGGTCCTGTCGATCTCCCCAAGGACGCGGCGACGTACATCGGGGAGAAGCGGCGCCTCCGCTTCGGTTATCTGCTCAGCCCCGCGTACGACACCACCCAGAGCTTCGTGCAGAGCCGAGAGTTCGTGATCGACCACGCCCACGCCCTGGGCACCTTCGGCCCCACCGGCTACGAGGCGGAGCTCAAGCACTGGCCCAATCCCACCAGCATCGAGAACTCCTACGCGCTCTCGTGGATCGGGTTGACAAACCGCTACTTCGGTCTCGCCCTGCACGCCGCGGGCGCGGAGACCAGCGTCGCGGCCCGCAAGTTCTCCACCATCGACACCGTGGATCGTCTCGTGCTCCTGCGTCCGGCGCTCGCCAACGGCCAACGCGACGACGTGATGGCGTTGCGGACCACCAGCCCCAGCTACAGCGTCCCCGCGGGGGCGTCGCTGGACCTTTCGATGGATCTGTACGCCGGCGCGCTCATCCGCAGCGACATGCGGGCCGATCCGGCGGGCAAGGCCCTCTCGCTCGACGGCCTGGTGATCTACACCATGGGCGGCCCGTGCGCGTTCTGCACCTTTGACTTCCTCACCAGCGGGCTGCTCTGGCTGCTGGTCACGCTGCACAACTATGTGACGTTCGATTGGGCATTGTCGATCGTCCTGCTCGTGGTGATCGTCCGCACCATCCTGCACCCCGTGACCAAGTGGTCGCAGGTGCGCATGCAGCGCTTCGGCAAGCAGATGCAGGGCATGGCGCCCAAGCAGCAGAAGCTGAAAGAGAAGTACGGCCACGATCCCAAGCTGCTGCAGCAGGAGACCGCCAAGCTGTGGCGCGAGGAGGGCATCAACCCGCTGGGCATGCTGGGATGCATCCCCATGTTCCTGCAGATGCCGATCTGGATCGCGCTGTACGCCACGCTCTTCTTCGCGGCCGAGCTGCGCCACCAGGCCGCGTTCTACGGCCTTTTCCAGTGGCTGGGGCACCCGACGTTCCTCGCGGACCTGTCGGTGCCCGACATGCTGTACCAGATCACCGCAAAGCCCGAGGGCATCCACATCCCGCTCTTGAGCAGCCTGCTCGGCCCGATCCACGGGATCAACATCCTGCCGTTGATCTTTGCGGCGGTTCTGCACGTGCACCAGACCTACCTGACGCCTCAGACCGCGAACCTGACGCCCGAGCAGGAATCGCAGCAGAAGATGATCAAGTGGATGAGCGTGATCATGGTGCCGCTGTTCATGTACAACGCGCCCTCGGGTCTGACGATCTACTTCCTGGCCAACAGCGCCCTGGGCATCATCGAGCACAAGCGGATCCGCAAGCACATCGACAAGCACGATCTCCTGAACCTGGACAAGCTCAAGGCGGAGAAGGGCAAGAAGGGCCCGGGATTCCTGGCACGCATGCAGGAGCTGGCCGAGGCGCAGCGCAAGGCGGCCGAGACTCGAGCCCGCAAGGGCAGGTGATCCCGGAGAGTTTGGTTCGGCTCTGTGTGAGAAACCCGCGCGTGCTCGCGCGAAGTTGCAACAATGCATCATGCAGGACCCCGCGAAGCCCGCTCCCTCGCCGCTCGCGTCGCACTGGTCGCTCGACCCGGCGATTGTGTATCTGAACCACGGCTCCTTCGGCGCCACGCCCACGCGCGTGCTCGAGGCCCAGACCACCGTGCGGGCGCGGATGGAGTCCGAGGCGGTTCGGTTTTTCGTGGAGGAGCTGCAGGAGAAGATGGACGAGTGCCGCCGGGCCGTGGCGGGCTTTGTGGATTGCGACTGGGACGAACTGGCGATGTTGACGAACGCGACCGTGGGCGTTGCCACCGCGCTCGAGAACATCCCGCTGCACCCCGGTGACGAGATCCTTGTGAACGATCACGAGTACCCGGCGTGCCTGAACAACGCGCGGCGGATCGCCGCCCGCGTCGGAGCAAGGGTCGTCACGGTCACGCTCCCATGGCCGCTGCCGGAGGGTTGCTCCAGCGACGAGGCAGCGTCGTTGATCGCCCGAACGATCCTCGACGGCGTGACGCCGCGGACCCGGATCGCGCTGCTCAGCCACGTCAGCAGCCCGAGTGGATTACTCCTACCGATCGAACGCATCATCCCCACCCTCCGCGAGCGCGGCATCCGCACCATTATCGACGGAGCCCACGCCCCGGGCATGGTGCCGACGCTCTCGCTGCGGACACTGGGCTGTGACTACTACACCGCGAACTGCCACAAGTGGATCTGCTCGCCCAAGGGCTCGGCGTTCCTCTACGTCCGCCGCGAGCTGCACGCCACGACCCGTCCGCTGGTCCTGAGCAACAACGCCGAGAGCCCCAAGACCGGGCGACCACAGTTTCTCACCGAGTTCGACTTCCTCGGCACCGCCGACGTGTCGTCGATCCTCGCGATCCCCGAGGCGATCCGCACCATGGAGAGCATCGGGGCATCGCTTCCTGCGGCAGCGCCGCCGGAAGACTCATCCACGCACGCGGTCGCGCCGCATCTGGCGCGGTTCTATCCAGGCTTTGTCGCGTTGATGCGGCACAACCACTCGCTGGCGCTTCGGGGTCGGCGACTCGTCGTGGACGCGATGAAGATTCCCGCCGTCGCTCCCGAGGCCATGATCGGAACGATCGCGTCGATCTTCATCCCAAGGTCGGGCCCGAACGCGGCGCCTTCGTCGCGTCCGCTCCACCGCCGCTACGCAGATGCGTTGCAGGAGCGGCTCATCGACCGATGGGGAATCCAGGTCCCCGTCTGGTGGGTGCCCGGCACGCCGCAGCGTCTGGTGCGCATCAGCGCTCAGGCGTACAACACACCCGAGCAGTACGCATACCTGCGTCACGCTCTTGAAACTGAGATCGCGGCGGAGCGTTGATCGCGCCGCTGCGACGTGTTGTTCGGCGGGATTCGACGCCGCTATTTCGCCTGGGGAGCCACGGTGACAACGATCGCGTTCTCGGGGGCCGCGTACTTCGCGAACGTGGCCTTGATCTCCTCGGCGGGCATCGCCGCGTAGACCTCGGGCTGCTTGAGCATGTCGTCGAGGCTGACGCCGCGGAAGGTGAGCGACTCCAGACGCGTCTGCCAGAATGCGGGCTCGATAAGCTGCTCCTCGAAGTTCTTGGCGAACTGCTTGCGGGCGACCTCGAGTTCGCTCTCGGTGGGGCCGTCCTTGGCGAAGGCCGCGTACATCGACGCCAGCTTCTCGACCAGCGGCTGTACCTTGGCGGGCTCGGTGGGCGCGCCGGCGCTGAACACCCCGAAGCCTGGGTACGTCGTCCCCGAGCGCGATGAGGCACCGATGCTGTAGACAAGCTGGGCTTCCTCGCGCACTTCCTTCACCATCCGCGTCGAGAGCACGCGGGCGGCGATGCTCATGGCGTAAGCCTCGCGCAGGTTCTTCTGGTCCGGGCCGTAGAAGCCCGAGAGCACGAAGGCCTGGGGCGTCGGGGTCTCGATCTTCTTCTCGATGACACGCGGACCGGCAGGGCGCGGCACGCGACGCTGCGTGGCAAACAACTCGGGCGTCACGCGCTCTCGCGTGGCGAGCGAGCCGAAGTACTTCTCCACCAGTTCGACGGCACGCTCGCGGGGCAGATCACCCACGATCGCGATCTCGATGGGCGATGTCGCGATCGTCTTCTCCAGCCACGCCTGCGCCTTCTCGAGCGTGACGGCATCGATCTGCTCGGGCGTGGGCGGACGGAAGCGCGCGTCGTCGTCCGGGTATGGCGCGGCGGCGGCGCTGCGCATGCCGAACATCATCGGGTTCTTCGTTGATTCGGCGAGCATCTCCTTGGCGGAGATCTTCATCTGGTCCAGTGCCGCGGCCTCGACCTTGGGCTCGGTGAGCAGCAGGTACGCGAGCTGGAAACCGATCTCGAGTTCCTCGGGGCTGCCGGAGATTGTGAGGTTCATCGAGTCGGACCCGCCCATGGCCATGCCGCCGCCGCCGCGACCGCCACGACCACCGCCACCGAAGCCGCCGCCGCGGACATTGACCTTCTTGCCGGTCATCAGCTCGCGGACGTCGGTGGAAGCGAGGTTCTTCGTCGCCGCGCGGGACCACGCGAGCTGGGCCGCGGAGGTGATGCCGCGGTTGTCGCTGGTTTCGAGCATCTCCCCGCCGTAGAGCGAGATCTGCACGTTGACCTGGTTCTTGCGCTGGTCCATGAAGCGGTAGTGCACACGGATGTTGTTGGCGAGCCAGCCCGACCAGACCTTGCTGGCGGCATGCTCGGTGAACTCCGTGAACTTCCCGCCGGCGGGCTCTCTGGCCATGAGCTGCGTCGCGCGGGCGGCCTCGGTCTCCTTGGTCGGTTGCACCGCTAGGGCCTTCAGACCCAGATCCAGAAGCTCCGACTCGGTGGGCACGCCGTCGCCTGAGGGCAGCACGGCGATGAACGCGACCGCCGTGGGATCAAACTCGACGGCAAATCGCTTCGAGGCCTCATCGGTTGTGATCGAAGGCAGCAGATCGCGGTAGAGCTGCAGTCGCTGCGCGGGCGACATGATCGGTTCGCCGGCGGTAACCGCTCCGTTCATGCCCGAGATGATGCCTTGGGCGGGCGTCGTCGCCTCGGTCTCAACGGCACGCTCGGCACCGGCGATCAGTTCCTTCTTGGCGTCGTCGATCTCACGCGTGGTGAAGCCGAAGGCACGGGCACGCTGCAGCTCAAGGGCGAGTTCGCTGAGGGTCGTCTTCCACTGGCCGGGCTTGGCCGAGCCCGAGATGGTCGCGTCGTAAGTGAGGGTGTCGCCGCCCAGCGAAACGCGGGCGTTGAGGTAGGACGTGCCGCCCATAGCGTTCTTGTCCGAGAGACGACGGTTCATGGCCCGCGAAGCGAGCGTGGCGATCAGCTCCTCTCGCATGAGCGGGAGAGTCGTAACCGCCGCACGCGCGGGGCCGAGCTTGGTGATGCGGATGTCCTCGCTGCGGACCTCGGGATCGTGAGCAACAATCGCGAAGCTCTTCTGATACGCCTTGACGCCGGATTCCTGGCTGGTCGGTCTGGGCTTCTTGGGCAGATCCGCGAACGTTGCCTTGATGACCTTGACGATGTTGGTCGGATCGGTGTCGGCGACGACCATCAGCGTCGCGTTCGACGCGGCGTACCACTTGCCGTAGTAATCGCGGAAGTCTTGCTCCTGGACCGAGGCGATGGTCTCTTCGGTGCCGATGGTGATGCGCTGGCCGAGCAGCGAGCCGGGGGCGATGCGCTCGCGGACGTAGTAGCCGGTGCGCTGGCGACCCGACAGCCCGCGGCGGCGCTCTTCCTGGATGATGCCACGTTCTTCTTCGATCTCGTTGGGGAGCAGCGACATGCGGCCCACGACGTCGGCAAAGAACGTGAAGCCCTTGGTCAGCGTCTCCTCCTTGGTGTCGGGCAGCGACAGCTGATAGGTTGTCTGCTCGGAGTTGGTGAACGCGTTCTGATCGCGTCCGAACTGCATGCCCAGCGACTGGAAGAAGGGCACGAGCGTTCCGGGTGCGAAGTTCGCCGAGCCGTTGAAGGCCATGTGCTCGAGATAGTGCGCGAGCCCCCGCTGGCGGTCGGTCTCATTCAACGCCCCGGAGTGGATGTGGATCCACATCGTCGCCCGCCCCGGCGGCACCGCGTGCTTCCGGATGATGTAGCGCAGGCCGTTATCGAGTTCGCCCGTCACAAGCGACGGATCGCTCGGCAGCGGCTGAGCCTTTGCCTCCATGCCCACCCCGGTCCCGACCGCGCCCAAGCAAACCAGAGCGGCCAAGGCCAAACGGTGCAAGACAACGGACACGATCGTTCGCATGTTGCAACTCCACGAGCGGCCAACGCCGATCGTGGCAGTGTACCAGAACTCGGCCAATCCACCAACTCCCAGCCCGCTCGCGCATCGCAACACGCGGCACGCTCCCCAACAAGAACAAGGTGGTCCCCCCTTTGACGCCCGATCCGATCGCCGCCAAAGCCACCGGGGTGACGTTGGCAACTGCCGAGCGTCACCCCGATGTTGGACCGCCATCCGCTTCTCGTGGGGGTTACTCCTGCGGCGGCAGGTCCGACGGCTGATACGCCCCAGTGCAGGACCGGGGGGCCCGGATGACCTGAAGCAGGTCAATCTTGGTGGTGAGCGAGGTGCCAGAGGTGGCGAAAGAGCTTGGCTGCTGAGCACGCAGGACGAGCGAGCACGTCATGGTGCCGTCCGCGGTGAGCCATTCGTCGATCTGATACGATGGCAAGCAGACATCGATGGTGCGACGGATCCACCCGCGACGACCGGTCGAGTCGGACTCCCGCGTCGCTTCCGTGCAGACGAACTTGGCTTTCTCAAAGGCCGTGGACCCCACTGCGTCGCCGACCAGCCAGATACCGGCTCCAGGGATCCGAAGCTGCCCGATGAACGTCGGCTTGTCCGCCAACGTCCCCGAAGCGTTCGTCAACTCGAACTCGACCTCGACGATGAACCGCAGAGTTTCATCGGTTTCGAACGCTGGCAAGTAGTTGGTGCGGGGCAGCACCTTCACGGACGCGGTCGCCGTCGTGTTCCACTCGTTGACGCCGCTGACGGGATACGAGTGCGTCGACGTCAGGGTGTCGAACGTGTGATTTGCCTGACCGGATGAGCCCCATCGCGGGTTGGTGTCGGTCACGCGACCAACAGTGTCGGTCGTCGTAAGGAGTGTGGAGTTGCCGCCGGTGTTCTGGCACGTCAACATGACGGGCTCGTACACCTGCTTGTAGTTGGCGGTGAAGGGCGCGTAGATGTTCGCGGTGTCGCTCCACACGATCATCTCGACGATGTTCTTGGACTTGAGCAGCGCGAGCTGGCGATTGCTGTCGTCGCTGGTGAGGGTGTAGCACGACCCCTCCGCTGCGGTTGCACTGCACGCGACGCCGACGTTATTTGTCGCCGCGGTCACCCAAGGCACGATCGTCAACCAGGGCTCCGGCGAGGCGACAGAGCCTTCGGACTCGATGATCGCCTCGAGGACCTCTCGGTGGTTGCGGAGGCTCGCCTCCCAGCGCGTCTCCAACGGGTACTCGGTTGTGTATCGATACGGGTTGCGCTGCAGGTACCGGGTGTAGTGGGCCCCTGCGCCCTGAATCGCCGTGTTGCCCCCGACCGCGTAGAGCTTCGGACTCGAGTAGTCCCCCGCGCGCTTGGTATTGGTCTGCAGATTCCATCGCTCGCGCGGGATGCTCGTGAGGTTTGTCGGGGCAGAGCCCGCGAGCACCTGCCGCAACCACCCGTCGCCGCTGAGCGTGTCCCACGAGCCGCGTTCCTGGATACGTGAGAACGCCGGTGTTGACTGCTGGTACGGCGGAACCCCGTTCGAGTCGACCTCCTGGAAGAAACCGTTCTTCACTACCCCGGGCTTGATTGTGAAATAGTCGTAGTTCAACGTCTTCACGCTTGGCCAGAACGACTTCGCCGGATCAAAGCAGACGTCGCTGAAACGCTGCGCGAGGGCTTGCTGCGCGACCTGGCCGTACCACGCGCCGATCCGAGTCGCCTGCTGCGCGTACGGCCCGAATCGAAAGCCGCTCGGCGCCGAGGCGTTGATTGTGACTCCGTCGACGAGCGGGAACTGCGAACTTCCGCCGAAGCCGAGCGGCCACGAGCCCGCACCATTCCTGTAGTCAGCCCACAGGTCCGCCATCGTTGCCGGGGTGGCGCCAGTGCCAGTCGTCCAACCCGGCACGGACAGACTGTCCCATCGGCAGTCGTTCTGGAGCATGAAAAGGTCGAGCTCGTGCACCGAGCTGTACATGTTCGGAAACTCGTTGGCCTCGGAGTCCATAAAGATCCGCGAGACCGGCGGCGGGGGAACGTGCGGGGCCATCACGCCGGTGGCCGCGTCGTACCACGTAAAGAAGTCAACGAACCAGCCGAAGGGCTCGGTGTCGAGCCCGACAATGGCCCGCCTCAGATAGGGAACCCGCTGGTAGATATGGCTGGAGCTTGGAGTCGCCGGGCACCCACCGGTCTTGGGACGGATCTTGAGTTCGTTGCTCCCGCTCTTGAACATGTCGGTCGCGACGTGGTCGTACTGCGGATCGTTCTTCGACAGCGCGTTCTGAACGAGGAGGCACATCGTTTCAGGCGTGATCCATCCCTTCTCATCGAAGAACTTGGCGATCTGGCTCGTGGTAGCAAACTGGTACGAGCCGTGCACCCACAGGTCCCAGTCGGCGTCGCTCCACAGCGGCTCTTCACCCGTACCAGCCGCATCCAGCGGCGTGCTGTCCGTGGCCAACTGGTGTCGCACGATCGGGGTGAATGGCGTAACGCCGTGCACGGTCGGCGATGTCCACGAGGCCTGGCTTGGCGCCGCCCAAAAGAAGCACCGAGGAACAAGCTGCGCGTCGGCTGCAGCGACGACACTGCCTGCGACCGTGGCGAGAACGACTTTGGACGTGGTGTTCATGGCCGACCTTTCTGGAACCAAGGACCCGGTGACTCCGACCGCGGCTCCAACACAGGAGCCGACCGGGGAATCCCACGATGGGCGGCTGCACCACCCACCCGCAAGGAACGCGCACGAGCCGCGACGCGAGTCACCGGTTTCTCGTATTTCTCGAAACTTCCTCTGGACGTCTGCGAACCATGCCGTAATCTGTCACTCGCAGACTTGGGAGGGCGTATGGAGCCTGAGGTCGAATCCGCGGCGGCGCTGTCCGAAACGGTTCCGGCGAGGCTGTTGGCCGACATCTATGACCGCCTTTGTGGATACGCCGCCGTCTGCGCTCGCAGCGAACGCGACAACCCCTCGCCCACATCGATCGTTCATGATGCGATTCTGCGGCTCGGAGAGACGCAACGATTCGAGGACCCAGAGCATCTGTTTGCGTTTGCGGCAACGGCTATCCGGCACACGCTCGTCGATCGTGCCCGTCGACGCCATGTGCGTTCCCGCTGCGGGAGACAGTCGCAAGTCGACGATTTGGCCAGAGACAGCGCCGAGGTCAACGCCGCGGTCCTGGACCTGGACGCGGCATTGCTGCACCTCGCAGCGATCGACGCCAGGGCCGCCCGCATCGTCGAGCTCCGATTCTTCGGCGGTTTTACGATCGATGCCGCCGCCGCGCTGCTCGGAGTTTCTCGCAAGTGCGCGTGCGACGATTGGGCTTTCGCGAAGGCCTGGCTCTCGAGGCGCATCGGTTCATGGGGACATTCGACGTGACCACGGATTCTCGCCACGAACGGGTGAAGAGACTCTTTGTGCACGCGATCGAGATTCCCAAGACTGATCGCGAAGCCTTCGTCTCGCGCACCGCACGAGATGATGACGGTTTGGTCGCGGAAGTCATGCAATTGCTCGAGCATCACGACCGGCCGGCAGCGACGCTGCGGGCTGTCGTCGAGCGCGGTGAGAGCGCGGACACGGCACCCGCGCCGACCCACCTCGGTCGATACCGGCTGCACGAGTTGATTGGCGAAGGTTCCACTGGAAGGGTGTTCTTGGCGACGCAGGAGGGTCCGCATCGAACCGTTGCGGTGAAGCTGCTGCGCGCGGGGTTTCGGTCTAACGAGCGCGCCGCCGATCGGTTCTTACGGGAAGCGGAGCTCCTCGCGCGAATGGACCACCCCGGGATCGCGCGGGTCTACGAATCTGGGATCGCGAGCCTGCCGGGCGGGGCCCAGGCGTACATCGTGATTGAGCATGTACCCGGGCTGCCGCTGAACCGGTACGCGGCGGTTCATGATCTGACGATTCCGAAGACGATCGAACTGATCGCCGCGGTCTGCGACGCGGTCGCCTACTCGCACGCGCACGGCATCCTCCACCGAGATCTGAAACCGTCGAACGTGCTCGTGGACGATCGCGGAAACCCGCGGCTCATTGACTTCGGATTGGCGTTCACGTTACACGACGAGCACGGGACACAACCCACCCTCGCACCCGAGATCGTCGGCACACTGGCGTACATGAGCCCGGAATATGCCTCCGGGCTCATCCACGGCAGTCCCACAAGCGACGTCTACTCGCTCGGCGTGATGGCGTACGAACTGCTCTCCGGACGACGCCCGCTGGAGATCGAAGGGCTGACGATCTGGGAGGCGATGCGAGTCATCCGCGAACACCGCATCGTGCCGTTGTGCGCGATCACTCCGTGTTGCGGCGTCGACTTGGACCTTGTCGTGCGAACGGCCCTGCAGACCGAGCCGCGCGATCGGTATCAGACCGCCGCGGATCTCGCCGCGGACCTCCGCCGCATCCTCGCCCACAGACCCATTTCTGTGCGACCGCGCACGGTTGGATATGTCGCGGGGCGGTTCTTGCGGCGCACTCGACGCCGGACGATCTTGACTGTCGTTGGGATCTCGCTTCTCGTGGCCAGCAACGCAACAGCGGTTCGCGAGCTCTTCCTGGCGCGTCACCGCGCCCAAGCAACCGACTTGCTGTTCGACTACTCCAGCCGGTTGCAACGATTGCGATCCAGCACGCCCGACACGGACAAATCGACCGCACAGCTCGTCGAGCTGAGTCAACGCTTGCGTGAAACCCTTGCTTCATTCCCAGCGGTTGAGGCCCGACTCCAGGTTCAGATCGCCACGACGCTCGTCGCCGTATACGGACGCTTGGCCGACTCGGAGGGTGTGATCTCGCGATCTCGGTCCTTGCTCGCACAGAACAACTTCGACGACGATTTGAGAAGCGAGATCAACCGATCCTGGCTTTCGATTCAGGCGTTCCGCGATCGGCCGCACGAGGTCGACGCCGTCGCGGCGAAGCTCCTTGCCGAAACGAGCGAAGAAGGTGGCAACCCCGAGCTGCTGCACGCTCTGCACTGGGCGCTCGCAAGCCGAAAGGCATCCGACGGCGTGTTCGACGCCTTCAACGAGCACTTCTGCGAGCTTGAGCGGCTCGCACCATTGATGTCGCCTGAGCGGCAGCGCTACATCGCGATCGAGCACGCGGTCCTCAGATCCTTTGCACTGCTCAGAGCCGGAAGGCCCGTTGAAGCTGAGCAAGGCCTTCCGACGATGGACGAGATCGCAGATGCGCTCGCGTCTCGGCCGGGGGCCCTTGTGTACCGCGACGCCGCCGACCTCCAGGCGAGCATTCAACTCTCTCTCGGTCGCGTACAGGCCGCCGAACGGATGCTCAAGCTGTGCCTGAGCGCCACGATGCCATTGTTTGAAGCCAAGTCGAGCGTCACCAACTCCATACGACAGCGTCTGGCCGGGCTGCTCTGGCTCAAGGGCGATATTGCGGGCGCCGAGATGCAGTTTCGGGAGCTGATCGATGCGATGGGACCTCGCGGAGCGAACGATCCGGTCGAGCATGCCAGCGCACTGAATAGCCGCGGCGTCTGCCTCCGTGATCTGGGAAGACTCGACGAAGCAGAGGATGTTCTTCAAAGAGCTTTGTCCATACGGCTTCAAACCGGGGGACCGGAAAGCAACGTGGTCGCGGACACGAAGCTGAATCTCGCTTCGCTGTATCTCCGAACCGGCCGAGGACTGGACGCTCTGCGTCAAGCCGAGGAAGTCGCACGCATCCGCGAGATCCGCGGCGAGCGCACCGCACACAAAGCGATCGAGACGCTCGCCACGCTGGGGCGAGCACGCGCATTGGTTCACGGTCCCGCGGCCGGACTGGCCTCGCTCCGCGCCGCTTGGAAAGCTCGCGTGGAGGCGGATCTTCTCACCCACTGGCAAACCGATGTCGCGGCCGAAGCGCTGATCGAGTGTCTGATCGCCAATGGCATGTTCGATGAAGCTCGCGATATCGCCGCATGGGAGTACGCGCGGTTGATCGAACTCGCGGGCAACGAGAGCGTCGCAGCAGCCCGTGCCGCGGCGCGTCTCGATCGCGTGGCTCAGAGCGCTCTCACGGATCCCGGCGGAATGACACAGTCTGGTTCGATCGTGCCAGTTGAGTTGCGTCCGGAAGGGAGCGTTCGGCCCGGCGGGCGCGATCCGGCTCACGGCGTGTACTGAATTGGGACGGGATCTCACGAATGCACCGAGTCGGATCCGCCGCGTATATGCCATCATTCGAACGCGGCGCTGGACGTCGGTCCACGAGCTCGCACGCTCCGTCACGCAAGAACAACGGGGCGAATGGAGAGTGTTCGCAAGCATCGCTGCAGCAACGGCTCGTCGTGCCCCCCTATCATCGAACTCTGACAACCGGGGCCGATCGGTTTCGACCGTGCATGATCGGGTAGTCGTGGCGCGTCCAGGAGCATGCTGGCCTGGTAAAAAGCATGTAAAAAATTGATTGCTAACAGCAATTACGCTCTCGCGGCCTAATTAGGCCTCGCATCCCGGCGTCAACGCCTGCTAGGCGTCGGGATGAAAACAGCAGGCTGGCCCCGCCGCGGCGTCACCGGGCGGCGGGGTGAGAAAACTCCGGCGACTGGGCAAAGGCGGATGCTGCTGAGGCAGCCGCCGCGCCGAGATCAATACATCAGCTACACGCGTAGAGGCGACTATCAGACTGTCACGGCACGGGGGTTCAATTCCCCCCGGCTCCATTCACATTGCCGAGTCTGCCCGATCGGCAACAGACGTCGGATTCTGTTGGCGGGCTTCGCCGTCGCGGCGTTTTCTCCAACCCGAACGCCGGTCCGACCGACGATGCTGCCTGTCGACCATGCGTCGGCACGGGGTGCACGCGTGGGACGCGACTTGCTGATCTCGGTTCATCCGATCCATGTCGCCGCGATGCGGTCGGGGCGGAAGACCGTGGAGCTGCGGCGGGTTCGGCCAGCGATCGAGCCGGGTTGCCGGGTGGTGTTCTATGAGACGGCACCGATCTCTGCTGTGATCGCATGGGCCACGGTCGCCGCGGTGCATCGCGCCCCACCGATACGGTTGTGGCGGATGGTCGGCGCGAACTCGGCCTGTTTGCGGACCGACTTTTTGCGGTACTACGCCGATCGCGAGATCGGCTTCGCCATCGCGTTCCACGGGTTCAGGCTTCTGCCGCGGCCGGTGTCGCGTGGTTCGCTGGCGCGGCGGCTCGGCAGCTTCCACCCGCCGCAGTCGTATCGGTACCTCGACCGCTCGCGCGTGGATGATCGGCGCCTGCTGAGCCTGCTCGCGTTGCCGCAACCGGCTCGCGTGGCTTCGCGCACGTCTCGGCGGAGCGCGGCGGCGCTCCCGAAGCGAGGGTGACCGCGGGACGCGTTGCAGAGCGGCGCACAAACTGGTAGAGTCCGATCGGGAAGCCCCGGGCGAGCACCAATCGCGCGGGGACGTTTGTCGCTCGCGGGGCGTTCGCGCCGCGGGCGGCAAAGGAGTGCCGCATGGACAACAACCGGCTGATACTGGTCGCAGCCGTCGTGACAGGTATCACCGCGACCGCTCTGGCGTTCGCGTATCTCAAGAAGGCATCGGTTCCGACGGCGGCCGCTCAGGTGGAGGGCTCGGTCGAGATCCTGGCCACCGCCCGTGACCTGCCCGCCAACACCCGGCTCGAACCGGACACGGACGTGCAGATCATCAAGGTCCCCGAGGAAACCTTCGCGCAGCTCGCCAAGGCCGCGGTGAAGCGCAACGAACGGGCCAGCCTGCGCGGCCGCAAGATCGCCGGGCCCCTGCCCTCGGGCACGCCGCTCCTGTACTCCCACCTGGCCTCGGTCACCGATTTGACGATCACCCCCGGCAGCCGGGCGATGACCATCAACGTGACGGAGGCCGGCGCACTGGGCGGGCTGGTGGTGCCGGGCGACCGTGTGGACATCGTGGTGTCGCGGCGGTTGAAGGATCAGGCCTCCGCCCCCACCGCTCCGCCAGGCTCGGCCGTGACGCCTTCCGGGCAGCTCAATCCCGATTACCTGCAAACCATGATCACCGGCGCCTTGCAGAAGGGCATGAGCGGTTCCAGCGGCGGGGAGTGGGAATCCACCGTGGTGCTCGCCAACGTCAAGATCCTGGCCGTGGGCACCAGCCTTCAGAAGAGTCGCACCGAGATGCTCTTCGGCCAATCGACCGAGACCAGCACCGGCCGCTTCGGCGGCGGCACGGTCACCGTGGAAGTGACGCTGGACGAAGCGCTGCAGCTCATCAAGGCGACCGCCGGCAATAACCCGGTGACGCTGCTGCTGCGGACCGAGCGCGTCGAAGCACCGTAACCCCCACCCCTCTCCTTTCCGGAGTACCCGCCTCGTGCGTGTGATCGTCCAGGACACACTAAAGAACGCGCAGTGGATTGGCTACGACGGCGTGGCGGGATTCTCCGTTGGTCGCGACAAGGAGTGCGCGGTCTGCCTGCCCTCGCAGTTCGTGAGCCGTAAGCACCTGTCGGTCGAGCGTGCCGCGGGCGGATGGCGCATGAAGGTGCACGAGAGCGCCCTGCCCATCACGTGCAACGAAGAGGAGATCAAGCCCGGGCAGACGATCGATCTCAAGCAGGTCAATCAGCTCCGCCTGCCGGGGTTTGTGATCAACGTTCTGTGCGACGAGGACGTGCAGGACGCCTCCACCAAGGAGATCGACGACATCAACGAGCTGCAGCGTGATCTGCACACGCAGCTCCTCCGCCGCCTCGATCTCCGCCGCCAGAGCCAGGCCTCGCTCCAGGCCAGCGGCGAGACGCTCGAACAGATCAATCACATCGTGGACGAGCTCCTTCATCACGAGTTCAAGGCTCGCATCTACGGCTCGGGCACCACCAAGCGTCGCCTGCTCGAGACCATCTACGAAACACGCCTCTTCCAGCTCGTTGCCCAGGACCAGCGCGAGACGCTGACGCAGAAGGTCGCCAGCCCTGGCATGATCACGGCCCTCGAGGAAGAGGCCCATGCCTCGGTGCTGCGCCTGGCCCGCCGTCTTGGCCTGGGCATGACCGCCGATTCCAGCGAGAACGACGTGCGGCTCGTCAACGAGAAGCTGCGAGAAACCCTCAAGCCCATCGTTGACTCGATGCCCGACAACGTGCTCTTCTACATGATCGCTCGGTTCCTCAAGAAGGTGCTGTGCGACATGATCTTCGGCCTCGGGCCGCTGCAGGACCTGCTCGACGCACCCAGCGTCAGCGAGATCATGGTGGTCAGCCCGGCTCTGGTCTATGTGGAGCGCGCCGGGCGCGTGAGCCGCTCCAACCGCACGTTCCTTGGCGATGAGGCGCTGATGTCGGTGATCGAGCGGATCGTGGCCCCGATGGGGCGACGCATCGACCGCTCGACGCCGCTGGTGGACGCGCGGCTCAAGGACGGCTCGCGCGTCAACGCGATCATCCCGCCGCTGGCGCTCAAGGGCCCGTGCCTGACGATCCGGCGCTTCCCGATGCGTCGCATCGGTGCCGACGACCTGGTCCGCTGGGGCTCGCTGACTCCCGCCGCGGTCACGCTCCTGTCCGGCGCGGTCAAGGCCCGCAAAAACATGATCATCGCGGGCGGCACGGGCTCGGGCAAGACCACGCTGCTCAACGTGCTCTCGGCGTTCATCCCGGGCGATGAGCGCATCGTCACCATCGAAGACGCGGCCGAGCTCCAGCTCTCGCAGGATCACGTCGTCAGCCTCGAGACCCGCCCGGCCAACGTCGAGGGCCAGGGGGCGTACACGATCCGGGATCTGGTGAAGAACGCGCTGCGCATGCGCCCCGACCGCATCATCGTCGGCGAGTGCCGAGGCGCCGAGGCTCTGGACATGCTGCAGGCCATGAACACCGGCCACAGCGGCTCGATGACTAGCGTCCACGCCAACAGCGCTCAGGACGTCTTCAGCCGCCTCGAGAACATGGTGCTGACCGCGGCGGACCTGCCGCTGCAGGCCGTCCGGACGCAGATCGCGCAGGCTGTGGATCTCATCGTGTTCCAGCAGCGACTCAAAAACGGCAAACGCATGGTCACGCAGGTCACCGAGGTCCTGGGGCTCAACCCCAAGACCGGCGAGCCCGAGACCCGCGACATCATGAACGCCGACGCCCACGACGCTTCGCCCAAGCTGCGGGCCACGGGCTCGATGCCAGCCTTCATGGGCGAGCTGGTAGATCAGGGGCTGATCGATCTCGATCAGTGGTTCGGCCGGGCGAGCGAATGAACGACGGGGCGCTGATCATCATCGCGGCCCTCTTCGGCGTGGCTCTGTGCCTCTTTGTGCTCGCGCTGCGCGAGGCGATCATCTCCCGTTACTACGCCGACGTCGCGTGGGCCGAGGCCGCCGCGTACCGCGTCTCGCCGGAGCGGTACGACGCCCGTCGCAAGATCGCGATGTTCTACCTCGGCTTGTGCGTGGTGATGATCCTCAACGTGTTGTTCTTTCCCGCGCCCGTGGTCGGCGCGGTCTTCGTGGTGGTGCTCTTCTTCGCGCCGCGGATCTACGTCGAGAGCGCGTGGCGCAAGCGCCGGGCTTTGATCGATTCGCAGCTACCGCAGGCGGTGCAGCAGATGGCCTCGTCGGTCGCGTCGGGCATGACCCTGCCCCAGGCGCTCGAACGCCTCGCAGACCGGGCGGACATGCCCATCCGCACTGAGTTTCGGATCATGAACAACCAGTGGCGGGCGGGCTCGGACCTGCCCGCGACCATCGAGGAGGCCAAGCGCCGTCTCGCCCTACCGAACTTCAACCTCTTCGCTTCGGCGCTGCTGGTGAACCAGCGCATGGGCGGCAACGTGGTGGAGACGCTGGAGTCGCTGGCCCGCTCGCTCGAGACCATCGACCGCATGCGTCGCGAGGTCCACGCCGCCACCAGCGAAGGCCGCATGAACATCAAGGTGCTGGTCCTGGCGCCGTTCATCATGCTGGGGCTGTCGTACATCATCGTGCCCGACGGGGTGCGGCTGATGTTCACCACCACCACCGGTTGGATCGCCCTGGGCCTGGCGATCACGCTCACCGCGCTTGGAGCCCTGTGGGGATGGAAGATCGTGAACGCCGATGTTTGAACTCGCCCTCCAAACCCTGCTCACACCCGAGCAGTTCACGCTGCTCGCGGCGTGTCTTTTGGCAGGCCTGTCGGTCGCGCTCGCGGTCGCGGGCGTGCTGAAGATGTTCGGCGTCCTCTCCGGCGAGAACGGCTCGGAGATGCCGCTGGAGCTGTCGGCCGAGCTGCGCCGCGAGTTCAACCGCGTGCTTGTGACACGGGGCGTCAAGACCTCCGCCGGAGGCGTGCTGGGCGTGGCGACCGCGCTGATACCGCTGGTGCTGCCGATCTCGCGCCGCCTGCCGCTGGACGGGCTGCGGCGTTCATACTCCGAGCAGTACGCCCGCGCCGGCTGGCCGGGCGGTCTGGAGGACGACGAGCTCCCCGCGATCGCGCTCGTACTTGGCGTCGGCATCGCCTGCGTGCTGGGTGCCTTCGGCGCCTTGCTGCAAGGACCGCCGGGGCTCATCGTGGCCGCGTTGGTGGGTTTCGCGACCGGCCCGATGCTCGTCTCCGCGTCGCTCTCCGGCCGCGTGCGTGAGCGTGACAAGGCTATCACCCGAACGATCCCGTTTGTGCTCGATTTGCTGGTGCTCACCATGCGGGCCGGCGCGTCGCTGCAGATCGCGCTGCGTCAGGTGTGCGAGGACTACCGCGGCCACCCCATCGGCGTCGAGTTCGCCGCCACACTCGCCGACATCGAGCGCGGCTCGACCGCGCGGCAGGCCTTTGTCAACTTCGCCAGCCGCGCCCCAGTGCCGATCGTCAAGTACCTCGTGGACGAGATCGTGCAATCCGATGAACTCGGCCGCCCCATCGCCACCACGCTGGAACGCCTCGCCGATCAGACCCGGGTCCGCCGCGTGCAGGACGCGACCTCGACCGCCGGAGCGGCCAAGGTCGCGGTGCTGGCGCCCGGCGTGTTGATCCTGTTCGCCGTCCTGATCGTGTTGCTCGCTCCCTTCGGCCTCAAGATCTTGTTCGCCAACGAAGCCCCCACGCTGTAAAGCCCTTCCCTCTCTCCCACCGTTCTTCCTCCTCACCCTTACCCACCTTTCATCACCTTTCCTTCACCCTTCCCCGGAGACGACCGAGCTCGCTCGGTCAGCACCATGGAGTTCCTCCTCGAGATCGTCACGGGCGCAGACGCCGGCAAAGCCGTGCGCGTAGGAGAAAAGCCGCTCTTGATCGGGCGATCCGACACCGCGGGTGTCCGTCTCGCCGACGAGTCGGTCTCGTGGGAGCACGCGACCATCCGTGTGAGCGACGGCAAGCTGCTGATCGAGAACCTGTCGGCCTTGGGCACCAAGCTCCGCGGCCAGAAGCTCGCCGGCGTCACGCGCCTGGGCCTGGGCGACGAGGTCGAGCTCTCGCCCCAGTGCCGACTCAAGGTCTCGCCGCTCGACGCCGGAGCCGGTGGTTCGCTCTCGCCGCTCACGATTCTCCTGCTGGTGCTGGTCCTCCTGTTGGGCGGCGGCGGCGTGGCGGTCGCGGTGGCGATGCGGAATCAGGGCCCGCCGCCGATCGCCGCCACCGATGAGAACTGGGCCAACGCCGCACGCGAGTTGGAGCAGCGGCTGGACGTGTGGGCCAAGTCGCGCCGTGTTCCCGAGAAGATGCTGGTGGTGTTCCAGGACGCGATCCGCCTGGAACGCGCCGGTGACACCAAGACCGCCGCGATCCGTTGGCGGGCCTTGAGCACGGCGCTGCTCACCCAGCCGATGCCCGACGCGATCGACGGCCGCCCGACGTTCGCCGAGAACTACAGCGGCAACGCCAAGGCTCTCTCGGTGCTGATGGGTCTGCCCGGCGCGGGCAGCGTCAGCGACGAGCGCTGGTTGAGCGACCGCAGCTTCGCCGACGCCCTGGTCCGTTTCGTGAACCGCCGCGCCGAGTTGAATGAAGGCAGTTGACGCGACGCTCGCACCGAGCGCGCAGGAGTCCCGATCGATGATCACCAAACTGGGCAACTTCGAGATCATCTCCCAGATCAACCACGGCGGGAGCTCGATCGTCTATCAGGCCCGCCAGAACCTGGGCATGGGCGTCACACGCCCCGCCGCCATCAAGGTTCTCGAGGGCTGGCAGATCAACTCCGAAGCGCAGATGGAGAAGCTGCGCAAGGAGGTCAGCCTGATGGTGCAGTTCTCCTCCTCGCCCCACATCGTGCAGGTGTGGGAATCGGGTTACGAGGAAGGTCTCGGGCCGTGGGTCGCGATGGAGTTCCTGGGCACCAGCCTCAAGGACACCATCAGCGACGGCCCCGCCGATCCCAAGGCCGTGCAGCAGGTGCTGGTGGACGCGCTCAACGGGCTCATGACCATCGAGACGCTCTCACCCGACACCATCCACCGCGACATCAAGCCCAGCAACATCCTGCTTGGCATGTTCGGCTCGTGGAAGATCGCCGACTTCGGCCTCGCCAAGACGGGGTCGGCCGACGACACCATGCGAGCCATGTCGGTGCAGTACACCGCTCCCGAATTGCTCGACGCCCAGCGCGGCTCCGTCGGCCCCTGGAGCGATCTCTACGCGTTGGGGATCACCATGTACCAGTTCGCCCTCGGCCACACGCTCTTCCGCGAGCAGTTCCCCGCGATCTACACCGACCAGGACACCAAGGCCTCCGACGAGCGGCCAAAGTGGATGTTCTGGCACACCTCGCAGCAGACACTCACGCCCCTCAGCGAGCTCCTGCCCGGGTTCCCCAAGCACTTGTCCGATGTCATCGCCGCGATGACCAACAAAGAGCCGGCCAAACGCCCCCGCTCGGCGGCCACCGCCTTCGCGATGGTCGGCGGCTCGGACGAGGACACGCAGGTCAATCTCGACGCCGCCCGCCGCCAGATGGAAGCCCGCAAGCCGGTCGAGAAGCCCTTGATCTCCAAGCCCGTCGCGATCGCCCTGGCGGCGATGCTCGCACTGGTCGCCCTCGGCGGCCTGGCCGCGTTTGTCATCAGCAGCTTCCGCCCCCCGGTGTCGATCCAGCTCGCGAGCGAGGGCAGGTTCTCCACCGGAGGCGAGAGCGTCGTCGTCTCGGGCCGACTCGCCGACCTGCCCCCGGGCGCGACCGGGATGCTCTCGCTCAACAACGGCGACGAGTACCCCGTCCGCATCGCTGACAACGGCGAGTTCTCCGCCGACGTGCGCCTGGCTCGCGTCGGCACGCTCACCGGCAGCGTGATCGTCCGCGACGCCGACCGCAACCCGGTGCAGATGGTGGGCGAGTCGAAGGTCGCGCTGGAGCGCATCCCGCCCAGCGAGGTCGACGTGGTCGTCAACCTCTCCCCTCTGATCGAGGGCGCGACAGTGACCTTTGTGCCCGTCGCCAAGGCTGATCCGACCTCGCAAACCACCGGCGAGCAGGGGCAGGCCAAGGCCAAGCTGCCCCGCGGCAAGTTCTCGCTGCTCGTCGAACACCCGCGATTCGCGCCCTTCAAGCTCGACACCGAGACTGGCGATGATCTGAACAAGTCCATCCGGGTCCCCATGCGGGCAAAGAGCGCTCTGGAGATCGACGCCCGCCGCCAGGCCCTGCTCGCCCAGGTGCAGACCACCGCCCTGCTCGCGGCTCAGGGCGACCCGGATGCCATCAAGCGCCTCGCCGAGATCCAGAAGGAGCTCGCAATGCTCGACCCCGACGCCAAGAAGCGCGACCCGATGGGCACGATCATGAACCTGATCGGCACCAAGGGTGTGGCCGAGGCCGATCGCGATCGCCTGCAGCAGGCGCTCGCCGATCTCGCCACCGGCGGCACGGGGGCCGCCGCCCTCGCCGCCCAGCCGTCTGGCAGGGGCGAGTCCGGGCCGACCTTCCGCCCCGTCTCGGCCAGCACGAACGCCGATCTCGCCGCCGCGCAGGCAAACACCGCTCTGGCGAACCGTCGGGTCGAGCTTCTGAACGAGATGGAGAGCCTGCAGGCCAAGGCCGCCGCGGGGGATCCGTACGCGCAGCAGCGTCTCAAGGACATCGCCAAGGAGCTCGCCGACATCGAGTCACGCACCACCGGCCCAAAGTCCGCCGCCGACCTGCGTCGGGCCGATCTCATCAAGGAGTACCAGCGGGTCGCGGAGCTGGCGGCCAAGGGCGATCCCGAGGCGATCAAGCGGCTCGCGGAGATTCAGAAGGAACTCTCGGCGTCCGCTCACGAGGCGCTGGCCTCCGCCCGCGACCGCGAACGAGAAGTCTCGAGCGCAATCGCCTCCCTCGCGGGCGTCGACCCGATGGCGATCCTCAAGATGACCATCCCCGAGCTGCGCTCGTTCCTCTCCCGCCAGGCGCCGCTCGACACGCTGACGTTCCACGATATGCCGGAGGTCAACCGCGTCCGCGTCTCCGGGCCGGTGCTCTCCAGCCGCGAGCTGCAGCACCTGATCCTCCGCCTCACGCCCGCCAACGACCGCATCGTCCCCGAGATCGGCATCGACCCGCTCGCGGTCTGCAAGCGGATCGAGAAGGCGCTCGCCGACG
Organism: Phycisphaerales bacterium; assembly: GCA_036392375.1. GTDB lineage: Bacteria > Planctomycetota > Phycisphaerae > Phycisphaerales > UBA1924 > JAFEBO01. The sequence goes on from DASVYC010000046.1 coordinate 47,649, forward strand.
CGGGCGCCCTCAACCCGCGGGTGCGGGCGGCGATCTCATCGATCGACGAACTGGTGTACGTGCAGATCGACGCGACCGAACGCTTCGGCGTGCCTCAGGCACGGGCCATCGCGGCACGGCACGTGCTCAACCCCGACACCATCGTGGCCCAGGACTTCGCACAAGCCTCCAAGCCGGCGACGCGCTGAGACATCGTCGTTCATGACACGATGATCGCTCGCGAGCAACCATGGTTCGCGGTGGCTTGTCTTGCGATGATTCCGCAGGGTGATCGGCCGCGGCTCTGAGAGCGACTGCCTGGGCCCGGCCCCTGCGCGCGGCATGCAACGCGAGCCGTCGCTCGCGGCGCCCGATCACACGATCGCCCGCTCGTCAGGACCCCTTCTCAAACTCCGCGGCCAGCGCCTGTGCCCGGGCGTCGCTGGGGTCGATCTCCGCCGCCTTGCGGAACGCCCGCGCCGCACCACGCCGGTCGCCGAGCTGGGCACGCAGCAGCCCGAGCGTCTTGGCCGCGGTCGGATCGTCGTTGCTGCGGGCAACGGCCTTCTCGAGGTTCACAATCGCCTGATCGATCTCGCCCATGTCCTTCTGGCACAACGCGAGCGCGACGAACCCGTCGGGCTTGTCGGGGGCGATGGCGATCAGCTTCGACGCGGCCTGCCGCTGCAGACGCACGTCTCCGAGCTGGCGTCCGAGCTCAAAGAGCCTCTTCCAGACCGCGGGGTCGGTGTCCCCGGTCTCGGCAAGCCTGAGGAGAATTTCTCTCGCCTCGACGGGACGGTCCATTTCGCCCAGGCACCGGGCCCGGAGCAGGACCAGGTCTCGGCGGTTGTGCATCTTGGGCATCGCGAGCAACCGCGAGAGCGTCCGCTCGGCGTCGGCGATCTGCCCCGTGGCTACCTGAGCGCGGGCCAGATCATCCAGCAGCGAGGGATCCTGCGGGCTCAGCGTGGCGGCGTCGCGGAAGTAGGCGAGACCTGCGGCGTGGTTGCCACGGATCATCTCGATGTGCCCCAGCGTCTGCAGGCAGCCGGGGCTGCGACGGACCTCGGGCGGCGCGGCGTTGATCAACGCCGCCGCCTCGTCGGTCTGACCGCGCTCGATCAGCAGTTCCGCGGCGACAATCGGGTACTGCGGGCTCGCCGGGTCCAGTTCACTCGCCTTCTTGTACGCCTCCAGCGCCTCGTCACTGCGGCCCAGCCGCTCGTACGCCATGCCCAGGTAGTAATGGCTCTCGGCGAACTTCGGGTCGATGGTGGCCGCGGTGCGGAACGACTCGACGCCCTCTTCGGTCCGGCCGAGCTCGACGAGGATGCGGCCTCGCAGGATGTGGGCCGCGGGCGTGCCGTTGTGGGCGGCGATCGACTGATCGATGCTCGCCAACGCCCGACGCGGATCGCCCGAGACAAACTCCTGCATCGCCAGATCGAAACGAGACGCGGCCTTCATCCGGGCCTGGCTCTGTTCCGCGAGTTCCTTGCCCTCGGTCGTGAACTTACCGTGGCCGGAGCACCCAACAACCGAGGCGAGGGCAATCAGGCCGGCCCCCAGCAGCGGGTACGGAACAACGCGAACGCGGCGTGGGGTGCGGGTCATCTCTCTGCCTCTCTCGAACGCATCGCCACATGTGGCGGAAGGGAGCGGGTGATCAGGGTTTGGGTTCGGCGGCCGGTTCGGCCTGGGGTTCAGGGTTTGGCTGCGGGCTGGGAGCGGGCGCGGCTTCGACCTTGCGCGGCGGCAAGAGCGGGTCGGCCGCGGGAGCGCTGCGGCGTTTCTCCCCCGGGAAGAAGAGCGACGGCGAGACGTTGGTCAGCGTTGGGAAGGCTCTGTCCAATTCATCGTTCACCGCGTCGTTCATCAGATTGCGACTCGGCCACCACATCTGCCCGCCCATGAGGTTCTCGCGGATCCGGATCGCGTCCGGCTGCGCGGGATTCAGCTCCAGAGACCGCCGCAGACGCCACAACGCGTCGTCCACGCGTCCCTCGCCGGCCAAGTGCAGCGCATCGACGTTGAGCTGGGCGCTCTGACGCTCGCGGCTCCAGGGGAGCAGCCCCAGCCGCGATCCCGTCCGCACCCGCTGCGAGTACCCCACCGCTTTGCTGCCCTGCTCGTCCACCTGCTTGCTTGAGAGCACGGTGGGCTTGATGAGGAAGATGATCTCCGAGCGATTGACGGTGTTGTCCCGCCCCTGGAACGCGGCCCCGATGAGCGGGATGTCGCCCACGCCCGGGACCTGCGACCGCAGGTTGGTGATGTCCTCGCGGAACAACCCGCCCAGCACCGCCGTCGAGCCGTTGGGCACCAACACGTCCGCGGTCACCATCTGGATCTCCTCGTCGGGGATCTGCTGGGTGCGGCCCTGGCTGTCGGTGATGGTGCGGAAAGTCACGGCGGAGACCTTGGGCGACAGACGCAGCCGCACCTGCCCGTCCTCCATAACGAAGGGACGCACGTCCAGTGTGATGCCCGTGTCGAGGAACTTGATGGTCTGCGTGACGGCGACCTGTGTCGCGGTGGTCTCGAGGTATCCGACGCGCACGCCCACGTTCACGCGGGCACGCTGGCGGTTGAGCGAGAGCACTTTGGGGTTGCTCAGCAGCGACACGTCGGTGACCTCATCGAGGGCGCGGATGAAGACGCCCGCGTCGCCCGCAACGATGCCGCCCTTGATGTTCCCCTTGCCCGGTCCGGTGTTGCCGGGAGTCACCGAGAGGAAGCTGTTGTTGCGAGGCGATGTGGACGCGGTGCCAGTGGACTGTCCCGAGGGGGAGGTGAAGCCCAGCGGATTGAAGGTCGAAGGGAACTTGAAGAAGTCGGTGAACTGGATGTCGTTGAGCAGCGCGAAGTCCACGCCGAAAGCGTTGGCCTCGGTCAGCTTGGTCTGCACGATCGTGGCCTCGAGCAGGACCTGGATGGGCTGCTCCTCGATCTCGGCGATCATGGCCTCGACCGCGGCGACGTTCTCGGGGTGATCGGTGACGACGATCGCATTGGAAAGCGCGAACTTCTCGGTGTCGGGGGAGTAGACACCGTCGGAGGAGGCGACGATGCCGCCGCTGCCGCCGCCGGACTCGCCGCCCGATCCGCCGCCGCTGGATCCGCCGCTCGCACCGCCCGACCCGCCGCCTTCTTTCCCGCCCCCGTCGCTGGTGGCCTTGACCCTGCCGTTGGGCGACAGCGCGTCCTTCGCGAACTCCGCGGCGTCCTCGGCGGTGATGTAATTGAGCCGGATGACCTTGGAGACCACGCCGCGGTCGGCGGCGGAGAGACGATCGATCTCGTTCTGCGGGTAGACGTAGAGCACGCCGTCGCGTTCGATGAAGCCCAGGCCCTGGGGCTTGAGCAGCGCGTTGAGCGCCGTCTCGAACGGCACCGCGTAGATGGTCGCCGAGATCGGCGTGTCAACCGCTTTGGCCGAGACAATGTTGCGGCGGGATTGGATCGCGAGCTTCTGGAGAATACCGACCAGGCTGGCGTTCTGGGCCACGATGTCAACGAGGAAATAAGGCGAGACGCGAACCTCGGCGAAGGCCTGGCCCGGACCGATCGGGTTCTTGTCCTTGTCCGCCGCGGGAGCCGCCGCGGCGTCCGCGGGAGCACCGGGTGTGTTGGGCACCGAGATCGTGGTGCGCTCAGTGGTGATCGTCGGCATCGCGGGCTGCGCGGCCGGTGCCGCGGCGGGCTGCGAAGACGCGGGCTGGGCGCTGGTCAGGACGGGAATCGAAACGCACGAGCCGGCGATGAGCGCGAGCACGCCCCATCGAGTCCAACGTTCGTCGAGCACATCATGCGAACCGGCCGCGATCGGAGTCCTGCGCATGGCCAGACACTACCCGATTTGCCTCGGTCTCGCAAACCGCGGCGCGTTTGCAACCGCGTGCACGATCTGGTACCGTGCCCCGATCCACTCCGCATGACCACCGCACCAGCCAGCCCCGACAACGCCGCCGCGCCCGCGGCCGGTGTCGCACCCGCTGCGCCACGCACCGGTCTGCAGCGGGCCTATCAGGCCGGCACCAACTTCTTCCTGGCGCCCATCGTCCATCTGCTCAACGACGAGACGGTTTCGGAGATCATGATCAACGGCCCGGAGGCGATCTACGTCGAACGCGGCGGCAGGGTCGAGAAGACCACCGCCCGTTTCGAGAGCGAGCGCGCCCTCATGGCCGCCGCCAACAACATCGCCCAGTTTGTGGGCCGCACCATCAGCGAGCAGGACCCGATCCTCGACGGTCGCTTGCCCGACGGGTCACGTATCTGCATCGTCCTGCCCCCCATCGCCGCGGCGGGCACATCCATCAACATCCGCCGCTTCTCCCGCAAGGCCGTCAACCCCCAGTTCCTGCTGGAACGTCAGGCCATCACGCCCGAGGGTCTTGAGTTCCTGCTCCTGTGCGTGGCGGCCACCCAGAACATCATTGTCTCCGGCGGCACCGGTTCGGGTAAGACCACCCTGCTCAACATCCTCTCCACCGAGTTCGACAATTCCGAACGCATCGTCGTCATCGAGGACACGCGCGAACTGCAGGTACAGAAAGAACACGTGGTCCAGATGGAGGCCCGCCCCGCGGACATCTACGGCCGGGGACAGGTCACGATCCGAGACCTCTTCGCCTCCGCCCTGCGCATGCGCCCGGATCGCATCGTCGTCGGCGAGGTCCGCCGAGGCGAGGCCCTCGACATGCTCCAGGCCATGTCCTCGGGCCACCGCGGGTCGCTCAGCACCCTGCACGCCGACACCCCGGGCCAGGCCTGCAGCCGCCTAGAGACCATGTGCATGCTGGCCGATTCGGGGCTTCCCCTGCAGGCCCTGCGCCGCCAGGTCGCCACCGCGGTGGACATCGTGGTCCAGGCCGCCCGCCTGCATAGCGGCCGCCGCCTGATCACACACATCTCCGAGGTTGGCTTCGACGAACCCACAGGCACCTACGCCGTCCGGGACATCTTCAATCTGGACACCAAAGCCCACACGCCCATCCTGAAGTGGACCGGGGTGCGTCCCAAGCTGGCGGCGGAGCTTGAGTGGATGGGGCTCACCCCCAAGGTGCAATTGACGAAACACGTGTTTTCGGGTAGCCTCTCTTGAGGGAAGGCGGTGCTGGTTTGCGCTCTGGATGGAAGAGATTCCACGCCTCCGAGGGCGGTCAGACGGCCGTCGAGTACGCCCTTCTGCTCTGCCTCTGCCTCATCCTGGTGATGACCCACAACCTCATCATCCAGCTCATCGTCGATTACTTCTACCGCATCAGCGGCATCATCAGCTCCCCGTTCCCATAACGCCGCAATCATCAAGGACTCTCGGCCCGATCGCCGAATCTGGACCGAGACACAAAGAAACAGGCACCACGCTCGCGGCCCATTCCCTGGACCCCGAGCCGACCGAGAGGAAAGGACACACATGGCCCGCAACAGCATCGCCCGCCGCATCTCCGCCCTGCACCGCAACGAGGAAGGCCCGAACACGGTCGAGTGGGTTCTGCTCGTCATCGTCGGCCTGATCGTGCTCGTGGGCATCTACTTCATCGCCCAGTGGGCCCTCGGCGGCCTCAAGAGCAAGTCCGACAAGGTGAACACCGAGGTCACCAACACCAACCCGCAGAAGCCCGCGGCGATGCCCTGATTCCCACCGGCTCGCCTCCGCACGCCCCCGCCGCGCTCGGACACTCCTATGCCTGATCAAGCCTCGCCCGCCCGCGACGGGACGTCCATCGACCCGGGCTCGGCGGGGCTTTCTGATGCGCCCGCGCCGAGTGGAGATCCCGCTGCGGTTCCCGTGGACGAGCCCCATGGCCTGGCCTGGTGGTCGATCGACAAATGGATCGCCGCCGTGTGCGTAAGCGCCGCCATCGCCAGCGTGTGGCAGATCGGTCTGGGGCGCACCGATCGCGGGTTCTTCCTCACCGCGTTCGCTTCGGTCCTTCTCTTCGCGGCGGCGTGGGTGGACGCGGCGTGCCGGCGGATCCCGAACCGGCTCACCTATCCGGGCATCCTGCTCGCGCTCTTCTTCAATCTTGCATTACCCGCGCTGCTGCTCGGCCTGGACCAGAAGGTCGCGCTGCTTTGGCTTGGGGCTTGCTCGCCCGGCGACGCCGCCGCCGGGTTCGCGGTCTGCGCCGTGCTCGGCATCGGCTCCTTCATCGCCGGGGGTTTGGGCGGCGGCGACGCCAAGGTCCTCGCCATGACCGGCGCCCTGCTCGGGCTCTCGCAATCGCTGCCGGTGATGTTCAACGCCATCCTGTTCGCCGCGGCCATCGGGCTCGTGAATCTCCTGCTCGGCGGCGCCCTGGTCGCCGGCATGCAGCGCGTGGCGTACGCGACGCTCAAGGCGGCGTGGCCCTCCTTCGCGCGTGTGACGCCTCCCAAGTTCCGGCGCAGCGAGGCACCCTTCGCGGTCTCGATTCTCCTGGGCTTCCTGCTCGCTCAGGTGTATGCGCCGATGGATTTCCTTGTACACTGGATCCGGTCGTTCTCGTAGCGTTCCGGCACGCGTCCGCCGCGATCCATGGCACGTCCCCGCGCATCCACGCTCGCCATCGACGCGATCTTCGTGATCGCCGGGATAGCGTGCTGCTACGCCTTCGCGTTCGCGGCCCCGCTCGCCGCCCGCCTCGGGCTCGACACCCCCGACGACGCGATCAGCCTCGGGCTCATGGCTCTCAGCGTCGGGGCCTGCTGCTTCGCGATCGAAGCGGTGCGGCTCATGCTCCGCATCCGCACCCGCACCATCTCGATCTGGAAGAGCCGCCACCACGAGGGCGGCTCGATCATCGTCGAGTTCGCACTGGCGTTCCCGCTGCTGCTGTGGCTGATGTCGATGGTCTTCCAGATGGCGCTCTTCGCCAACGCCTCGCTGATCGTCAAATACGCCGCATTCGCCGCCGCGCGAGCCGCCGCCGTCAGCACCGAGCGCGCCTACGGCGTGGCCCCAATCGAACGCATCTCGTCGCAGGGCGACAGCGACGCCCGCAGCGCCGGACAACTCGTGCTCGCCACCATCTCGCCCTGGAACGGCTCGGGCAGCGATCAGGCCGCCCGGGCGATCTACGAAACCGTCGGACGCCAGTCCCCGGTCTACGTCAACTCCGCCTACCCGCGGCGGATGAACTACGCGAAAGCCAACACCACCTTCACGTTCGATGTGAAGCAGCCGCCCGTCAACCCGCTCGCCTCCGCGATCGCGTCGATCGCCCTTCCACCGGAGTTCACCAACCTCATGGTGAACCCGATCGGCAACCGCGAGATCTACGTCAGGATCGACTACAAGCTCTACCTCGTCATCCCCGGCATCGACCTCCTGCCCGGCATGCCCGTCGTCGCGGTGCAGGCCCGCAACGCACCCGCCCGCGCGCTGGTCGTCTCCGCGGCTCACCAGATCCCCACCACCGGGCCACGTGAAGCCCATCCCCTCCAGGGGATCTGGGTTGGGTGGTTTTTCACCGCCCTCTCCCCTGCCGACACCGAGTAACTTGTCGATGGGACTGCTGACGAACATCACCGATCGCTTCCGCCCGACGCTGCGGCGTTTGCGCACCGACGAGAACGCGCGCCCGTCCATCGGGTCGCTCCTCCGTCGCGCCGGCACGACGCTGCCGGCCCGCGTGGTCGCCCCCATCCACCGCAACGACCGGGGCGTGGTCTCGATCTTCTTCTTGCTCATGTTCTTCACGTTCTTCAACGCCACCGCGCTGGTGTACAACACGGGCCAGACGCTCGGTCCCAAGCTCAAGGCCCAGGCCGCGGCCGACGTCGCCGCGTACAACAGCTCGGTCATCATGAGCCGTGCGATCAACCTCACCGCGCAGACGAACTACGCGGCGGTGCGGAATGCGAGCGCCTTCTCGTGCGCCATCGCCACCGTCGCGGTGTACGTCGGCGTGCCGATCAACTGGTTGCTCTACATCAAGCGGCAGTATGACGCGGGCGTGGCATCGGCGGGAGGCGTCCCGATCGTCTCGCAGGCGGTGGGCGCGGTGTACGCCGCGGCAGCGCTCGTCTACATCCTCACGGTCGAGCTCCCCCCCTATATCGAGTTCATCACCGCCACCGCACCGTCGCTGGTGGACGCGTTCGACACCTTCGGCAGGCCCGGCGATCTCGCGGACTTCCAGAAGGGACTGATCGCCGCCATCCCGCAGATGATCGAGGACCAGCGGAAGATCACCGAAGAGGCCTTCGGCCCGGGCATGACCATCCGCCTCACCCAGCCCATCGCGTCGGGCGATTCCGGAGTCGCGGTGAACGACCCGACCGGCGGCGACACCGGCTTGGTCGCGGCGCCTCTGCAGGAAGGAAACCTGTTCGCCGCCCTCCCCTGGTTCAACCTCCGCTTTTTGCTCGTGGATACGGGATGGCCGCGGAGCGAGACGCTGCGGAGCATCGTGGAGGGCAAAGCGGTGACGTGCTGGTGGGTCGGCGGCGTGCCGACGATCAACGGCATGGCCCTTTTCTACGGCCCGCAGCTCCACATGCTCACAACCCAGTGGGGCCCGCTCGAGTTCGCGCCCGACAACGATGACGACCGCAAGGCCTTCAGCGTTGTCGCCTCCGCCACCGAAGAGAACGAATCGAAGCGCCAGCTCTTCCTCAACTACTGGTTCAAGTACGGCATCAACAACGCCCGCGCCACCACCGCATACGCCCAGGCCGAAACCTATCTGGGCCTCGACTCGTCGATGTCCTCCGCGGCGTACAGCCCGCCGATCCCGTGGCGCGCCTGGACACCCCCCGGAGCCAACTGGGCCGGGCGCCTCACCCGCAGCAATCACTTCGGCGATGCCTTCAACGAAGACGCGACGATGCGTGACATGTACAAAGACACGAAACTCCAGCAAGGCGATGTCAGTGGACGCATTCCCAAGCTCATCAAGCACTAGACCGGCATCGCAGAACGACGCCGCCGCGCCTCCTCTCCCCGCTCGCGGGGAGAGGACCGCTTCGCCAACGGCGAAGCAGGTGAGGGGAATGCGGGTGCCTGATGGCGCTGATCTCCATGCACCCAAAGCCCCTCCCCGGCCTCGCTGCGCTCGCCCACCCCTCCCCGCTGCGCGGGGCGGGGAAGCGCGACCGACCTGGATTTATACCCGCCGCCGCGGCACCGTCATGGTCGAGCTCGCGCTCATCATGTTCCTGATCATCGTGTTCATGTTCCTGCCGCTGGCGATCAATCAGCTCTTCATCGCCGACTTCAAAGCCCGCACCGACGCGTACCGCAACGCGTTCGAGTACGTCGGCGCCGGCGTCCACCAGAACTCGATTGACAAGGTTCCCGTCTGGGCGATGCGGGGGCTCAACTACCTCCGCGCCAACAAGGTCTCTTCCAAGACCTACGAGATCAAGGACGCCGCGGAGCTGCCCGACCTCGATCCCGAGCCCGCGGACGACCTGGCTGACTGGAAGGACACTTTCTCTGATCTCAACTATCAGCACATCGGCCTGGGCAGCCGCGACGTCGAGTACTACGCGCCGCCGTTCTTCCGCGGGGCTCTGCACTTTGACCGCACGGTCCAGGTGATCCGCGGCCCGTGGGCCTTGACCGGCATCCCCGTCGGGCACATGGGAACCCAGGATTTCCGCGAGGGCGGCAAGGTCCGCGAATGGGGCACCGGCGTGCACGAAGAGACCATCACCGATGATCTCATCGAAGCCTTCAAGCTCAAACCCCTCAGCGACTTCTACGGCAGTTGATCCAGCGATCGCCCTCGACCGTCTCGCCGAGAATCACGCGTCCCACATTGTTACATGCTCCGCTGAAACACGGCACGGCGGCCTCCGCGCGCGGTGTTTTCCACACTGATCTGACTCAAATCTCAGTATTTTATCCTAGTTTTCAAGCATTTAGCGAGTGAATTGTGGATCACGCGTCGCCTATGTGGACAACTCAAGAATAATTCAGAAATCGCTCATGGGCCCTTGACCGGGGGTGTGTTTCTGATAAATTGAAACTGTTCCATCTGTTCCAAACCGATCGGGGCAGCCATGAGCAACGTCCGAACCATCGCGAGCAAAGCCGGCGTGTCGATCGCCACGGTGTCGCGCTCGCTCAACAACCATCCGAACGTGGACCCCGCCACGCGGCAGCGGGTGTTCGAGGCCGCCGCCAGTGTCGGGTACAGCAAGGCCAACAGCGTCCGCCACGGCGTCTCTACCGTCATCGCCCTCGCCTATCCCGGCGACGTCGTCCGGGCCGACTACGGCGGATTTGAGTCCGCCATGCTCGCGGGCATCCTCCGCGGGGTCAACGAGCACCGCTTCGATGTCTGCGTCCTCTCTCTGCGTCGTGACCTCGCCCCCGGCGAGTCCTATGCCCGTCTGCTCGATCGCAAGAAGATCGCCGGCGTCATCCTCCGCGTCTTCGAGGACAACCGCGACATCGCCGAGCAGCTCGCCGGCACCGGCCTGCCCAGCATCGTGGTCGCCGACCGGTACGAGGCGCCCGACGTGAACTACATCTGCTGCGAGTCCCGCGTGGATTCGCGGCGTGCGGTGCAGCACCTGATCGATCTCGGGCATCGCCGCATCGCTTTGGGCGTCCACGCCGTCCGCGACACCGACCACATGGACCGCCGCAACGGCTATGAGGATGCGCTCCGCGAGAACGGCCTGGCCCTCGACCCCACGCTGATGCACGAGATCGTCGCCAGCCCCGAGGGCGGCGCCGGCCTCATCACGCGGCTGATGAGCTCCAGCGAGCCCCCCACCGCGATCTACTTCACCGACCCGATGGCGACCATCGGTGCTCTGCGGCGTTGCCTGGAACTCAGCATCCGCGTGCCGCAAGATCTCTCGATCATCGGCTTCGACGACAGCGACACGCGTCGGCACACCTACCCGAGCTTCACGGCGGTGGTGCAGGACGCCGAGATGCTCGGCTTCGAGGCCGCCCGCTGGCTGACGCGTCGCCTCTCGAACCCCGGCGAAACGGCCCTGCAGTCGATGCAGGTGGTGCGTCAGACGCGGCTGGAGATCAATCAGACGACCGGCCGTCCTCCCGCCGAACCGTGTCGCGTCCTACCCGATGGCACGCGTGTGCAATTGAACGGCGTTCAAGTGATGCAAGGAAAGTGACCCCGTCCGCGGCGTGCCGCGGGCGACCTGCCCGCGACAGCCGCAAGCGATTCTCGGAGCAGGTTATGGAAAGCAACGGATTCATCAAGACCTGTGCACGCCGCGGCTTTACGTTGATCGAGCTGCTCGTGGTCATCGCCATCATCGCGCTCTTGATCGGCATCTTGTTGCCGGCGCTAGGCAAGGCCCGCGACTCGGCTCGCACGATCAAGTGCTCGGTGAATCAGCGGCAGATCATCACGGCGTTGTTGGCATATGCCAATGACTACAAGCAGCAGTTCCCGCCGAACATCGTGGGATACCCGGACAAAGAGACCAAAAAGGTCAACTCCTATTGGTCGGACATCGGGCGCATCGGCAGATATCTTCCGGTCGCCGATCGATCCAACATCGACATAACCAAGACCGAGAACAACACCGTCGGCGGGGGCGTCTTGGTGTGTCCGAATCACGAAGCGGGAGGCCGCTCATACGCGATGAACATCTGGGCTGCATCCGCTCGAACGTTCAACCCCGTCACACTCCAGAGTTACAAGCCCGCCGCGGATCCGAGTCCGGGTAAAGCATTCGAAGCGCAGCTAGGACGCGCATTCGATCTTTCTGTTGATCACGCGTCCAGGACACTGCTCTTGGGCGAAGCGTGGGCGAGCTGGCAGGGCGACCTTGAGACCGGCCAAACGAACGCGGATAGAACCTTCTTTGCGCAAGCGGATATCGGCTTCGAGGCAGAGTGGAGCGCGAGCCGATACCGGACTTCAAGCCGATTCGGATCCGGTTCCTTGCCTCCGCCGTTCCGCAACTTCCCAGCGGCGAACATACGCCCCCCGGAAATGTCCGAAGCAAAGTCGATTGCCGACTTCAAGAGCTACATCCCGTGGTACCGCCATCCCAAGCGGTCCAAGCAGTTCACGGCCATCAAAGGGTCCGCGCCGATCGGTTTCGTGGACGGTCACGTCGCATCGTGGCAACCCGAGCAGCTCTTCGACAAGTCGCAGACGCCCCCCAAGAGCACCTTCCAGGTCCTTTGGTCTCCCCTCGATTTCAAGATGGAAGAGCCCAAGACCCCCTGAATCTCGTCGTCGCTGTCAGGGTTGACGCGACGTTCCCCGCATCGAGGCGACACCGGTCGGTTCCGCACTTTCACACACGGGAGAAACGAAGAGAGATCAACCCACCCGGCCCGAGCCCCACACACGGCGACGGAACAACGGGAATCACGCTTGCGGCGGCTCACACACTCGCGACGGTTCGCCCGCGAGAAAACCGCCAAGCGATTCGGCTTCAGGATGTCGCGCGAACACGGGATGTGCACCGCCCTCCCAACTCGGTGCGTTCAAGGCTTTGCACGATTTGTTCTCATGATCTGTTCTCACGATCTGTTTTCACAAGGAGCTCAGCGATGAATGTTCGTTCCCTTCAACTGGTTGCGGCGGCCTGCATGGCCGGTGCGGCGCTCTGCGTTCAGGCCGCCGAGTTCTCCCCCGGCAAGTCCACCGACCCGTGGCTCGGCTTCATGAACGTGACCGAACTGCCGGTGAACGGCGGTGCTTACGTCTTCGGCAGTGGCTGGGGCGTGGCCGACCTCCGCGCCGATTTCAATGATGGCGCCAGCACCCTCACGCTCTCCCCCAACAACATCAACGACCCCAGCCCGTTCTGGTACACGCCCGAGGGCCAGCCCGGCGCTGCGGGCAACAAGAACATGGACGCGGTGCTCTACATCCAGCCCGCGGACGGCACGCTCACCGGCACGACCGTGACCTTCAAGGGCAGCGTGATTTCCAACACGCTGACAGCGGCCCACGTCTCCAGGGCGTTCATCCGTGACTTTGCCCCGGATTACTCGTCCTTCAACGAGGCGTCCGTGGAACTCACGCCCGGCCCGTTCAGCATCACCCTTGACACCGCGCCGGATCCGGCCCGCCACGTGCAGTACGGCTTCTACACCGTCGGACCGTGCGTGTGGATCACCGACGCCGGTCTGTTCGGTTCGGTGGTGATCTCCACCGCTTCGGCCTCGACGTGCGTGGGCGATCTCAACAACGACACGTTCGTGGACGACGCCGACTTCGTGATCTTCGCTGCGGCGTACAACATCCTCGACTGCGCCGACCCGTCGATGCCCGCGGGCTGCCCGGCCGACCTGAACAGCGATGGCTTCGTCGATGACACCGACTTCGTCGCCTTCGCCGCCGCCTACAACGAGCTCGTCTGCCCGTAAGGCTTCCCAAGCTCCCCGTGACGCGTCGGGCCTTTCATCGGGCTCGCCGCGATGAAGTCCGATGACCCCGAACGTCGCGACGGCTTCGCCGCGACGAACCATCGGACACATCGAGGCCGGCGAGCAATCGCCGGCCTCGGTTTTCGGAGTGGACGCGGCAGAGCGGACCGGTATTGTTACCGGTAGCCGCGCTCCACTCTCGCATTCCACCGCGATGGACATCGCGGAACGAGGTGCCCGTGTCGCGTGCCGACGCGCCAGCGAACGACGGCTTGCTCCCCGCCTGGCTCTCACCGGGTGCGGCCGTGATCGCGTCGCTGGGTGTGCTCGCCTGCGTGGGCCTCGCGTTCGCTCCAAGCACCGCTTCCGAAGGGCGCGTGATGTGGACGTTCGCACGCCCGCACTACCTCATGTACGAATCGCGCGTCGAGGCCTGGAACAAGACGCAGGCGCCCAAGGTCGATCTCAAGCTCATCAGCCTGCCCGCGATGGAACGCCGGATGATGTCGGCTTTCCTCGGCGGCGTCCCCTCGGCCGACCTGATCGAAATCGAACGCCGCGCCGTTTCGAGGTCCTTTGCCGGACCCGTCGAGAGCGTCGGTTTCTACGACCTGACGGATCGCCTCAAGCAGGAAGGTCTGCTCGACGCGATCAACTCGCCGAGCTTCAGCCCGTGGACCAGCCGCGGGCGCGTCTTCGGTCTGCCCCACGATGTCCACCCGGTCATGCTCGGCTATCGCGCCGATCTCGTCGAGGCCGCGGGCATTGACGTTTCCAAGATCGAGACCTGGGACGACTTCGCCCGCGCGTTCTCGAAGCTGCAGGTGGACGCGAACAACGACGGCGAGCCCGATCGCTTCGCGCTCAACATGTGGGAGACCCACAACGACCACCTCGAACTGCTGCTCGCCCAGGCCGGCGGCGGGTTCTTCGATGAGTCCAATCGCCTCACGGTTGATTCCGACATCAACGCCCACGTGCTCGCGACCATCGTGACCTGGATCGCCGGTCCGAACCGTATCGCCGCCGATGCGCCGAACTTTTCCGCCGCGGGCAACCGCCTGAAGGCCGACGGCTTCGTGGTCGCGAGCTTCTTCCCGGATTGGATGGGCGACATCTGGAAGCACGAGATCCCGAGCTTGTCGGGCAAGATGAAGCTCATGCCGCTGCCGGCGTGGGAGAAGGGCGGCCGCCGCACCAGCGTCTGGGGCGGCACGATGCTGGGCATCCCCAAGACCGCGGCGAAGACGCCGGAACAGTTCGAAGAACTCTGGAAGTTCGCGAAGGAGCTCTACCTGTCGCAGGAGTTCACCGAGATCCTGTACCGTCAGGGCGGCATCGTCACGCCGGTGAAGAAGCACTGGTCGAGCCCGCTCTTCGATGAGCCCAACGCGTACTTCTCGAGCCAGCCGACCGGCCGCCTGTACATCAATCTCGCGCCCGATGTGCCCCACCGCAACAGCTCGCCGTACAACACGCTGGCGATGAACCGCGTGGCCGATGCGCTGGTGCGGCTCGCCGAAGACGCCCGACGCGACAAGGTGTACGACTACGCGTCGCTCAAGGACCGCGCCCGCACGCTTTTGAAGAAGGCCCACGCGCAGGTCGCCGACCAGATCGCCCGCAATGTGTTCATCGCCGAGCCCGATGCCGAGTCGCAGACCCACCTGCAATCAAGCGCAGCGGGAGGCGGCTCATGAGCGCGAAGGCCGTGGCCATTCCCGCATCCTCGGCCCGCAGCCCGCTGGCGCCGTGGCTGTTCCTCTCGCCGTTCCTGATCTGCTTCGCCGTGTTCACGGTCTATCCGCTGATCCAGGCGGTGCTGCTCTCGACGCAGACGACCTTCGGCCCCGGCGCGACGCGGTTCGTGGGCGCGAACAACTTCGTCGCGCTCTTCCGCGATCCGCTATTCTGGAAGGCGTGCTCGAACACACTGATCTACACGCTCGGCTCGATCTTCATCCAGTTGCCGCTGGCGCTGGGTCTCGCACTGCTCCTCGAATCCCCGAATCTCCGCGGTCGCTCGTGGCTGCGGCTGGTGCTCTTCTCGCCGTCGATGGTCGGCGTCGTCTTTGCGGCCATGATGTTCGGGCTGATCTTCGAGAAACGCACGGGACTTCTGAATCAACTTCTCCATAGCACGCTCGGCATCGTCGGGATCGAGTGGGACTTGGATTTCGGCTGGCTGCAGCAGCACGTGATGCTGGGCCTGATCGTCGCCAGCCTGTGGATGTACGTCGGCTTCAACATGACGTTCTTTGCCGCCGCGCTGCAGAACGTCCGCAAGGACCTCGTCGAAGCCGCGATCGTGGACGGGGCCGGTCCTGTCAGCCGCTTCTGGAACGTCACCGTCCCCGCCATCCGCCCCGTCGCCGGCTTCGTGGTCCTGATGAGTGTGATCGGGAGTTTCCAGCTCTTCGAGCTGCCGTACATCATGTTCAGCAGCTCCGCAGGTCCCGACAACCGGGCCCTGACCATCGTGCTCTACCTCTTCCAGAACGGCTTCGAGGTCGGCGACCTCGGCTACGCCACGGCCATCGGCTGGGCGCTCGCCGTCATCCTCGTCGGCTGCACGATGGTGCAGCGGCTGCTCGCCCGCGGCGAGGAGGCCGCCGCTTGAATCTCCGCTTCACTCGCATCACGGCCTGGCTCTTCACCCGCTCGCTCCTGCTGCTGGCGGTGCTGATCACGTTCATCCCGTTCCTGTGGCTGGTCGCCGCGAGCTTCAAGAGCAACGAGGAGTTCTTCCGCTCCACGTTCCTGCCGATGCGCGAAGGCTCATGGGCGGTCGATTGGAGCCGCCTCACGTTCGACGCGTACAAACGTCTTTTCGTTGAAGTCGACTTCGGCCGCGGGCTCATCAACTCGATCTTCCTCTCGTCGGTCACCGGCGTGCTGGCCACGCTCTGCTGCGCGATGGGCGGATACGCCCTCGCCCGCTTCAACTTCAAGGGCCGCGGTTTCTGCACGGCGCTCGTGCTCGCCGCGGTGCTCATCCCCGGCCCCCTACTGCTCGCGCCCGGGTACCAGTTGCTGTACAACCTCGGGCTGCTCGACAGCTTCGCGGGGCTGATCCTGCCCGCGATCGCGCCCGCCTTCGGCGTGTTTCTCTTCCGCCAGGCCGTGATGAGCGCCGTGCCCACCGACCTGCTTGAGGCGGCCCGCATCGACGGCGCCGGCGAGTGGCGGACGTTCATGGTCGTGGTGCTGCCGCTGGTGCGCCCGATGATCGGCACGTTTCTGATGATCACGTTCCTGGGCGTGTGGAACAACTTCATCGGGCCGCAGGTCGTGCTGCAAAGCCCCGACAAGTTCCCGCTCTCGGTCGCCGTCGCAGAGCTCAAGCGCGGCTACTACAGCGACTACGGTCTGCAGATGGCCGGCACGGTGGTGTCCATCCTGCCGGTGATGATTCTGTTCCTGCTCATGCAGAAGGACTTTGTCTCCGGCCTGGCTGCCGGAGCGGTGAAGGGTTGATCTGAAGTTGGAAGGGGTGAGGTCGGAGGGGTGAGTTCGGATTTCAGTTTGCGAGTTTGAGATTTGAGATTTGAGATTTTGCCGCTTGCATTCCCGCGGTGTTCGCGCCGCTCGAAGGAGGACGTATGTTCCGCGAAGGATTCGTGTGGGGAGCCGGTTCGAGCTCCTATCAGATCGAGGGTGCGGCGACCCAGGACGGGCGCCTCGACTCCATCTGGGATGCGCTCTGCCGTCGCCAGGGAGCCATCCACAACGCCGAGACCGGCGCGGTCGCCTGCGATCACTACAACCGCTACCGCGAGGACGTCGGCCTCATGAAGCGCATCGGACTGAAGGCGTATCGCCTCAGCGTCGCATGGCCGCGGGTCATGCCGACCGGTGTCGGACCCGTGAACGAGCAAGGTCTGGGCTTCTATGACCGTCTGGTGGACACGCTCTTGGCCTCGGGCATCGAGCCGTGGATCACGCTGTACCACTGGGACATGCCGCAGATGCTCTTCGAGCGCGGCGGGCTGCTGAACCGCGACTTCGCGCAGTGGTTCGCGGACTACTCCGCCGCCGTGGTCGATCGCCTCAGCGACCGCGTCACCCACTGGATCACTATCAACGAACCGCAGGTCTTTATCTCGCTGGGCTACGGCGACGCCAAGCACGCACCGGCGCTCCGGCTTTCGTTCCCCGAGCAGCTGCTCGCGGCCCACAACTGCCTGCTCATGCACGGTCGTGCGGCACAGATCATCCGCACTCGGGCCAAGAAGAAGCCGATCATCGGCTGGGCACCGGTCGGACGCGTCGATTACCCGATCGACGAAACGCCGGAGAACATCGACGCCGCCCGGACCGCGAGTTTCTCGTTCAACGGCAAGCACTTCTGGAGCAACAACTGGTTCGGTGATCCCGCGATCCTGGGCCACTACCCCGAGGAAGGCCTGCGTCACTTCGCCGGCGACATGCCCAAGTTCGGCCCGAAGGACATGGACGTCATCAAGCAGCCGCTCGATTTCTACGGGCTGAACATTTACCAGGGCACGCAGATCAAGCGCGGCGCGAACGGGCAGCCGGAGAACGTGCCCTTCCCGCCGGGACACGCGCTCACGACCATGCGCTGGCCCGTCGCGCCCAAGAGCCTGTACTGGGGCCCTCGCTTCCATCACGAGCGCTACAAGCTGCCGATCGTCATCACCGAGAATGGCATGGCCGGCACCGACTGGGTGCAGAGCGACGGCCGCGTCCACGACGCCCACCGCATCGACTTCACCCGCCAGTACCTGCTCGAGCTCGCCCGCGCCTCGGCCGACGGCGTGCCCGTGCACGGGTACTTCCACTGGTCCATCATGGACAACTTCGAGTGGGCCGAGGGGTACAAGGAACGCTTCGGGCTCATCCACGTCGACTACGTGACGCAGAAGCGGACGCTGAAGGATTCGGCGTACTGGTACGCGGAGGTGATCCGCACCAACGGCGATCATCTGTCCGACACCGCGCCGTATCTGACGCTGGACGCACCCAAGGAGGCGGCGGTGGTGATTCCGACGCGTGAAGCCGTGCTCGCCGCATCGAACGGCAACGGCCATGCGAAGCATCTGGTAGAAGCCAAGGTCGCCTCGCGCAAAGGAACCACGCTGTGAAGATCACCCGATCCGCCGCCACTTTGCTGTTGACCTCGGGCCTGCTCGCGTTGTCGCCTCTGGCGCTGGCGCAGGAACTCCCGGGCTGGAACCTCACGTGGTCCGACGAGTTCAACGGCCCGACGCTCGACACCACCAAGTGGCGGGCCGAAAACGCGGCGCTCGTCAAGAACAACGAGCAGCAGTACTACAGCCCGGCGTACGTCCAGTTCGCGGGCGGCAACATGCTGATCAAGTCCGACCGCGTAGCGCAGGGCGGCCGCCCCTACACCTCGGGCCTGATCGAGAGCAGGAACAAGTTCTCGCAGACGTTCGGGCGCTTCGAAGCCCGCATGCGGCTGCCGGGGACGCAGGGCATCTGGCCCGCGTTCTGGATGCTCCCGCAATCGGGCATCTGGCCGCCCGAGATCGACATCATGGAGCTGCTCGGGCACGACCCGACGCGGATGTACATGAGCAACCACTGGGGCGTCTATCCGAGCACGTGGACCTATCGCACCACCGGGTACACCGGCCCGAATTTCACGACCGGCTACAACACCTTCGCGGTTGAGTGGTACCCCAATAGGCTCGAGTTCTACGTCAACGGCGTCCGCCGCGCCACGCACAATCAGGGCATCCCGCAGGTGCCGTTCTATCTCATCTTCAACACCGCCGTGGGCGGCGACTGGCCAGGCTTCCCCGACGCGACGACTGTCTTCCCTCAGTGGATGCGGGTCGATTGGGTTCGCGTGTACCAGCCCATCATCCAGAACGCCAGCCTTGAATCGATGGGGCCCAACGCGAATGCCGGCCTCTACGACTGGGGCAGCTGGGGCAACGCTTTCTACGACGGCACGATCGGCCGTACCGGAGCGTCGTCCGCCAAGATCTTCGGCAACTTCAACGGCGGCGCGAACAACAGCGGCATTTACCAGGATTCCAACGCGACGCCCGGGAAGCGCTACCGCGCCAAGGCCTGGTTCTACACCCCCAGCGGCGACAAGATCGCCAGCCCCAACTTCGCCGCCGTCAACATCGAGTGGCGCAACGCCCAGGGCCAGTTGATCTCTTTCGAGACCTTCCCCAGCATCGATTCCGCCACCGCGGCCAACAACTGGGTTCAAGGCGAGGTCCGCGGCATCGCCCCTGCGGGGACCGCCAAAGCCCGGCTGGTCGCCATCTTCGTCCAGAACAACAACGCCGGCGGCTCCGTCCGCATCGACGATCTCGACATCCGCGAGGTGCAGTGCCCGGCGGATCTCGTCGCCGACTTCAGCGTGGACGACGCCGACTTCGTGCTGTTCGCCACCGCCTACAACGACCTTCTCTGCGGCCCGGTCTGCCCGGCCGACTTCAACAACGACGGCTTCGTCGATGATTCCGACTTCGTGATCTTTGCCGACGCGTACAACGAACTGACCTGCCCCTGACCCCGACGATTCCCTCCCGCCTCCGCCGTAAGGCCCCACGCCTCTCGCACGGGGTTGGAGCCTTGCACCGCCGGCTTCCACTTCCAACCCGCGAGCTTTCTATGCCACGATACCTGACGATCGCTCCGTCGTTCGCTCTGGCAGCCTCGCTTTCGACGTTGCTCGGAACCAACGTGGATGCTGCGACGCGGTTCCGGATCGAACAGAACGAGAAGGGCGTCTGGTCCTACATCGCGCCCTCGGGTGATCGCTTCGTGTCGATGGCGGTGAACAATGTCTCGCCCGAGCCGCACATGCCCAAGGCGGGCACGGACTACTACGACGCCGCACGTCGCCAGTTCAACGGCGATGTCGGCGCCTGGGGCGCCTCGGTCGCCAAGCTGCTCACCGATCACGGCTTCAACACCCTCGGCTGCTGGAGCAGCCTGAAGGTTCCGACCGACGCCAAGACCCCGCTCTACCGCACGCACATCCTCTACATCGCGGCCCACGAGCCGGATCGCCCGCTGCTGGCCCTCGCGCCGGACTTCGAAAAGACCGTGCTCGAGAACACGAGAAAGGCGATGGAGGGGCTCACCGATCGCGCCAACACCATCGGCGTCTTCCTCGACAACGAGGCCGCGTGGTTCGGCAAGTCGGGCTGGGACAAGATCCCGACCTACACGCTGCTCGATGTCGCGCTCGAACGCGACACCGCGGGCGTCGCGAAGAAGGCCGTCGTCGACTTCCTCCGCGACCGCCACAAGACCACCGACGCCATCTCCAAGGCTTACGCCAAGCCCCTGAAATCATGGGACGCGCTCGACGCGGCCTATCTCCGCGGCGTCTCCGAGCCCGCCGCCCTCGAGGACCGCACCGCGTTCACCGCCATGGTCGCCAAGAAGTTCTTCGAGCGTGCCACGCCCGTGGTGCGGAAGGAACTCCCCGACATGCTCATCCTCGGCGTTCGCTTCGCCGGCGATGCCCCCGACAGCGTCATCGAGGCCTGCGGCAAGGCCACCGACGTCATGAGCGTCAACTTCTACGAGCACAAGCCCCGTGCCAACGTCGCCCAGCTCGCGAAGTTCTGGATGCTTACCAAGCGCCCGATCATGATCACCGAGTGGTCGTTCCGCGCCAAAGAGAACCAGAGCGGCAACCCCAACAGCCGCGGCGCCGGGCCCGTGCTGGCGACCCAGGCCGATCGGGCCGCCGCGTACAGCGGCATGGTCGAAGACGCCATGTCGTGGCCCATGGTCGTCGGAATGCACTGGTTTGAGTTCTCAGATCAATCGCCCCAGGGCCGCTTCGACGGCGAGGATTCCAACTACGGCATTGTGGACATCCACAACAAGCCCTACCCCGAGCTGCTGGGCGCGATGAAGGCGACCAACACCAAGATGCCCTCGCTCCGCGCGTCGATCACCAAGACCGCACCGACCAAGATCCCCGATCCCGAGAAGGTCGCGTTCTCGCCCGGCCAGTATCCCAATCGCCCATCCAGCATCGACCTGCTCGCCAAGCCGATCCGCGAACCCGAGACCTGGAGCGCGCCCGACGCGGGTGCGGGCTTCTCGCGCCAGGGCGACGGCATCGTGATGGGCTATGACGCGGGCACCCAGTGGGGCGTGGGCATCAATTTCTTCGGCCCCGCCGCCAGCAAGCTCGTCAAGGGCCCGGCCGAGGCGACCGATCTCGACGGCTACAGCACCGCAGTCATCGAACTCACCGCGCCCAAGGGTGTCATGATGAACTTCACGGTGGTCGAGGCCGGCGCCAACTTTCCCGGACAGCCCAGCTACGACGTCGGCACCCCCGCTGACGGTGAGGCATTCAACTCCAAGGCGTTCTACGGCACAGGCCAGCGCGAGACCGTGCGCATCGATCTCAGCGAGCTGCATAAGCAGACCGGGTACGGCAACCAAGCGGGCAACAACCGCGTGGATACCAGCGCCGTGCGTCACCTGGGCCTTCAGGTCCAGGGAACGCCCCGCAAAGGCGAGGTGGTTATTCACGCCCTGAGTCTGGAGAAGTAAGCGTTCTCGAACGGCCTCGAAAAGCGTCCCAGATCGACCAGTCGACGCATTTCGCGGACCTTGCCAGGTCGTCACTGTTACACGGGTGGCTCCCGCAGTTTCATCCCTGGGAACATGGGAAACCGCTAGGAATCAGGGCGGTTTCGAAGTAACCTTCAGAAGCTGATCCGGCGTTTCCGAGTCGCGATCGGTCGGCCGGTCTTGGGAGAGTTCGGGCCGTTGGCACGTGCGAAGCAAGCGTGTGCACCGCCAGTGCACGGGAGACGAACAGCGCGGAAGCTCCGCCCTGTTCCTAGGAGAGAGAATCATGCAAACGCGTTGTGTTCAACTGTTGGCGGTCGCCATGATCGCCGGTGTCGCGGCGTCCTCGCAAGGTGCCACTGTGTACGTCGATCCGTCGGGCGCTGGCTGGAACGGCTTCATGAACGTCTTTGACCTTGGCGGCGGCTACCAGTTCAGCAGCGGCTGGGGCGTGTCCGATCTCAATGCCAGCTTCAACGACGGCGCGGGCAAGCTCACGCTCTCGCCCAACACCATCGGCGACCCGAATCCCTACTGGTACATCGGCGGCGGCGGACCCGGCGCGCCCGGCAACAAGATCATGGAAGCCAACCTCTACCGCCAGGTCGACGACGGCTCGCTCAGCGGCCAGACCGTGACCTTCCAGGGCACCGTCCTGTCCAACTCGTTCACCTCGGCCCACGTCGCCATCATCTTCATCCGCGACTTCGCCCCCGACTTCTCGTCCTTCATCGAGTCGACCATCGCCCTCACTCCCGGCGCCTTCAGCTTCAGCCTGAACACGCTCGGCGGCGCCGGCCGCCATGTCCAGTGGGGCTTCCAGGTCAAGGGCGTCAACGTCTGGGCGACCGACACCGCTCCGTTCGGCTTCGCTGAGATCGCCACGATCCCGGCCCCCGCCACCCTCGCTCTTGGCGCGCTCGGCCTCCTTGCCGGCCGTCGTCGTCGCTGATCGCGATCCTGACGGGGATCCTCATGGAGCCCCCGAAAGGTCCGAGCGGAAATCTCCGACCGTCTCCGAGCACGCCGCGAAAGCGGCGTGCTTCTTTTCGTACACGCACCCGCGCCTCTGCTCGCGATCTCAGCCTCGGTGTCGGCGACAAACTTCGCCCAAGGCATGGGGTGGCACGCCGCGGCCGCTGTCCGAGACAGTTCGCCTCACCCACGATGGTCCACATGAACCAGCGTCGCAGCGTCGCCGAGCCCGTCGATGGCTTCACCTTCGGCAAGGTAGTCGTAAAAGCCGGCCGCGTGTTGAAGCCCGATCACATCTGCGATCTGAGCGAACCGTTCGTCCTCATCGTCGGGTAGATCGCCTCCCACACTCTCTCCATTGATCATCCGAGCCTTGATGAGCTTCGAGAGTTTGCGCACGTCTGCAGTGCCGAGGATCGGCGCCAACGCCTTCGCATCTCCCTTTGCCGCCATGTCTTCTTCCGAGGCCTCGCCAAAGTAGTCTGGACAACTGTTGAAATAGTCGGCGAGCTCTCCGTTACGGAAGTACCAATAGCAGACCACATCGCTATCGAAGAGGCTCATCACGACAGCGTCGGCAGCGTGGGCATCGACTGCGATCGCACCGAGCAAATCTGGGCTCAGCAACTCCATCGACGGATACACAACGATCCATCCATTCCGTGGCGGCGCGACAAATGCGGCTCCGCGGACCTGCTCGGCCGCGGCATCCACCGCCAAACGTACTTGGTCCGGGTCAGTTGACTTGAGATGCAACGAGAAGAAGTTCGTCCCCACACCAAATCCTCCCGGATGTCATTCTACGGACAACTCGTCATCAAGGCCCTTAGGGCTTCACACCCAGCGTCGCGCTCTTGCTCGCGATCTCCACCGCGATATCCGCCACGAACTTCGCCAAGGGCATCGCGCCCAGATCCTTCTCCACGCCGCGGACTCGCACCGACACCGCCTTGTTCTCGGCGTCGCGCGGGCCGACGATGAGCATGTACGGGATCTTCTCGTCCGCCGCGACTTTGATCTTGGCCTGCACGCGTTCGTTGGACTCATCCAGGGTCGCCCGCACGCCCATGGCCTGCAGCGCGGCGAGCGCCTCACGCCCGTATTCCAGAGACTTATCCGAGATCGGCAGGATCCGGACCTGCTCGGGGCTGAGCCAGGTTGGGAACGCGCCCGCGAAGTGCTCGATGAGCACGCCGCAGAAGCGCTCCATGCTGCCGAAGGGAGCGCGGTGGATGACGACCGGACGATGGGCCTTGTTGTCGGGGCCGATGTACGACAGATCGAAACGGTTGCCCATCTGGTAATCGACCTGCACGGTGCCGAGCTGCCACTCGCGGCCAATGACGTCCTTGACCACGAAATCGATCTTCGGTCCATAGAACGCGGCCTCGCCCGGCTCCTGGCTGAAGGTGACGCCCAGCGACTGAGCCGCGGCGATGCACGCGGCCTCGGCCTTGTCCCAGCTCTCGGCGCTGCCGGTGTACTTGTTCGAGTCCTTGTCGCGCAGGCCGACGCGGACGCGGTAGTCCTTCATGCCCAGCACGTTGAAGATGATCTTCACCAGCGACAAGCAGCCCTGGATCTCCGCGGGGACCTGATCCTCGGTGCAGAAGAGGTGCGCATCGTCCTGAGTGAAGCCGCGGACGCGGGTCAGGCCGTTGAGTTCGCCCGACTGCTCCCAGCGATAGACGGTGCCGAACTCCGCGAGACGCACGGGCATGTCGCGGTACGAATGCGGCGACGATCCGAAGATCTTCGCGTGGTGCGGGCAGTTCATCGGCTTGAGCATGAAACCATCGACCAGCTTGTCGTCGGCCATGATGCGATCGGCCGCGATGGTGTTCGCCTTGGTGCGTTCATTGATCCCCGCAGCGAGCCTCGCGGAGACGCCGTCGACCCGGCTCATCATCTCGGCGCAGGAGCAGCCGGACTTACAGAGCTCCTCGAGCGCCTGACGCTCGACGATCGGAGCGAACTGGCTGTCCTTGTAATACGGGAAGTGGCCCGAGGTCTTGTACAGCTCCAGCCGCCCGATGTGCGGGGTGAAGACTTCGGTGTAGCCCTGCTTCTTCAGCTCCGCGGAGATGAAGTTCTGGAGCTCCTTGCGCACGATCGAGCCGCGCGGGGTCCAGAGGATGAGGCCTTGGCCCACGTCCTCGTCGATGTGGAAAAGCCGCAGATGCTTGCCGATCACGCGGTGGTCGCGCTTGGCGGCCTCTTCCTTCTGCTTCAGGAACTCATCGAGCTCGGCCTGAGTCGGGAATGCGGTGCCGTAGACGCGGATGAGGCGATCGGAGTTTTCGTCGCCATGCCAGTAGGCGGAGGCGAGTGACAACACGCATGCGGCTCCGATGCGCCCGGTGGAAGGAACGTGCGGGCCGCGGCAGAGATCTTCCCAGTTCTGGCCGGGATTTCCGGTGGCGTAGAAGGTAAGGGGAGCAGCGGAGGAGGGGGGCAGGGGAGCAGGGGACGGAGCGAACGCGGGCTTGCTGCCTTTGTAGACGCTGCTGGGCATGCCGAGGGCTCGCTCGGCGTTGTCCACCTTGTACTTGTTGCCCTCGGCCTTGAGCTTGCTCAGGCCGTCGTTGCTGGCGACCTCGTACCGGGTGATCGGCCGGTTCTCCGCGATGATCTCCGCGATCCGCTTGTTGATCGCCGCGAAGTGATCGCTGCTGATCTTCTTGCCCTCGGGCACGTACATGTCGTAGAAGAAGCCGGTGTCGGTCGGCGGGCCGTACGCGAGCTGGACTTCCTTGCCGATCACGTCCTGAATCGCCTCCGCCATCACGTGCGCGGCGGAGTGGCGGATCAGGTACAGCCCGTCCTTGTCGAGCACCTTCTGGCGGTCGCGCTCGGTGACGATCGAGATGCTGGCGTCGCGGTCGATGACGGTCGCGAGGTCGCGGAGCTCGCCGTCGATCTTGACGCCGAGGGCGGCCTTAGCAAGGCCGGCACCGATGGACGCGGCGATGTCCTTGCCGCTGACGGGCTTGTCGAAGGACTTCTTGGAACCGTCGGGGAGGGTGATGGTGGGCATGAGCAAAGGTCCAAAGGGCAAATGGCCACAGGGCCAAAGAAAGACAGGGGAAACAACTTCAACGAAAAACCCGGCCTCGGGGCCGGGTTGGTTGCTGAATAGAGACTCCGCTGCCTGCCGGCTCAGGCGTGGGAGTCGTGTCGAGTCGTCGTCGTGGCACGGGTGAGGAACATGAGGGTAAAGGATAGCCTCCGTGGCGGTGCCCCGCAACGAGCCCCGACCGTCAGCGAGTACGTGGTTTTCAACGAGAGTTTCATGGTGAAGTCAACGGATTCGGTAGACTCGATATGTGGAGAAGCCGCGAACGCCGCTCATCATTCGAGTCTCACGCGCGGCAGTGCTCGTATGGGTAGTGCTAATCGTTGCGATTGATGCGGTGACGACTTGGAACCCTGTGTCAGCCGCACCTCCTGGGCTTTACTTCGCTGTCAAGCGAGGGGTCGCGATCGTCGGC
>DASVYC010000047.1:0-82972 GCA_036392375.1 Phycisphaerales bacterium
CTCCAGGCCCCCGCCGACATCGCCACAACGCAAAAACAAACGCGGGGCCTAGAAGGCCCCGCCAAACTCGGTCGGAGATGCGACGCGTCACGCCGCCTCGGTGCGGCCGAAGCTCAGCCACTTGCGCAGCCCGCTGGTGTCGCGTGCGTCGCTGCGTCCGGCGACGATGTCGCGGGCCTGCCTGAGACCGGGCGCGATCTGCAGGGTGCGGTGCAGGCCTGTGTCCTTGAGGAACGCGTGCAGCTCACGCGACAGACCGCAGACGCACAGGCGACCGCCCAGGCGGGAGCAGTGCCCGCTCGCGGTGATCATGGCGTTGATCCAGGCGCAGGAGAAGTCGCGGACCTTGGAGAGGTCCAGCACCAGCTTGCCCCCGCTGAGCCTTGCCAGCGAGACCAGTTCGGGCGTGAGCTGCTCCGCGTGCGTCTCGCGCAGGCTGGGCTCGTTGACGCAGACGACTGTCGCGTCGGGTAGGCGGTCGATGGTGAGATACCGTTCACTCGCAGAAGGCCCCGGCGGCGGCGCCGCCGTGCGAAGAGGCCGATCGCCGGAAGCTGCCGCCCGACCCGGGGCCATCGAAGGTCCCACCGCCCCTGTGCGCTCCGAAGCGTTGGGTGAAGAACCGGGCTGCAGGTTTCCGTGCGAGCCGGCCAAGTTTTCATGATTGTCGTTGGCGAAGATGTCCATCCGTTCCTCCGGGGTTGGTCGCCCCATTCCCGTGACCTGTTCCACGTTGGTGCCCGTCGCGCGGGCCACTCGCCAACAACACAAAACAATGACCCCGGGTGCCAGCCCCGAAGACAACTTCCGGGCTCCCGCGGCAATTTGTGCCGCCTGGGCCGGATATGCCGCCCTCGACGCGCTCCGGAACCGCCAGATCCGCGGTTCGCCCTCGGCCCCAACCTCCCCAACCCCGTCCCCAACCCCGCCCGACCCGGACAACTCCGGGGAGGCGCGAACCCTCCGGGTCATTCGCTCGCTACACCGGCCCGCGGGCGAGACCGGGCATGGCGGGGGCGACCTGTATCGGCTTTCCGCTCGCCTCTTTCGAGTACCCTGCGAAAAATCGACGCACTTTCTCGGACGCTACAAGTCACAGGGACAAGACATGATCAGCATCCGTCAGATCAGTAAACGCTACGGCACCGGCTCAGGCATCTTGGCCGTGGACAACGTCAGCCTTGAGGTCGGCCCCGGCGAAGTCCTGGGCTTCCTCGGGCCCAACGGCGCCGGCAAGTCCACCACCATGAAGATGGTCACCGGGTTTCTCACCCCGACCAGCGGCACCGCCGTCGTCTGCGGGCGCGACGTCGTCGAGGACCCCGTCGGTGTGAAGGCCGCCATCGGGTACCTCCCCGAAGGGGCACCCAACTACCCCGATATGACCGTCCGCTCATTTCTGGACTTCATCGCCCAGGTGCGTGGGTTCAGCGGCACGGAGAAACATCGGCGGATCGACACCGTCGTCGATCGAGTGCAATTGCGTGGCGTGCTCCGCCAGCCGATCGAGACGCTCTCCAAGGGCTTCAAGCGCCGCGTCGGGCTGGCCCAGTCCATGCTCCACGACCCCCCGGTCTTGATCCTCGACGAGCCGACCGACGGCCTCGACCCCAACCAGAAGCACGAGGTCCGCAACGTCATCCGGGCGTTGGCAACCTCCGCCGATCATCACAACAGCGGCCGCGCGGTCGTGCTCAGCACGCACATCCTCGAAGAAGTTGAGGCCGTCTGCACCCGCGCGATCATCATCGCCAAAGGCAAGCTCCTCGTCGACGGCACGCCAGCCGAGCTGCGAGCGATGAGCAAGTACCACAACGCCGTCACGCTCACCGTCATCCCCCCCACCGGCGCCGGCGGCGAGCCCCTGAGCGTCGCGAAGGAACTGGGCGACATCAAGTGGGTCGCCTCGGTCGAGGACAAAGGCGTGGTGCACGTGCCGGTCTCGCCCGCGGGCCCCGGCGGCCCGCGGCAGACGCTGACGCTCGTACCCAAGGGCGGGCGTCCGCTGCTGGGCGATGTCACCAGCCTGTGCAAGAGCAAGGGCTGGTCGATCGAGACGATCGCGGTCGAAGGCGGCCGCCTGGACGACGTATTCCGCACACTGACGACCAAGGACGCCGTGAAGGACTCCAACACGAACAAAGTCGCTGAACCCGTCGGAGGTGCGGCATGAAGGGCCTACTCCCCGTCTTCAAGCGTGAGCTCTCGGGCTATTTCACCACGCCAGTCGCGCTCGTCTTCATCGTCATCTTCCTCTTCCTCGCCGGCGTCTTCACCTTCAACCTCGGAGCGTACTTCGAGCGCGGCCAGGCCGACATGGTCGTCTTCTTCAACTTCCACCCGTGGCTCTACCTATTCCTGATCCCGGCCGTGTCGATGCGGCTGTGGGCCGAGGAACGCAAGAGCGGCACGATCGAGCTCCTGCTCACGCTGCCCATCTCGCTCTCCGCGGCGGTCGTCGGCAAGTTCCTCGCCGCGTGGGCCTTCGCGGGTATCGCCCTGGCCCTCACGTTCCCGCTGTGGATCACCACCAACTACCTTGGCTCGCCCGACAACGGCGTGATCCTCGCCGGCTACCTCGGCAGCCTGCTCATGGCCGGCGCGTTCCTCGCCATCGGCTCGTGCATCAGCGCCAGCACCAAGAGCCAAGTCATTGCCTTCATCATCTCGGTTGTCATCTGTCTGCTCTTCATGCTCGCGGGCATTCGTGAGGTGCAGGGCTTCCTGGCCGACTGGCTGCCGGTGCAGGCGGTGCAGGTGCTGGGCGGCTTCAGCTTCCTCACCCGCTTCGAGGCCATCAGCCGCGGCGTGCTCGACGCCCGCGACGTGCTCTTCTTCGCCTCCATCATCGGCGTCTTCGTCGCCGCCACCGGCGTGGTGGTGAACATGAAGAAAGCCGTCTGATCACTCCTGCCTTTTCCCTGCCCCCCTGCTCCCCTGCTCACCTTCCTCTTCCGAGACCCACCATGACCGCTCGCTTCACCGGCACTCTCTCGCTGATCCTGCTCGCGGTGCTGCTCGTCGCGATCAACGTGCTCGCGGGCCTCTCGCTCCGCTCGACGCGGCTCGACCTGACCGCCAGCAAGCTCTACACGCTCACCGAGGGCTCCAAGAAGATCGCCAGCAGCCCGCCCGAGCCGATCACGATCACTTTCTACAACTCGCAGAAAGCCAGCCGCGGCAGGCCGCAGGTCGAGAACATCGCACGCCGCATCAGCGACCTGCTCGACGAGTTCGCCCGCGCCTCCAACGGCAAGATCAAGATCCGCACTATCGATCCCGAGGCCTTCAGCGAGGAAGAAGACCAGGCCGTGCAGAACGGGCTGGTGGGCATCCCCGCCGGCGGCGAGACGATCTACCTGGGCCTCGTCGCGACCAACACCATCGGCGGCAAGGAGACCATCCCGCTCTTTGACATCAACAACGAGCGCTTCCTCGAGTACGACGTCGCCCGCCTCATCCAGTCGCTCTCGATGACCAAAAAGCCGGTCATCAGCATCCTCTCCAGCGTCAACATGGACGGCGGCTTCGCGATGGACCCGCAGACCGGCCGCCCGATGCAGCGCCGCCCCTGGGGCATCATGCGCGAGCTCAAGGCCCTCTACGACGTCCGCACTCTCAGCGGCGACTCGATCGGCATCCCGCCCGAGACCTCGACGCTGCTGGTCGTGCACCCCAAGAAGCTCTCGCCCAAGAACCAGTTCGCGATCGACCAGTGGGTCCTTGCCGGCGGCCGCACCATCGTCTTCGTCGATCCGATCTTCGAGCAGGACGAAGCCCAACCCGCGGCACAGGGCCAGACGCCCGACCGCTCGTCGAACCTCGAAAACCTCTTCAACGCCTGGGGCGTGCAGTTCAGCACCGCGTCGATCGTCGCCGACGCCGACCTGGGCATCCGCATCAACGCCGGTCAGCAGGGCCAGCGCGGGCAGCAGGTGATCTTCCCGCCGTGGATCACGGTTGATAAGCGCGGCCTGGTCGCCACCGACCCGGCGACGGGCAAGGTGAACACCGTGAACTTCGCGACCGCCGGTTTCCTCACCAAGAAGGCGGCGGAGAAGCCCAAGGAAGGCGAGGCCGCGACCGCCCCAGCATCCAAGGACGAGATGGTCTTCACCCCCATCATCCAGAGCACGACCAACTCGCAGCTCTTGAACCCCACGGCGTTGATCGCGATCACCGATCCGGCCTCGATCATCGCCAACTTCCAGCCCAGCGGCAACCAGTACGCCATCGCCGCCCGCCTGAGCGGCACGCTCACAACCGCGTTCCCCAACGGCGATCCGGCCGCGGACGAGTCCAACACCGCCGGCCCCAACCCGCCCCCCAAGACCGATGCTCTCAAGAAGTCCGCCAAGGAAGCCAGCGTCCTCATCGTCGCCGACGTGGACGTGCTCACCGACCGCATGTGGACCCGCGAGCAGACGCTCGGGGGCATCAGCCTCGGGGCTCAGAAGATCGGCGACAACCTTGATTTCCTCACCACATGCCTTGACATCAACGCCGGTTCGGGCGACCTGCTCGGCGTCCGCGCCCGCGGCGATTTCTTCCGTCCCTTCACCCGCGTGGAGGCCATCCAGCGCGACGCCGAGCGCCAGTTCCGGGCCGAGCAGGACCGCCTGAAGCAGAAGCTCAGCGAGACCGAGCAGAAGATCGCCGAGATCCAGAGGAAAGACCCCAACGCCACCGACAAGGATGGCTTCATCGTGCTGACCAAGGAGCAGGAGGCCGAGATCCTGAAGTTCCGCGCGGAGCAGGTCGAGACCCGCAAGCAGCTCCGCAACGTGCAGTTCAATCTCCGACGCGACGTCGAGAGTCTGGGCACGTGGATCAAGGTCATCAATGTCGGAGCCGTGCCGGTGGCGGTGATGCTCATCGCGCTGGTGTGGGGCGCGGCCCGGGCGTTGTCACGGAGAGCGAACGCGGGTTGATGGCGTGGGAAGCAGCATTTCGCCGCGGAGGACGCGGAGAACGCGGAGGAAGGCGTTTCTGTCGAGAGCAAATGGACAGCGAGCAGAAAGTCAGCGCCTTGCGTCGGGCTTGCCCCTTCTGTCTCTCTGCGTGCTCGGCGTCCTCCGCGGTGAATGGCCTTTCTGTTTCGAAGGACTTTGCGAAGTCGTGAGAACCCGACCATGAGCAGCAGCTTCAAGACTCTTCTGATCGTCACCGGTGTCGTCGCCGCCGCGGCTGTTGCCGTGGTCTCGATGAGGTCCAAGCCGGTCGCGTCCGCCGAGGGCGGGCCGGCCCTGCCGGCGCTCCAGGGTGGCGTCAACGACGTCGGCTCCATCACCGTCATTCGTTCGAGCGGCACCGCCGGCGTCACGCGTGATGGCGGGCGCTGGATCGTCCCGGGTAAGGAAGGCTTCCCCGCCGATCCCGAGAAGGTCCGCACCGCGCTCCTGAGCCTGCGGGACATGCAGCTCGTCGAGCCCAAGACGAGCACCGCCGAGTTCTACCCCAAGCTGGGCGTGCAGGACGTCAAGGTCGTCTCGAAGCCGGCCCCGAATCCCGATGGCACGACGCCACCGGCCAACCCCGGCGACGCCGCCCCGGGTGCGCTGGTCGAGCTCAAGGACGTGTCGGGCAAGTCGCTGGGCTCGCTGATCATCGGTAACAGCGCGGCCGCCGACGGCGACTTCAGCCGCCCCGTGCAAGGCGGGCAATATGTCCGTCGCCCCGGCGAGACGCAATCGTGGCAGACCAAGGGCACGGTGTGGCTCGACGCCGACGCCATGAATTGGATCGACCGCAAAGTGGTGGGCGTGGAGCGTGTGCGGCTCAAGAGCGCGACGGTGCGTCGCGTGGTGGCGGCGGGGCCTCAGCCCGCCAACACCGCCGAGGCAGCGCCGGATCTGGAACTGGTCCGCAGCGACGCCGCCGCCGCGAGCTTCGACGCGGTGGGCAAACCCGAAGGCCGCGGCTACAAGCCGAATGAGGCGCCGGACCAGGTGATCTCCGCGATCGCGTACCTGGGCATGGAGGACGTGCGCAAGGACAGCGGCACCGTGATCGGCAATCCCGACCCGCAGGTGCTCGCCGAGACCGACGCAAGCAAAAAGGACAACCAAGCCCATCCCGCAACGGCGCAGTTCGTGACCTTCGACGGCCTGGTGGTGACGGTGAAGACCGGCTTCCACGACGCCAAGTGGTGGGCGAGCGTGAGCGCCGAAGCCGCGGCGGACGCGATCCCTCCCGCCGCGGGCGACGAAAAGACCAAGGCGGAAGCCGAAGCCAAGAAGGCGACGCTGGCGAAAGAAGTGGACCTCATCAACGCCCGTTGCAAGGGCTGGCTCTTCGCGATCTCGCAGTACGATGCCAAGCGCCTGTCCACGAAGCTGACGGAGATGCTTGCCCCGGACACGCCGACTCCGACGACGCCCGAAGTCGGCCCGTCGCCGCCGGGATCGAACCCTGTAGGTCCGGTGGGGACGCCGCTACCGCCGAAGTAGTGGCCGGGTGCCGCGGCTTGACCGGCTCGGCGGTCAAGCCGTGCGTCAGCGCGGCGAACATGGCAGCACGGTTTGGCTGAAGGCAGCCAAGCCATGGCACCCATCTACATTCGTGTACACCTGATTCGTGTACTCATGGACTGGAGTGATCAGGTCGCGAGCGACGCGGCCCACACTCGCCCCTCAACCCTTCCCACTCCGCTCACGCCTCGACCTTGGTCGCGGCGAGGCGGGGCTTGGCGGTGACGACGACCGGAGCGCTCTTGCCGCCGCGGGTCGCGGGGTCTTCGAGGCTCTCACGCATCAGGCGGCCGACCTTGAACTTGACGGTGCGCTTGGCGGGCACGTCGACGCGCTCGAGGGTCTTGGGGTTCTGGGCCGAGCGGGCGGCACGCTGCTTGACCTCGAAGACGCCGAAGTCGCGGAACTCGAGCCGGTTGCCCTTCTTGAGCTCGGTGATCACCTGATCCAGGAACTCCTGCACGACGGTCTTGACCGTCGGGCGCTTGACGGCGGTGCGATCGGCGATGCGATCGATCAGGTCCTTCTTCGTGATCGTTCCCATGGACGTTGTTCCCGCGCTGGCCGACACTTGCGATCTCTGAAGCCGTGGCATCGTTGCCTGTTCCGCCCGACGGGTCCAACGAATTCCCGCGCCTTCCGCAACCCGTCGCTCGGTCCGCGGCACCGTGTAGGGGTACCACCGCCCTCGCGCCCGCGTTGCGGCGAGCGTCAGTTGTTCGTACGGACAATGCTGAACATACCCCGCTGGCCCATGCAACGCCGCCCCTCTCCACCCGATGACTTCCCACCACACCTTTGCAGTCTCCCGGCCCGCGCCGAAAGCGGTCTGAGTATCCGCCGCTCCGGTCCGTGCGTCAAGTGCGCAAACTCGCCTGATTTGGTTGTTTCCGCGTGGCCCCCTCGTGTTTCAGCCGCGGGAATTTCACGGCAGAAATCGCTTCATCACTCTTGACTTTTCCCCCGCCGCGCGATCCGGTCGGTGTGTTCTCGCGCGGCGGTCAGAATCGCACAATGGCGCCGAAGAACAGGCCCGCGGTCGCGCCCTGGTACGAGAACTTGTCGCTGTCGCTGCCGCTCTTGAACTCGCTGTAGAGATTGCGGTAGCCGAGCTGCACGCCCACGTTCTCGATCGGGCGCCAACCGAAGCCCACCATGATGTCCCAACTGAAGACCCGCTGGCCGCCAGGCCAGCCGCCGGCGGTGACCTGCAGATCGACCGAGAATTGGTCGGCGATATCCATCGAGCCCTTGACCCCGGCGATGACCTGCCCGAAGGTCTCGTGCTGGCGGGCGGTCGCCGCGGCCCGCTGGAACGTGAACTCCACGTCGTCGATGCGGGTGCCCGCAAGGACCTCGATGCGGGGCAGGAACTTCACCGAGTCGCCGGGTTGCGGGTTGCGGCGCCAGATCTCGTAACCGACGGTGGGCTCGTAGGAATCGTGCGAGTACTTGCTGGTCACGACGTCGCCCGCCGCGAAGGTGATCGATCCAAGCTGGCCGCCGACCTGTGCGGCACCGGTCTCGCGCTGATTGAACCAGAACCCTCCGAAGGAGAAGCGCCAATCACCGGTCCGCAGGTGCAGCTCCCCCGCGGGGGTGAGCTTGGGGTCGTCGAGGTTGAGGTTGTTGACGCGGACGCGCTGGGTGCCGGCGGGCGCGCCCGCGATCTGGATCTTGCCGCCCAGCCCTGCGAACCAGGCGCTGGGTTCGAACTGGAAGGTCCAGTCCTGGGCCGTTTTGGGTCGGAAGAACGAGCCCGTGGACGCGGGGGCGGGATCGGCCGCCTGGGTCGCGGTCGGCTCGTCGGCTCGGGCCGAAGCGGCCAGGAGCGTGACGGGAAGCACCATCAAGCGAGTCATGCGGGCAATCCGTGCCATGCGATTCCTCCGTGAGACCCGAGCGTATCCGATCCGGGACGACCCCGCCGACGGGGCTGCGCTGGTGGGCGGCCCGTGGGCCCGACCCAAGGTCAGATAACCGACGCGGGTCTCCGGGTATGTGCGGAATCGCGCGCGAAGATGCTGAGGCATCTTCCGGAGGTGCCCCGGGCATGGAACAATCGGTCCGGGAACGTCGCGGCTCATCGTGTGGGTGTCGCGGCGTTTCCACGCGGAGATTGCACATGAGCGTTGGCCTCCGAGGGGCGGTGCTCGGCATACTCGCGGTGGCCCCCTGCGGGAGCGCGGGCGTGGTCGCGTACGACCTGCGGTACACCTTTGTGTATCAGCAGCTCGGCGACGCGGCCCCCACCACGCCCGGGGTCTATGTCTGGTCCTCTCGCGTAGACCTGGAAGATTCCACCGACGCCTCCCTCGCGTCCATCACCACGCCCGCAAGCGTCGGCGCGTTCCTCTTCCCCGTTGGTGAGTCGAGCTTCCTCGCCTCGCGTTCTTTCGCCAGCGAGAGCTCCATGAACTGGAGCTTCCCGGCCGGTCTGTACACCCTCACGCTGGCCGGAGGCTCGCTCGGCGGCATCGCGACCTGGATCAATCGCCCTAGTCAGACCTATTACCCGCAGAGCGTGCCGGCGTTCACTCCCGCCAGCGTGAGCGCGATCGCCTCGGCCCGGGTCACCGCGGCGTGGCCTTTGACGTTCAACAGCTTCGCGCTGCCCGCGGGGGCGAACAACGGGTTTACCCGCGTCACCATCGCAACCGACACCAACGCCGAGATCTACTCGGCCACCCTCCCCGCGGGTGCCGCGGGCGTCCTGATCCCCGCAGGCACCATGCTGCCCTCGACCGGGTACCGGCTGCGTCTCACTTTCTCCGCGCAGCAGTCGCAAGCTTCGCTTGGGTTTCCGGGCGCCACCGCCTCGGTCGCGTTCGATCGCCAGACGATCTACGCCTTCACGACCCGCTCGGCATGCGACGCGGACCTCACCGGCGACGACTCGGTGGACGATTCTGATTTCGTCATCTTTGCCGACGCGTACAACCTCCTTGATTGCTCGAGCCCGATGATGCCCGCGGGCTGCCCGGCGGATCTCGCCCGCGACGGCTCGGTCGACGACTCGGACTTTGTGCTTTTCGCGGCTGCGTACTCCCAATTGCTCTGTCCCTAGGGCGTTTTCGGGCCCCAATCCCGCACAACGTCGTTGCGTGAATCGGCGGCGTGTGCGAGAATGATCGCCTCACTTTCGGGCCCGTAGGCGGGAGACCGGCATCCCCTGCGGCGGGCACCGCGAATCGTTCCACGATCCCGCGTTCTGCGGGCACGCGCCCTCGGGCGCTCGACGGAGGACACCGGGATGACGCGACGCACGCTCTGGACGCTTGTGGTGTTGGCGGGGACGACGCAGGTCGGCGCGGCTGCCTCGCTGCCAGAGGCCGGCCCGATCTACATCGAGCGGCCGGGCACCACCGAGTTCACCGGCCGGATGATCGTGCGTCCGCGGCCGTACGAGAGCGGGGACTTCGCGATCCCGGGGGCGACGCTGGCTCGTTCGGCGGCGGCGCGTCTGCGGCTGAACCAAAACGGCATGTCGGTGGTCCGCTACTGGCCCGAGACCGACGAGTACCTCGTCGAGGTCGCGCCGCCGGGCGCTGTGGCGCTCATGCTCCCTGGTGCCCGCGGGCACGACGAGAACGCCCGCTCGCGTGAGCTCCTGCAGACTGGCGACTACCAGTACGCCCAGCCGGACTGGAAGTGCTACCCCACGGCGACGCCCAACGACACCCTGTACTCGAGCCAGTGGCACCTGCCCCAGATCAAGGCCCCGCAGGCGTGGGACATCACCACCGGCGCCAGCAGCTTCATCGTCGCGATCGTGGACTCGGGCATCGACAAGACCCACCCCGACCTGGCCTCGCGCCTGGTTCCTGGGTACGTGTCGGTCGAGGGCAAGACCGAGGCCCAGGGCGGCGACGTGTCGGACGTGAACGGGCACGGCACCAACTGCGCCGGCACCGCGGCGGCGATCGGCAACAACGCCCTGGGCGTCAGCGGCGCGGGATGGAACTTCAAGATCATGCCGGTGCGATGCTCGGCCAACGCGGACGGGACGGCGTCGCAGAGCGCGATTCTCGACGGGGCCCGGTGGGCGGCACAGAACGGAGCCCGCACCATCAGCGCGTCGTTCACGGGCGTTGACAGCGCCGCCGTCGGCACCACGGGCACGTTCATCAAGAGCCGAGGCGGCTTGTTCTTCTACGCGGCCGGGAACGACAACATCAATTGGTCCGGGTTCTACTACCCTGACACCGTTGTGGTCGGGGCCACGAGTTTCGGCGACGCCAAGGCCGGATTCAGCGGCTACGGCAACGGCGTCGCGGTGTTTGCGCCCGGCGTCAGCATCTTGACGACCTTCGTCGGCGGCGGATACGGGTACAACTCCGGCACAAGCTTCGCGACACCCTTGACCAACGGTGTCGCGGCCCTGGCGTGGTCGGTGAACCCCGGGCTCACGCCCGATCAGCTCCAGCAGATCCTGTACTCGAGCACCGACCGGCTCGGCAACACGTCGCTCGTCTACCCCGCCCGCGACAGCGTCTTCGGATTTGGACGCATCAACGCGTACAAGGCCGTGCTCGCGGCCCAGGGCAGCGTGGGCGCGCCCGTCGCCGTGCCCGACAACACAGGCGGCTTCCTTCCCTCGCCTCGCAACATCGATGTGCTCGCCAACGACAGCGATCCCAGCACGCTGGGGCTGACGATCACCTCCTTCTCCTCCACCACCACGCTGGGCGGCACGATCACGCGCCTGGTGGGTGCCGGGCCGAACGGACGTGACGTGCTGCGGTACACGCCACCCGCGGTCATCCCGCCTCATCAGCCCGATCCGCCGGTGGACACCTTCAGCTACTCCATCAAGAACTCGGTGAACAAGACCTCGACGACCACCTCGTCGATCGTGCTCTACCAGCCCGCGAACCTCCGCTCGGCCCAGTCGCCCGCTTCGATCGCCAACGGCCTGATCGGCGCGT
Organism: Phycisphaerales bacterium; assembly: GCA_036392375.1. Lineage (GTDB taxonomy): Bacteria > Planctomycetota > Phycisphaerae > Phycisphaerales > UBA1924 > JAFEBO01. The sequence continues at coordinate 11,399 of DASVYC010000047.1, forward strand.
ACTTCGATCTGGCGGCGCTCACTCCCGTGCTCGAGGTGCCGAACTTCGGCGAGGCGACCCTGGTCGCCTCGAAAGTCGATTCGGTGATCGCGGCGGGCACCGGCGGCGGCGGCCTTGGCGGCACCGGGCTGACCGCCAACGCGGGCGCGGTCTTCCGCGGGTTCTTCAACATCCCCGGCGACGACATCTACCGCTTCTACCTCACCAGCGACGACGGGGCCCGTGTGTACATCAACAACGAGCTGCTGGTGGACAACGACGGCGTGCACACCGCCAGCGAGGCCTCGGGCTTCGTGCCCCTCAAGGCCGGCCTCCACCGCTTCCGCGTCGAGTACTTCAACGCCGCCGACACCGGCACGATCTCGATGCGCTACGAGGCGTTCGGCGCCCTGAGCACCGCGGGCTTCGCCAAGCGCACCATTCCCGCGACCGCGTACAAGTACAGCACCTGCCCCGCGGATCTCAACCTCGACGGCGCTGTCGATGACACCGACTTTGTGCTCTTCGCCACAGGCTACAACCAGCTGCTGGGCTTCGAGGGCGACCTCAACTACGACGCCCGCGTCGATGACGCGGACTTTGTGCTCTTCGCGGCGGCGTATGACCTGTTGACCTGCCCGTGAGTACGCTTGCCATTGCGGAGGCGCAAGTGCCGGAAGTGTTTCGGGCCGGAGGCTGGGTTTACTTCTTCTGGTCCAACGAGGGGCATGAGCCGCCGCATGTTCACGTTCGTCGAGGGAACAACACAGGGTCGGTCGGCAAGTGGTGGATAGCGCCCACAGTCCGACGCGCGAGCGACGGCGGCTTCAAGAAGGCGGAATTGCGGGTCATCGAGCAGACGATTGTCGAGCGGCGGCAGGAGATCCTGGATGCGTGGAAGAAGCACTTCAACACGTAAGGCGGCGCCGGCCCCCAAGATCCTGGTAGCCGCCATTGGGGGTCCACGGACGTCCCAGTTGCTGATGGTGGCACTGCACGACGGCCGCGTGATCGGTTTGCCCTTGTCGCTGTTCCCGATTCTAGTTGCCGCGAAGAAGAGCGATCGCGACGAGATGGAGGTCGTGGGAGACGGGGCGGGTCTTCGCTGGCATCGGCTGGATGTTGATCTCTCGGTCGAAGGGCTGATCGCCGGACGCCCGGACTTCACCGCGCGTGCGGAGACGATCGCACGTGAGCGAAACTTGGCGGCGTACTTCCGGAGCCTTGCGGGCTTTGCAGTTCGTCGGGCGGGATGAGACGCGTTTACCGCACGGCGCGTTCGATGTCCGCGATCTTGAGCAGGGTGTAGGAACCCGGCCCGTCGCCGTGGGCTTCGGCGATCGCCTGCATCAGGCCGGTGGGGTCGTCCTCGACGAACTGCAGGGTCTTGATCACGACCGGGCGACGCCCGGTGATCCGGCTCTTGGGGTTCAGGTCTTCCAGCGTGCGCAGCACGCGGGCGTTGTCAGATTGACCGGCGTCGGTGCGGCGGATGTTGCTCGTGAGCAGGAACACGACATCGGGCGCGAACTCGAGGGCCCGCTTCACGCCCGCCAGCGGGGCCGAGCGACCCGAGGGACGCGCCGAGCGCAGGAGCTGATCGACCCGGCGCTTCGAATCGGGCGTGGCGCTCAGCATCGTCGCCTTGCTGTTGGCGTCGTCGATCGCCAGGACGCGAGTCGCTCCCGACAGGTCCTCGCGGAAGAACACGACCTGGAACTGCTGCTCGCCGTCGAGCCGCCCGATGGAGCGACGGAGCTCAAGCAGCACGCTATCGAGGCACTGGGCCATCGCGCCCGACACATCCACGGCGTAAACCACGCGGCGGGCGAGCTGCACGTTCACGCCCGCAAAGCCGGCGATCGGCGCCGCGGGCGCGATCTCACGGGCCGGCGTTGGGATCGCTGCGGGGGCTTCGCTGGGCGGCAAGGCAGCGGTCGCGGGTGCGGCACGCGGCGGGGCCACGGGAGCGGCGGGCTGCTCGAAAACAACCGTGGTCGAGATCTCCGGAGCGGGCTCTGGCGCCGCTTCCGGCGCCGGCGTCTCCGATGCGATCGTGTCGGGCGTCGGCTGGGGCACCGGCTCGGGAGGCGCGATGGCGGCTTCGGACGGAGTGGCTGGCGGCGTGGGCTCGGGGCCGGGAGCGAGATACAGCGCGGTGCTCACGTCGTCGCTGTTGTGAGCGGCGATGCGGCCTCGGGAACCCGGGAACGCATCGAAAACGACGAGCGCGACGGCGGCACCGGCGTGCACGACGGCCGAGATCGCGAGCGGCAACGCGAGAGACTGCAGCCACTTACGGCGCGCAGACCCGGTCGGCGTCTTGGCCGCGGGCGGGCGGTGCGTGATGCGGGGTTGAGGAGCGACGGCGGGCATAGAGAAGCCGAGGCGTGGCGCGACGCCACGACCGGTAACTCTATTTCGGCTCCCCGGGCGGCATCCGTGAGCGGACACGCGGGCAAATCCGGTGTGTACGGCGTGACGAGCGTCCATCAATCTCCGGCGGGGCTAATGCCGAAGTCGGTCGAGAGCCCCACCCGCTGCCACTGATCCAGCTCGGCCTGAAGCTGCGCGACGCGCTTGCGGGCCGCGTCGTACGCGAACTTGCCAAGCACCAGTCGGGTGGGCGGCTGATCGACGTCGGCGAGCGACACGATCGCGGCGGCCCCGGCCTTGGGGTCGCCGGTCTGGCGACCGTTGATCTTCTGAAGCATCGCCGCGAACGCGCCGCTGGTCTTGTCGTAGTCGGCGATGCGGGTCTCACCCTTCTCGAGCGAGCGAGCGATGAAGTCGGTGCGGAAGGGCCCGGGCTCGACGCTTGTGACCTTGATTCCGAGGGGCGCGACCTCGATGCGCAACGCATCGAGTGCGGATTCAACGCCGGCCTTGGCCCCGCCGTAGATGGCAAAGCCGGCGTGGTTGGCGAAGGCGGCGAGGGCGGAGATGTTGATGATCAGCCCGGACTTCTGGGCCCGCATCGTCGGCAGGACGCTCTGGGTGACGCGGAGCGGGCCGAAGAAGTTGGTCTCCACGTTGCGACGCATCTGCTCTTCGCCGGTCTCTTCGAGGGCGGCAATGAGGCCATAGCCCGCGTTGTTGACGAGCACGTCGATGCGTCCGAACGCGGCGATCGCGTCAGCCGCGGCACGCTGGACACTCGCGGTGTCGGTGATGTCGAGCGCGAGCGCACGGACGCGATCGGGCGCGAGCGCGATGAGGTCGGTGAGAACCGGGGGGTTGCGGGCCGTCGCGATTAGTTGATCGCCCCTGGCGATCACAGCGTGCGCGATCTCACGGCCGAAACCGGATGAACAACCAGTGACGTACCAGACGCGGGTGGGCATGGGAGTAGGTTCGCCCAAGGAGGCCGATCCGATGCAGGACGGCGACTCTCCGGGTGCCACTGCCCGGCCGCCTTGGGCCGGGCAGTGCGGGCGCGGCGACGTCGGACGGTCAAACACTGGCTGGCGCCGAGCCGCCAGCCAGTGGCACCCGAGCCACTTCAGTCAGGTCGCTCGCGGGTAGTCGGTGTAGCCCCGCTCCAGCGGCATGTCCCTCGATGAGGGATAGAACGTCGTCGTGTCCCAGGGCGTCAGCGACAGGCCGCGCTCGAAGCGGGCGGCGAGATCGGGGTTGGAGATGAACGGCTTGCCGAAGGCGACCGCATCGCAGTCGCCTCGGGTGAGATACTCATCCGCCTTCGCGTGCGTGAACGAGGTGTTCGCGACCAGCACGCCGCGGTAGAGGGGGCGGAAGAACGAGATCGGGATCTTGGGCCCGCCCGCGGCGTTGTCGTCGTCGTCGCCTTCGCGAATCTCCAGCGAGCCGATGGCGAGACGGTCGAGCTCGCGCACGACGTACGCGTAAGTTTCGCGCGGCGTGCTTTCCGTGAAGTCGCGTGACCAGCCGCTGGGTGAGAGCCGTACGCAAACCCGTTCGGGACCCCACACGTCGATGCACGCCCGGGTGGCGTCGAGCAGGAAGCGGGCGCGGTTCTCGAGCGATCCGCCGTAGCGATCGGTGCGCGTGTTGGTGGAATCGCGGAGGAACTGCTCGGGCAGGTACGAATTGGCACCGTGGACCTGCACGCCGTCGAAGCCGGCGCGGCAGGCGTTCTCGGCGGCTACCCGATACTGCGCGATGATGCCCGGTATCTCGTCGGTCTCAAGCGCCCGCGGCACGGGTGCGGGCTCCTTGCGACCGTCGGGCAGGCGGCACAGGCCTTCGCGAGCGATCGCACTCGGAGCCACTGGGGCTTTGCCGCCCGGTTGATACGCGTTGTGCGACACACGTCCGACGTGCCAGAGCTGCAGGAAGATCATGCCGCCGACATCGTGCACCGCGTCGGTGACGAGCTTCCAGCCCGCGACCTGTTCGGGCGAGTGGATGCCGGGCGTGTTGGGATAGCCCTGACCCTCGGGACAGATCTGCGTCGCTTCGGCGTAGATCAATCCCGCACCGCCCTCGGCGGCACGCTGGCGGTAGTAGGCTGCGTTCAACGCGTGCGGCACGTTGCCCGCGCCGGCGCGGCAGCGCGTAAGCGGCGCCATGAACACACGGTTGCGCAGACGCAGCGGGCCGATGGAGATCGGATCGAGGATCGTGGGCATGTTGGATCGTTGCACGTGCTGCGTCTACTGAGCGGTGAATCCGCCGTCCACCAAGATGCTCTGACCGGTGACAAAGCTCGACGTGTCGTCGGCCAGCCACAGGACCACCGACGCGACCTCTTCGGGCTTGCCGACGCGGCCGACGGGGTGCAGATTGGCCATGTACTCTGCCGCGCCGGGAGCGCCCGCGAAGCGGTCGAACATGGGCGTCTGGATCGCGGCGGGTGCCACGGCATTCACGCGGATCTTCTGCTTGGCGACCTCGAGCGCGACGGCCTTGGTGTACCCATCGACCGCGTGCTTGCTGGCAACATACGTCGCGAAGTTGCCCATGCCGATCGTGCCAGCGACCGACGAGGTGTTGATGATCGACCCGCCGCCGGACTTGAGCATCGCGGCGACCTCGTGCTTCAGGCTGAAGAACACGCCCTTGACATTGATGTCAAAGACCTGGTCGAAATCCGCCTCGGTCTTCTCGACGATTGGAGCGAGGGCTTCCTCGACGCCTGCGTTGTTGAACGCGACGTCGATCCGGCCCTTGAGCTTCAGGGCCTCAGCGATCGCGTGCTTCACATCAGCTTCTTTGGAGACGTCGGCCTTGACGAACACGCCCTGCACGCCGTGGGTGCGGATCTTGGCCGCGACCTCGTTGCCTTCCTTCTCGCGGCGGCCGGTCAAGACGACATGGGCGCCGGCCTTAGCGAAGGCGATGGCGGTGGTCTCACCGATGCCAGAGGTGCCGCCGGTGATGAAGACGACCTTGTCCTTGAGGCTCATGCGATCTCCAGAAATGGCCCTCGTGTGGCGCCGAGTGCATTGGGATAATGGTGCGGTGGGTCAGATGCCTCAGCCTCACCGACGTTTCGGTGCCGCGTACTATCTTGCATGGTCGAACCGCAGAGCAGATACCAGCCCGGCACCCGCGTCCGCGTCACCCAGCAAATCCCCCGGCAGGAGTTCGGCGGCGGGCCGCTCACCACCACGATCGAGGGTGAACTCGTTCGCTACGTCCAGGCCAAGACCGGCTCGTGGTTCGCGCACAGCAAGGACCACAAGCTCTGGCTCGAACGCCTCGAGATCAAGAAAGACAACGGCGAACTGGTGATGGTGAACCTGGATCAGTACTCGCTGGTCGATGTGATCTGACCCGAAGCGGTTCGATTTCAAGACCCATTCGACCCCACGCTCGCGTGTGGGATTCTCTTTGCGAGAAGCTCAGCGTGGGCCGCGACGTCGTGGACGCGGAGCAGCGTCGCACCGTGTCGCACATGCTCGGCACTGATGTCCAGCGTGCCTTGCAGTCGTTCCGAGGGCTCGGAATCGCGCCCCAGCGACCAGCGGCCAACAAAGCTCTTCCGGGACAAGCCGCTGAGAATGGGGCGGCCAAGCCGACGGAGTTCATCCGTGCGGCGGATCAGCTCCAGGTTCTGCTCCACGGTCTTGCCGAAGCCGAGTCCCGGGTCGAGCACCACCCGCTCGCGAGCGATGCCGTGGAGATCGAGGCGTTCGAGCCCGGCGACCAGGGCTGCTTTGACGTCAGCAACCACGTCGCGGTAACGCGGGGCGTCGGTGTAACGATCAGAGTACGAGTCCGCCTCCGGCGGCCGCAGCCGGTGCATGAGGATGTAGCCGCAGTCGGCGGACGCCAGCAGCTCGAGCATGGCGGGTCCGCCATCGGCGAGGCCGCTGACGTCGTTCACGGCGTCGGCGCCGGCACGCAGAGCGGCGTGCGCCACTTCTGCAAGCGTCGTGTCCACGCTGATCGGGATCGCGTCGAACCGGCGGTCACCGCGCAGGGCCTCGATGACCGGCAGGACGCGCCGGATCTGCTCGGCGGCGGCGATCCGTGCCGCCCCAGGTCGGGTGGACTCGCCCCCGACATCAAGCACGGCCGCGCCCGCGGCGACGAGTGCTTCGCACGCACGCACCGTCGCATCGACAGTGGGGTAAAGCCCTCCATCGGAAAAGCTGTCGGGCGTGACGTTGACGATCGCCATCAGCCGCGGCACGGACAGATCGAGCGAGCGGCGGTTGGCGAGGGTCCAGACAGGCACCCACGATGGTAGAAGAACCCGCAGCAACCGCACCTCGAGGAACGCCGAGCGTGAGCGAGCGAGGGTTACGAGCACTGATGCGTCACGCGCGATGTGCGCCCGGTCTGAGGTAGACACCGCTGACATCGGGCGACAGCCTGACGCACAAGGAGATCCGAGTTCTCGGCCCATGTTTGGGCGTTGATCGGTCGACGCGCGTCGGTTCGGCGTTACAACCCGAACTCCGATGTCCCCCGCTCTCAAGAACGGCGGCACCGGCTTGCGGATCAAGGTACATTTCACGTGGCAGGATGCCGTCCGGCGGGTTCCGATGGAGCCCGTCAAGTCCGCTTTGAGGCTGAGGAGGTGCTGTGGAAACCCCGCGCGGTGCGGGGCGTACAGCAGTACCAGAGGCAGCACGAAGAAGGACCGCGGCAGGGACGGGCATCCTGCATGCCGCCGCATGAGCACGCGTCGCGACAACTCCGCGGTTCGCTCGATCGCACAGGTCGCTGGTGCGGCGTGCGCGGTTCGCACGCACGAAGCGTTGCCCCACGGGCTGAAGCCCGCGGCTCTGAGGGGCGATCGTCTCGCCTGGGTGTCGTCGACGCTGTCGCTGCTGTTGCTGCTCGCGTCGGCACAGCGTGCACACGCCAACGGACCTGAGAATCCCAACGTCACCCACGGCTCGGCGTCGTTCCAGAACCAGAACGGCAACTGGGTCATCCACACCTCCAACAAGGCGATCATCAACTACACCCGCTTCGACGTCGCGAGCGGGCAGTGGGTCCGCTTCATCCAGGACGGCTCGGGCGCTCGCGTTCTGAACCGCATCAGCGGCTCGGCGCCGACGCGGATCGACGGCAGCATCTTCGCCAACGGCAGCGTCTACTTTGTCAACTCGGCGGGCGTGATCTTCGGACAGAACTCGGTCATCAACTGCGCGAGTTTCGCCGCCGCGGCGGGACAGCTCTCGGATCAGAACTTCCTCGCGGGCATCAACCACTTCACGAATCTCTCGGGCGCGGTGATCAACCACGGCCGGATCGAGACCGCCGACGGCGGCATGGCGGCGCTCGTCGGTCGTCATGTCGCCAACTACGGCACGATCGTCGCGCCGCAGGGCACCGTGGTGATGGCCGCGGGCAGCGATGTGTACGTCGGCGAAGCCGGCGGGCACGTCTTCGCGCGCATTCAGGGCGACGGCACCAACGCCGCGGAAGGCGTGCGAAACGACGGCGTGATCGAAGCCCGGCGCGGCACGGCGATGCTTGCCGCGGGCGATGCGTACGGCATGGCGGTGATCAACACCGGCCGCCTGATGGCCCGCAACGTCAAGATCGACGGCGGCGAGCGGGGCGAGGTGCGCGTCGCGGGCACGGTCGACGCCAGCGGCAAGGACTTGGGCGAGACCGGCGGGCGCGTGGAGATCACCGGCGAGAACATCGCGCTCACCGGCGCGACCATCGACGTCTCCGGCGACAGCGGCGGCGGCACCGCCCTCATCGGCGGCGGACGCGAGGGCCAGGGCCTCGACCATGTCGCCAAGGGCTTGTACGTCGATCAGCACACCACCGTGAACGCCGACGCGATCCGCAGCGGCGATGGCGGCGAGATCGTGCTCTTCTCGCGGAACGCGACGCGTTCGTTCGGCCGCCTGCAGGCCCGCGGCGGCGTTGAGTCCGGCAACGGCGGGTTTGTCGAGACTTCCGGCGGCTGGCTGGCGCTCAAGGGCACGCCCGACACCGCGGCTCGCGCGCTGTTGGGTATCGACGGCACGTGGCTGATCGACCCGCTCGACATCGAGATCGTCGCCGCGGCGCCCACCGTGGATGTCGGAGGCGGCCCGATCTTTACGCCCACCGGCGGCGCCTCGAAGCTCTGGGTGGAGGATCTCAAGAACGCTTTCGCCTCCAGCAGCACGATCACGATCAAGACCGTTGGCACCGTCGGCGCCGGCAGCGGCAACATCACCTTCAATGCGATCTTCGATCTCCCGCCACCGGCGAGCCCGGTGCTGATCCGCACGCTCAACGTGCTGGCCGCGGGCAACATTGTGATCAACCAGCGCATCGTGGACCAGAACGCGGCGGCGGGCGCGGGGTTGAATCTCAATCTCGCCGCGGGCGGGAACGTCAACGTCAACGCCCAGTTGCTGCTGCGTCAGGGCGTGCTCACCAGCAGCGGCGCGAACTTCTCCAGCAACAACCAGATCCGTGCCGCGGGTGTGAATCTGAATCACACCGGCGCGGTGAGCGTGCAATCGATCGCGTCGCAGTTCGTCGGCGGCACGAGCTCGATCTTCGTTCGCGGCTCGTCGTTCGACGCGACGCAGTCGCTCGCGACCGGCGGCGGCAACATCGACATCCAGACCACCACCGGCAGCGTGCGCTTCCTGGGTGCCGGATCGAGCGTGGACGCGGGCACCGGCAGTATCGTCGTCAAGGCCGGCGACCGCATCGAGAGCAACGCTTCCTTCAACGCCGCCAACGTGCGGATGGATGCGGCCACGCAGGCGTCGTACACACGCGACATCGTCGCGACGAACAACCTCGAGCTCCGGGCCAACGTGCTCGAGTTCAGCGGCCCGGGCACAATCAATCTCACTGCGCCGTCGATGATGCTCCGCGTCAACGACTTCGCCGACGCCGCCAGCCGCATCCGCTTCCTGTCGTCGATCAATCTCAACGGCAACGCGAACGTGCTGGCCGGCCGAGGCGAGTTCGTGGTCGCCGCGGGACGGGTCATCAACCTCGCGCCCACGAACAAGTCGCTGCTGATCAACGCCGACACGGTCACAATCGACCCCGCCGCGTCGCTCATCTCCGGCGCGGGCGGGCGGCTGCGGTTCCAGACCCAGACCAGCGGCCGCGCGATCGCGCTGGGAAGCAGCGACGCCGGCGCACTGGCACTCAGCACCGCCGAGCTCGCCACCATCGGCAGCGGCTGGACCAACATCGACTTCCTGAAGTCCGGTCAGTCCGGCGACATCCGCGTGGACAGCGCGACGCTGCTCGGCCCCTCGGCCAGCTTCCTGCTGGGTTCGGGCGCCCTGCGCCTCAACGACAATCTCACACTTTCCGGCGCGTTCACGACCAATGGGCGTGTCCTGGTCGGGGCGGGCAACATCCGGCTCACTGCGATCAGCACCATCTTCGGCAGCTTCGTGGACGCAGGAGCCGCCAACGCGAACTTCATCGTGAGCGCGGGGTTCACGGACTTCCGCGCCGCGATCGGCTCGTCGTCGGCGCTCGCCAGCCTCGCGACCGTGGGCAGCGGCGAAGTCCGCCTCCGCAACCTGGTGCGCACCGGTGGCGCCAACTTCAGCGGCCCGGTCTATCTCGCCTCGGACACCACGTTCGCCGGCGGCCAGATCAACTTCATCGCCACCCTCGATTCGTTCAACACCGGCTTCTACAACGCGACTTTCCTCAACACCAGCACCACCTTCGGCGGCACGGTCGGCGGCACCCGGGCCCTGAACTCGCTGCTCACGACCGGCACCGCCGTCGTGAACGCACGCACCTTCACCAACGGCAACCAGACGTACGGCGGCGTGCTGGTCATCGGCGGCGGGGCATCCTCGCTCAACGCCGGTGGCGCGTTCACCGCTCTCGGCTCTACCGCCCTCGTCCGCACGACACGCATCAACAGCGCCAGCGCCTACTTCGGCGGCACGATCGAGGCCACGCTCAGCGGCGCAGAGCTGACCGTCAACGCTCCCGGCGATATCTACTTCACTCAGGCGATCGGTGCCGCCAACCCGCTCGGGTCGCTCAGCGTCATCGGTGGCGGCCTCACCCACATCAACGACGTGGTCCGAGTCGGCTCGGGCCCGACCAACTTCATCAGCTTCGCCAACGCTGTCGTGCTCGATAGCAACGTCTCGCTCATCGGCCCGAACATCTCGTTCCTCAGCACGCTCGACTCGGGCCTCGGCGGCAACTTCGGCCTGACCGCGACCACTCCCAGCAGCGGCTTGCTCTTCGCCCAGAACGTCGGCGGCACGCGGGCGCTCTCGTTCATCAACACCGTCGGCAACGGCCGCACCGTGGCGCAGGGCAACATCAGCACGCTCGGCAACCAGGACTACAGCGCCTTCGAAGTCTCAGGCCTCGCCGGGAATCGGGCCCTGAGCTCGCTCGCCGGCAACATCACGTTCAACGACGCCGTCGGCGCGACCAACAACACCGTCGGGCTGGAGATCGATGCCGCCGGCCTGACGACATTCAACAGCACCGTCGGCTCCGGCCTCGCCGGCACCGGAGCGCTCGCCGAGCTCCTCCGCAGCGGCGGCGGGGCGACCATCCTCCGCGGCGACACCACCACCGTCGGCCAGCAGTCCTTCGACGGCGATGTCCGCTTCGCCAAGCTCGGCCTCCAGACCATCAACGCTGGCGGCCCGATCACCATCACCGGGAAGTCCGAGCTCGAGACCAACGTCGACATGATCGTCGGTGCCGCGGACCTGCGCGGCGCGGTCGATTCCATCGGCGGCCCGCGTGCGCTGCACGTCACCAGCGCCGGCCTCATCGACTTCGGCTCCACCATCGGTGCCACCGGCCCGCTCGCGTCGCTGCTCGTCGATGGCGGCGGCCAGACCCGCGTCACCACGCTCGTCGACGCCGCCACCGCGACGTTCAACAACGCCGTCAACCTCACCGGCAACACCGTCTTCCAGGGCGGCCCAATCACGTTCAACAGCACGCTCGATTCGCTCACCGCCAACGCTTTCGGCGCCGAGTTCAAGGGCAACGCCGGCCTCGGCACGCTCGACTTCACCCAGAACGTCGGCCAGTCGCGAGCCCTCGCGTTCCTGATCAGCCGCATCGACACGACGGTGAGGGCCAACGTCTCGACCGCCAATCAGCAGCAGTTCGACAGGAACCTCGCGATCCTCGGGCCGTCCACATTCAACGCCGGTGGCCTCTTCAGCGTCGGCGGCAACACCCGTATCACCCGCCGCACCGACATCAACGCCAACGGCGTCACCTTCACCGGCCTCGTCGATTCCGGCGCGGCTCTCCCGCCCGCCGATCGCGGCGAGCTCTTCATCACCAGCCCCGGCGCGATCACCTTCGTCCAAGCCATCGGCTCCGCCGACGCCCTCCGCACGCTCGACGTCGCCGGCGGCGGCCTGACCACGATCAACGCGACCATCGACGCCGACAACGCCGACTTCCGCAACGCCGCCGAGCTCGGAAGCAGCGTCACGCTCCGCAACGGCACCTACACGTTCCATCAGACGCTCGACTCGGCCCTCGCCGGCCCGTTCGCTCTGAACACCCTGGGCGTCGGCACGTTGTCGTTCCTGAACACCGTCGGCGGCACGCGCGAGCTCCTCAGCCTCGACGCACTCAATGCCGCCCAGACCGTGCTCGCCGCCAACGTCACCACCCGAGACTTCGCCCGCTTCGCCGCAACCCGCGTCGATGCCGACAGCCTGATCACCAGCACCAACGCCGGCGCGATCGACTTCGGCGTCGTCACCTCCGGCGGCGTGCCTCGCGATCTCGCCACCAACACCAGCGGCATCACCAGCTTCAATGGCGACGTTGGCACCGCCGGCGCTCGCCTCGCCTCGCTCCGCACGCTGGGCAGCGGCGACGCGGTTCTCCGCGGCAACACGTTCACCACCGGCACGCAGTCCTTCGCCGCCAACGCGATCTTCGACTCGGGCGCGAACCAGACCATCGACGCCGGCGGCCCGCTCTTCGTCGGCGGCACGAGCACACTCCGTAACGATCTCCTGGTCCTCAGCAACGGCGCAACCTTCACCGGCGCCGTCGACGGCGACGCCGGCCCCGCCCGCTCGCTCACCGTCACCAGCGCGTCGCCCATCCTCTTCGGCGCGGCGATCGGGCAGACCAACGCCCTCCAATCCATCCTCGTCAACGGCGGCGGCGCGACCACGCTCAACACGCTCGTCCGAACCACCGCCGGGGGCAACGCCGACTTCCAGAACGCCGTGCTGCTCGGCAGCGACCTCAACCTGACCGGCGGGACCTTCCGCTTCGGTCAGACGCTCGACAGCGGCGTCGGTGGTCCCTTCGCCCTCGCCTCGACCGGCAGCAATTCGATCGAGTTCGTCGGCAACGTCGGCATCGGTTCGCTGCTCCGCTCGATCGACACCGCCCTCGCCGCCGACACCCGTCTGCACGCCGATCTCGCCGCCCGCGACGCGATCCGCCTGAGCACGCTCCGCCTGCTCGACGCCGCGAACAAGAACATCGCCAGCGCCACGAGCACCATCGACTTCCTCGGTGCCGTCGCCGCCGATGCTGGCGCGGGCCTGAACGTTGCCGCTCCCGGCACCGTCACGTTCGCGAGCACCGTCGGCTCAGGCATCCCCGCCCTCGGTTCGCTCGGCTTCCTCAATCGCACCGGCGGCGGCCTCACCGTCCTCAACGGCAACACCGACACCGTCGGGCTCCAGGGCTTCGACGGCGATCTCGACGTCAACGGCCCGCTCACGCTCAACGCCGGCGGCGCCTTCGGCGTACTCGGTGCCACGCGGCTCTTCGGCAACACCGTCATCAATAGCAACGGCTACCTCTTCAACGGCTCGGTCGACTCCGCCGGCGGCAGCCGCAGCCTGACCCTCAACAACACCGGCAGCGGCGAGTTCAAGAGCGGCGCGGGCTTCGGAAGCGCTCTGAGCGCCCTGACGATCAACGGCGTCGGCACCTCGACCTTCGCCGGCAACATCCGCATCGTCCCCGGCGGCTCGATGATCGTGAACCAGAGCGCGTTCATCGCCGGGCCGTCGGACTTCCGCGCCGGAACGATCACGTTCAACGGCACGCTCGACGCCGCCCCCGCCGCGGCGATCTCGGCTCTCGTGCTGGTCGCCGACGCGGCCAACTTCAACTTCAACGCGGGCGGCGTGAATGCTCTCACCTCGCTCGACGCCTCGGGCGTCACGCTTAGCCGCGTCGCCGGGGACGTGACGACCACCGGCTCACAGCGTTTCGCGGGCTTGCTGCTCACCGGTGCCGCGGGCAGCCGCGTGTTCAACGGCTCGTCGCTGGCTTACGTCGGCGCCATCGACGCGGCAAACAACACCATCGGCATGATCGCCAACGGACCGGGCGGCGTCGGTTTTGCCAGCAACATCGGCCTCGGCGGCGTGGGAGGCACAAACCTCGCCCAGCTCCTCGTCTCCGGCCCCGCGACGCTCGCCGGCAACGTCCGCACCGTGGGAGGCACCTCGTTCGGCAACGCCCTCACCACCATCGGAGCCCGCACCATCGACGCAGCGGGCCTCTTCGTCGGCGGCCAGACCGTCCTCGGCGGCAACTTCACCGTCAACACGGCGAACGCCCAGTTCAACGGCAGCGTCGACTCCGCCGCCCCTGGGCTGGCCTCGATGCTCGTGAACGCCACCAACACCGCCGTCTTCGGCAACGGCATCGGTCAGAACGCGGCCCTCTCCACTTTCCGCAGCAACGCCTCCGCCACCGTGCTCCGCGGCAGCGGGCTCCGCACGCTCGCCAGCGGTCAGTCCTGGTTCGCCGGCGAGCTCCGCATCGACTCGCTCGGCGGCACATCGACCATCAACACCGGCACGATCTTCATCGCCCGCGACGTCTTCACCGACGCCGCCGCCGCGAGCGCCGCCAACCTGTCTTTGCTCGCCAACGCCCCATCCACGATCGAAGGCTCGGCAATCCGCATCGGCGGCAGCATCGGTCAGTCCTCGGTCGCTCCCTCGGGCACCCAGCGCTTCAACAACCTCACCCTCGGCGGCGCGATCGGCACGCCCAACATCGCAACCATCCTGCTCAGCAGAGGCTTCGACGCCCAGGGCCGCCTGATCGCGGCCAGCGTCAACGCCGGCGATCAGTTCTCGATCGTCGCCAACAACATCGCCATGGCGCCCGGCCAGAAGCTCACGGCCATCGGCTCGTTGGGCCTCTTCGGCGCCTCTTCGATCACGCTCGGCGACGTCGCGACGCTCGGCAACCTGTCCGTCAACTCCCCCGTCATTCGCATCACCAGCCGCGGGGCCGCCAACCTGTTCAACAACACCGGCGGGATCGAAGGCGACATCGGTACCGACATCGTCGCCGGCGGCACGATCTCGTTCAGCTCGACGCCCACGCTGCTCCCCGGGGCCGGCTCCTTCAGCTACTCCGCCGGCGGCGGGCCCGATCCGCTACTCGCGTCCTTCTCGTACCGCCAGTTGCCCAGCGCCATCAATCTCGCGACCTTCCGCGACCAGCGCGTCGGCAGCCCCCTGGGCCCGAGCTTCCTGCTCTTCCTCGACTTGGCGTCCCGCGGCCCGACGTCCACCAGCGTCGCCGAGACCAAGACCGTCCAACCGCCGCGGCTGGGCGAAGTCGCCCGCGTGCGCCAGTCGGTGGTCGTTGATCCGGCCGATCAGGAGCTCCTGCGTCAGCTCGGCCTGACCGTCCGCGGCGCGACCAACGAGGAGATCGTGGCCTCGTTCGCCGGGTACAGCTATTACGTGAACGTGCCGCAGAAGCTCCGCCCGAGCGTCGAGAACCGCGAGTACGTCGTGACCGCTGATCGTCTTTGGATGCAGGCGGTGGTCGAGCTCTCCAAGGTGTACAACGCCACCATGAAGCGCTCGGTGGTCAAAGATGGTGCCGGCACCGAGCAGCTCCGCGACGGCGAGCTTCGGCAGATCTTCGAGGAGAGCTGGGACCGCTACATCGCGTCGTCCAACGCGCGATCCGAGGCCGAAGAGCTCCAGGGCTTCACGGAGCACTTGGTCTCGAGCCCGGCCGAGGTGGCGACGCGGCAGGAACTCGCCAACATCGGCCTGGTGCTCGCCAAGCTCGATGACCTGGGCCTCACCAAGCTCGAAGCCGGCATCCCGCGCGACCGTCTGCTGCAGCGCGTCCGCCCCGCCGCCCTGACGACCGCGGACATGACCGCGATCATCCGAACGGTCACGGCGTCGGGCGTGAAGCCCAACGTCGCCCCCGATGCGACGCCGGACGCCACACCCAGCCGCCCGACGACGCTGCCTCCAACGCAGCCCGCGGTCGCGGAGACCGCCACCAAGGTGCTGGAAGTGTCGAAGCGGTAAACACCACGACGCACATTCTGTTGGGGCGGGCCCTTCCGGGCCCGACGCAGTTCGCCCAGCGCGTTCCTTGTCGCATCGCAGACCATGAAGCAGAGAGCGTGGGAGTTCCCACGCTCTCGAGTGCATTCGTTGGTTCTGGCGTTCTTCGGCGGGGCCTGGAAGGCCCCGCTCCCACCGCCGGCTTCACCACTCCAGCGGACTATCGGCCGCCGGTGAACCCGGGCACGGCCTGCTGCAGGTCCATCAGCGAGGGCGCGTTCGACTCCGCATTAGCCGCGGGCTTGTACTGCGGCATGTAGCGGCCCGCGACTTCCGACTGGTTCATGAGTTGACCGGCGAGCACCGCCAGCAGCACCACGCCGCCGGCCGACACCAGGCCCGCAATCCGGCGTCCCGCGAAGGGCGCGTCCGAGGTCTGCTCGGCACGCGGGTGCGCCTCCTCCAGCAGCGGCAGGGCCATCAGCCGCAGATAGTAGAACGCCGCGATCGCGCTGTTGAGGCCCAGCACCACGACCAGCGGGATCTCGCCGGCGCTGACGGCGCTCGTGAAGAGCGGCAGCTTGCCGAAGAACCCGAGCAACGGCGGCAGTCCCAAGAGGCTCAGGGCGCATATCACCATCGTCCAACCCGCAACCGGGTGCGAGCGGCACAGGCCACGCAGATCATCGACGTGGTCGATCTCGCGGGTCTCCTGGTCCGAGCCCTTGGGCGCACGCTCGATGGACGCGAGAGCCGCGAAGCAGCCCACGTTCATGACGCCGTAGGAGAGCAGGTAGAAGAGCACCGCCGAGATGCCGCTCTTGGAGAACGAGGAGTCGCCGGGCCCGGCGATCACGCCGACGAGCATGTAGCCCGAGTGCGCGATCGAGGAGTACGCGAGCATGCGCTTGGCGCTTGTCTGCATCACCGCGAGGGTGTTGCCCACGGTCATGGTCAGCGCGGCGACCACCCACAGGGTGATGCGGATCGGCTCCGGCAGCGAGCCGCCCGAGCCCTCCGGGCCGAACCGCCAGCCGACGGTGCCGACGATGAGCAGGATCGCGAGGAACCCCGCGGTCTTGGGCACGAACGCGAGCACCGCCGATACGCCCGGGGCCGCGCCCTGGTAGACGTCGGCCGTGTAGAAATGCATGGGCACCGCGGCGATCTTGAAGAACAGCCCGAAGAGCGTGACGATGAGGCCCGCCATGCCCAACGTCGAGATGCCGGTGACGGTGAAGATGTCGTAGATCTTGTTGAGGTTGGTGGTGCCGGTGGCTCCGTAGAGCAGGGCGAAGCCGTACAGGAACATCGCCGCGCCCAGAGCGCCCAGGAAGAAGTACTTGACGCCCGCCTCTTGGGCTCGATGCCGCGACGACGAGATCGCGACCATCACGTACGTGGGAAGGCTCGTGAGCTCGAGCGCCAGGAAGAGCCAGATGAGATCGTCGGCGGATGCGACCAGAAGCAGGCCCGTGAGCGAGAACAGATAGAACGCGTAGAACTCCGCCCGGTTGGAGCGCAGCGGGTTGAACGAGCCGCGGCCGGACGCGATGCGGGCCTCTTCCAGCCGGTCCACCGTGCCCGCCAGCAGCGGCAGCATGATCAACCCGACGATGCAGATCAGGCACTTGACGAACGGCACCATCATCGGCAGCAGCGTCTGCCCGTGCTTGGGGTCGATCGCGGGCGTGCCCGGTCCGCCCGGGGTGGTGGTGATCGCCAGGTACAAGGCCGCGAGCAGGCCGAGGCCCGCGACACCCGCGGTCGCCTTGCGGACGGCCAGCGAGCGGCTGAGGCCCATGACCATCACCACGCAGGTCGCCGCGAACAAGGCGATCTCGGGCCAGAGGTAGGCCAGACGTTCGATCATCGCGAGACCTCCTGCGCGGCGCCGACACTGCTAAGGCCGGTCGGGTCGTTGCGGACCGGCGCCGTGTCGGTGCCGGGCGCTTCAAGCTCGGGTGCGGGGTAGACGTGAGCGATCGCCTGGTTCACGGGGTCCTTCAAGGCCTGGAACAGAGGCGAGGGATAGACGCCGAAGACGAGGCACGCGACCGCCAGCGGCAGGAGCGCGGTGATCTCGCGGGCCGTGAGGTCGGCGGGCAAATGACCGTGGGCGTCCGATCCGCCATGGCCGTGCGAACCGTGCGATCCGTGGGAGTCATGCCCGCCCGGCTCCTTGAGCGGGCCGAAGACAACCTTGCCCACCATGATCAGCAGGTACATCGCGGCGACGATCACGCCCGTCGAGGCGATCGCCGCGAACCACGGGCCGAGGTTGCCGCGGGTGGCGCCGACGGTGGCGGCCTTCTCGCTGCCCCAGATGCCCGCGCTCCACGCGTCGCTGGCCTGGAACGTGCCGAGCATGCACAGGAACTCGCTGACGAAGCCGTTCAGACCCGGCAGGCCCACGGAGGCCATCACAAAGAAGACCATGAACGTGGCCCACACCGGCATCTTGGCGGCGAGGCCGCCGATCTCCTTCATGTTGCGGGTGTGGTAGCGCTCGTACATGAAGCCGATGAGCAGGAACAGCGCACCGGTCGAGAGGCCGTGGTTGATCATGTAGAGGATCGAACCCTGGATCCCGGCGTGGTTGAGGGCAGCGAGTCCAAGGACGCAGAAGCCCAAGTGGGCCACCGAGGAGTACGCGACGAGCTTCTTGACGTCGGTTTGCACCCAGCAGATGAGCCCGCCGTAGAGGATGCCGATGATGCAGAGCACGCCGATCCACGGGGCATAAGCCACAAACGCATCGGGCGTGTAGCCCAGTGCGAAGCGGAAGATGCCGTAGGTGCCGAGCTTGAGCAGGACGCCCGCGAGGATGACCGAGCCCGCGGTGGGCGCTTCTGTGTGGGCCAGGGGCAGCCAGGTGTGCACGGGGAAGAGCGGCACCTTCACCGCAAAGCCGCACAAGAGCGCTAGCAGCACCATCGACTGCTGGGACATGTTCATGTGCCCCGCCGCCGCGGCCTGCAGCGTGTTGATGTCGAAGGTCCAGCTTCCCGCGCCCTGGAACGCATCGGCGGGCAGCGTGGTGTTGAACCACGCGACGTACGCCAGGCCCGCAAGGGCGATGACCGAGCCCGTGAAGGTGTACAGGAAAAACGTGGTCGCGGCACGCTTGCGGTTGGTGCTGCCGTAGAGGCTGATCAGCACGTACATCGGAACCAGCGTGAACTCGAAACAGATATAGAAGAAGATCAGGTCGCGGGCGACAAACACCCCCACCATCGCGGCCTGGAGGATGAGCAGCCAGGCGTAGTACGTCTTCACCCTCTCGGTAATCGCCGTCCACGAGGCCAAGACGCAGATCGGGCCCAAAAGCGCCGCGAGAGCGATGAGCAGCATCGAGATCGAGTCGGCCCCGAACGAGAGCGCGATCCCCATCGACGGCAGCCACGCGAAGGAGGACTCGAACTGCATGACGGCGCTCTGGGTCCAGTTGAACTGCACCAGGGCCACGACCGTCATCGCCGCGGCGGCGAGCGTGCCGAGCAACGCCGTCGCCCGCGCCGAAGACGCGGGCAGCACGGCGATGGCCAGGGCCACCGCGAGCGGGATCAGCATGAGAGACGCGAGCATCACGCGGGGAACTCCGGAGGAGAGTGGAGCAGTGGGGAAGTGGAGCAGTGTTGCAGGGGCATGATGCCTACCGCATCGTCAGCATGAACACAAGGAACAGCAGCACCGCGACGCCGGTCGCCATGCCCGCGGCGTACCCGTGCAGCTCGCCCGACTGCGTCGGTCGCACCATCCCGCCTATGAAGCGGGGGATGCCTCCGAACAGGCGCACGAGCCCGTCGATCACGATCTTGTCAAACAGATGGAAGATGTTGGCGATGACCCACAGGGGCGTTCGGATCACCAGGTCGTAGAACTCGTCGACGTACCACTTGTGCTGCGCCCACGACGCGATCGGGCCGACCGCGGGGAGCAGCGCGTCCGCCTTCGCCGTCGCGGCCTCCCGACGGCCGACGTAGTGGAGGATGAAGGCGATGAAGATCCCCACAAAGCCCACCACGCCCGAGACGTAGTACATGACCTTGTGCGGATCCCAGCCGAAGAACGAGCCCGCGTGAGCGGCTTCGCCGTGGGACTTGGCGATCGACGTGGGAACGAACGACGGCGCCCCGCCCGCGGCGTGCGCCGGAGCATGACCATCGGCGCCCTCATGCCCGCCTTCCTTGATCGTCTCGTGCGACTCGCCCCCGCCATGGTGCGAGAAGGGCGTCTCGAACGCGGCCGAGGAACGCTCGACCATGCCCGGCACTGCGCCGCCGTGGGCCATGCCGCCCTCGTAGGGCGACTTCACGAAGTACAAGCCCGCCGCGGCAATCGACGCGACCGAAAGCGTCGCCAGCACCGTGTTGATCGCCCAACCCGGAGCGTGCGGATGGAAGTGGGCGCCGTGCCCGTGCTCGTGGTGCGAGTGATCGTCGTGAACGTGGGCGTGCCCGTGAGCCGCGTCCGCCGCGTGGGCGTCGTGGTGATCGTGGCCGTGGCCGTCTTCCTCGGCGTGATGCAGCTCATCGCCCGGCTCGTAGTGCATCGGGCCGACGACCACGCGGAAGAAGACGCGGAAGGTGTAGTACGCGGTGAGACCAGCGGTGAGCAGCAGAATCCAACCGATCGGCGCCATGCCCGGGGTCACAAACGCCTCGGCAAGGATCATGTCCTTGCTGAAGTAGCCCGCGGTGAATGGGAAGCCCGCGAGATTCATGCAGCCGACGAACATGCCGAGACCAACGACGCCCCAGCCCTTCATAAAGCCGACGCCGCTGAGCTTGCGGAGATCGAGCTGACCGGCAAAGCCGTGCATGATGGCGCCGCAGGAGAGGAACAGCAGCGCCTTGAAGAACGCGTGCGTCACGACGTGGAAGGCCGCGCCGGTGCTGGTCAGCACGCCCAGGCCCGCGAACATGTACCCGAGCTGCGACACCGTCGAGTACGCCATGATCCGCTTGATGTCGAACTGGGCCATGCCGATCGTCGCGGCCACCAGCGCCGTCAAGGCACCGGTCCACGCCACGATCGGAAGCGCGTACTCGCTCAGCAGGAACAGCGGATAGGTGCGGGCAACCAGGTACACGCCCGCCGTCACCATCGTCGCCGCGTGGATCAGGGCCGACACCGGCGTCGGGCCTTCCATCGCGTCGGGCAGCCACACATACAGCGGCAGCTGGGCGCTCTTGCCGAACGCGCCCACCGCCAGCAGGATCGGGATCAGCTGCACGATCGCCGGGATCTCGTTGAACTTCCCGGCCTTGGCCAGATCGATGTAGGGCTGCGCCATCGCGAAGATGTCGCGGTACTCGATGCTGCCGAAGTGCACGAACGTCAGCATCACGCCGAGGATCAGCCCGACGTCGCCGATGCGGTTCATGATAAAGGCCTTCTTCGCCGCGGCCACCGCAGAGGGCTTCTTATAGAAGTACCCGATCAAGAGGTACGAACACAGGCCGACGCCTTCCCAGCCCAGGAAGAGCAGCAGAAGGTTGTCGCCCATGACCAGGCAGGCCATGCTGAAAACGAACAGGTTGAACGCCGCGAAGAAGCGGCAGTACCCAAGCCCCACATCGTGGCTCATGTACTCACTGGCATAGAGCGCGATGAGTGTCGCCAAGCCGGTGACAAAGAGCATCCACAGGATCGTGAGGCTGTCCAGGTAGAGCGAGAAATCCGCGATCAGCCGCTGTCCCGGCCCTTCGCCCCATGCGAGCGTCATCCACTCAAAGCCGCTGGTGATGCGCACATCGCCGCCGTGCCCGAGGAAGAGCTTCACCGCGACACCGAACGCGACGGCCAGGCACAGGACGGTCGCGAACGCCGGGACCTTGTTCCGCACCCCGAAGATCGCGCACAGCGTGCAGATGATGACGCCCACGATCGGCATCGCCGGGATCAGCAGCGCCAGCGGGTCGCCCGCGATAATGGGCGCCTTGACCACGTTCGCGGCGGCGAGCGTCAGCATCGGTTCGAGCATGGAGTCCAAACTGGAAGCAGGGTTCAGCACGAGAACTCCGGAGAAGGCACTAGGCACTGGGCCCTAGGCACGAGGAAATGCAGACTGAACATCAACCAGAACACCACCATCGAACCGTCCCGGAACGCCTTGCCTAGTGCCAAATGCCTAGTGCCAAGTGCCTCGTCTCACCCCTTCATCTCCTGCCACTCCGCCGCGTCGAGGCTCTCGCGCTTGCGGAACAGCAGCACCACCAACGCCAGCGCCATGGCGGCCTCGGCCGCCGCGACCGTGACGATGAAGATCACAAAGCTCTGGCCGGTCATGTTCATGTGGAAGCGGCTGAAGGCCACGAGCGCCACGCCTGCCGCCTGGAACATCAGCTCCGTGCACAGGAACATGATGATCAGGTTCCGCCGGGTCAGGAACCCGATCAGCCCCAGCATGAACATGGCACCCGAGATGAACAGGTAATGCGCCAGGGTCACCTGGTGCATTGCCGCGGGGAAGCCCGCTTGGGCGAGGGTCACGGTCTCGATCATGGATTGGTCTCCGCGCCCTGCGTGAACTCGGCGGCGAGCAGCTTGGCGTGCCGCTCCTTGGCGTCCTCATCGAGCTGGACTTGCTTGCGGCTGAGCACCACCGCGCCCAGCATCGCCATCAGCAGGATCACGCCCGCGATCTCGATTGAGCCCGGGTGATCCCGCAGAAGGTTGAAGCCCACCATTTCGGTGTTGGTGACCGAGAGGTCCTTGGGCAACGCCACCATCTGCGTCCCGCCGTCGGCCAGCTTGATCTCGACCGTGCGGGCCGCGAAATCGACCTTGGCGTCGCCGCTCGCGTCGAACGTGACCTTGGCTCCGCTGGGGAGCGAGCCGGCCGCGAGCAGGGCGGACTCGATCTTGCGGGGCATCTCGGCGAGGAGCGCCTGGCCGTTGATGGCCGGGGCCTTGGGCAGTTCGCCCACGCCACGGAACATGAGCGTGGAGAGCACCGCCAGCAGCACAAAGCCCGAGGCCGTGGCGATCACGGGCTCGCGGGCGGCGGTGTCGTACTCGGTGAGTGCGTTTTCCAGGTCCTCGGTGGGCGCCTGGGTCGCGAGCATGATCACGAACAGGTATGTAATGAGGATGGCACCCGCGTACACGATCACGAGAGCGAACGCCATGAATTCGGCGGAAAGGATCAGGAACAGCCCCGCGGTCGCGAGGATCGAGAGCACGAAGTACAACGCCGCGTACACGGGGCGGGGGTGCGTGATCACCCGCAGCGACGCGCCAAGTGCCATCAGAGCAAAGACATAGAAATAGACCGAGGGAGACAGGCCCGCCCCGAACATCCCGCCCGCCTTGAGGCCCATCGCCACCAGCACGATGCCGCCCGCCAGCGACGCCAAGAGCGCACCCAGGATCTGCGGGTTCTTTCCGTCCCGCCGCGGCAGGGCCAGCAGCACGCCCAGAGCGCCCAGCGCACACGCTCCATACAAGGCCAGTGGGTTGATCACTTGATCCAACGCCGACCCCTCGGGCCAAGCCCGGGAAAGACCGCGACACCCCGCCGAAGCACGGCGAGGAAAAGCCAACCGACGATCAATCGCCAAACACCCGCGATCGCCCGCCCCCCAACACCCCCACCATCTCCACCACCCGCTCCCAAACCCCGCCCACCGGAACCGGAGCCGAGGCAAGAGCCGAGGTAAGAGTTGAGGATAGTGACGCGACGGGGACGCTTCAACCGGACCGACCCCGCAACGCCTCCCCTCAAGGGGTTTCTTCGGGCTCGATTCTGTGGTTTCATGCGCGTGCCGCGTGCTCGCGCGGTAACCTTGGCCTGCGTGCAGACGTCCACCGCCATCGCCACCAGTCCCAGCCTCGCCCGCCCCGTGGGGTGGCACGTCGTGGTCCCAAACGCATTGACGACGGCACGCCTGTTCCTCGCCATCGGGCTGATCATCCAGCTCTCACTGTGGCGGTATCCCAAGCTGGCACAGGATGTTGCGCCGCCGACGGCGGCCATGCTCCTGGCCGCTCTGCTCTTCTCGCTGGGAGCGCTCACCGACCTGCTCGACGGCATGCTCGCCCGCCGCTGGGGGATCATCAGCAAGTTCGGCCGCATCATGGACCCCTTCGCCGACAAGATCCTGGTCGTCGGCGCCTTCGCCATGCTCGCCGGACCCGCCTTTGACGTCACCCTCGCCAACGGCAAGCCTTTTCAGGTCAGCGGCGTGCTCCCCTGGATGGCCATCGTCATCCTGTCGCGGGAACTGCTGGTCACGCTCATCCGGGCCGTGCTCGAATCCCGCGGCATCGACTTCTCCGCCTCGCTCAGCGGGAAGGCCAAGATGGCCGCCCAGTGCGCCTGCATCATCACCATCTTCATCACGCTCGCCTTCTTCCCCGCCACGCCCGGCACGCTGTGGCGCACCGTGATCGACGTCATGGTCTGGACCGCGGTCATCGTCACCGCCGCGTCGATCGTGCCCTACGCCCTCCGCGCGATGCAGGCGACCGCGACGGGCCGATAGCACATCATGCCCTCGCCCCGCCTGCTCCTCATCACCACTTTCGGCCTCGGGCACATGCGCCCCGCCAGCGGCACGTGGGGCTCGATGCCGACGGTCGCGCTTGCCGCGGGGCTGATGTACGCGGGCTTCGGTCCAACCGCGTCGCCTGCCGTGTACCACGGCGTGCTCATCGCGTGGATGCTGGTCTTTTGCACCGCCTGCATCATGGGAGGCCGCGAGGCTGAGGCCTCCTTCGGCAAAAAGGACCCAAGCCAAGCCGTCGCCGATGAAACCGCGGGTCAAACGATCCCGCTGCTCTTTCTGCCCGCCGCGGCGACCGCGACGTCGAACCACACGCTGCTCACCCTCGCGCTCGCGTTCGTCGCCTTCCGCGTCTTCGACATCATCAAGCTCCCGCCCGCCCGCCAGCTTCAGAGGCTTCAAGGCGGCGTCGGCATCCTCGTCGACGACCTCATCGCCGGCGTGCATGCGCTGATCGTGGTGCAGTTGGTGACGAGGCTCGTCAACTAGCGCCATCGCTCCGGACCGTCCGAGGCTTCCTCGAACATCGTCAGCCTCGGCGTGTGTCGATGCATCAACGCGTGCTCTACCGCTGCGTCGCGATCGCGAGCGCCGCGTCCAAAGGCATCGGCCCGATCTGCTGCCCGGTGGCCAGGTCTTTCACACTCGCCGCGTCGCGGCCTTCGACGATGATCGCCCGCCGCGCCAAGCTGTCGCTCGCGTCTTTCAAGAGCTTGCCGATGTTGCGGGTGGTCTTGCTGCTGTAGCGGGCGTGCAGGCCCAGCGCCCGCAGCCGCGCCGTCAGGGGCTTCACCAGCGCCTCGGCCTCTGGGGCGGGACCCGGTACGATGAATACATCCGGCGTCGCACCGACGCGCCGCAGCACGTCCTGATCGCTGGGCATGAGCTTGCGATCCTGCAACACGAGCGCGAGCACGACGTCGCCCATGCCGAAGCCCACCGCGGGTGTCGCAGGTCCCCCGAAGAGCTCGACAAGGTTGTCGTAACGCCCGCCTCCCGCGATAGCCCGTTCGTTACCGCCCGCCTCATGCACCTCGAAGACCATGCCGGTGTAGTACGCCAAGCCGCGCACGATGCTGAGATCAAAGTCCACCCAGTCGATGATCCCCGCGGCCACCAGCTCCTTCGCCAACGGCATCACCGCATCAGAAAAATACGTCAGATCGATCACGTCCCGCACCGACGAGTCGATCGTCGGCGGGGCCAAGGGGTCGATTGCGGCGCTCGTCGGATCCACACTCGCCGGGACAGTTACGCGGATCACGCCCTTCTGGAAAATCTCCGCCTGCTGCGGCGAGAACCCGAACGCCGCGATCTTGTGCGCGAACTCTTCCGGCGGCATCTTCCCCTTCGCGTCGAGCAGCTTGAACAGCTCTGCGTGCGCGGCGGGGGCCAGACCGCGGCTCTCGAGCCAGGCCGCGAGCGCCGCACGGTGATTCACCTTCACCCGCACGTCGTCCTTCGTCAGCCCCAGCGACGAGAGCAACGACACACATGTCGCGATGATCTCGGCGTCGGCCGCGGGCGAAGCATCGCCGAGCACATCGCAGTTCCACTGCAGGAACTCCCGCAGCCGCCCACGCTGCGGCTTCTCCGCACGGAAGAACGGCCCGGCCGTGAACCAGCGGGTGGGCTTGGGAAGACTGCCCGCCTTGGCGGCAAACAGCCGCGCGAGCGTGGGTGTGAACTCGGGCCGCAGCGCATAGTCCTTCTCGCCACCGTCGCGGCGGAAGGAGAAGAGTTCGGAAACGATGCCCTCGCCGCTCTTGACGGTGTACAGGTCCAGATGCTCGAAGATCGGGCCGTCGACTTCCTCGAAGGCGTGACGGATGGACGCGGAACGCCAGGCCTCGGTGATGAAGCGGCGCTTGGCGGCGTCGAGCGGGTAGAAGTCGCGGGTGCCCTTGGGGGCCTGAAAAGAAGTCATCGCACGAGGGTAGGTTTACCGGGGTTGAAGACGGATCGACCGCGAAACGTGAGCGGTGCCCAGCGCCATGTGCGGTGAGGCGCCTAGCTTGCGAGCCCGGCTCATCATCTGTACCCTGCACTGCACGATCCAGGAGGGAAACCATGATCCGAAACCGATGGCAACCGATCGCCGGTTTGGTCGGGCTTGCCGCTTTGCTCACGGTCGTCGTTGCCGAACCCGCGGCGCCGCACAAGCCCGAATGGAGCGTCGCGCCTGTTCCCGGTGCCATTCAGCAGTACATCGACGCATTCAACAATCACGACGCCGAGGCGGTCGGCAAGACCTTAGCCGAGGACGTCTCGTGGCTCTCGCTCTCGGGCGATGCGATCAGTCAGGATGGCACCGGACGCGAAGCGGTTGTCGCGTGGTTGCGGGGCTACTTCAAGTCGTTTCCTGATGTCAAGAGCCGCATCATCGCTCGGCCAGCGGTGCTCGAAGACGCCGGCTATGCGCCGGGGAGGTTCTTCACGCTGCGCGAGTCCCCGAGCTGGACCGGAAAGGACGGCAAGGTCCGTCGCCAAGCGTCGTGGGCGGTGTTTGAACTAAGCAACGACGGATTGATCCGCCGCGTTTGGTATCACGCCTCTGAAAAGCCTGACTAAACAGTCCTTCATGGGTTGCGCGAGGCGCATCACCGATGAGGCACGTCCCCAGCAACCGCACTACTCGCCAGGATCGTTGGGCGCCGGAGGGATGGGTTTGTCATTCACGCCCCGGGCGATCGAGGTGAACGCCGCGAAGCCGAACGGCTGCGTGGGCTGATCGGGTTCGGCGGTGCGTTGCTCGAGCGCGTTCATGATCCCCTCCGAGAGCGCGTGCAGGCCGCGGATCTCGTGCAGCGGCAGCGTGTACACATCGCCCTCGGGCGTAACGATCTGGAACACCGAACCCTGCAGCATCATCGAGAGCGCCCGCTCCTGGGCCGTGTTGCCCACGCCGAAGGAGATCAGCGGCCGCACCGCGGCGATCTGGATCCGCTCGCCGCGGAAGTTGATCACCGCGATCCGCCCGTCCAGCATGCGAGTCTTGCCTTGAGCGTCCGCCTGGGCGGTCTCCATGCTCAACGCGCACAGCATCTCGCGCAGCACGTTGTGCCAGAGCATCTCGCGATACAGCTTCGTCTGGCGCGGATCGGTCGAGAGCGGCACACCAACCGCAGCCTCGGGCTGGGTCACCTGCGGCGGCCCCGCTGATTCGTCGTGCTTGGGGTGCCGACGCTTCCGCACCGGGGGCGATTTCTTCTTGGGACGACGGCCTGGACGCATGGTCAGAGCGTACCCGGGCGGGCGAGGCGGTGCGAACCGGGCACCCGGCCTTGCGAGACGCGAACCCCAGAACCTGCCTGTCGCGGAAGCATGGGTGGAATTGTCAACCCACCGCACTCTCACTTGCCGTGGCACGAAAGGCAAGTGTTCACTTCGCGTCGCAGAACTCGGTGGCTCGTTTCTCGAGCGTGTCCGCACGTTTCCGCAACCCCTCAAACCGCGATCGCCAGCGGGTCGCGCTCGTTCCGGGGCTGAGCCCGATCGCCGCCGTGTTCGGCACCGGGACGCGGAGAATCTCGGGGCACTCCGTCAGCGCTGTCTCGACCTGGTCGATCTTTAGCTTGGCGCCAAGCAGATGCGACAACGCCGCCGCCCCGGCCAGGTGCTTCACTCCCGGCCCCGAGACGGTCTTGCCCGGATCGATCTCGAGCGCCTTCTCAGCGCGGTCGAGTTCTCCGTCCGCCGCGTCCACGAGTAGCGCGACGCGATCGCGGCGATCGACCAACCGCTGCCCGATCTCGCGAGGACCACGAACATCCAGCCGCGCCAGGCCCAACCGATCGGCGGCGAGCCGCAGGGCCTCGCTCGCGTTGCGAGCCCGGCCCGCCAGAAGTCCGAGCGCGACCGCGTCATCGATGCCGACCCGCAGCCGCGCGTTGCCCGGATCCGAGATCGGGACAACACGCGAGGCGGGGGGCTCCGTTGTTGCATCCGCCTTATCATCACTGGTCGTCACCGAACCGGGTCGAGATTCGATCAGCCAGCACTCTTTGCGCGGGTCCACGATGGCGGCACGCAGCGCGTCGTGCTCGCGAAGCACCGACCAGCCGTCCGCCTTCACCCAACCCTTCGCGTCGTCCCGCAGCGACTTGGGGCTCGCCAGATACTCACTCGATTCATCGTCGCGCAAGAGCGTGAGGTCTTGCCTGGCCCAGCACCCGCCGCGAGCGGGCGCTCCCGCGAGGGCGACGCCGAGGGAACCATCGGTGACGAAGACCGCGATCGGCAGCTCGGACGCCGCAACGAACTCCCCGAGTGCACGGCTCAGGTCGTACCGCCACGCCCGTCCGCGGATCTCGATCGCGACAATCTGCACGCCATCGGCTTTGGCGTGTTCCACTCCCTTCCGGATGTCGTGGAACTGGGCGGCGTGATCCAGCTCGCCCTGCAGTTCCAGCACCATGCCGATCGGCCTCACGGGCGGCACGCCGCCGCGAGCGCGGCCTTCGATCGCAACGCACGCGATCACGCAGAACACCACGATTCGTCGCAGCCACCCGCTCGGCATAGTCCACTCCCGTTGCCCCGATGGGTCTTTCCGGCAGTGTACCAATGGGCGTCCTGACGCCATACCACGGTCGACAACGCCTCGGCTCGATCAGGGGGTGCGGCTCGGGCTTACCGCAGCAGGTTCTTCCCGAACTCGCCGGGCTCAAAGAAGTGGGCGGCGTCCATGTCCACCGCGAGCGTGATCGACTGCCCCGCCTTCACGCCGTCGAACGCATGGAGACGCGCGACAACATGCGCGTGCTTCGGGGTCGAGCAGGCGACATCCATCTGATCGCCCAGCGGCTCGACGACTTTCACCTGCATGGTCATCGAAGGGCCAGCCCCGCCCCCGTCGGCACGGTGCGTGAGCATCTGCGGCCGCAGGCCCAGAACAATCGGCTTGCCGATGAAGCTCTCGACCCGCGAGGCCTTCGCCGCGGGAACCGCGAGGCGGTAGGGCTTTCCGCTCGGGTCGCTGGAGCCCTCGACGAACTCAAGGCCCGATCCGCCACGCTCCAGCGTGCCCTCGAAAAAGTTCATCGGCGGCGTGCCAACGAACGCGGCGACGAAGCGGTTCACCGGATTGCGATACACCTCCAGCGGCGTGTCGCACTGCTGGATCAGGCCGTTGCTCATCACCACGATGCGATCGCCCAGCGTCATCGCCTCTTCTTGATCGTGGGTGACGTAGATGGTGGTGGTCTTGAGGCGCTGGTGCAGCGACTTGAGCTCGCCGCGGGTGGTGACGCGGAGCTTGGCGTCGAGATTCGACAGCGGCTCGTCGAAGAGGAAGGCCTTGGGCTCGCGCACAATCGCGCGACCCACCGCGACGCGCTGGCGCTGCCCGCCCGAGAGTTGCTTGGGCTTGCGATCGAGCAGTTCGGCGAGCCCCAGGATGCGGGCGGCCTCGGTCACGCGTTTATCGATCTCGTCGCGGGGCACGCCCCGCAGCTTGAGCGCAAACGCCATGTTCTTGTACACGCTCATGTGCGGGTAGAGCGCGTAGGACTGGAAGACCATCGCGATGTCGCGGTCCTTGGGGTGCACGTCGTTGACGACACGCCCGCCGATCGAGATCGTGCCGCTGGAGACGTCCTCGAGCCCCGCGATCATGCGGAGCGTGGTCGACTTGCCGCAGCCCGAGGGGCCGACGAAGACGACGAACTCGCCGTCCTTGATGTCGAGGTTGAAGTCCTTGACGGCCTGGAAGCCGTTGGGGTACGTCTTCTTCACGGATTGCAAGGTGACTTGAGCCATCGCACGGGAGAATAGCCGATCGAGCGGCGTTCGTGGCACAGAAACGACCCGCAAGGCCGGCACGCTCGTGCTTTTTCATGGCGTATGGAACAAACCCGGGACTGGCAATCGATCCCGCCATCCGACCGATGCTCCGGCCGACCTACGCGGGAACGAGCATCACGAGCTTCTGGCTGGGCATATCGATCTCCGCCACCCGTTCGCGTGCGAACGCCAGCGTCGCTCGCTCGATCTCCGCAAAGAAGTGCACGAAGAAGTCCCTGGCATCGGGCGCCGCGCTCATGCTCAGCACCTTCTGCATGCACGCACGCACGTTGTGAAAGTGCGCCCGCCCGGCGCTGTCCGGGCCGTCGAGCCCCATCGGATCGTTCGAGAAGAACGCGAACGAACGGACGGCCGCGATGCGCAGCCCTGCGCGACGGACCGATTCCTCGAAGGCGTAGCGGCTGCGGACAAGCATCCACTCGGTGCGGTAGTTGTCGCGTGGAAGATACTCGGTCGTCACGATCGCGCCGCCGGTCTCCACGTGCGACCGCAGGTTCCGCAGGGCTTGCTCGAAGAGGTCCTGTTCGGGGATATGGAACAGGACGTTGGCGACATTGATCAGATCAAACTTCGCGCCCAGGTGGAGCGTCGGGTCGGCGATGTTCGCGAGCTGAAACGTCGCGCGGGCGGCATTGTTCTGATCCTGGGACCACCGACGCAGCAGCTCCACGGATGACGCCGCAAAGTCGATTCCCGTGAACGACGCGGGTGTGAAACGAGAAAGGAAGAAACGGACCCATCGTCCCGATCCCGACCCGACATCAAGGATGCGGGCGCCGTTGGGCGTTCGTCCGAGATCGGCCAGGAACGCTTCGTACGCGGGGTACAGGACCGCGTCCTCGACAGGGCTCGAATACGAAAGGTCCTTCGCCGATGTCGCGCGGCCGGACTGATCTCGCCACTGTGTCTCGTAGTACGACCGGATGTCTTCCTGGGTCATCGGCATCGGCGTCTCCCGTCGCTCGATCCATCGACCGACGATGCCCGACAAGCCAGAAAAACCCCGAAGTTGGTCCGAGAATCGCGCGAGCAGAGCGCGCCCCAAGGCGTCAGCGGGCGTGGCGTACGCACACGCTCGCAAGGCCGACCGGTTCAACTGCTGCCGTCGCGCATCCGCTCCACGCCCTCGGGGAACGGATAGCTCGGGAACACGCCCACGTTCGCGAACTTCCACATGAGGGGCGATGTGTACACGTCGCCCCTGAAGCCCGCGTGGTACATGGTCTTCAGCACGGCCTCGAAGCTGGGTTCGCTTTTCGCGTCGGCGCTGTTGCCGCCGGTCACGAGCCGGTTGGCGCGGGCATTGAGGAAGCTGACGCTGCACACCGGCCCGCGGTCGCGCCGGTCGGCGAGCATCTTCGACACCGTCACGAAGCCGCGGTGCAGGTCGTCAATCGTGAAGTGATCGCGCCCCTTGGGACGCAGCAGCGCCAGGATCAGCACGCTGTCCAGATCAAACTTCAGGACATACGGCTCGCGGTCGTGGGCGGCGTGCACGCTCACGCTCTCCTGGAACAGCCTGGCGTAGCTGGTCACGCTCCTGGCCGACCATTGGCTCGTCGTCACGAGCTCGCAGAGCTGGGCGATGATGCCGTGCGAGTTGTCCGAGTCGTTCACGCCGCAGACGACGGTGCGGTATCGCCCGTCGAGGATGTCGCGGAGCATGTCCTGCCCCCACAGGATGCGGAGCCGCTGGCCGGGCTGCAGCTTCCCGCCCGAGCCGGGCAGCAGCGAGACGCGATCGGGAAAGTGCTCGGCGGAAAGAAGCGATTCGGCGTCGCCCTCGTAGAGGCGGACTGGGTTGGTCGGCATGGCATACTCCTCGGGACCTCGGCTCCAGAATAGCACCAGCGCCGACATGCGTACGCCCGCGGCGGCCGCGGGTTCGGGCGCGGGACGCCGCACACACCGCTTCTCGCGTGTGTCCGCAGCGCCCCTCCGACGCAACCCCAACGCCGCGCCCCGCCGAGCATCCAACTTAGCTGACGCCACGCCTCATGCGACAACGAACCGGCTTGTTGTACCCCATGCTACACTGTAGCATGCGCTACTCTTTCCTGATCATCGCCGCGGCCTGCTCCACCGCCCACGCTTCAGACAAGGACGCATTCACGCTCTTGAGCCCCACCCCCCGCGAGCTGATGCGTGCGGTCGACACCGATCGCCCCGACACCACCGAGAGCCCCCACACCGTCGACGCCGGCCACTTCCAGTTCGAGTGGAGCTTCGCCGACTTCTCGTACGACCGCCGCAACGACGCGGGCGAGACCGCACGCGTCTGGGAGGTCGCGCCCGTCAACATCAAGATCGGCCTGCTCAACAACACCGACATCCAGTTCCTGCTCACGCCTTACATCCGCGAACGCACCACCGATCGGGCCACCGACTCGACCACAACCATTGACGGCTTCGGCGACGCCACCATCCGACTCAAGCAGAACATCGTCGGCAACGACGAGGGTGACTTCGCGCTCGCGATCATGCCCTTTATCACCCTCCCCCCCGCCAAGCGGTCACTCGGGGTAGGCGACGTCGAGTGCGGCATCATCGTGCCCATGGGCTTTGACCTCCCCAACGAGTTCAGCCTCGGGCTCATGGGCGAGATCGACATCGTCCGCAGCGCCGACCGCAGCCGCTACGTGGTCGACTTCGTGCACACTGCCACCATCAACCGCCGCATCGCGGGCGACCTCTCCGGCTTCATCGAGTACGCCGGGTTCCACAACTTCAACAACGACGAGGACTACCGCGCCTCGTTCAACTGCGGCCTGGTTTACGAGTTCACCCCCGACTTCCGCCTCGATGCTGGTATCCGAGTGGGTCTGACCGAGGCCGCCGAGGATCTGGGCGTCTTCGTCGGCGGGACGTATCGGGATTGAACAGCCTCGGAGCGTTCGGACCGGCATTCTCCGGGAGGGTTGACCCGCACCATATGTTTGTGTACACTAACTTGTTGACGGAGACCGTTTCCCCGGAGGTGCTGGGTGGACGACAACGCGCATGCGAAGCTGGACCGGCTCGAACGCCAGCTGACGCGGGTGGAAGAGATGCTCGCGAAGCTGGTCCCGCAGGCTGTTGGGCGGGAGCTGCCACCGCCGGCGTCTGAGCTGCTGATCGCCGCCACGGAAGTCCTGGAAGAGTCGCCAGCGATTCCGGATGGGTCCCACCTCGAGGCTCCGCCGTCGTCGCTAAGCGAGACGTTTTTGCCGCAGAAGTGGGGAGTTACCGCGATGGAGTCGGAGCCGCCAGCGGCTCTGAGCAACGCTCCTCTTGATGCGTCGGACACTCCGAAGCACGAAGATGAAACGATGGACACCGCGGCCGCGGTATCCGGCGACGCGCCCGCGAAGGCGCGTGGAGCGGAGGCAACCGTGGTACGCCCCGCCGCGTTCGAGCCTCGCGTGGCAGCCTCACACGCCACGCCCCCATCCCGCGGCGGCCGGGCGATGCCTGATCCGGTCGACTGGACGCGTCTCGAGAATCTCATCGCGGGCCGGTGGTATGCGTTGTTGGGCGCGCTTGTCGTCACGATCGGCGTGGCGCTCTTCGTGCAGTTCGCGGTGAAGCAGGGATGGCTGGCGCAGATCTCGGTCTCGGCGCGGTGCATGCTCGGCTCAGCATTGGGCTTTGTGCTCATCGCTGCCGGCGAGTGGGCGCGGCGGAAGGTCAACGAGTGGGCCTCGGTCGGCCTGACGGCCGGCGGCCTCGGCGCGGTGTACGTCTCGGCGTACGCCGCGTACGCGCTCTACAAGCTGCTCGACCCCGGCACGGCACTGCTGCTCCTTGCAGGCGTGGCGGGGCTGGGGATCGCGATCTCCGCACTCACGAGCCTGAGCGCGGTGGCGCTCGTCTCCCTGACGGGGGCGTATCTGGCGCCGATCATCGCGTCGTCGGGCCGGGAAGGTCACGTGTACGTGCCGGCATACTGGGTCGCGTTGCTGACGGTCGGCCTGGTGCTCAGCGTCCTCAAGGGTGGAAACTTCGTCTTCTGCCGGGCGGTCACGACCTTGGCAACGCTCGGTTTCGGCTTTGGCTGGTGCATGGAGTTCGCCAAGGACTCGCCTTGGATCGGGGCAGCGTTCCTGGGCGTGGCGTGGCTCGGGATGCACGCAGAGCTGTGGTACACGGCTGCACGGGCGGATCGCCAGGGATCGCCGGAGCCGTACGAGCGCGATCTCAACACGCTGAACGAGGCCGAACCCCTTGCGATCTTCCGGACGATGCGTCTTCGCTCGCTCGCGAGCCTCACCTACACCGCTTGGGCGGTGCTGCTGGGTCTGCACGCGGCCACGGAATCCGCCGCGATGGAACGCAGCGCGGCCCCGGGTTTTGGATTCGCCGCCACGCTCGTGCTCGCGAGCTTGATCGTCGGAACACATCGGGTACTCAACCTGCGGCCGGTGTCGCGCCGAGAGGTCCTCGCGGCGACTCTGATGTGCATGTCCGGCACGCTGCTGATCGCGACGGTCGCGATCGCGCTCTCGGGATTCGCCCAGGCGCTGACGCTGTGCGCGATCGGTCTGGGAGCGTTGGTTGCCTCGCGGTTGCTGCGAGCCCGCGTGCTCGATCTCTACGGGATGCTCGTGCTCGCGTTCGCCACACTCCGGATCGCGGTCTTTGATTCGTGGCAGCTGCCGAGCAACGCACCCGCGCTTGAGCTGCTGGGCTTCCATCTGACTTCCTGGTCGGCGTCGACGGCGGGCGTCGCGGTCGCGTGGCTGGCCTACGCCGCGGCACAGATCGTCCTCGAGCGCGTGCGTCCGGAAGACGAGGGCGGCATGCCGGTCGAGTTCCGTCTCGGTTCCTTCCTCCGGCTCGATCGGCCCGAGTGGCGGATGATCGCGAACTTCACGCTGTCGCTCGGCATCCTGCTGCTCGGCGTATCGCTGTTGCACGAACGGGCCGAGCAGTACTCGTTGGCGACGGCCGCCGTTTCGACGGCGCTCGCCGTCGCGTTGGCGTCGCACTGGCGGAAGTCACTGCCAATCGCGGCGTTCGGCGGCGCGCTGCTGGTGCCCGCGGCGGTCATGACGTTGCTGGTCGATTGGTACGGATGGAGCGTGACCTCCGGCGCGACCCCGGATGCGGGGCTCGGCCTAGTGCTCAGCTTCAAGATGCTGTGCGGCTGGTACTACGCCCTTGCCGCGATCCTGATCGCGTGGATCTACGCCGACCAGTGGGGCATCGCCCGCTGGTTCACGCGTGCAATCGGTCTGAGCGGCGCGGCGATGCTCGTGCTCGCCGTCTCGCACGCTCAGTCAGACACGTCGTCGCTCTGTTTCGCGTGGCTGGCGCTGTGTGGTGCGTTCACCTTCGCGAGTCGGCACAGCCGCGGCCTGGCATTCGGTGCGGCATCTCCGGCGCTCTGGCTGTTCGTGATGATGGCCTGGATCGTCTCCTTTGTGTTCAATCGCTGGACGGACGCGCCGAATGCGGTGCTGCTCTATCCGGGACTGTGGATCGGGCTCGGGCTCGCGGCCTTGTGTCGCTTCATCGCGTTCTCGGCACTGGTCCGTCGAGAGAAGCTCACGCCGACACGCTTGCTGCAGACTTCATGGGCTCTGTGCGTCTTGATCGTTCTGGTGTCGACCAGCCTCGAGGTTGCTCGTACCGCAGGACTGCTCGCAGTCGATCCGGCGTCGCGTGGAGCTGCGATGAGCGTCTGGTGGGGCGTGTTCGCGATCGGGCTTTTGGTAATTGGGTTCCGTCGCATGGACGCGCACACGCGGCGAGCGGGGCTTGCTCTGCTCGCGCTTGGTGTCGCCAAGGCGCTCATCTTTGATCTCGCGAGTGTCTCGCCCGGCTGGCGTTCCGTCAGCGTCGTCGTGCTGGGCCTCTTCATGGTCGGCGTGGGCGTCATCTACGCCCAGATCTCCCGCCGCCTTGCCAACCAGCACCCCGACCCGAGCCCCACCCCCGACCGCGCAACAGACATCCTCTAGCCCGAAGCCTCAAGTCCTAAGCCCTAAGTCCTAAGACCTAAGCCCTCATCCCTTCGCCTTGTAATAATCCAGATTCACCTGCACGAACTTGTTCCACTCACCCGGCAGGTCTTCCTGTGGGAAGATCGCCTTTACCGGGCACTCGTCCACGCACAAGCCGCAGTCGATGCAGGTGTCGGGATCGATGTACAGCTGATCGGTCTTTCCGAAATCAGCCTCGGCCTTGGTGGGGTGGATGCAGTCAACCGGGCACACCTCGACGCACGAGGTGTCCTTGGTTCCAACGCAGGGTTCAGCGATGACATGGGGCATAGCGCCGGATGGTAGCTCTCGGCGAGCGGCCGGTAAGCGACACCCGAGAGGGTGAAGGGGAAGACGTCGTGAAGGGGTGACGAAGTTCCCCGCTCACGCCGAGGCGCCCACGAACGGCATACGCGCGCACCGATGCACCCCAACACCCCCGCACCCCTTCACAACTTCAATGCGGGCGACAGGACTTGAACCTGCAGGGCCTTGCGGCCACGGGAACCTAAATCCCGCGCGTTTGCCAATTCCGCCACGCCCGCGTGGGTCGTCATTCTAACCCCCCCTCCCACCACACCCCCTGCCCACCTCCCCGCGTTCGCCGCCCAGGGCCGGCGACCATCCCCAGAGGGTTCACCGGCACTTCTCACGCCCCGTGCAAGCGAAGGCCGACGAAAGGCAACAAGCTGATGACAAGGCGATCCCACCGGAGTGTCCGCCGCGTCAGCCAAGAGGCAGCAACCCTGCCACCCTCGCACCACCGCCGCAGACCAACCCATGTCCACCCGTGACTCCTTCGCCGTGTCGGTCGCTCCCATCTTCCTCCGGTTGGTGCTGGGTGCCACATTCATCTGGGCCGGGCTTGGGAAGTTCATGGCCGATATGCCCGTACAGGGCGAGCAGGCCGCGGCCCTGGCCAACATGGGTGTCGCCAGCGTGCAGGCCAAGGCCAACAGCGCCGCGCCCGAGCCCGCCAAGCCGGTGAAGGACCCCGCCGCTCCCAAGGAAGGAGCCCAAGGCAAGGACGCGCCCAAGAAGCCCAAGGCCCAAGCCCCGGCCACCGACGCCGCCGTGCAACTGGCCTCGTTCTCCGTGATCCCGACCCAGAACTCCGCCCGCACCTTCACCGCGGCGGACTTCCCGAGCGAGATCCAGGTCGCGCGGATGTACGGCATCGCTCTCGCGGTGCAGGCCGCGGGCAAAGTTCCGCCGGACTCCAAAGCCACCTTCCCGCTCTTCCCGCCGCAGGTCACCGAGGGCCAGTGGCCGCTCTACCAGGCCTGGGCCGTCGCGCTCACCGAACTGATCGGCGGCTTCCTCGTGCTCACGGGCCTCTTGACCCGGGTTGCGTCCTTCTTCATTGCAGGTGTGATGCTCGGTGCCATCTGGCTCACCGAGGTCGGCCCCGCGATGCAGTCCGGCAACGCGACGTTCTACATACTGCCCGGCAACCGCGAGACCTTCGGCGGCGACTGGAACACCCTCATCATCCAGTGCTCCATGCTCGCCATGGCCCTCAACCTGCTGTTCGCCGGGGCCGGGGGCCTTTCGATGGACCGGGCAATCTCCGGACGTCCGGTCGTCTCCAAGCCCAAGCCGGCACCGCAGGGTTGAGCGTGATCACGCGGTTCGCCGTGCCACGCACCGCTCAGCGGTAGCGCACGACGCCGGCGCCCTCGAGCCACGAGTACCCGATCGAACGCACAAGGTACAACGCGCCGCCGAGACGCTGGCGGTGCCGCGACCACGTTCCGGGAAAGTACCGCTGCCGCAGCCGCTCGAACTCGGGGCGTCCAACCTTCTCCACCTGAGCCAGGCTCTTCTGTTCATCGTGGGTTCGGAACGCTCCCAGGTAGCGGGGCAGCCGCGCAAACCGTGCCCCGTGCTCGTGGAAGCGCAGCACCAGCTCCCAGTCCATCGCGAACTGGAACGAGGCATCGACACGTGAGCCGCAGCGCTCCCACAGCGTGCGTCTCCAGAACAGTGTCTCCTGCGGGATGTAATCACGCCACAGGAACGCGCTGGTGGAATGCCGCGGCAGCACCCATCGCCCCACCTCGCGGCCGTCGTGGTCGATCACCAGCCGCTGCCCGTACACCACGTCGACATCTGGGTGGGCCGCGAAGTACTGCACCACCGCGTCGATCGCCCCCGGCAGCAGCAGATCATCCGAATTGATCCACGACATGATGTCGCCCCGGGTCAGGGCGAACGCCTTGTTGATCGCGTCGGCCTGCCCCTTGTCCGGCTCGGATCGCCACGCGGTGAGCCGCGATTCGATCGACCGCAGATACTCCGCCGACCCGTCCTTTGACCCGCCGTCCATCACGACGTACTCGAGATCCGGATATCGCTGCCCCAGCACGCTCTCGACAGTCGCCTCCAAGAAGCGCCGCTGATTGAACGAAGGCGTCACGATCGATACCTTCTGAGATAATGAGCCGACCGCGCGGGCGGTCGAGCCTTCCGGGCTCCGGAGCTCCACGGGCGCATGCTGCGTGAACACCCCTAAGCGCAACCCCAGCGGCCTGGCGATGTTCTTCATCGCCCGCTTCGCGCGCGTTGCTGTGGTGAGTCCGCTCGACACGTCGAGCTCGCCGCCGGCCATGCGAAAGCGTACGAGCGGTCCGGCGGCTTGCCGGTCGCAATAGAATGGGCCATGGCCCTGCAAACCATCATGTCCCGCCTGCGCGGGCAGTCGCCCACCGACACCCGCCTCGCCGAGCGTCGCCGCCTGGCCGAGTCCTACCTCAACCCCATCTGGGCCAAGATGGAGTCGTGGCTCGCCACCTCGCGTGAGACCACCAACTTCACCTACGACCTGACCGACCTGAATCTCACGCACCTGGCCGGCTTCGTCTCCGGCGTCACCGCCGCGCCGCTCAGGGAGTCCGAGGCCATGATCGCGGAGCTTGCCAACGACCGCGAGCTCGCCGAGCACGTGCGAGTGCAAACCCAGAACGCCGGCCCCCGCGGCGAGCTCTCCGACCTGGTCGCCCGCTACGCCCGCCGCGCCGGCTGGTACGCCCTGGTCCGTCTCACCAAGCCCCGCCTCGTCGTCGAGACCGGCGTCGAAAAAGGCCTGGGCTCGGTTGTCCTCTGCGCCGCCCTCCGCAAGAACGCCGCCGAAGGACACCCCGGCCGCTACCTCGGCACCGACATCGACACCGGCGCGGGCTGGATGCTCAAGGGTCCGTACGCCGAAGTCGGGAAGATCCTCTACGGCGATTCGATTGAATCCCTCAAGACCATCACCGACTCGATCGACCTTTTCATCAACGACAGCGACCACAGCAGCGACTACGAACGCCGCGAGTACGAGACCATCGCGTCCAAGCTGAGCGAGCGCGCGATCATCCTGGGCGACAACGCCCACGTGACGCCCGAGATCTACAACTTCGCCAAGAAGTCCGGCCGCAAGTTCCTGTACTTCCAGGAACGCCCCAAGGACCACTGGTACCCCGGGGCTGGCATCGGAGCCGCGTTCGGCACGGAAGGCCGCTGAGCCGCCCATGGCCGTCGCCGCCGCGCATCCCCGCTCGCACGCGCCAACCGCCGGCGAGCGTTCCCCCGCGCCGGTGACGATGGTCACCATCCCAAAGGGCTTCCGCGATCACGCCGGCGTCATCCAGACCAACGCCATCCAGAGCTGGACCCGGCTGGTCCGTCCCGCCGAGATCATCCTCTGCGGCGACGACCCGGGCGTTCGCGAGATGGCCCATTCCACCGGCGCCACCCACCGCCCCGATATCGAAAAGACCGACCTGGGCACGCCCCTTGTCAGCGACGCCATCCTCCGCACTGCCCGCGAGGCCCGCACGCCCTGGGTCTGCTATCTCAACGGCGACATCATCCTCGACTCGTCGTTCGCCGCGCTGCTCGCCCGCGTGGACACCCGCGTGCCCACGCTCATCGTCGGGCGGCGCGTCGATGTCGATGTGACCACCGTGCTGGACCTGGACGAGCCGGACGCGGAGCAGAAGCTCGCGGCCATCGCCGCCACGGGCACGCTCTCGCCCAGCAACGCGATCGACTTCTTCTGTTTTACCCCCGGCCCGTGGGTGATGAACATGCCAACCTTCGCCGTGGGCCGCCCGGGCTGGGATAACTGGTTCATGTTCAACGCCGTCCGCCGCGGCGTGCGCGTCATCGACGCGACCGGTCAGCTTCTGACGCTGCACCAGAACCACGGCTACGGCCACGTTCCCAAGGGCACCGGCCAGGCCTGGAACGGCCCCGAGGCGGAACGTCACCGCCAGATCATCGGCTCGTGGTTCTGTTACTTCACGATCGACGACGCGACCCATGTGCTCACGCCCGGCGGCGTCCGCCGCAGCTTCACCAAGGCCGCGTGGCAGAGCCGCGTGAAGCGCTTCCGCCTCCGCACCACGTGGCGGCACCTTATCCCCGAGAACATGCGCGACGAGCCGGGCTCGATCGCCGTGCAGCCGCCCGGATGGCCCCGCCTCCGAGTCCGTCTCGAACGCCTGTTCTTCTCCCTCTTCATCGCGCTGGTGCTGGTGCCGCTGCGGGTGGTGCGTGCCAGCGGACGGGCGTGCCGACGCATGCTGCGGACCTTCATCCCGCGGCCTCTCAGGCGCTGGCTCAGGCAACTCATTCTCGGCAAAGACTCGCCGAGTCCCTTGCCGCAGCCGACCGAGCCGCGCACACCGCCCGGATGATCGCCGCTGGTGCGGCTCACACCCACATCGCGTCGCTCAACCCTGCTTCGCCCACGGGCGTAGCACCACGATCGTCTCGTCGTCGGGACGCTGGGCCAATCCCGCGAATTGCCGCAGGCTCCAATGAATGTGCTCGGTGATCCGGGCCGCGGTCGCCTTGGGCTCCTGCTTGAGGATCTCCAGGAGGCACGCCCGCAGCCTCTTCTTCCCGAACTTCTCGCGTCCGAAGTTCACCGTATCCACCACGCCGTCGGTGTACGCCACCAGCACATCGCCCGGGTGCATGTCGTACACCGCGCGCTGGTAGCGCTGGCTGCGATCGATGCCCACCACCATGCCGCCCACCGACAGCTCGTCGATGTCGGCCGGCCCCGGGGCCCGGTGCTCGGGCACCCGCACCACCAGGGGCGGCTCGTGCCCCGCGCTGCAGTATGTCAGCCGCAGCTTCACCGGATCGAGCACGCCATACCACAGCGTCGCGAACTCGTTGTCGAGCATGTCGCGGCACAACGCCACGTTGACGCGGCTGATCACCTCGTCAAGGTCGTACACCCCCTGCGCGTGGGCCCGCAGACTCGCCCGCACCGCCGACATCAGCAGCGCCGCCGCGATCCCCTTGCCCACCACATCCCCCACCACGATGCCCAGATGGCTCGACAGGTTGATGAAGTCGTAGAAGTCGCCGCCCAATTCGAACGACGGCTCGTACTTCGCCGCCACGTCCAGGTGCGACCACTCCTTGGTGAGCGCTGGAATAAACCGCGGCAGCATCCGCCGCTGCACGTCGCTCGCCAGCGTCAACTGCCGCTGCAGACGCTGATCCTCTTCCTGCATCTTGAGCAGCCGCGCCTGCTGCACCGCCACCGCGGCCTGAGCCGCGATCGCCCGCAGCACCCGCTTGTCGCTCTCGTCAAACGCCCGCGGCACCCGCGCGTACAGACGCATCACCCCGATCGGTCGCCCCTGAAACGCCAGCCCCGCGTGGATCGCCGCTCCCAACCCCTCGATGATCAGCCGCTGCGGCTCCAGCACCCGCGCGTCCGACGCCAGATCCTCGCTTACTACCAACTCGCCGCCGATCGCCATGCGATCAAACAGCCGGTCCTGCGACAAAGGTCTGGGATCATCCAACCAATCTCGGCTCAGCCCCTTGCTCGCGATCAGCGACAGATTCTCTTCCGTCGGCCCCGACAGCTCGGAGACCTCCTCCGTCTCCTCCGGCACCAGCACCACGCTGCCGCAGTCCAGCTCGAGCACGTCGAGGGCCAGCTCGAGCGCCACTTGCAGCACGCGATCGACGCTCATCGAACGCGTGAGCATCGTGCTCAGCTTGAAGAGCGCGCTCGCCTCCTTCACCCGATGACGCAAGTCCAGCTCGTGCTCGCACAGTTCGCCCGCGGTGCCCGCCAGCAAGGTGACGGCACGCTCCAGCGTCTCGCGGGCCGCCTCCTGCCCGCCAGGGCCCACCCGCAGCGATCCCACCCGCGTCCCCGCCACCATCAGCGGCACGCTCGCGGCCCCCTCCGCCGCCGGGCTGATGCCCTCCTCGACCACCCAGCTCCGATCGCTGTCACCGATCTTGACGATCCGCCCCCGCACGTCCAGCAGATCCACTCGCACGCCCGTCAGACGCGAGAGCTGATCGCACAGCTTCACCAGCGAACCGTCGGACAGGAAGTCCGTGATCGACAACCGCGACCCCGCCCGTTCTGACGACGGGGCGTCCACCGCCCCCGCCACCTCGCGGAGTCGTTGGGCCGGGCTTTCGGAGCTGTCGGAGGGCAGGGGCGGGGACACGCCAGACGTCTGCATGAGGCCTCAAGGATAGGTCGATCGGACCCAGCGACCCCTGCAATCCATACAAAATATTTACACGGACCTAACTAAACTATACAGCGCCCGCGGCGTGGCCGTTCCCGCCGCCGCGGCACCCACCCCGCGCATGACTTCCGCGTACGCGCCTTGGGCATCGTCGTCGGGCTCGTCCAAGCCCACGACTTCGAATCCCGCTTTCGCGAACGCCGGTCGGTCGAACGGACATCGCCCGTCCGAGCCAGGCCCCGCGTCATCCTGGTCGAACGTGTTGTACACAACCACCAAGCCGCCTCGCGTGAGGGCACCACGCAGCGAGCCGAGAAACGCGTCGTCGTCCATGCCCAGTTGCACGCTTGGTGCCTGCCCATCAAGCGGATGCACATACCCACGCTTCAGCGTGTTGCGGCTCACGATCACGTCGTATTCCGCGGGCGCCCAGTCCACTCCCACGCGCCCGCGGGCCAGCTCGATCGACCCGTTCACGCGCCCCGGATTGGTGACCGCCGTGATCGCGCGGATCGCGCCCGTGTCGCTCGGCTCTGCGTACATCGCGATCGGAAACGTGTCGGTATCCACGCCCGTGAGCCGCGCTCCGAGGCACGCCATCAGCCGCAGCGGCAGGATCGTCCCGTAGCCGATGTCAAGCACGCGCAGCCCCGCAAGCGACGTCACACCGGCCCGCGCCAGCGTCTCGATGACCGTCCAGTACGACAGCCCGGCGGCGTACCGCCCGTCGTAGTACGCCCGCTCGCCGAACTCGCGCGACAGCAGCATCGCCCGATGTTCGGGCGGCAGCTTCATCACCGCCGCGTGCGGGAAGAGATCCTTTTTCGCCGGATACTGGTACAACCGGCGCGGCCGCACCCACGGCAGCGAGCCCGTGGCATCCAGCCAATCCCGAGCAAGGTCCGACTGCGCATGCCCGCGCAACCCCTTCGCGACCGCTTGCAGCTTCGCCACATACGCACCGGGCTTGTCAGCACCATCCGTCAATCACATCGCCTCACGTACGTTGCTCAACATCTTCACCCCTACGACACCAAAGCCCTCAGACCTCAGACAGTCCCTCCTCACGCCGTCCCATACATCCGATCCCCCGCATCGCCCAGCCCCGGTTCGATGTACCCCTTGTCGCTCAGCCCGCGGTCCAGAGCCGCGGCGTAGACCATGACATCGGGATGCTCCTTCAGCAGCCGCTGCACGCCCTCGGGAGCCGCGACCAGGCAGATCATCCGCAGATCCCGCGCCCCCTCGTCGCGGAGCGTCTGGATCGCCGCCGCCGCGCTCCCACCGGTCGCGAGCATCGGATCCACCAGCACCACCGGCCCCGCGTCAAGACCCCGGGGCAACCGCTTCAGATACGCCACGGGCTTGAGCGTCTCTTCGTCGCGAGCTATTCCAAGATGTCCAACCCGCGCCTCAGGCATGATCGACAGGATGCCCTCGACCATACCCAGCCCCGAGCGCAGCACCGGCACCACCGTGATTGTCGCGCT
Organism: Phycisphaerales bacterium; assembly: GCA_036392375.1. GTDB lineage: Bacteria > Planctomycetota > Phycisphaerae > Phycisphaerales > UBA1924 > JAFEBO01. The sequence goes on from DASVYC010000047.1 coordinate 55,335, forward strand.
CAGCCGCTGCGCCTCGGTCTCCTCCAGCGGCGTGCGGATCGTCACCGGCGAGATCGGAAAGCTCCGCGTCACCTCGAAGACCATCAACCCCGCGATCTGCGCCAAGAGCGCCCGGAAGGGCCGGTGCCCCGTCGTCTCATCGCGGATCCACGACAGCTTGTGCTGAATCAGCGGATGATCGAACACCACCAGGTTGGGGAACTGCGGGTGACGCGTGGGCATGGGCCAAGCGTATCGGCAAACCCCGGGCATGCACGGGTTGGAAACCGGCGGGCTCCGGCCGCGTACAGCCACAAAGCCCTTGCGTTCTGCACGGGCCCGTGGGAAGCTGCGTCGATACTCGACGCCTCGGCATCGCAGTCCATATGGAGTCTCATCCATGGCCCTCGCCGGTCGTATCGTGTGGTCACTCAGCCTCGTGGGCCTGGCCTCGGTCGCGAGCGCCGCCGCCCCGCGGAACGTGCTCGTACGCGTCGCGCCATTGATCGATCGTGCCGCGGTCTTCGCCGATCTCGCGATCGAGCACGAATCCCGCCTCGTCCCGGGCCTCACCGTCGCCCGTGTCGCTGAGCGTGAAACAGTGGACGCCGCACTCGCCCGCCTGCGGGCCACGCCCGGCGTGCTCTACGCCGAGCCCGATCGCGTGCTGACCATCGCCTCGCGCTCGCAGCCGCGCACTTTCTTCGCCGCCCCCGCCGCTCTGGCCGGGACACCCAGCTTCAACCTCAACATGGTGAACGTGCCCGACGCCTGGCCGCGCTACGCCAAGGGCGCCGGCGTCCGAGTCGCCGTGCTCGACACCGGCCTCGACTTTGGGCACACCGGGATGCCCGCGCCAGCCGCCAGCGCGTCGTTCGTCCCCGGCCAGACCGCAGACGACTACAACTTCCACGGCACGCACTGCGCCGGCACCATCGTCGGCAAGGATTCCATCTTCGGCTCGTTCTCCGTCGCGCCCGACGCCACGCTGCTTGTTGGCAAGGTCGTCTGCGACGGCGGCTGGGGCGCGCTCTCGTGGCTGATCGAGGGCATCGACTGGTCCGTCGCGCAGGGCGCTTCGGTCATCAGCATGTCGCTCTCCTCGGAGGAAACCTCGCAGGCGCTCGCCGATTCCTGCCAAGCGGCGTTCGACGCCGGCGTCGTGCTCGTGGCCGCGGCGGGCAATCAGTCCGTGAGCACGCCGCACTACCCGGCCGCGTATCCCAGCGTCATCGCCGTCGCATCGGTCAACGCCTCCGCCGCGCACTCGACCTTTTCCAACACCGGCCCGCACATCTCCGTCGCCGCGCCCGGCGAGAACATCCCAAGCGCCATCCCCATCCCGTCCAGTTTCGTCTCCTGGTCCGCGGGCTCCAAGAAGGCGAGCCAGTTCACGGGCAGCTTCGGCGGCAGCGTCTCCGCGCAGGTGATCCACTGCGGCGAAGGGCTTCCCGCGCAGATCCCGCCGCCCGTCAGCGGCAGGATCGCGCACATCCGCCGCAGCAACACGCTCACATTCGCCGAGCAGTTCGACAACGCGACGATCATGGGCGCGGTCGGCGTCATCATCTCCAACAACGCTCCCGACTCGCTGATCCAGGACTCCCTCTCACCCTTCTTCCTCACCGTTCCCTGCGTGCTCATCTCGCAAGCAGACGGCGACGCGTTGCTCGCCGTCACCAGCGAGACGATCACCATCGGCCAGGGCTACTCCGGCCATTTCTACGGCGCGCTCACCGGCACCTCCCAAGCCACACCCCACGTCGCCGGCGTCGCCACCCTCATCCGCGCCGCGTTCGCCCCGGAGGTGATCGAACCACGCGCCGTCCGCTTCGCAATCGAACAGACCGCCACCGACATCGACGCGCCCGGCTTCGACGACTCAACCGGCCACGGCCTGCTCAACGCCCAGGCCGCCGCGGACTACTTCGCAGGTCGCATCCGCTGCCGAGGCGATCTCACACTCGATCAACAAGTGGACGATTCCGATTTCTCGCTCTTCGCGATCGCCTACGACGAACTCCTGAGCCCCGCGGGCACGTACACCGGTGGCGACCTCACCGGCGACGGCGTGTGTGACGATCTGGACTTCCAGCAGTTCGTGCAGTACTACGACACCCTGCTCTGCCCGTAACGGTCGTGTCCGGGTGCGGAGATCCGCGATCGGAGCCACCAACGCAAGGGACGCTCAGCGTTGGCACTCATGCCGAACCGGCCCGTTTTCCGGACCTCTGGTTTTCCGTTGCATTTCCCGTCGATTCCTGCGACACTGCTCGCTTCGAGGAGGACTCTCCGCATGTCGAATCGCTCCCGCGCCGCCGCGGCGCTTGTGCTGTGCTTCTCATCCGGCCTCGCGCTCGCCGCGTCGCCCAACGACCGCCCGTCTGCGTTGCTGCGCGACTCGGCGCACGCTCTCGGTGGCGACGCCCCCGGCCACGGCTTCATCGCCGCCTCGGCTCTGGAGGCCATTCCCGCCTACCACCCGGCGCAGATCCTCGTCCGCTTCGAGCCCTTCGTCGATCGCGCCGCGCTCGCCCCCGTCCTCGACGCCGCGGGCGTGCAACAGGTTGTCCGCTCGATCGACCTGGTACCGGGCCTGCAGGTCCTCGCGGTCGCGCCCGGCACCGTCGAAGAAACCTGTGCCGCGCTCCGCCACGTTCCCGGCGTCCGTTACGCCGAGCCCGATCGCGTCCGCTTCGCGCACGCCCAGTCCACGCCCTACGGCATCCCGATGGTCAACGCCGACATCGCATGGACGAATCACGGCGACGGCTCGGGCGCCAAGGTCGCCGTGCTCGACACCGGCGTGGACACCACGCACCCCGACCTCCCGCCCACCGTCGCGGCTCAGTCCTTCGTGCCCGGCCTCACCGTGGAGGACTTCAACCGCCACGGCACGCACTGCTCCGGCACCGTGCTCGGGCTCGACAACAGCGAGGGCGTCGTCGGCGTCGCGCCCGGCGCGTCGCTCATCATCGGCAAAGTCCTCAACAACGGCGGCTGGGGTTTCGACTCATGGATCGCTGACGGCATCGACTGGGCCGTCGCCCAAGGCGCCGACGTGATCAGCATGTCGCTCGGCGACGATGTGCCCAATCAGGCCGCCGAGGATGCCTGCGTCGCCGCGATCGCCGCCGGTGTCCTCGTGGTCGCGTCCGCCGGCAACGAGTCCACCTCCGACCCGCGGTACCCCGCGTCGTACCCGGGCGTGATGTCGATCGCCGCGCTCGATTCCTCGGCCGCGCTCGCGAGCTTTTCCAACTTCGGCCCGCTTCTCTCGCTCTCTGCGCCGGGTGTGGACGTGCAATCCAGCACCCCGCTTGTCCAGACGCGGGTCTTCTTCAACGCCGTCAATCGCAACGCTCAGAACCTCTCCGGCTCGCGCGGTGGCTCGCTGCCGCCCACCGAGGTCGTGGACTGCGGCTTCGGTATTGCCCCCGCCGATTTCCCCGCCGCCGTCAGCGGCAAGATCGCCCACATCCGCCGCGGCAACGGGACGTTCCAACTCAAAGCGTCCAACGCCGTCGCGGCGGGCGCCGTGGGCGTTCTGATCTCCAACAACACCGGAGGCAACGCCACCTTCACCGGCCAGCTCAACGACACCCTGCTCATCCCCGTCTTCGGCATCTCCCAGAACGACGGCAATCTCCTCCAAGCCGGCGGCATCACCGCCACCATGACCCAGGTCAACGCTGGACACCAGTACGAACTTCTCAGCGGCACGTCCATGTCCTGCCCCCACGTCTCGGGTGGGGCCGCCCTGCTCATCGGCCTCTTCAAGTCCACCGGTCGTTCCCCCGCCCTCCCACCCGCCAGCACCCGTTGGATCCTCGAGCAGACCGCCACCGACCTGGGGGCTCCCGGCCGCGACGACACCTTCGGCCACGGCCTGATGAACGTCAAAGCAGCCGCCGACTACCTCAGCGGTCGCGTCCGCTGCCGGGGCGACCTCAACGCCGACGCGGTCTGCGACGACGCCGACTTCGTCGTCTTTGCAGGTCTCTATAACGAGCTCATCAGCCCCGGCGGCCCCTGGACCGGCGGCGATCTCAACGGGGACGGCACCTGCGACGACGCCGACTTCGTGATCTTCGCGGCCACGTACAACGACCTGATCTGCGCCTGATGGACGCCTGATCGCAGCTTGACCGGCGCTCGACCAGCACCTGATTTCCGCCTGGCTCTTGCGGTTTTCCCGCTTCGCGCCGGGCGCTCGCGCTGGTACACTCCGCCGTCGATCCGCATCCCATCCGCGGCTCCTTCCGAGAGGGATTCACACCATGCCGACCCGTTCCCGCCGCTCGCTCGCTCTCGTTGCGCTCACAGGGCTCACCCTCGGGATTTCTGCCAAGGCTCAAACGAGTTCCGATCAGCCCGCCTCGTTCGAGATAGCCTCGCTCGACACCCTCGCCGGATACACGCCCGGCAAGGGCATCGCCTCGCGCGACGTGCTCACCGCCCCCGCGGCGTTCCATCCCTCCCGCGTCATCGTCCGTTTCGAACCCTTCGCCGACCGCGCTGCCCTCGCCCCGTCGCTGCAAGCCGCGGGCGTGCGCGAGATCGCTCGCGCCATCGACCTCGTTCCAGGCGTCGCCGTCGTGCGCACCAGCGCGGACAACGCCGAGGAAGTCGTCGCCAAGCTCCGCAAGACCGACGGCATCCAGTACGCCGAGCTCGACGCCGTCCATCACGTGGACGCCCAGTCCACCGGCTACGGCGTGCTCTTCATCGGCGCGCCCACGGTCTGGTCCACCTACGGCAACGCCGGCACCGGCGTGAAGCTCGCCGTGCTCGACAGCGGCCTGGACACCGGTCACCCCGACCTGCCCACCCCCGTCGCCATCTCGTCCTTCGTCACCAACCCCGTCGTCGAAGGCCCCGAGGACCTCGAAGACCACGGCTCGCACGTCACGGGCATCGCTGTCGCGGTGGACAATGACATCGGCATCGTGGGTGTCGCGCACCAGGCCCAGCTCATCACCGCCAAGGTCATCGCCAACAGCGGCTCGGGCTTCACCAGCGACATCATCGCCGGGCTCGACTGGGCCGTCGCCCAAGGCGCTCGCTCCATCAACATGTCCTTCAGCGGCACCGCCTACAGCCAGGCCTTCGCCGACGCCATCGCGGCCGCTCACGCCGCGGGCGCATTGCCCGTGTGCACCATGGGCAACACCGGCGTCGAGCAGGTCCGCTACCCGGCCGCGTATCCCTTCGCCATGCCCGTCGCCAATGTTGACGGCTTCGGCATGATCTCCAACACCTCGACCAGCGGCTCACACTGCTCGGTCGCCGCCCCGGGCGTCAGCATCCCGTCCACCGTACCGCTCATCGCCTGGAAGTCCAACTTCGTCGGCTCCGATCGCGCCGCGCTCAAGATCACCGGCAGCAGCACCCGCACCGTCACCGCCCCCGCCTACTACTGCGGCTTCGGCGGCAACACCATCGACTTCCCGCCTCAGGTCAGCGGCAACATCGCTCACATCCGCCGCGGCGGATCCTTCTCCTTCGCCACCAAGATCACCAACGCCTTCAACGCCGGCGCCATCGGCGTCGTCATCTCCAACAACGTCGCCGGCCTCAACCAGGCCTCGATGGGCGCCGCCAGCTCGACCATCCCCGCCGTCACCGTCTCGCAGGCCGACGGCGACATCCTCCAGGCCAATGACGGCGCACTCGTCACCATCTCGCAGTTCAACAACGGCCACGACTACACCAACCTCAGCGGCACCTCTATGGCCGCCCCACACGTCACCGCCGCCGCCGCCCTGCTGTTCAGCAACTTCGTCCCCGCCGCCCCGCTCCCCGCGCTCGGCCCAACCACCGTGCGCTGGGTGCTGGAGGACACCGCCATCGAGGGCGGCGACCCCGGCTTCGACAAGCGATACGGATGGGGCATCATCAACGCCGTCGCCGCCGCCGGTTATCTGCACGGCCGCATCAACTGCCCCGGCGATCTCAACAACGACCTCTCGGTGGACGACAGCGACTTCGTGCTCTTCGCCGACGCGTACAACCAACTCCTTGCCCCCGCGCCCTACACCGCGGGCGATTTCACGGGGGACGCCTCGACCGACGACTCCGATTTCGTGATCTTCGCTGATTCCTATAACGCGCTGCTCTGCCCGTAAGGTCCCGCCACCGGGAGCCCGTCCAGCCCGGACGGGGCCCTCGCGTCGGCCCGACCCGCAGCCCCGATGCGGTGCCGCGATCCTTCTCACCAAGCTCAGAAACTCCGCGGTTTCGGGGCATCTGGCATCGTCGAGGCCTGTAGACTGGGTTCGCTTCAGCGTGGCGGCGCGGAATCCGCTTGCCATGGACAGCGACAGATGGGGATCGTTCGGGAGACACGCATGCACATCGTTCGTACCGGGGCGATCACCCTCGCCGCGTTCACCCTTGCCGCCATCGCCAACGCGCAGGGCAAGCCCGCGAGCATCCTGAAGTCCTCGCTCGACGCTGTCGAGGGATTTCAACCCGGCATGGGCATCGCCGCGCCCGCCATCGTCGCCGCCGAGCCGGTGCGTCACCCGTCGCGCATCCTGATCCGCTTCGAGCCGTTCGCCGACCGTGCCGCGTTGGGCCCGACGATCGAACGCGCCGGCGTCCGCGAGATCATCGACGAGTTGCCCCTCGTCCCCGGCCTCGTCATCGCCCGCATCATCGGCGACGACCTTGATGCCGTCCTCGCCCGCCTCAACAACACCCCCGGCGTCCGCTACGCCGAGGCCGACCCCATGCAGCACGCCGAGGCCCAGTCCACGCCATTCGGCTTGTTCCTGGTGAACGCCCCGGCCGTCTGGTCTCGCTGGGGCAAGGGCAACGCCGTCAAGATCTGTGTCCTCGACACCGGCGTCGACACCGCTCACCCCGACCTCCCCGCCACCTTCGCGCAACAGTCCTTCATCTCAAGCCCCGTCGAGGCCGTTGAAGACCTCAACACCCACGGCACGCACGTCTCGGGCACCATCCTCGCCATCGACAACACCGACGGCGTCGTCGGCGCCGCGCCCCAGGCGACGCTCCTCATCGGCAAGGTCCTGGCCAACAGCGGCTCCGGCCCCTCCAGCGCCGGCATGGCCGGCATCAACTGGGCCGTCGCCAACCGCGCCCGCGTCATCAACATGTCCCTCAGCGGCAGCACCTACAACCAGTCCTACGCCGACACCGTCCAGGCCGCGCTCGACGCCGGCACACTCGTTGTCTGCGCCATGGGCAACCAGGGCGACAGCGTCCCTCGCTATCCCGCGGCATACCCCGCCAGCATGCCCATCGCCGCCGTCAACGCCAATGCCGTAGTCGCCGACTTCTCCAACTTCGGACCCCACTGCTCCGTTGCCGCACCCGGCGTCGGCGTGCAATCCAGCGTGCCCATTGTGCAGTACCGCGCCACCTGGCTGAACACCGAGCGCGTCATCACCGCCACCTCCGGCTCCGCCGCCCGCGCCATCACCGCCCCCGCCGTCTACTGCGGCTTCGGCGCCCTCGCCTCCGACTTCCCCGCCTCCGTCTCCGGCAGGATCGCCCACGTCCGCCGCGGCGGAAGCGTCGTCACCTCCACCAAAGTCTTCAACGCTCTCGCCGCCGGCGCCATCGGCGTCATCCAGTCCAACAACACCGCCGGCACCTTCGGCACCAGCCTCTCCTTCAGCCCCGGCATCCCCGTCACCGTCGTCTCACAAGCCGACGGCGATCAGCTTCAAGCCAACGACGCCACCACCGTCACCATCTGGCAGGTGAACAACGGCCACACCTACGCCAGCAAAGACGGCACCTCCATGTCCACCCCCCACGTCGCCGCTGCCGCCGGACTGCTCTTCGGCAACTTCGTCCCCGCCGCCCCGCTCCCACCACTCCCGCCGCTCACCGTCCGCTGGGTCCTCGAACGCACCGCGATCGACAAAGGCCAGCCCGGCAAGGACGACAACTACGGCTGGGGCCTCATCGACGCCGAAGCCGCCAGCAAGTACCTCCACGGCCGCATCCGCTGCCCCGGCGATCTCAACGCCGACAACTTCGTCGACGACGCCGACTTCCAGCAGTTCGTCGGGTTCTACGACGCGTTGCTGACGCCCGGCGGCCCTTACACCGGCTCCGATTTCAACGGCGATGACGCCACCGACGATCTCGACTTCCAGACCTTCGCGGTCAACTACGACGCCCTGCTCTGCCCGTGAGTCACAGGGCTCGCGCCGTCAGCCACGACGAACACGAAAGATCACGCATGAACACGCGCATCGCTTCCGTTCTCGCCGGGCTGAGCATGACCGCCGCGGTTGCTCTGGCCGCTCCCGTCAGCGCCACACTCACCGCCGGCTCCGTCTCCGGCGCCGGCTTCCCCGAACCGCTGATCCAGCAGAACAAGGTCAGCACCACCATCAAGCGTTCCGGCGGCGGATCTACCGGCGGCGGCTTCGGCGGCACTGCCTCCGCGTTCCTTGAAGTCGGCAACTCCGGCGGTGCGACGAACGTCGCTCTCACCGGCTCCGCCGCCCACACCAACGAGTTCGGCTACACCGCCGCGTACACCGACGCGGCCGTCGTACTCACGCTCACCGAGGCCGCGACGTACACAATCACCAACCTCAGCACGACCCAGGTCAACAGCGTCTCCACCGCGTTCAACCCCGTGACCTTCGAGTCCGCCAACGGCTTCATCAACGCCTTCACCGCCACCCGCGGCGAGCTCTCGCCCGGTACCTACCGCCTCCGCTTCGGCGTCGCCGCGGCCCAGCCGTTCACCTTCAGCTTCAGCCTGGTCGCCACCTGGTACAACCAGTTCAACGCCACCGGCTGCGCCAACACCAATGTCAACTGGACCATCACGCTCCGCAAGCCATGCCACGGCGACATCAACTTTGACACTCTCGTCGACGATCTCGACTTCCAGTCCTTCGCCGTCGCCTACGACATCCTGGGCTGCGCCCAGCCCGGCATGCCGCAGGGCTGCCCCGCCGACTTCAACAACGACGGCGTGGTCGATGACTTTGACTTCCAGATGTTCGTCGTTTCATACAACGAACTCGTCTGCCCCTGACGCCGCATCCTCGATGCCTCGATGCCTCGATGCCTCGATGCCTCGATGCCTCGATGCCTCGATGCCTTCCGCTACTTCTTCCACTCTTCCGCTTTCGCCGCATCCCCGCGCCGCTCGTAGAACGCCGCAAGCTTGGCGGCACGAGCCGTTGCCAGTTCCTGTTCCTTCGCTTCCATCGCATCGTCGTACGCGCGTCGGAGAAGCTCTTCGGCTTTCTCGTATCGCTTCGCCTCTTCGAGGCATGACACGAGAAAGTCAGCAATCCCCATTGTGTCCCCGAAGGTTGTTCCCCGTACGCTGCGGGTTCCTTCGAGGCCGAGCATCAGCACATCGATCGCGTTCTCGAGCTTGCCCGCACGCTTGAGGGCCGCGCCGTAGCGGGCCGTGGTCTCGATGGTGCGCCAGTGAGAGAATCCGAGCGTGCCGCGCTGCAGCTCGATCAAGCGTGGATACTGCTCGACCGCCTCTTCGGCCATGCCGCTCTCGGCGAGCAAGCCGCACTCCTCGGCCAGCGTGGCGAGCGTCTGCGGATGAGCCTGGCCCAACGCCGCTCTGGTGTCCGAAGTAATGCCGCGCCGCTCTTCCAGCGTCCGGGCGAAGAGCGACGCCGCCGCGTCCTTCTCCGTTGCCCGCAACGCTCTTGCTTCGAGCAAGCCCACCAGGTTCAGGTTGTGCCGCGTGATGAGCACATCGATGTCCTTCTCGCCCAAGAGCTTCCGCCGCCGCCCCAGCACTTCGGTGTACACCGTGCGTGCTTCATCCAGCTCGCGGGCCGCCTTGAGCGACCCGCCGAGCTGGTTTTGCATGTCGAGCGTTTTGCGATCGTCCGGGCCGTACGCCTTGAGCGCCGCGTCGTAGCGATCGCGTGCCAGCTTCACCGCCGCCTCGGCCGATGTGCCGGACTGCACGCGGTAGCTTGCCTCCGTCAGCTTCGCCCCCACCTCGGCACGGAACCCATCGTCGAGCCCGTTCGCCCGCGCCTGCAGCGCTCGCTCGAGCAGCGGCGTCGCGGCCTCGGGCGCGCCCAGCGCCACGTACGCCGCGCCGAGGGTGTACGCCAGGCGGGCCTCGACCGCGGGCTTGTCGGCGAAGCGCTTCGGGAGGGAATCAGCCGCGGGTCCCACCAGATCAATCACCTTGGTGTCAATCCCACCCACCTCCGGATCCACCGACAGAAGCAGGTCGTCGTTCAGAAACCGGTTCACTTCCTCGGCGATCTGTTTCTGCGTCTGCGCCTCGACCCGTGCCCGGCTCTCCGCGATCGCGAATCGCACGCTCACCACCGTCGCGACGCCCAACACCGCCGCCGCGAAGGCCGCGACGCCCACGCCGACGCGATGCTTGCTCACGAACTTGCGGGCCCGATACGCCCGTGACTCCGGCCCCGCCATCAGCGGCATGTTGCCGAGGTAGTTGCGGATATCCGCCGCCATCTCCGACGGCGTCGCGTACCGACGCTCCCGCTCCTTTCGCATCGCCTTCAGCGGGATCCACTCCAGCTCCGACCGAAGCGCCCGCGTCAGTTCATCCACCCGCAGCCCGCGCTGCTCGGCCATCGACTGCGCAGTCTTGCGATCCCCTCCACCACCCCCACCAACCGCCGTCGCGATCGTTCCCAGCCGCGTGCTCGGGTTCGGCGGCTCCACCTCGCGGATGATCCGCCGGATCTCGTCGTACCCCTTGCTCCGCAGCGTCCGCGGATCGAACGGCAAGACGCCCGTCAGCAACTCGTACAGCATCACGCCCAGCGAGTACACATCCGTCCGCGTGTCGATGTCCACGCCGCCAACATCGGCCTGCTCGGGCGACATGTACTCCGGCGTCCCCACGATCTGGCCCATCTGCGTGAACAGCGTCTTGTCCGTCATCGTGTGGCTGACAGCCTTGGCGATGCCGAAGTCGATCACCTTCGGCAGCGCCGTCTTCTTTCCATGCCCGCCGTCCACTTCCGTCACCAGCACGTTGCTGGGCTTGAGATCGCGATGGATCAACCCCTTCGCGTGCGCGTGCTGCACCGCGTCGAGCACCGGCAGGAACAGCTCCAGCCTTTGCCGCAGCGAGAGGCGGTTGCGATCGCAGTACGCGGTGATCGGCTCGCCCCGCACGTACTCCATCACGAAGTACGGCCGGCCCGTCGGCGTCGCGCCCGCATCCAGCACCCGCGCGATGCTGGGGTGGTCCATCACCGCGAGCGCCTGCCGCTCCTGCTCGAACCGCGCCACCACCTCGCGGCTGTCCATGCCCGGCTTGATGACCTTGACCGCGACACGCTGCACCATCGGCTCGCGCCGCTCCGCCAGCCACACCACCCCGAAGCCGCCCTCGCCCAGCACGTTCAGCAACTTGAACGGCCCGATCACGTCGCCGGGGCGTTCGCCCACACCCCGCGGCACATCGGGCGCGGGTCCCGACCCCGCCCGCGTCGCCGCCGAGCCCACCGACGCCGTGGGCGTGTCGCGCGTAGGCTCGTCCGCACCCGGCGCCGTCGGTGTTTCATCGCTCGGGACGCTCATGGTGCCCACTGTATCCGACTGCGGCCCGCCGCTCGGCGGTGGTGGCGTGCACCCCAATCACCGATTTTCCCGCAACCCTTGACGCCCGCGTTCTAATAGGACGTGAGCCTCATCAAGCCCGGTTCCGGGCGCTCTTCTCGTGCAGGTTTCGCAAGGACACACCATGTCTGACGCTCTTCTCCGTCGCGCCGCAGTCGCGGCCGTGCTCGCGTGCGCCGGCTCCGTGTTCGCAGGCGTGCCCAGCCGTTCGCACCCCAACGCGGTCTTCCTCAACTCTCCCTCCGCGCGCGACGGCGATCAACCCGGCCGTGGCTTCCTCACCCTCGAGCAAATCACCGCCGAGCTTCACAAGCCCGCCCGTGTGCTCGTTCGCTTCGAGCCCTTCGCCGATCGCGCCCAAGGCCCCCTCTCCGACGCCGCGCTGCAACTCCTGGGCGTCGAGCGCACCGAAGCCACCATCGATCTCGTCCCGGGTCTGACGATCCTCAAGGTCGAACCCGATCGTGCCGCCGACATCGTGCAGTCGCTCAAGACCACGCCCGGTGTCCGCTACGCCGAGCTCGATGCTCTCGCCCGCAAGGCGGCTCAGTCCACGCCCTACGGCATCTCGATGGTCGAAGCCCCTGCCTTCTGGCCACGCTTCGGCAAGGGCAACGGCATTCGCATCGCCGTCCTCGACACCGGCCTCGATCTCACCCACCCCGACCTCCCCGCCGCGACTCTCGCCCAGTCCTTCGTCGCCGGCCTCTCCGTCGACGACATCGACCAGCACGGCTCGCACGTCGCCGGAACCGCTCTCGCCCTCGACAACTCCCTCGGCGTCGTCGGCGTCGCGCCTCAGGCGCAGCTCCTGGTCGGCAAGGTCCTCGACAACGAGGGCTTCGGCCAATGGTCCGACATCATCGCCGGCATCGACTGGGCCGTCGCCAACAACGCCAAGGTCATCAACATGTCGCTCAGCGGCTCCAGCGCGCCCCAATCGCTCAAGGACGCCTGTGACGCCGCCCTCGCCGCCGGCGTCCTCGTGGTCGCAGCCGCCGGGAACGACGGCGACAACACCAACGAGTACCCGGGCGCCTTCCCGTCCGTCATGGCCATCGCCGCCGTCGACGAGAACCGCGCCTGGGCCGACTTCTCGAACTACCGACCCGACGTCTCCGTCGCCGCGCCCGGCGTCGCCGTACTCAGCACCGTCCCGCTCCGCTCGCTCAGCGTCAAGTGGGGCAACACCACCAAGCCCGCCAACCACATCCTCGGCACGCCCCTCCGCGCCTACACCGGCAAGGTCTACGACTGCGGCGACGGCTTCCTCTTCGACTTCCCCAGCAGCGTCCGCGGCGAGATCGCCCTCATCCAACGCTCCCTCTGGACCGATCTCATCGGCGTCGACTTCGTCATCGAGAACGCGTGGGACGAAGGCGCGTACGCCGTCATCATCACCAACAACACCAGCGGCACCTTCAACGCCGACATGGGCTACGTCACCTTCCGCCCCGGCGTCACCGTCTCTCTGGCCGACGGCAACGCCATCCGCGCCCTGGGCGACGGAGCCACCGTCACCATCGGCCAGTCATCGAGCGGCCACGACTACGACCTCTTCGACGGCACCTCTATGGCCACGCCCCACGTCGCCGGCGCCGCCGCGCTGCTCTTCTCCGCCTTCAAGCCCGCCCCCAATCTCCCGGCGCTCCCGCCGCAGACCGTCCGCCACGTCCTCGAACGCACCGCCTCCGACGCCGGCACGCCAGGCCGCGACGATTACTTCGGCCACGGCATCATCAACGTCGAGGCCGCCGGCAACTACCTCCACGGCCGCATCAAGTGCCCCGGCGATCTCAACGCCGACAACGTCGTCGACGACCTCGACTTCCAGCAGTTCGCCGGCTTCTACGACACCCTCACCGCGCCCGCTCAGTACACCAACGGCGACAGCACCACCGACGACGCCGACTTCCAGGTCTTCGTCACCAGCTACGACAACGTGCTGTGCCCGTAACGACGCTCGCACAGCGGCACGCCCCACACACGCCCCGGCAAGCGGGGCGCGGCGGTCGAGGCTTGGCGAGACCGGAGTCCGACTCCCCGGCACCAAGCTCTGTTGAACCAACCCAGACTCACCCGCCCATCGGCTTTGCGGCGACAAAGTCGAAGAACCCCCGGATGTCGTCGTTGTCCGGATCATCGAGCATCTTGAACATCTTGCCCGTCGGGTTCCACAGCATCCGCTGCTCGCCCTTCTGCACCGCGATCAGGAACGGGAACCCGGTCTGCTCACCGCCGTCCACCCACTCCCCCTTGATCTCGCGGCGGAGGATCTCGCCGTAGACGAGAGACAGGAAGAACACGAAGCCCGCCGCGTCGTCATACTCCTCGGTCGTGCCGCACGTAGCCGCACGCACGTCCGCGAGCACCTCCGGCATCTTCTCGACGCTCTCACGCGTCAAGCTCAACCCGGGCAGGTCTTCCTGCATCCCCGCGACCCACTGCTCGACAAACTCCGGAACCTTGGCCGGATCAAACGACGGCAGGCCGGAACAGTTGTCAAGTATCTCTTCACCGCCAGGCATCGGAATCCTCCACCTTGACCAGCGCACGGCACGCGCGCGGCCCATCACTCCACAATAGCAAATCGGCATCGACCGAGCGAAAGGCGTGTGTCGTTGCATCTCCGCTACGCTTGAGAGATTCGGACATTTCCCATCGTCGTCAAGAGCTTCGCGCGCCCCCGCGTTCAATCCCGTCCGGCATCCGTGACGCGATCACAGTTCCAAACGACCCGTGCCCGATGCGAGTGCCTTCACCCTCATGCCACGTCCTTAGTGCCCAGCGGCGACTCCCCATGAACCCCGACGACCACGTCTGCCTCTGCTTCCGCGTCAGCCTGCGGAAGATCCGCACCTTCCTCGCGGTGAACAACCCGCCCGTGGCGTCGCTCATCTCCGAATGCCTCTCCGCCGGCACCGGCTGCATGTGGTGCGTCCCCTTCCTCAAACACCTCCACGCCCAACACCAACGCGGCGAAACCCCCGACCTGCACGTCTCGCCCGAGCGCTACGCGGAAGCACGCCTCACATATCACAAAACCAGCGAACGAGACGAGACCGTGATTCGCGAGGCTCAGGAGTAACGGCAACTGGCCCGACCATGCGTGATGTGCCGCGATCAATCGCGACTTTGATCGGTTGATTGCGAACAGCCGCGCACTTGCCCAACCCCCCACCACTCCCCCAGCCCAATGGGCTTCCACAACCCAGCCGGAAGTCGCCGCACAATCGGCACCCCCGGAGGGGTCCGCCAAAAACCCGAGATTAAGCCGAAGGCCTACTACCTAGCAGTGGCAAGACCGATCTGATTGAAGAGTGGTTGCTGCGAGTCTGAAAGAACTGCCTCAACCTCGGCGTCGGGCGGAGCCGCAGGAAAGACGCTCTTCACCTTTTTCAGCAAGTTAAACGTTCTAGCGTGCGCACGCTGAAGAATCGTGCTGTATTTCATCGGCGTGATGATAAGATGCTCACCAACCTTGCGCTCATCTGAAGCCTCGTCGCCCAACAATGCTCCCAGCACGAATACGGCGAACTTCGTACCCGGTTGGACGTGATTGCCCTTCCGAAGTTGAGTGACGTAGTCCTCAGGTTGACGCACTTCAGTGCTTGTGAGAGTTGACCCACCATGTTTGAGCTCAACGACGAGCACCTTTGCGATCCCGTTTACTTCGCTGTTCGAGTCGTAAGAGTCAGCCGAGTACAGACCGATCGAACGATTAGCAAGTGCAACGAAGTCAGGACGATCGCGAGGCAATCGCTGATCTGTACCGCCAAGAAGCTCTCGGACAACCGTCACGAGGGATCGATTAGAGCGGAACTCGACTGACTCGAACTCCGGTCCGAATATCCAAAGACCTCGCTCGAATAGCGGTTGCAATTCGTGAAGTTCGTCCGCCTTTGCCTGCTCGATGAGCGTCTGGAGTTTCGCGAGCAGCTCTAACCTCCAATGCAGTTCTCCGAGGACCGCTTCCGCCTCGTTCGCTGTCCAGCGCTGCATGATTAATGCCCAGCGGTCAAGGTCGTCTGGAGCACAAGCAGCGAGTTCTGCAAGCAACTCGAAACCTGAACGAGATTTTTCGATATTAGCAAAGAGGGTCAACGTCCGAGACAAATCCCCCTGTGAAAGACTAGGGCACGCCGCGAGCAACTGATCCGCGAACTCCCCGACGGTTCTGCGCGACACGACGGAAAGCGTCCCGAGAATTTCCTTCGTCTCGACCAGAGCGGCTTTCTTTCGTTCCTTTCGTCCCGCTGCGAGGACGCCATTGAGCGCTTCGATGATGTGGTTTCGGGCAACTCGCTGGACGGCGGCGACCTTTTCAGTCGGGAAGAACCCGGTCCAATCCGGCTTGACGTTTCCATCTCCGTGGAGGACGTCCGCGATCACCACAAAGCTAAATCTCTTCGCCTCAGCCGAACGGCCGTCGAGAATCGCGCCTCGATCATCGAGCCCATTCCAGGAAGGTGATCCGACCATTCGACCGTTCACCCACCACGTGATGCCGCGAAGGTGCGTCGTCCGGTCGCTCGCTTGGGGATCGATGTGAAGAACGTTGACTTTGCCGACACCTGGCACGTCGCAGGCGACGGTATCGACGCTAGGAAGGCTCAGCAACTCCAGCGCTTTCGCGTTCACCGAGACCGCGAACCCGGGATCGACCAGAAACTTGGACCCGATCGCTCGAACGATCTCGTCGATGCCAACCTTGTTGCGGACCACATTCGCGGTGATTCGCGTTCCATGCCCGGGCTTCTTGGAGATCTTCGGCTTGGTGAAGTGAAACGGCTCGTTCCCGCCATCGGTGAGGCTTACCTTCACGGTCAGCGCTGTTCCGTCTCGCCATGTTTCGATGACATATTCGTCAGCAAAGCAGAATGCGCCGTGACGACCCTTGCCGCTCTGTCCGAACGCGACACGCTTCTTCGCTGGCTTCTTGCCACCGGGGAACTCCGCGAATGCTCCCTGTTCCTGAGTGCGACGATACCCCAGCGTGCGCCACCGTCGTTGGAACTGCTCGGGGGTCATTCCCGTTCCGTTGTCCTCTACGACGAGAGGGTCCCCGTGGGTGGTCGGCCACTTGACATCAACCCGCGAAGATCCAGCGTCATAAGCATTCGCGACTAGTTCAACGACAGCAATCCGCCCGTCGGACATGATCTGTCCGGCGTGGTCGCGTAGAAAGTCCGGGCCAAACAGCATCCCGGACGCAAAGAGGGTCGGTTCTTGATTTGGTGGTTTCTTTGGCATCCCCAGCACAGTGTATGGTCCTGATTCGTGGGCAGGATGTCACCGACGCCGTGCCACCAACCTCGGCTCGGCGAGGTTGGTGCCTCCCCCGCGCACAACACCGTCGTCATGCGCACACCCGCGTCGTTGCACCCACAATTCTCGCCCGCGACGCCCGCACCCGTTGAATCAACCAATCGCTTCTGCGAAACTCCCGCATCACACCCTCCAGGGTGCCGGGGGACCTTCGCCATCTCGCTCCAGATCCCATTCAACCCGCCCGATCAGGACCTCCCCGAGGTCCTTGAGCATCTCCAGCGCCCCGACTTCACCCTTGAAACCTGCGCCGAGTGGCTCCGCACCGATCTCTCTTCCCTCTGCGCCTTCCTCACCTCCGACCGCGGCCTGCTCCTCCTCGCCCACACCGAACTCGCCCAGGCCATCCACATCCGCGCGATCGCCATCGCCCAACTCCCCCGCGTCATCGACGCCATGACCTACGCGCTCGAAGACTTCGCCAACACCTGCCGCAACGTCCCCATCAACCCCCGCAGCATGCCCGCCCTCGAATTCGTCGAACGCGCCAAAGACACCGCAAGACGCAACGGCCAACTCCTCCTCCGCCTCGCCCACTTCACCCCCCGCCCTCTGCGCGCGTACGCGCCTCCAGCGCCTCCTCGCCCCGCCCCTCGGGAGGTGAGGGGAGAGGACAGCTTGGCCAAAGGCCAAGCAGGTGAGGGGAACGACGCTCACCTGAGCGCCCCCGCGCTCCAATCCACAGTCTCCGCAGCACCACTTTCCCCCACGAACCCCACGCGCCAGCGTGAGGCCACCGAACCCCCCACAGCACACCCCACACCCGACTACCCGCTACCCGTCTCTGCGAGCCCCGAGCGTCAGCGAGTGAGTGTCCTGCCTCCCGCCTCGCGCACACCACCCACCGAAGCGATCCCCGTGCCGCTGACCATCTCTGCGCGAGCAACCTCGCGCACTCCATCGCTCCGCGACATCACAACTTCCGCACCCCATCCCCCCACCGGCCCGCCGGGCGCCGACACACACCGCTTTTCCCACAACTGACAAAAAAGAAAACGGCCGGAGGGAAACCCTCCGGCCGCGAGAAGCTGCATGGCCTCGTCAACTCACGAATCGAGCTTGCGCAGCCCCAGCCCGAACTCCGCCAGACGGTCCTTGATCTCGGTCAAAGACGTTGCGCCGAAGTTCTTGATGCCCATGAGCTCCGCCTCGGTATGGCTGGCCAAGTCGCCCAGCGTCTGGATGTTGAGAAGCTGGATCGCCTTGCGGGCCCGGACCGACAGGTTGAGATCCGTGACCGGCTTGCCGAGCGTCTGCTCCTGGCCGGTACCCTTGTACTGCTCCTGCAGCGCACGGCGTGCGGCACGGTGCGCGTCCTCGAGGCCCTGGCCCAGCCGCAGGTTCTTCTGCACCAGCATCTGCTTGATCTCGAGCAGGCTGCTCTCGCCGAAGTTCTTGTAGCTGAGCAGCTCCGCCTCGGTGATCTTGAGCAGGTCGCCCAGCGTGCGGATGTTCATCTTCTTCAGGCACGTGCGGGCGCGCACCGAGAGTTCGAAGTCCGTCACCGGAGTGTCGAGCAGGGCGCGCTTCTTAAAGATGTCGCGGTCCGCCTCTTCCTCGACCTGCATCTCCTTGCTGCCCAGGACGTCCTTCATGTACAGCCGGGCCCGCGGGTGATTCGGCTCGGTGTCCAACACCTGGCGCAGGCATCGCTCGGAGCGGACCAGATCGCCGCGGTCCTCGTACATGATCGCCAGGTTGATCAAGGCGTTCAGGTGGGCCGGCTGGCGGCTCGCGGCACGCTCGTAGAGCGACAGCGATTCCTCTTCCTCGCCGACAAGGTCGAGCTGGTACGCGAGACCGAACAGCGCGTCCGCGTTGCTCGGGTCGCTCGCGACCGCCTTGCGGAACTCCGCGATCGCGGTCACGCGATCACCCGACTGCACGGCCTTGCGGGCCGCATCCACGTGCTTGGTTGCCGCCGCCGCATCACGGGCACCCGCGTTCGTTCCGATCACCGTATCCAGAGGATCACCGCTCATGCAGACTCCTTGTTGATGTGGACCGCGAGCGCGGCCACACGAATTTCTGACACAGTCACACTAGAGCCCACGCCCGCGGAGTCAACCGCAAAACCGAACGCCACCCTGACAGACAAAGCCCCGCGCGAAAAAAATCTACAGCACCCCGTCGGCGACGGTCGCCGGCGTGGCCTGCGGGTCGGCGCCGGGGTGCTGGGCGTCGCGGACCAGCTTGATGGACTTCCACTTGCCCGCGGCGAAACGGGCGGTGGTGAAGACGGCGAGCACGATGATGTACGTGGCGGCCGCGCCCCAGGGACCAACCGACTGCATCTGCGGGAAGAACGTGATCGCGATCTTGCCGCCGCCGACGAGGATGAGCCAGGAGCTGACGACCGTCACCACGCCGACAAAGACCGTGTCGCCCGCGCCGCGGAGCGCTCCGGCGAGCGTCATCGCCAAGGCGTCGAAGACCTGGAACACGGCGGTGGCGATCAGGAACGCGCTGCCCAGCTCGACCAGGCGTGCCGCCACCTCGGCACTGGTGCGTTCGTCGATGAAGAACTTGACCAGTGAGGCGCGGAACAGCACGAAGCACAGGCCGCAGAAGCCCATGTACGCCATCGCCAGCGTCAGCCCCAGCTTCGCCCGCTTGGCCGCCAGATCCGGCCGCCCCATACCCATGCACTTGCCGACCATCGACGTCACCGCGACCGAGATCCCGACCGCGGGCATGAAGCTGAGGCTCATCCACTGGTGGGCGATCCACCCGGCGGCCGAGTGCTCGGCCCCGAAGTGGCCCACGTAGTACACCATGAAGGTGCCCCAGCAGATCATCTCGTTGCCGAACATGAGCCCCGGCGCCCAGCCGACGCGGAACAGGTCCTTGAGACACGACAGGTCCGGACGCCACTGCGAGCGGGTCTTGTACAAGCTGTTGAAGCGTGGCCCGAGGAAGACGACGAGGCAGATCAACAGCTCGACCACGATGCCGACGACCGTGCCCCACGCGGCACCAACCACTCCGAGCTGCGGGATCCCGGTCGTCTGGCACACCGACGCCGCGAACGAGAACCAGGCGTCGAGCCACGCCGATCCAGTCGGCTGCGCGCCGCCCGGGCCGTAGATGAAGATCGAGTTACAGACGAAATTGGTGACGTTGCCCGCCAGCGCCGAGAAGAAGACCAGCAGCGGCCGGTGCATGCCGTAGAAGTACTGCTGGATGGCCTGGCGCGACGTCGTGATGATCGAGGCGAACAGAAGGATCCGCGCGTAGCTCGTCGCGAGTTCATCACGGCGCACCACCGCGTCCAGCGCCGCGGGTTCCATCGACGCATCGCGCATCCATGCGTAGAGCCACGGCAGGGCCACCGCGAAAGGCACGATCAGCGACACGTACAGGATGGCCGAGAGCCAGATCCCGTTCCACGCGTACGCCGGCGCCCGCTCGGGCTTGCCCGCGCCCAGGTTCTGGCTGACGAACGTGTTCACGACGCCCAGCATGCCGAAGATGACCGAGATCGCCACCCACGACGACAGCCCGCCGTTGCCCTGCGCGGCGACGTACACGGGGTCCGGCCCCAGCCGGCTCACCATCAGCTTGTCCATGAACGTCATCAGCGTGAACGACGTCGTCGTCGCCACCGTCGGGACGGCGATGGAGAGCATCTCCGCGATCGGGCTGCGTTCGCGCGCGGCGACGTCGCCGGAGGTTGGGGTCGGTGCGTTTGACATCGGAGCGGGGATGGTATGGACCATCCCCGCTGCCGTTGCGTCGGTGTCCCGCGGGTCAGTCGCAGAGCACGCGGTCGTAGGCCGCGGCGAAGAGCGCGAAGTCCGCATCGTCGATGAAGGAGTCGTCGTTCAGGTCCGGGCGGCAGAACGCCGCGGAGCAGATCATCGCGTCCATCGCCACGACCAAGCCGGTGAAATCGGCGTCGTCCACGACACGGTCGTTGTTCAGGTCGGCGCGGCAGGTGTACTGGAACGAAGCGACGCCGGCGGACGTGACCTCGCCTCGGAAGAACTCGAGCACGCCGTTGTCGCTCGCCGGCGCGCTGAACCGTGTGCCGTCGGATCGGAACGAGACGGCGGGCATGGTGCCCGCGGGCAGAGCGGTGTCGAGCAGCGGGCCGCGCTCGATGCGCGACGGAGCCTCGGGGCTGTTCGTCAGGGTGGCGCCCCAACCCAGGCTCGCGCCAGACTGCTGGAAGAAATCGAGGGTGCCCGCGTCGAAAAAGATGGTGAAGAGCACCTGGCCTTGAGTGTTCTCGAACCGGAGGCTCGTCGGACCAACGGCGCTGCGCCGGACGTCGCCGACAATGGAGTAGGGGGCGTAAGTGCCGCTGATGAATCGGCGAAGATTGACAAACTCCTGATCCTGGCCGCCGAGCGCGGATCCGGCAACGCGGATTGCGACGCTGTCGGTGCTGAAGCTGCTGAACTGCCCGAGGTTGGGGCCGACCCGATCGCCGTAGAGACGCCAGAACCCCCGCGTGGTTGCGAACTCCACCGTCGGAGCGGCGGCGCAGGCGATGGAGGAAACGGCCACGACGCCGCCGAGGGCGGCCATGCGAGCGATCTTCATCTGTCGACTCCTTCAAGGCCCCCGCCGAGAGCGGTGGGAAGCGAGAGTTCGCCCCGGGATCCACCGTCCTTCGCGATTCCACTACGCCGTATCCGTGGTTCCGCAGAACCCGCCGGAGAGGCAGAATCTTCAAAGGCGGTTCGCAGTCTGTTCATGGCCGGGCGGGCCGCGTGTGCATCGCCTTTGCTCGGCTTGCTCGCCGGACTCGACCTGAGTCCGGGGCTAGTGCGGAAGCGGGAACCGGGCGCACAGGGCCCGCACATCGGCCCGCACGTCCTTCTGGGCACCCTCCAGGGCCGCGGGGCCTTGGACACCGGCGGAGAGCACGCGATCGATGAACGACGCGACGGTCGCCATGTCCGCTTCCTTGAGGCCGCGGGTGGTGGTCGCGGGGGAGCCCAAGCGGATGCCGCTGGTGACCTTCGGCGGGCGCGAGTCGTTGGGCACGCCGTTCATGTTGGTGATGATGCCCGCGGTCTCGAGCCACTTGCTGGCGTCGAATCCGGTGAGGGCGTCGCTCTTCTTGCGGAGATCGACGAGCATCAAGTGGTTGTCGGTGCCGCCGGTGGTGATGCGGTAGCCGTGGGAAACCAGCGCGGCCGCCAGAGCCTTGGCGTTCTTCACGACCTGGGCGGAGTAGGTCTTGAACTCGGGCTTGAGACACTCGCCGAAGGCGACAGCCTTGGCGGCGATGACGTGCATGAGCGGGCCGCCCTGCATGCCGGGGAAGACGGCCTTGTCGATCTTCTTGGCGATCTCCTCGTCGTTGGTCATGATGAGGCCGCCGCGCGGGCCGCGGAGGGTCTTGTGCGTGGTCGTCGTGACGACGTGCGCGTGCGGGAACGGATTCGGATGCGCTCCGCCGACGATCAGGCCGGCGATGTGGGCGACGTCGGCCATGAGCAGGGCGCCGGCTTTGTCGGCGATGGCGCGGAGGCGAGCGAAGTCGATGATGCGCGGGTACGCGGAATAGCCGCAGAGCAGCATCTTGGGCTTGTGCTCGAGAACGGTCTTCTGGACGGCGTCGTAATCGATGCGCTCGGACTCGGGGTGATCAAGCCCGTAGTGGAGCGGGTAGTGGACGGGGTTGTAGTAGCGGCCGCTGAAGTTGATCTTCATGCCGTGGGAGAGGTGGCCGCCGTCTTTGAGCACGAGGCTCGCGAACGTCGAGCCCGGCTCCATCAACGCCATAAAGACCGCGGCGTTGGCCTGAGCCCCCGAGTGAGGCTGCACGTTGGCGAACTTGCAGCCGAACATTTGCTTCGCGCGATCGATCGCGATCGACTCGACCTGGTCGTGGAACTCGCAGCCGTGGTAGTAGCGGGCGCCGGGGTAGCCCTCGGCGTACTTGTTCGTGAGACACGTACCCATGGCCGCCATCACCGCGGGGGAGGTGTGGTTCTCGCTGGCGATCAGTTCGAGCGTGGATTCCTGGCGATCGGCTTCCTTCTGGATGAGCTCGGCGATCGCCGGGTCGGTGGCGCGGATGGTCGCAAGACCCGCGACCGGGGCATGAGACGAACGGACGGCTTCGGCGGTGGTCATGGAATCCTCCCTGCGGACCACCACAGGGTAGAGCCTTGAACCAGCGCTCGGCACGCGTCGGTTAGTTGGTGGAGCGTGCCGGCGTTCCCCCCGGCTGGGTCGAGATGCTCGCACCGGTCTTGCCACGCTCCCGCAGCGTGGCCTCGATCCGGGCGCGGCGGAAGCCGAGTTCCTGGTTCCATTTCTTGTCGGTCTCGATGAGCTGCAGGGTCTTGATGCGTTCGAGCGTCTTCTCGTCCTCGCGTCCGGCCCGCTGGGCCGCGACGATGGAACCGCGGAGCGCGTCCACGTTGTTGGGGTCGCGCTCCAGGGCCCGGCCGAACCAGGTCAGCGCTTCGTCGGCCCAGCCGCGGTCCATGTAGGCCACCCCCAGATTCACCAGGGGACGTGAATCCGTCGGCGACAAATCCGCGGCACGCTTGAACGCCTCGGACGCAGTGACGAAGTCGTCCTTGGCCATGAGCGCAACGCCAAGGTTGGTCCAGATGCCGCTCAACTCGGGATGGGCGTTGATGGCCTTCTGGTAGAGCTCGATCGCCTCGTCGAGCCGCCCGGCCCGCTGGGCCTGCAGGCCCTGGGCCGCCAGGCGGGTCGCGGTCTGGGTGTCATACTGGGGCAGCGAGACCTCCGCGGTCGCGGGCTTGGGCGACGAGGCGCAGCCATGCATCACCGCGCCGAGGGTCGCCGCCACGGCGAGCAGCGCAAAGCACGGGCGGGACGGAAGCGAGCGAGCGTCGTTGAACATCGAATCTCCCCCGCGCCGCAGCGCGAGCGTGTGCGGATCAGTTCTTGCGTTCCCAGCGACCAAACGTGACCTCGACCTTCCAGTGCTGCGTCTCGGGTCGCACCACCAGGCCCGTCAGCTCGAGCCCGGGGACGCTTCGCACGCAGCGGTTGATCCAGTCGAAGGCGCGGTCGAGCGATTCCTCGCGGATGTCGTTGTAGCGCCAGGTGCGTCGGACCAGATCGCCCGCGGCGCCGCTGGCGACCGGCGTCTGCGGGGCGGGGCGACTCTTGAGACCCGATGCGGTGGCGGCATCGGCGATCAGCGTCTGCAGGTTCGCGAGTGGCGCGAACTGCTCCCGCAGGGCCTCGTTGGCCTTGTCAAAGGACTGCAGCCGGGAGATCAGGAGCGCGACCTGGGCCTCCCGCTCGTTTGCCTGAACGAACCGGGCCCGAGCCGCGGAGCGCGCGAGGGCGTAAGAGCCGACGAATCCCAGCGCCAGCACCAACGCCGCGACGGCGAGCACGACGAGCGATGTGGGACGGTTGGTGCGCTCGGCGCGATCGGCGAGATCGCCCGCCTGAGCCAAGAGATCCGAGACGGTTGCCGCGGGACGCGGCGAGGGGGCCTCGGGCGTCCCCGGCAGGCTGATGCCTGTGTCGACGCGGCTCATGGCGCACCCGCCTTGGAATCCGCCGCGTTCACCGCGGGCTGAGGCGTCGGCTGGGACGGCTTGGTCACCGCGGGGGGCTTGACAGGAGGCTTGGAGCCCGCGGCCCGCCACTTGCCGGTAAAGGTCGCTTTCACCTTCCCGCCCGCGGGGGCGTAGGACGAGCTCCACGACTCGATGTTGCTGCCGCTGATGGATGAGATGGACTTGAAGACGCTCTCTCCCGCCTTGATGTCGGGCAGGAGAAGCGTGACGATCAGCGATGAGTTCGCGCCGCTGGCGAAGGAGACCGATTCCATCTCGATCTCGTTGTCGGCGAGCGTGAGTGAGAGTGTTTCGAGCTCCTGGATGATCGGTCGCGTCGGTTCCTTGCTGCTGCGCCGCTGCTCGGCCTCGTAGCGGGAGAGCTTCTTTTGCAGCTCGTCCTCCACCACGACGTTGGGGAGCTTCATGATCTCCGGGTAGGCCTTGCGGACCGTCTCGTTCCAGCGTTCGTTCACCTGGGTCGCCAGCGCGTCGAGTTCGTTGGCGCTGGTCCGGAGCTGCCACGCGGTGCCGCCCGCGAGCACCGCGGCGGCGGCGATCCCCAGCGCCATCCACGTGTGAGCCCCGCGCTGCACCTTCCCGGGGCGGCGCGTGAGCGACTCGATGCCGGCGATCGCGCGTTCGTCAGGGTCGGCGTCCGCCACCAGCACCGCGAGCCGCTTGAGCGTGGCTCCCACCGGATCGGCGTCGAGCACAAGGTCCACGCCCGCGCCCGGCCAGGCGCCCGTGAGCTTGGCACCGAACTGACCCGCGTGGTACGACGCGCGTTCCTCACCCTCGCCCACCGGGTCGTCCGCCGCGATGCACACCACCCGCCGGGGCACGATGCCGAGCTGGGCGCTCCAGGCCATCCAGTCGCTTGTGAGCCGAGCGGCGTCCGAAGGCGTGGGGACGGGCACGCGTCCGACGCCGCTGGGCGGCGCGATCCGCATGGAGCCACCGGCAATCAACTCGCCCGCCGCCGACCAGCACCACAGGAGGCGTCCGCGGATGTCAACGAGCGCGACCGCGGTCACGCCCGAGTCGTCGGCGGCGATCACGCGCTCGCGGCCCGGCACGGTGCCGTCCGACGCGGGGGCCCACGCCCGGGCCATCGCGTGCCAAATGGTTGTCACGCTCGCGACATGGATCGATCGCTCGTCGAGGGCATCCAGCAGCAAGCGGACCGGAGCATCGGCTCCGACCAGGACCGGGATGCGCTGGGCGTCGCTGGTGCTGGGGCTGATGCGTGTCTCGGCCTTGGCGTCGCGTCCGCGCCGCGCATCGGCTCGCATCTCAGCCTTGGCTTCGGGCTCCGCCGCCACGGCGAGCCCCTGGACGCTGGCCTCTCGGGGGGACGGGAGGTAAAAGCCCAGGCCCGGGCCGACCATGGAACCGACGTCGTCGCTCGCGACGCCGCTGTGCGTCACGGTGCTAACGACCTTGCGCTCGTTGGTGGGGCTGGTGATCCATCCAGCCGAGAAGCCCTCGGCGTCGAGGCAGAGGAGCGGGATCTCGCCGCCGCGCGACTTCTCGCCCAGCGTGCGGCCGCGGATCCAATCGGCGGCCTGGATGATCACGCTCTCGTCGAAAAGCTCGGGCTCGCCTTCCACGGGGCGACCCTGCGGCGCTGTCCACTGCTCATCGACGCGTGCGCCGACAAGTCGGACACCGGCGACGCGGCTGCCGCGGTCGAGACGGCTGAGATAGCACAGGCGGCCGCTCATCGCGGGGGGACCCCCTCGTCGCTGGCGCCGCTCGCGGCGTCGTGCGGAGCGGGGCGCGGACGACCCAGGCTGCCGGGGGCACGGATGGTGTCCGCGTTGGGGTTGCGGCGTGGCGGCTGCGGCATGATCGAGCCGGGCTGCGAAGCCGGTGGAGGGGCCGCACCCGAGAGCGCTGTGTAGCTGGTGGTGGTCCGGGGGGCCAGCTCGATGGATTTGGTGGTGCTGCGGCGTTCGATCTCGATCTTGTCGCGCTCGATCCTGCCGATCTTGATGTCTTCGCCGTTGTGCTTCAGCACCTGTCCGGTGGAGACAATCTGCTGGCGGGCGTCGATCGAGACCAACGCCATGGGGTTCGCGCCCGAGCCGAACATGCCCAGATAGGCCAGCGCGGTTTCCGACGCAGGAGGTGGCGGGACCTCGGGCGCGATCGCTCCGGTTTCGGGATCCATCTCAACCGGGGGCGGCGGCGGTGGCGGCTTGGGGGCGTTGCCGAGCTGTGCAAGGTTCTTCGAGATCGAGTCGGCACGCTTGGCGAGCACGCCGGGCAAGTCACCCTCGGGAACGGCGTTATCCACCTTGGGCGTTTCGACGATCTGGGGCGGGCCCGACTCGGCCGGACGCAGG
This sequence comes from Phycisphaerales bacterium, assembly GCA_036392375.1. Classification (GTDB taxonomy): domain Bacteria; phylum Planctomycetota; class Phycisphaerae; order Phycisphaerales; family UBA1924; genus JAFEBO01. The sequence continues at coordinate 82,090 of DASVYC010000047.1, forward strand.
CCCCGTGCCCCGAACCCCAGCACCACACCCGCGAGGGCGATCAGCACCACCGCGCTCACCTGACCCAGGCGGGCGATGCGTCCTGCTTCTTCTCGCGACACGTCCTTGAGCACGCGGCAACCTCTCGATCACGCTCCGCCGACCGGCTTGGCTGGGGGCCTTCCCGACGAGGCAAGTGTACGGGACAGAAGCTCGCGACGCACGGCTTGGGAAGACCCCGGACAGCGCCGCGGTCGGCCTGTTGCCTTGCCGTCATGGACTCCCGCACGGTGCAGCGCGGGCGCCGCGCGTGAGGTTCGCGGAAAACGCGGGCCGGAGCGGCGTCAGGGGGGTGATTGACGCACGCGTGAGCGCAGCGGGTGCTGCTGCGGCGCCTCCCCCCGCCCTGCCGCCTCGGGTTCTTTCTCCCCTAGAATCTCCGCTTCACGGGAAATGCGGCTTCGCGGGAGATCACAGATGCCCACGCTCGAATGGCTTCGCAAGGAATTCCACTACGGCTACTCGAGCGGCGACGTGCTCGCCTGGTTCCCGGACAAGCACCGCCGGGAAGAGGAACGCCAGATCGTCGGCTCGTACCGCCGCTTCTTTATGAGGGAGGTCAAGCCCCGACTCCGATCGGACTCCAAGGTCCTTGAGCTCGGACCCGGCCGCGGTTCGTGGAGTCGCTCGCTCCTGAAGTATCTCCCCCATGGCGAATTGCACACGGTGGACTTCCAGGATGTCAGCCAGTGGCTCCAGCCCAAGCTGTACGGCGGCCGCCTCACCTGCCACCAGGTCACCGACAACACCATGGCGCCGGTACCGGACTCCTACTTTGACCTGTTCTTCTCCCTGGGCGTGCTCTGTCACAACAACGCGACGGACATCCAGACCGTCCTCACCA
>DASVYC010000048.1:0-41825 GCA_036392375.1 Phycisphaerales bacterium
TGCACTGCCGAGCTCCGAGCAGCTCGGCAGTGGCACCCGGGGGGCGGTGGATGGGAGATTGGGGTTGTGCGGATGCGGGGGTGGCGGTAGGCTGGTGGGGTCCGGGTGCCGCGGTTTCCGCTGTGGTGCCTGGGGTTGCGCGGATGGTTTGGTTGAGGAGAAGGACATGAAGACGAGCGTGTTGGCGTGCTGTGGCGCGGCGGCGGTGGCTGTGGGTGCGCGGGGTGAGGTGTTGTTGAGTGCGCGGCCGCTGAACTTCAGCACGTTTGTGAACTTCATCACGCCGCCGTCGGTGATGCCGACGACGTTCTCGGCGGCGATCAAGCCGGAGACGGCGAGCGGGTTCATCTCGGCGACGCCGACGTTGAAGTGGGACATTCCGGTGACGACGGTGGGATCGTGGAGCGGCGACATCACGTCGTCGGACCCGAGCTTTGCGACGTGTGCGGCGTTGATGTCGAACGGCGTGCCGACGGCGGCGGGGACGGGGTGCTGGTTTGTGTGGGGGATTGTGGGCGTGAATTACCCGGGCGGGTTTGGCGGCGCGCAGGTGGTGCCGTCGTGGCCGGGGCCGGTGGGATCGACGGTGGATTTCTTCCCGTACACGATCACGCGGTTCCGGCTGGTGGTGAGCGGGTTCTCGTATACGGAGACGTTCAACACGGCGGGGAAGGTGTCGTTCCAGACGTTCGGAACAGCGAGCGTGGAGGTTTGGGGTGTTCCGACGCCGGGGACGGGTGGGGTGTTGGCGGCGGGGCTGCTGTGCGCGGCGCGTCGGCGTCGGTAGGTTTGCGGAATCTTGCGTGCGTGCGATTGAGGTGGGAGATTTGAGCGGCGAGCCGCGGGGGCGGCTTGTAGTCTGCTGGCATGAATACAACCACTGAGAAGAAGCCTGCGTTCGAGATGCCGCCGATGTCTGCGGAGCATGTGGCAACGGAGAAGGTCGGGAAGCGGCTCGCGGAGTTGATCGAGGGGCAGAAGAACCTGGACGCGATCCGGGAGCTGTACGCGGAGAACGCGCGGCATGTGGAGGTGATGGGCGGGCCGGGGTGCGACCGGATCTGTGAGGGGAAGGCGACGCTGCTCGAGAAGGCGGAGCAGTTCCATAACAGCATCACGGTGCATGGGCGCACGGTGGGCAAGCCGGTGGTGAACGGCGATCAGTTCCTGCTGGAGATGAGCCTGGATAGCACGTTCAACGAGGGGCCGATGAAGGGCATGCGGATGAACATGCAGGAGCATGCGCTGTACACGGTGAAGAACGGGAAGATCGTGGAGGGGAAGTTCTTTTACTCGATGTGTGGGTAGGGGAAGGCATCGAGGGATCAAGACATCGAGGCATCGAGTGGGAAGCGGCGGGGCCTGGAAGGGCCTGCCACCTGGGTGTGGGCTGCGCCTGGCGTGGTACGCTTTGGGCATGATGCGATGTGCTGCGGTTGTAGTGTTGGTGATGCTCAGCGCGGGGGGCGTGGGTGGCTGCGCGGGGTCGGGGCGGATGGCGGGGTTCACTGAGCTTGTGAAGCTGGAGTCATCGCGCTCGTGCGATCGGTGCGCGGGGTATTTGCTGCCGGGGCGGATCGAGGCGAGTCCGGAGACGGTGTACCGGATTGACTCGGACTTGCCGGAGATTTTCTTGTCGCCGGGGGTGTTGTACACGACGCGGGCGGAGTTGCCGGAGTTTTTGACGAAGGATGGGAAGAGCGTGCCGCGGGAGATGCGGGTGCAGCGGAACGCGGGGTTTGCGGGGATTGATGGGTCGTTTGAGGTGTTTGTGTATCACATGAGCAACCCGGCGCCGGGCGGTGCCCCCACTGCTCCCCGCGAGCGGCGGGTGGTGGTGTATGCGAAGAACGTGGGGAGTGCGGCGGCGGTGCTGAAGCCGCGGCAGATCATGGAAGCGCATGGGACGATGGCGAAAGCGGACGGGCCGGAGTCGCGGCTGGCGTATCGGGTGATGGAGGATCGGTGGGAGCGGATGGTGGATGAGGTGAAGCTGGAGCCGGGGAAGGGAGAGGTGATCGCGTGGACGCCGCGGCTGAGCGTGAATGGTGCGAAGGGGAAGGATGAGACGGGGAGTGATTTTGTGACGGGGCTGGTGCGGGTGGATGTGGAAAGCGAAGAGGCAAAGGCAGAAAGACAGAACCCTTCCCCAACCCCTTCCCCCACCCCTTCTCTCGGGGAAGGGGCTTCAAGGCATGGCGTTTTTGAGGTCACCGTTGTTGCGATTGATGGCGCGGTGGAGGCGGAGGATTTCGGGTCGGCGGCGGAGGCGTTGCTGGATATGGGTGCGCGGTCGGGGGAGGGGGCGATGGATCTGACGATTCCGCCGCCGGAGTGTCATGTGCGACGGGTGGTGGGCGTGTCGAAGAACTTTTTGTGGCGCAGCGATGACGTGCGGCTGAATGCGTCGAAGCTCGATGAGCGCGGGGTGTCGTTCCTGATGGCGGCTCCGGGGATTCAGACTCAGCAGTGTCCGGAGGCGAAGCAGACGCAGGACCTCTTGCTGAGCCCGGGGTTTGTGCATCCGGAGACGATCGGGAACTACATGCAGGAGTACCTGGTGACGCTGACGCTGGTGAACCCGGGCGCGGCGGCGAAGCTGGTGGATGTGCGCTTCGGCAAACAGGACGCGGATGTAGGCGTGGCGTGGCAGGTCGATGTCGGCGACACGGCAGCGACGCGCGAGACGCTGATGGACTATCCGACGCTGGTGGAGTGGGCGGGCGGGTGGCGGAAGGATGACCTGCCGGACAACACACGGTCGTTCTTCATGAACGATCTGGCGCGGGGCGAGGCCCAGTGGATCGCGGTGCCGGGGAAGAGTGAGAGGACGGTGACGATCCGGATGATGCCGGTGGGATCGTCGTCGTTGCCGTTTGAGCTGCGGGTGGTTGGGAGGTAGCCTGTCGCGGGCAGCCTTCTCTTCCGAGTGCCATCGCTCCGGACGGGCCCCTCCTCGGCCTTACTGCGCTCGGCCACTCCTCCCCCTACCCCCCCACCGACCGCTGCGCGGGGAGGAGAAGCGCGAAGCTAGTGCTGGTGGGCTTTGCCTTCGATGGTGAGGTTGGCGCGGCTTGGGTGGCCGAACCAGCCGTTGTCGCCGTTGGGGCCGGGGTACTTCTCTTCGAGGACCTTGGCGACATCGGCGATGGTGCCCTTGGCGTCGACCCAGCCGCCTTCGATGTCGGGGAAGTCGATGCAGCACTTCTCGCACTTTTCGGGGCTGGTGTACTTGATGGGGCACCAGAAGGACTCGACGTTGCGGAGCATCTCGCTGCCGAGGCTCCATACGCCGGTCATCCAGTCGCAGTAGAGGCACCAGATGAGGTCGTAGCCGACGAGGCCGCTGAATTTTTGGCGGCTGATGTTGATCCATTCGGCGGTGTTGTACTTGGGAAGGCGCACGAGCCAGTGCAGCGGCGGGTAGATGAGGATCTCGGCGAGGCGGACGAGAGTGAAGAGCGGGACGGCGAGGGCGGTCCACCAGACGGCGGCGTGGTTGCGGAACCAGCCGACGCGACGGTTCAGAGTGCTGACGATGCGCGGGCCCTTGCGGATGCCGGGGTTGAGGGCCTCGTGGAACCAGGACCAGAGGACGAGGGTGGCGGCTTGGGCGGCGATGGAGATGGCAAGGAGCGTGAAGAGACCGGAGATGCTGGAGACCCAGTCCGGCTCGGTGATGGTGGAGCGGGACCAGACGACGACCGCGGCGATGTGCGGGCCGTGGCAGAAGTAGAAGACGACGAGGTCGAGCAGCGGGGCCTTGGCGCAGGCGTCGCAGGCACGCTGGCCGAAGGAGCCGAGGCGGACGAGGATGTGGAAAAAGATCGCGGAGGCGAGGAGGGCGGCGAGGGTGAGGAGGAAGAACGCGAGCAGTGGTGGCATCGGAAGAGGATACCAAGTGCGGGAGCGCGGACTTGAGACTTCACGAACGAGGAGGGGGTCCGGGAAGTCACTGGCGTCACACGACTTCGGATCGCTCACCAGCTGCATAGGTAGGTGATAAAGCCGATGGGGTGACACGGCGTTCGCGCGAATCAAACGCAAAGCACCTGGCACATCTTTGGGCGAGCTCGTTTTTTGGCAGGGTCGATCTATGCCTGCACATGTAGCCTACAGACGGCACCCCATCTCAGCCAAATCAATACACTGCGCCGCATCACGGGGCAAAACATGCAACACAATAGAGCCACGCTCGCCGTCGTAACTGGAATGGTCGTATCGCTCTGCGGCATCGCGTTGCTTGTTCTTGACGCCATCCTTATCGGATGGGTCGCTGCATTACTCAAGGGCGCGAACGACCCCGCCAAGATTTACTTCCATGTGGTCATTCTGCCGCTTGCGAGCGCCATCTTTGTCTTTGCGTTTCCTGCCAGGCGGGTTCGCGACGTTCTTCGGGGTCCGGGTCCGCGTACGTTGGCGGGGTTCGCCGCATGTAGCTTGTTTGCCGCGAACGTCCTGTTCAGCTGGCAAGATTCCGTTGAGGGGTTCGAGACTCGGATTTCGCCACCGCAGTGCTTCCTAGATCCGACAGTCCGAAGCTTGCTTTTGTACGTGGATCAAACGCTTCGCTCGCAGCTCACAACAAAGTCAACTCCCCTCGATTTGTCGAACGCCCCGCTCGAGCTGCAGCGGAGACTCGTCGATCCCCATGATTCGTGGATCCAGGCCTCTACCGGCGCGGAGGCGGCCGCACAGTACCGCGATATCGAGCTCGCTTTGCTGGCCTGGAACGGGACCGATCCAATCATCTACAAAACCGCATCCTCGCTACCAGCTCCATCCTTTTTCCAGCACAGTAGTTTGCGTGTGTGGTGGGCTGCGGTCCTTACATTCATGGGAGTTTGCTTACCCATGGCGTGGTTCTGGACAGTTTTCGTTTACAGATGCGGCCCGAACTGGAACAAGTACAGAGAGTCGCAGGAAGGCCTGCATGACGGCTTTGTCGGTGCGGCAGCGATTACCTTGACGCTTCTCGCGACTTGGGTGTTGCTGAAGATTTACTCTGAATGGTACACAAAGTTCTTCAGCAGCGAGTGGTTAGGCCACGGCGAGTTATGGGTTGCCTTTCTTGCGGCGATGGGCGCCCTCGCGTTGTTGTGGGTCGTGAAGACGCAGTTGAGCCAAACGGGAGTGACCGTCACCACCGTCGCTGCCGGATTGGTAGCGGCTGGAGCCGCTGGCGGTTGGCTAAGCCCCAAGACGGTGGACCAGGTTGCGGAAAAATACAGGGCGATGCTACCGCATCAGATGGTTCTCGCTCACTTCGTCTTACTGTTTGTGATAGCAGGAGTGGTGCTGGCGTGGTGGCAAGACGCACGCAGGGTCGATGGCAGTGACCTCCCCCAATCGCCCCACGACGATTGGCCTGGCGATTGAGGCCAGTTCCGTTGCAACGCACACCGACACGGGTGGTTCAGCGTGAATGATTGTTGCTGGTGTGACGCATCTGCCACGAAGGTCCGTTCGTCAGTCGGAGCTCTTAGGTCCCTCGTCGCCGCGGCTATCCCCTCTGCACCATGCGCCGGATGGTGTCGGGCGACTCGGGTTGGCCGGTGCGGGTGCTGAGGAGCGTGGCCTGCGCGGTGGTGAGGATGGCGAGGTGATCGAGCGGGGGCGGGACCGCGGCGTGGGGATCGAGGAGCCGGTCGATGGCGTCGGCAAGGGCGGCGGTGCTGTGCGGCGGGCTCTTGGTGGTGCGGCGTTGGCGGGATTCGTCGACCTTTTCACCCGCGGCGTTCATGAGCTCGAAGCCGTCGTCGTAGATGCGGAGGCGGCCGGAGGGGCCGAGCATGGTGACGACGCGGTTCCAGCGGCCGGCGTGGTCGGAGGCGACGATGGTGGCGCCGCGACCGTCGGAGAAGCGGAGCAGCGCGGTGAGATCGCCGCTGAGGGCGCGGAGGGAGTCGCCGGCGACGGTGTGGACGCCCTGGCCGTGGGCGGGCGAGACGAACTGGGCGTCGACGGTTTCGGGGATGCCGAGGACGCCGATGGCGAGATCGAGTGCGGAGAAGAGGAGCGAGCCGAGGGAGCCTTCGGCGGGCGTGTTCCACTGCTCGATGGTGAGGGTGCGGACGTAGCCGAACTGCTCGATGATCTCGGCGGCCTCGCGGTGGCGCTTGGACTGGCGGAGGTGCGGGAGGAAGCGGACGGGTTCGGGGATGGCGACGTCTTCGCCGGGGTCGCCGACGCCGGGGGTGTGGAGCGCGAGGGCGGTGGCGGGGATTGGTTCGAGGGAGGCGAGCTTCACGCCGCGGGATTTGGCGGCGGCGAGGGCGCGGTCGTCGGTGGGGTTGGGCTCGGCGCCGAAGTCGCCGGGGTCGAGGAGCAGGACGAGGGCGGCGTCGGTTTCGGCGAGGGCGGATCGGAGGTCGTCGAGGGGTGCGCAGTTAAGCGCGGCGGCGAGCTCGGTGGAGCGGCCTCGGAGGCTGGAGCCGGCGGCTTCGAGGGTGAGGTTGCAGGCTTCAACGAGTTGGTGCGCAAGGGCGAGCTGGTCGGGCCGGAGCCAGACGAGGGCGGACTTTTTGGCGTCGCGCTTGGTGGACAACGGGGGACATGGTAGAGCAAACGGGGATGGCGTGTGCTTGCGGGGGGAGCGAGCGGGTCGTGTGAGGCCGTAGGATTGGATGAGACGCGGCGGGCGGCCGCGGGGTCGGGACGGTCCTGACCCTGAGGAAAGTCCGAGCACGGCAGGACACGCTGGTGGGTAACGCCCACCCGTTCGGCAGGCGGCGGAAAACCGCCATCATCCCCGAGCGCGGGACAGTGCCACAGAGAACCAACCGCCGATGGCCGCTCGAAAGGGCGGATCAGGCAAGGGTGAAAAGGTGCGGTAAGAGCGCACCGCTCGGCCCGTGAGGGTCGGGGCATGGCAAACCCCAGCGCGTGCAAGGTCAAGCAGCATCCGCCCTCTTCGGAGGGGCGCTCGGTCCGGGCGTGTCGGGTGCGGGTCGATCGCTTGAGCCGCACGGCAACGCGCGGCCCAGAGAAATGGTCGCCTCCGAGGCGAGGTGTCGGCGCTCGCGAGGGCAACGGCAAACCGGCCCCGGGACAGAACTCGGCTTACAGCCGCGTCGGAACGATCGCGAGCCCCGGAAGGGGCTCGCGGCCTTTTTGGAGTGGGAAGGGTTAGGTGTGAGGTGTAAGGCGTGAGCCATGAACGGGGGAGACGGACACTCGTTCAACACAAGATGAAGATGATCTCTTCGCACGCGATGTAGCGGTCCGTCTCGTCGCCCCACTTGGTGCCGGTGATGCGGAAACCGTTCTTGAGGAGGACCTTGATGGATGCGGTGTTGCGGGCGGCGGCGCGGGCGTGGAGGGGGCGATTGGGGACGCAGGTGAGGAAGGCCGCGAGGGCGCGGGTGGCGATGCCTTGTTTCCAGAAGGGACGAGCGACTTGGTAGCCGACGCAGAGCTGGTTCTGGGCGATGAATGAGCCGATAGAGCCGCAGGGGGTGTTGTCGGCGAGGATGAGCTTTGCGCGCATGCCGGTGGAAGGGTCGGCGAGGCTGGCGAAGAGCGTTCGCCAGATCTCGTCGAAGGCGGCGCGCGAGCGCGGCTTTACGAAAGACTGCGCGCAGGACTCGGGATCGGATTGCCAGTCGAAGAGCGTGTCGAGGTCGGCGGGCTGGACGTCGCGGAGAGTGACGGGGGGAGGCGTGGATTGTCGCGCGAGTGACGACATGGTGGAGCGTTGATTGTTGCAGGCCGCGCGCTTGATGCTCCCGGACTGCGGCGGGGTTCTGTCATCGAGCGACGATGTAGACGACCCAGTTGTCGTCGAGGTCGTCGGATTCGCGGACGGGGTTCAGCAGGACACGGCCCTCGTTGTCGATGGCGTCGCCGAGGCGGTTGTGGACTTCGATGGTGGTGAAGCCGGCTTCGGTGAGCGCGTCTTGGAGTTCGGGGATTGACCAGAGGCGCCAGTCGTAGAAGAACGCGTCGGGGATGTTGATCGCGGGAAGGGGTTGCTTGGCGCGGGGGTTGGTGGGCGTCTTGGTGCGGGCGGGCCAGGCTTTGAAGTGCAGGGCGTCGGTGACGCGGCCGGTGAGGGGGTTGGCGGTGCGCTGCTCGAAGGTGTACTCGATGAGTTCGCCGGACCAGGGGCGTTGTTTGGGGGCACGGAGAAGTTGAATGATCTTGCCTGGGGTGAAGGCGTCGCGTCCGCCGTAGAGATCGAAGACGAAGATTCCGCGGCGATTGAGGCTGGCGCGGGCGGTCTTGAGGTAGCGGAGCAGGTCGCGGCGGGTGTGGTGGTAGCCGATGGGGAAGTTGGTGGCGGCGATGATGTCGGCCTTGGCGGTGCAGGTCTCGGCGTCGGCCTCGATGGTGCGGACGCGGCGTGCTTTGGCGCGCTTGAGTGGCGCGGGGTCGAGGTCGACGGCGATAGCGCGACGGGTTGGGTGGGAGGCGGCCCAGGCGCGGGCGAGGGCGGCGCTGCCGCTGAAGTCTTCGCGGAGCGTGCGGGGGGTGTGGGCGTGGGCGGCGAGAAGGAAGGGGATGAGACGCGTTGGTTCGGTGACGCAGAGTTCGTAGAAGTCGAGTGCTGAAGGATCGCGGGTGGGCATTCGTGAAGGTATGCCCGGCGCGTTGGGGGCATACGTGATGCGGTGGGAGTCGGACGGGTCGTTGTGCGTGGATCGGAGTGACCTCTCGCGTGCGCGAGATGCTCTACAGAGCGGGCCAGGGGGCGTTGTCGATGAGGCGGACAGTGCCGAGCTTGGCGGCGATGAGGGCGCGGCGGGGGCGGCCGGAGATGGGGGCTTCGAGGTATTGGGCGTCGCGGACGACGGCGTACTGGACCTCGAGGCCGGCGGCTTGGATCACGGACCGCATGTGGGCTTCGGCGGCGGTGGGTGTGGGTTTGGCGGCGGCCTCGCGGAGGGCGCGGGAGATGGAGGCGGCGCGGGGGCGCTCGTCGGCGGTGAGGAAGCGGTTGCGGCTGGACATGGCGAGGCCGTCGGGCTCGCGGATCGTCGGGCCGGGGATGATGCGGATGGGCAGGCCGCTCTCGCGGGTCATTGCGGAGAGAACTTGGAGTTGCTGCCAGTCCTTCTCGCCGAAGAGGGCGGCGGCGGGCTGCACGAGATCGAAGAGACGGCGGACGACCTGGCAGACGCCGGCGAAGTGGCCGGGGCGGAGCTTGTCCTCGAGACCGGGCGCGGTGGCGACACAGGGGAGCGGCGGGACGGGGATGGGCGCGTCGATTGGGTACACGTCCTGCGGCGTGGGCGCGTAGACGTGGGTCGCGCCGCTGCGGCGGCAGATTTCCAGATCGGCTTCGAGGGTCTTGGGATAACGGGCGAAGTCGGCGGGATCGTTGAACTGGGTGGGATTCACGAAGATGCTGACGACGACCGGGCCCTGGTGGACGGCGGCGGCGTGGCGGATGAGGCTGGCGTGACCCTCGTGCAGGGCGCCCATCGTGGGGACGAAGACGGCGCCGTTGGAAAGGGTGGCGCGGAGTTCGGCGTGGGAAGTCGCGAGGTGCACGGGAGGGTTCCGGGTGCGTGAGCGACAGAGTAGGCGGCGCGTGCGTGCGGGCGGTGATGAGATGCCGGTGCGGGCGTGGTTGATCACCAATGAAAAACCGTCGGGGGTGCCCGACGGTTTCTGCGTGCGGTTGCTGCTTGAGGGCACAGGCGGGACGCGTGTGCGGCGGAAGCGACGGTTCAGTTCTCTTCGGTGACGGTGGCGACGGCGCCGCTCTGGGTTTGCGAGAGCAGGTTGGCGGCGAGCGTGTTGGCGGGTTCGAGCTCGATGGCTTTGGCGAAGCTGGCGCGGGCCTCGGCGCTGCGGCCGAGCTGGCGCTCGATCAGGCCGAGCAGCACGTGGTTCTCGGCGCTGGGCGCGATGGCGGCGGCGCGGACGGCGTTCTCGTGGGCCTGGTCGAGTGAGCCGAGGCGGCGGAGGACCATGGCGCGGAGCTGGTAGCCCTCGGGGCGTTCGGGAGCGATGGCGACGAGGCGGGCGGCGGCGGTGCGGGCGCGGTTGTAGTCCTTGAGCTTGAAGGAGACCTTGCCGAGCTCGATCCACGACTCGGCGTCGGCGGAGCCTCCTTCGCTGGTGGTGAGCTTGATGAGCAGGTCGCGGGCCTCGATGGCGCGCTCGACCTGGACGAGGCAGCGGGCCCGCATGAGCTGGAGGTCGCGGCGGTCGGCGTAGTCCTTGTTCTTGAGCAGACGCGAGATGCCGAGCTCGGCGTCGGCGAACTTGTTGAGCGCGATCTGCGAGGCGATGAGATCGGACTGGATGACGGGATCATCGGGGGCGGCGAGGCGGGCTTCCTCGAAGTAGGCGAGGGCGGCCTCGTGGTTGCCGCGGAGGGCGGCGATATGGCCGCGGGTCTGGTTGACGGCGGCGTTGTGGGCGAACTGGGTCTGCTTGGCGTTGAGTTCGGACTCGGCCTCGTCGAGCTTGCCCTGGTCGGTGAGGACTTCGGCGGCGGCGACGAGGTACTGCGGGTTGGAGGGCTCGAGCTCGGCGGCGCGGCGGTAGTGCGTGAGGGCGGCGGCGGGCTGGCGGAGGCGCTCGTTCACGACGCCCGCGTAGTAGGAGGCTTCGACGTTCTCGGGTTCGAGGGCCTGGGCGCTGGAGAACCAGTTGAGCGAGCCGTCGAGGTCACCCTGCTCCATGAGGATGCGGCCCTTGAGGACGTGGCTCTTGGCGACGTTGGGGTTGAGCGCGAGCGAGCGATCGATGGACTGGAGGGCCTTGTCGGGATCGCCGCCCAGGAGCTGTTGCTTGGCGGTCTGCCACTCCATCGCGGACTTCATCGCGGCCATCTTCTCTTTGGCGGCGGAAGTTGCCTGACGGGTGTAGTTGCCCTGGATACCGGAGCAGCCGGCGAGCGCGAGGGTGATTGCAAACAAGGCGACGGGAGCGGTGTGACGGATGTGCATGGGTCCCTCCGAAGGGGCGCGGGGTGCGCCGGGCAGGCCCGGAAACCGGGCGTGTTCTCGGAAGTTGATCGACCCACGGAGGGCGGCACTTTGGCCGCGGTCTGCTGTTGACTTGGAAATGATGCGAAAGAAAAACCGCGCCGGTTGCGGCGCGGTCGGGAGAGAACCGGGATTGGAGCGAAGTTAGTGCTGGGTGTCGCTCTCGGGGACGGTGGTGACCTTGGTCTGCTGGGGCTGCTGACCGTCGGTCGGCTTGGAGACACCGAAGAGCTTGCCGAAGGCGGAGGCCCGCTGCTTGGCCTGGGCGGGGTTGGCGCCCTGGTTGTTCTGCGGGGCCTGCGCGATCTGGCTGCCGTTCACGCCGTGCTGCGTGGTGCTGGCGACGACCTGGCCGCGGTTGTTGATCTGGATGGTGTCGTAGCGGGGCGTGAAGGAGGGCTGCGCGGGGGTCGTGGCGACGGCCTGCGGCGCGGGCAGGGACTGCCCGGGCTGGGCGGACTGGATCGGAGCGGGCTGGCTCTGCTCGGCGGCGGGCTGCGCCGAAGCCTGGGCGGAGGTGTTCACGCTCTGGTTGTTGGAGGCGTTGGCGACGCTGCTCGCGGGCTGCGCGGCGGAGGACGCTGAGGCCGGAGCGGCGGCGACGGCGGGCGCGTTACGCATGCCGGAGTCGGCGCGGGTCTTGGCGTTCTTCTGCTCGGAGCTGAACATGTCTTCGAGCATGCTGCGGTTGGGCCAGCTCGACTTGGTGCCGCTGAGCTTTTCCTTGAGCTCGATGGCGTCGGGCTGGTGGGGGTTCATGGAGAGGGCCATGTGGAGCTTCCAGAGGGCCTTCTCGTTCTTGCCTTCGGAGGCGAGCTTGCGGGCGTCGCTGACGAACTGGCTGGTCAGGCGCTCGCGGCTGAACTCGAGGAGGCCCTCGCGAGCGCCGGCGCGGACGCGGGAGACGATCTCGTTGGACTTGGTGCCGGCTTCGGCGAGGAAGGAGTCGCTGACGACCGAGGGCGTGATCAGGAACATGATCTCCTGACGCGAGACCTCGTCCTCCTGGCCGCGGAAGGCCTTGCCGACGAGCGGGATGTCGCCCAGGAGCGGGACCTGGCGGCGAGCGGACTCGGTGCTCTCGCGGAAGAGGCCGCCGAGGACGACGGTCTGGCCGTCGCGGACGATGACGTTGGTGGTGAGTTCGTTGGTGATCTCGTCGGGGACGGTGACGGTGGAGCCGCCGCTGTTGCGGACGTCGCGGATGACGGCGGAGGAGACGCTGGGCTTGAGCTCGAGGCGGATGGTGCCGTCGTTCCCGACGAAGGGGCGGAAGTGGAGCTGGGTACCAGTATCGAGGAACTCAACAGTCTGGGTGGTGGCGGTGTTGGTGCTGGTGGTGTTGAGGTAGCCGATGCGCTGACCGATCAGCACGCGGGCGGGCTGCCGGTTGAGGGCAAGGATCTTGGGGTTCGAGAGGATGGTGGTGTCGGTGACTTCGTCGAGCATGCGGATGAAGACGCCGACGTTGCTGTTATAGAGGCCGAGCTTGAGGGTGCCGGGGCCGCCGGTGTTGCCGGGGGTGGAGGCGAGGCCGAAGGCCTTGCCGACGGTGTCGGGGCCGACGACGGGGATGTCGCCGGCGGAGGGGCTGGAGAGGCGGGACTTGTTGTTGACGATCATCGCGTCCGGCACGCGGAGGGGGCCGCCGACGGAGAGGAAGTCGCCGAAGTTGAGGTTGCCGAGGAGGGCGAAGTCGACGCCGAAGGCGTTGTTTTCGTTGAGCTGGGCCTGGAGGATGGTGGCCTCGACGAGGACCTGTGCGGGGCGGGTGTCGATTTCCTTGATGAGCTTCTCGATCTGCTCGACCTGCTCGGGGAAGTCCCAGACCATGATGGTGGACTCGCCCGAGTAGTCTTCGCCGCCGACGGGGACTTCGCTCTTGCCGGGGAAGTTGCCGACCTTGGCGTTAGTCTTGATGACCGAGTCCTTGCTCAGGAGGGCCTGGGCGAAGGCGGCGGCGTCGACCGCGGAGATGTAGTTGAGCTTGATGACCTTCCAGACGCGCTGGCGGGCGGCCTGTTCGAGCTTCTGGAGGTCTTCGAGGGTGTAGACGTAGATGAAGTTGCCGCGCTCGATGTAGCCGAAGCCGTTGGCGTGGAGGAGGGCGTCGAGGGCTTCGTAGAAGGTCACGCCGTAGAGGTTGGCGAAGACCTTGCCGTTGACATTTTTGTGCGGGATGATGTTCTTCTGGCTCTGGAGGCTGAGCATCTCCAGGACGGCGGCGACCTCTTCACCGTTGACGCGGAGGTCGACGACGCCGTTGTCGTCAACCTTGACGGCGTTGGAGCGGAGGGGCTTGATGGTGCGGGGCTCGTCGGCGGGGCCGGCGGTGCTGTTGAAAGAGGAGGAGGGCTTGCCGGAGAAGGGGTCGGCGACGTCGGCGCTCTGGGAGTTCTGGCCGCCGGTGAGGGCGCTGGTGACGTTCTGCACGAGCTGGTTGAGGCCGGCGCTGGGCTGGGCGGCGGGCTGCTGGGTGTTCTGGTTCTGGGCCTGGTTTTGGGCCTGATTTGCGGGCTGGTTTTGAGTGGGCGTGGGCTGAGCCTGGGGCTGCGAGCCGCCGCCGGCGACGGTGCTGACCTGGGCGCGGCCGACGGCGGCGCCGCAGATGGAGATGAGGATGGCGGCGGGCCAGGCGAGCTTGGACCAGTCGACGCGGGCGAGGCCGACGGACGTGTTGGTGTGCGAGACGCTCTGCTGCATGACGGATCCCCTCTGGGTACGGATGTCGCGTTTTCGGCCTCAAGCCCAGCGCACGGGCGGCGCGGCACGTAGCGGACCTTCCGCCCGAGCACCGGCTGCGGGTTGTTTCGTCTGCTCCGGGGGGCGACTTTGGTGCAACTGGTCGGGGTGTGGCGGACTGGGCGCGTGCGCCGGTCCGGATGGCGCGGCGGGGCGTTGAAACTGCAAAATCTGCACGCCCAATAACGGGTCGGGTACACTGAACAGCGGGTGTGAGGCCCGGCGTTTGCAGATGGACCGCATGGGCGGGGTTCTCGGATTCGCTCCGAGGCCCGGCCTTCTGAGGAGACTCGGATGGACTGGATCAAGAAGTTGAAGGGTGAGCTGATCGACATCGTCGAGTGGCTCGACGACTCGCGGGACACGCTGGTGTACCGCTTCGAGCGGCTGAACAACGAGATCAAGTACGGCGCCAAGCTGATCGTGCGCGAGAGCCAGGTTGCGGTGTTCGTCGACCAAGGCAAGATCGCGGACGTGTTCAAGCCGGGCATGTACACGCTCGACACCAAGAACCTGCCGATCCTGTCCACGCTCCTGGGGTGGAAGTACGGGTTCGAGTCGCCCTTTAAGTGCGAGGTCTACTTCGTCAACACGCGGCAGTTCACCGATCTCAAGTGGGGCACGGCGAACCCGATCATGCTGCGCGACGCGGAGTTCGGACCGATGCGGCTGCGGGCGTACGGGACGTACGCGTTCAAGGTGGGCGACGCGGGGGCGCTCGTGAAGGAGGTCGCGGGCACGGCGGGGCGCTTCACGGCGGACGGCATCACGGAGCAGCTCCGGAACTTCATCGTGACGTGCTTCAGCGATGCCTTGGGTGAATCAAAGGTGCCGGCACTGGATCTGGCGGCCCGGTATCAGGAGATCGGGGGCGAGATCGCGGGGCGGATCCGGCCGACGTTCTCGCAGTACGGGCTGGAGCTGACGGCGTTTCTGATCGAGAACGTGTCGCTGCCGCCGGAGGTGGAGGCGGCGCTCGACAAGCGGACGAGCATGGGCGTTCTGGGCGACCTGAACAAGTTCACGCAATTCCAGACCGCGACGGCGATCGGCGACGCGGCGAAGAACAACGGGAACGGCGCGATGGCCCAGGGGATGGGGATGGGCGCCGGGTTCGCGATGGCGCAGCAGATGGCGGGGAGCATGCACGCGGCGACGAACGCGCCCCCTCCGATGCCGGGGAGCGCGGCGGTGAAGTTCTTCGTGGCGCTGGACGGGCAGCAGGCGGGGCCGTTTGACATCAACGCACTTGGCGAATTGGCGCGAAGCGGCAAGCTGACGGGCGAGACGCTGGTGTGGAAGCAGGGCATGGCGTCG
This sequence comes from Phycisphaerales bacterium, assembly GCA_036392375.1. Taxonomy (GTDB): domain Bacteria; phylum Planctomycetota; class Phycisphaerae; order Phycisphaerales; family UBA1924; genus JAFEBO01. The sequence goes on from DASVYC010000048.1 coordinate 15,003, forward strand.
TGGACGGCGGCGGCGAGCGTCGCGGAGCTGCACGGGACGATCGGCGGGGCGCCGCCTCCGCTGCCGCCGCGGTAGTGGCTGCGGGCCCTCGCGGACGAAGGTGAGACAGCGGGGTGCTCCGGTCCATACGAGGCTTGCTCGCGGACTTGTCAGCCTCGGCGTCGGTGCGACGAGAGGTGTGAAGAATCGGTCCCCCGCTCCTTGTTTCTGAGTCGATCGCACGGGCTCCGTCTGTCCCTGATCTCCTGTTCCACTGGTCTCTTGTTCGCTTCTTCTCGCGGTTTGCGTTCCCACCTCCATGCCGGATGCTGATGCACAGACTGAGCGGATCGAGCCGGTGGAGCCGGGGCTTGCGGCTTCGCCGCGGACGTTTCCGTGCAAGGCGTGCGGGGCGGACCTGACGTTTTGTCCGGGGGAGCAGTCGCTCAAGTGTGAGCACTGCGGGGCGGTGAACGAGATCGAGGCGGCGCTCGAGGTGGTCGAGGAGCTGGACTATCACCAGGCTCTGGCGTCGCTGGAGCGGTCGGCGTCGATGATCGAGCGTCTGGAGGTGCGGTGCGAGGCGTGCGGCGCGAACGTGCAGTTCGAGGACAACGTCACGAGCAAGGTGTGCTGCTTCTGCGGCACGCCGATGGTCGCGGGGGCGGTGAGCGCGAAGCGGCTGAAGCCCACCGCGCTCCTGCCGTTCGCCTTGACCAAGCGTGAGGCGGTGGACAAGTACCGCGCGTGGCTGGCGTCGCTGTGGTTCGCGCCGTCGAAGCTGGCGCGGGAAGCGACGATCGATTCGGCGCTGGTCGGGGCGTACATGCCGTTCTGGACGTACGACTGCGTGGCGACGACGGCGTACACGGGGATGCGGGGCGAGGACTACTGGGACACCGAGACGTACACGACGACGGTGAACGGGAAGCGGACAACGCAAACACGGCGGGTGCGCAAGACGCGGTGGTATCCGGCGGCGGGGCGCGTGGTCGACAACTTCGACGACGTGCTGGTGCCGGCGAGCACTTCGCTGCCCATGGAGAAGCAGATCGAGGCGGAGCCCTGGGGGATGCGGGATCTGGTCGCGTACCGGGACGAGTACCTCGCGGGTTTCCGCTGCGAGTCGTACAGCGTGGACCTGGCGGAGGGGTTCAACGGGGCGAAGGTGCGGATGCGGCCGACGATCGAGGCGACGATCCGCGGCGACATCGGGGGCGATCGGCAGCGGATCCTGTCGATGAACCCGCGGTACGACGAGATCCGCTTCAAGCACATCCTGCTGCCGCTGTGGGTGAGCACCTACCGGTACAACCGCAAGGTGTTCCGGGTGATCGTGAACGCGCGGACGGGCGAGGTGGTGGGCGATCGGCCGTGGAGCGGGTGGAAGATCGCTGGGCTGGTGACGACGATCCTGGTGATCGCGGGGATCGTGGCGCTGGTGATCGCGTTGACGCGGTAGGGTGAGAACTGGGCGCGTTGTCACGCGGCGGGGGCTCGGCGTGTACAGTGACGCGATGTGGCGGCGAGTGCTGATCGCGATGCTGGCGGCCTGCGTGGCAACGGGGGTGGGGCTGGCGTCGTGCGAGCGCGACCGGCGCGGCGCCCAAGCGATCGAGGTGGAGTTCTGGACGCTGGCGCTGGCGACGTTCGGGCCGTACATCAGAGGCGAGATCGCGGCGTTCGAGGCGGCGCACCCGGGAGTGAAGGTGCGGTGGGTGGATGTGCCGTTCTCGGTGCTGGAGCGTAAGCTGATCTCGGCGGCGGCGGCGGGGCGGGCGCCCGATGTCGTGAACATGTCGGACGTGAACTACGCGCGGTTCGCGTCTTTGGGGGCGTTTATTGATCTCAACCCGCTGGTGCCGCCGGAGGGATCGGGGGATGTGTCGGCGGAGGAACGGTATCTGCCGGGGGCGTTGTTCTTGTGCAAGGTGTACAGCGAGCCGGGGGCGCGGAAGCCGCTGCTGGCTTTGCCTTGGTATGTGAACCCGCAGGCGAGCATCATCAACACGGAGCTGCTGCGGGCGGGCGGGCTGACGCTGGAGTCGCTGCCGAAGGATTGGCGGGGCGTGTTGGCGTTGGCGCACGAGTTTCGGATGAAGACGGGGAAGTTTTTGATCAGTCAGCCGCTGGGCGAGGAGAGCCAGTTGCCGGTGATGCTGCTGGGCGAGGGGCTGGTGCCTCTGAAGCCGCGGGACGCGGGAGATCCGGCGAAGGGATTGGAGGCGGATCTGACGCGTCCGGAGGTGCGGGATTACATCGCGTTGTGGGTGGAGGCGTTCCGGCGCGGGGACTTGCCGCGGGCGGCGGCGACGCAGGGGCACAGCCACTTGCTGGACCTGTACCAGGAGCAATCGATCGCGGTGATCAGCACGGGGCCGAACTTTTTGAAGAACGTGCGGGACGTTTCGCCGCGGGTGTTCGCGAATTCGACGGTGCGTGAGGACGTGCGTGGGTCGCTGGGGCGTGCGCACATGCCGATCATGGTGCTGTCGGTGACGAGTCAGTCGAGGCATCCGCGGGAGGCGGCGGCGCTGGCATGGTGGATGACAGGGCCGCGGGCGCAGCTGGCGTTCAGCAAGATTGTCCCGATCATGCCGAGCACTGCGGGGAGCGCGGGCGATGCGTACTTCCGGCCGAGCGCGGCGGAGCTGAGCGGGCCGGACGGTGTGCTGGCGCTGGCGCGGAAGGTGGTGGCGGAGAGCCTGCCGCACGCGGTGGGGTTTACGGCGGCGCTGGAGACATGGCCGGATCTTCGGCGGAGCTTCGAGGAGGCGATCAAGCGGGTGCTGGTGGACGGGGCTGATCTGGATGCGACGCTGGGACATCTGAACGAGGAGTGGAACCGAATCCTTGGCGAGGCTCCGCCGGCGACGATGGACGCGGTGCCGAGACCGGAGAGAGTGCCGTGAGCGCGAATGGCGTGGAACGATTTCACCGGACCGCCGCGATCATCTCGCAGGGCGACGAGATCGTGCTGGGGCAGACGCTGGACACGAACAGCCGGTGGCTGTCGGAGCGGGTGATGGAGGCGGGCGTCTTGCCGGTGGAGCACGTGAGCCTTCCGGATGATCGCGAGGCGATCGCCTCGACGCTGCGGCGGCTGGGAGCGCGAGTCGATGTGATCGTGTGCTCAGGGGGGTTGGGGCCGACGGCGGATGACTTGACGCGGTTTGCGTTGCTGGACGTGATCGGCGGCGAGATGGTCGAGGACGCGGCGTCGCTGGAGGTGATCCGGGCGTTCTTCACGTCGCGGGGGCGCGCGATGAATGAGTTGAACCGGGTGCAGGCGATGCGGCCGTCGGGGGCGGAGATGATCGCCAATCCGCACGGGACAGCGCCGGGGCTGTGGGCGCGGATGGAGAGCGGGTGCGAGGTGTTCTGCGTGCCGGGTCCGCCGCGGGAGATGATCCCGATGTACGAGACGCACGTGCGCCCGAGGCTGCGGCCGCGGCCGGGGCGGACTGTGGCGACGCGGTCGCTGCACACGATCGGGCTGGGCGAGTCGGAGATCGCGGCGCGGCTGACGGCGGCGGGCGACATGATGGCGCGGACGCGGAACCCGAGCGTGGGAACGACGGCGTCGCTGTCGATCGTGTCGGTGCGGATGCGCTATGAAGGCGAGAGCGCGGGCGCGACGGCGCTGGACGCGGACGAGGCGGTGGTGCGGCGGGTGCTGGGGAGTTCGGTGTTCGCGAGCGGGGATCAGACCCTGGCGGGGGCGTGCCTGGCACGGCTTCGGGAATCGAAGCGGACGCTGAGCGTCGCGGAGAGCTGCACCGGCGGCGTGTTGGGCGGGCTGATCACGGACGTTTCGGGCTCGTCGGACGTGTTTGTGGGCGGGTGGTTGACGTATTCCAACGAGGCGAAGCGGCGGGATTTGGGGGTGCCGGCGGCGCTGTTCTCGGAGACCGGGGGAGCGGGTGCGCCGGGAGCGGTGAGCGCGGAGGTGGCGGCGGCGATGGCGGAAGGGGCGCGGCGGGTGTCGGGAAGTTCGTGTGCGCTCTCGATCACGGGGATCGCGGGGCCGGGCGGCGGGGTGGAGGGCAAGCCGGTGGGGACGGTGTTCGTGGGGCTGGCGGAAGAAGGACGCGCGACGGAGGTGCGGCGGTTCGCGATGAGCGGGGACCGCGGGGCGGTGCGCGAGTGGTCGGCGCGGGCGGCGTTGGCGATGCTCTGGTTCCGGCTAGTGGGCGATACGACGACGCGGCTTCTGCGCGAGGTGCGGCTCGACGGCAGCGTGTGATGCATCTACGGGTCGCCCAACGAGCACCCGCCCCACCGCTGATTGGCTGTAACGCTCAGCCGCGGCCGAAGAGCTTGTCGAGCTCGCGGATGGTGAGGCGGACGGTGGTCGGCCGTCCGTGGGGGCAGTTGCTGGAGCGTTCGACGGCCTCGCGGAGACGCATGAGCTCGTTGAGCTCGAGGTCGGACATGGCGTCGCCGGCCTTGATCGCGGCCTTGCAGGCCATCATGTCGAGGACATCGCGGAGGAGGCGTTCGTCGCGTGGGCCGGTGTCGCCGGCTTTGAGCCGCGTGTCGCGCGAGGCCTCTTCGTTGTCGTCGGTGAGGGCGAGCAGATCTGCGATGAAGGGTCCGGGCTCGACGTTGCGCGAGAAGAGGAACGAGGGGAACGCGCGGATCGCGATCGAGCGCGGACCGGCCGGCTCGGCCTCGATGCCGACGCGGGTGAGCAGCGACTTCATCTCTTCGAGGCGGCCGAGCTGGTCGGCGGTGGCCTCGACGATCTCGGGGGAGAGAAGCTGCTGGCTCTCGAGGTTGCCGGCGCCGACGCGGGCGAGCAGGGCCTCGAACATGACGCGTTCATGGAGCGCGTGCTGATCGACGATCACGACGCCTTGGGCGTCCTGGGTCACGACGTAGGAGTTGTGGACCTGCAGGATCCGATCGGCGCGGCGGACTTCGGGGAGCGCGGAGCCCACGGGCGTACTAGGCGTCGCGATTTCCGAGGAGCCCACGGACACGCCCGTGGGTGTCTGGCCTTCGACAGGTGGGAGCGCTGCGCCCTCCGTGGTGGAGAGCATTGGCTGCGGCGTGCTCGGATCGAAACGTTGTAGAAAGCCCACAAAAGCTTCCATCTGCTGCGGCGAGGGCGGCGTGCGCGGCTCGATGGCGGACGGCTCGGGCGTCGCGGGCAAGACGGCGGTTGGGTGCGTCGGGGCGCTGCCGCCGAGGGAGAAGTAGGTCGGGGTGAGGTCGGCGGCGCGGAGCGCACGCGACACGGCGTGGTAGACAACGGAGTGGACGAGGGAGGAGTCGCGGAATCGCACCTCGGCCTTGGTGGGGTGGACGTTGACGTCCACCGCCTCGGGGGACATCTCGAGCATGAGCACCGCGGTGGGATAGCGCGACGGCTCGATGAGTCCTCGGTATGCCTGCAGCAACGCATGCTGCACGGTGCGATCGCGGACGGGGCGGCCGTTGACGAAGATGTGCTGGCTCTTGTTGGTGGCTCGCGCGATGGAGGGCGTGCCGACCAAGCCGAAGAGCGAGACGCCGCGCACGTCGTGCTGGTCGGATTGAACGATCAGGAGCTCGGGCTCCAGCTCCTTGCCGATGAGGTCGAGAATGCGCTGCTGCGGCGTCTGATCCGGCGGCAGATCGAAGACGACCTTGCCATCGATGACGAGCCGCACTCCGATCAGCGGGTGGGCCATGGCGATCGCGAGCAGGGTGTCGTGGCAGCGTCCTTGCTCGGTCGAGATGGTCCGCAGGAACTTGCGGCGTGCCGGCGTGTTGAAGAAGAGATTGCGCACGCTCACGCTCGTGCCCACCGGGCCCGAGGTGGGGCGGATCGGCTGGACGTTGTCGCCCTCGCTCACGAGCTCGAAGGCTTCCTGCGACGCGGACGTTCGCGAGCGGATCGAGAGGCGCGAGACCGAGGCGATGGAGGCGAGGGCTTCGCCTCGGAAGCCGAGGGTGGCGATGTGGTCGAGATCGTCGATGCTCGACACCTTGCTGGTCGCGTGCGGCGCGATCGCGAGCGTCAGGTCGCCCTTGGCGATGCCGCCGCCGTTGTCGGTGACGCGGACGAGCTCGACGCCGCCTTGCTCAAGCTCGACCTGGATCCGGGTCGCGCCAGCGTCGATCGCGTTCTCGGCGAGCTCCTTGACCACGCTGGCGGGGCGCTCCACCACTTCGCCAGCCGCGATCTGGCTGGCGACCAAATTCGAGAGCACCCGAATCGGGCGGGTCTCGGGAGCGGAGGATGTGTCCGCGGGCGTCACGGGCGATGGTACGGGGCGAGCGGCGTCCTCGGTTGCATCGCTTATGAACGAGCTCCGAGCGTGAGCGAGTGGGTTCTTTGTCAGTCCATGAGACCCGCTCGCTGACGCTCGGGGCTCGTGAAGACGCTGGGACGCGATGAATCCGTGTATGCTGCCACGATCGAACTCTGTTCGGATCGGCGGTATCGCCGAGTATCGACGGGCATCCGATCTCATCGACCCAGCCGCGAAGGACACGCATGAGTGAAGCAACCGGGAACGCCGCGAACACCCTGCCGCACTCCACGCCCGGGCGGCACTACCGCTACTACGACCTCTGCCTCGCGGGCTTCGTGACGGTGCTGCTGTGCTCGAACCTCATCGGCCCCGGGAAGTCGTGCGCGGTGGACCTTGGGGCCAAGGTGGTGCCGGGCTGGACCGATCAGGGACTGGCGTGGTCGACGCTGCTGGTGTTCGGTGCGGGCAATATCTTCTTTCCGATCTCGTACATCTTCGGCGATGTGCTGACGGAGGTCTACGGCTACGCCCGGGCTCGCAAGGTGATCTGGGCGGGGTTCGCGGCGATGATCTTCGCGACCGTGATGTCGTACGTGGTCATCCGGCTGCCGCTCAACCCGGACGAGCCGTACAACAAGATCATCCAGCCCGCGCTCGAGACGGTCTTTGGCAACACCTGGCGTATCGTGGCCGCGAGCATTCTGGCGTTCTGGGTCGGCGACTTTGTGAACAGCTACGTGCTCGCCAAGATGAAGGTGTGGACGGGCGGACGCATGCTCTGGACCCGCACCATTGGCAGCACGATCTGCGGCCAGGGCGTGGACAGCCTGCTCTTCTACCCGATCGCCTTCGCGGGCCTGTGGGACGCGAACACGCTTATCAAGGTGTCGATCTTCAACTGGCTGTTCAAGGTGGGTATCGAGGTGGTGTTCACGCCGGTGACGTATCTGGTGGTGAACGCCCTGAAGCGGGCGGAGGACGAGGACTTTTATGACCGTAACACCAACTTCACGCCCTTCTCGTTGAAGGACTAAGCAGGATGGAGTGGAGTTGGAGCGTTGGCGACCTCTCGCTGACGCGAGAGGCTCTATTTGTGGAGTCTCTCGCGTGGGAGGCTCTCGCGCGAGAAGGGCGGTCCGGACAAGCGCCCGGAACGGACAACTTCAGAGCAACCCGCGGGCGTGGGCGAGCGTGATCGCGAGGATGGACTTGCCGTCTTCCAGACCCTGAGAGGTAGCGAGCCGCAGCGCTTCGGCGGCGTCCACGAGGCGGACCGTGATCGACTCGTCGTCTTCGAGGTCCTGTCCCACGTGCGTCAAGCCCGTGGCGACGAACAGATGCATCCGCTCGTCGGTCATGCCCGGGGTTGGGTAGAACTCCGCCAGCGGCTCGATGCGATCGGCCCGGTACCCCGTTTCCTCGATCAGCTCCCGGCCCGCGCACGCCGCGACGTCCTCACCCGACTCAAGCGTGCCGGCCGGAATCTCAAGAAGCGTTCTCCCAATCGAGAAGCGGTGATTCTCGACGAACACGATCTGCTTGCGGCCGCCTGAATCCAGAATCGGCAGGATCACCGCGGAGCCGCCGTGGCGGACGATCTCGCGTTCCAGCTCCTGTCCGCTCGGCATGCGGACCCGGACCACCTCAAAGTCGAACTTCCGGCCCTTGCGGACGGTCGTTCTGGAAAGTTCCCGGATACCCTCGCTCGCGTGGCTCATCGAAGCGGAGCGTACGCGATCAGTCCCATGGCCACGCCCACCCCGACATCCGACGCCAGCTACCACGCGGCCAACCGCGCCGACCGGATGGCGGCGACGCGCTCGCACCCGGAGGGGGCCCCCATCATCGAGCTGCGCGGCCTGCACAAGGCGTTCGGGACACAGACCGTGCTGGCGGGGTTGAACCTGTCGATCGAATCCGGGAAGACCACCGTCGTGCTGGGCCCGTCGGGCTCGGGCAAGAGCGTGATGCTCAAGCACATCGTGGGGCTCCTGCGCCCGGACAAGGGCGAGGTGCACTTCGATGGCAAGCGGATCGACACCCTGAAGGAGCGCGAGCTGACCGAGACGCGGCTGCAGATCGGGCTGGTCTTCCAGATGAGCGCGCTCTTCGACTCCATGACCGTGTACGAAAACATCGAGTTCCCGCTGCGCGAGCACACCAAGCTGACGCGCGAGGAGCGGCACGAGCGGGTGCGCGAGGCGCTCGCGACCGTGGACCTTCCGGGGATCGAGCACAAGCTTCCGGCGCAGCTCTCGGGGGGACAACGCAAGCGCGTGGCCCTGGCGCGTGCGGTGGTGCTGCAGCCGCGGGTGGTGCTCTACGACGAGCCGACGACGGGTCTGGACCCGATCCGGTCGGACGGCATCAATGAGCTGATCCTTAAGTTGAAGAACACCATGGGTGTCACCGGGATCGTGGTGACGCACGACCTGGTGTCGGCGCGGAAGGTGGCGGACCGGTGCGTGCTGCTCCTGAACGGAAAGGTCGCGGCGGACGGTACGTACGACGAACTCGAGAACCATCCCGAGGCCCGGGTGCGGCAGTTCCTGATCGGGCGTTACGACCACGAGGACGAGGACGACAACCCGCGCCCGGGGAAGTGAACCCACGCGTCTGAACTCATACAGTCGCCCGTCGGAGCAGGCTACCGGGCAGGACGCTCACAGGATCGACGATGAACCGCGCCGTTGTTCGTGATTTTCTGGTTGGACTCACCGCCATCCTCGGCGTCGCCGGGCTGGTGTTCATGCTCATGCTCTTCGGGGAGGTGCGGAAGGGTCTGGAGCGGGTCTACTCGGTGAAGATCGCGATGCCCGACGCGTCGGGCATCAGCGGGTCGAGCCCGGTGCTGTTCAACGGCGTGCGGGTGGGGACGATCTCGAAGCTCGAGGTCGCCGATCCCCCGACGGACGGGATGATCGCGACACTGATGGTGGATCGCGGGGTGAAGATCCCGCGGGACTTGGCGGTGTCGGTCGAGACCCGGTTCATCGGCGACTCGGCGCTGGCGCTGGGGTTTGCGGAAGGCGCGGACAAGACGCGGTATGTGGGTGAGGACGAGTACGCGCGCGGGTCGACGACGGCACCGATCCGGGTTGTGCCGCGGACGCTGTTTGGGGATCTGAAGAAGCCGATCGAGCAATTGTCGGCGACGGCGACGAAGTTCGAGCGGTTCGCGGACACGTACACGAAGCTCGGCGAGAGCCTGCAGGGCTTGCTCGGCAGCCCGAAGGCGACCTCGGACACGTCGATGGCGAACCCGTCCGGCGGCGGCAAGGAGCCGGTGACGATCGCGGACCTGGTTGCGCGTGCGGACACTACGCTCGCGGCGATGCAGAAGTGGCTGACTGACGAGCAGCTGCTGGGGAGCATCAAGGACTCGACGATCAAGATCGGGTCGCTGCTGGACGAGGCGAAGGCCGCGGCGAAGTCGATCGACGAGGCGGCCAAGGGCCTGGACACCAAGGCAGAGCGAGCGGCGGCGGCGGTTGAGACGCTCGCGAAAGACGCGAAGACGACGCTGACGCGGCTCGACGCGGCGCTCGCGGACGCGGGTGAGATCGCGGCCAAGATCAACCGCGGCGAGGGCACCGCCGGTCAGCTTGTCAACAACCCGGACCTGTACCGCTCGCTGAACGGCGCGGCGGAGCGGATGGACAAGGCGCTGGCGGAGTTGGAGCTGGTGCTGAAGAAGTTCAAGCAGGAAGGGATCAAGGTGGGGTTGTAGAGCCCTGCGCTGGTTGATCTCGGTCCACATAGTCAAACGCCGCCGTGCGTGTTCACGGCGGCGTGTTGCATGTGGGTGCGGGCTGTGCCAATCGATCGGTTCGATCACCGATTCCACGTCGCTTTGCCGTAGATCGCGCTGTCTCCCAGTTCTTCCGCGATGCGGAGGAGCTGGTTGTATTTCGCGTTGCGGTCGCTGCGGCAAGGGGCACCAGTCTTGATCTGGCCGCAGTTGGTGGCGACGGCGAGGTCGGCGATGGTGGCGTCCTCTGTCTCGCCGGAGCGGTGCGACATCACCGCGCTATACCGGTTCCGCATGGCGAGGTTGACGGCATCGAGGGTTTCGCTGAGGCTGCCGATCTGGTTCACCTTCACCAGGATGGCGTTGGCACACTTCTCGTCAAGGCCCTTCTGGAGGAACTTCTTGTTGGTGACGAAGAGGTCGTCGCCGACGAGCTGGATCCTGCTGCCGAGCTTCTCGGTGAGCTTCTTCCAGCCGGCCCAGTCGTTCTCGGCGAGGCCGTCCTCGATGGAGCGGATCGGGTACTTGCTGCACCAGTCCGACCAGAGCTGGATCATGTGATCGCTGCTGACGACTTCCTTGGTGCTCTTGAAGAACTTGTAGCCCTGCTTGCCTTCTTCCTTGGCCTCGTTCCAGAGCTCGCTGGCGGCGGGGTCGAGAGCGACGAAGACCTGCTCGCCCCACTTGTAGCCGGCCTTGGTGGTGGCTTCTTCGAGGAGCTTCAGAGCTTCCTCGTTGTTCTTGAGGTTGGGGGCAAAGCCGCCCTCGTCCCCCACTGCCGTGGAGAGGTGCTTGGCGTGAAGGACCTTCTTGAGGCTGTGGTAGATCTCGACGCCGGCGCGCATGCCTTCTTCGAAGGTGTCGAAGCCCCACGGCTGGACCATGAACTCTTGGAAGTCGACGGTGCTGTCGGCGTGCTTGCCGCCGTTGAGGACGTTGAGCATCGGGACGGGCAGGACCTTCGCGCCCGCGCCGCCGACGTAGCGGTAGAGCGGGATGCCCGCGGCGGCGGCAGCGGCCTTTGCTACGGCGAGCGAGACGCCCAGGATGGCGTTGGCACCCATGCGCCCCTTGTTTTGTGTGCCGTCGATCTGGAGCATGAGCTTGTCGATGGCTTCCTGCTGCGTCGCGTCCATGCCGAGGAGCTCGGGGGCGAGGAAGCCGTTGACGTTGTTGACGGCCTTGATGACGCTCTTGCCGAGGTAGCGGCTCTTGTCGTCGTCGCGGAGTTCGACGGCCTCGTTCTCGCCGGTGGACGCGCCGGAGGGAACGGCGGCGCGGCCGAAGAAGCCGGAGTTGAGCGTCACGTCGACTTCGAGGGTGGGATTGCCGCGGGAATCGAGGACCTGACGGGCTTTGACGGACTGGATCTCGAAGGACATGGGACGCTCCGGTTGGAGGCTGGGGATCGGTGAAATTCGAGCGGACCGCTCGGTACGCGAGGGTACGCGGAGCGGAGGGCAAGTTCCAAGCGATTCGGGGCGAACTCGGAGGCTCGTCGGACTCGTGGACGTGGGCGAGCGGTTGCTCCGTGTCGCATCAGTCGCTCCGGGCAGAGCCACGGCGGACGTATGGCGCCGACGCTGGGTTACTCGGCGAAGAGCGCTTCGACGAAGCTCTCGGGGTCGAAGGGCTGGACGTCGTCAGGGGTTTCGCCGACGCCGATGAACTTGACGGGGATCTTGGTGGTGTCGCGGATGGCGACGACGATGCCGCCCTTGGCGGTGCCGTCGAGCTTGGCGAGGAAGATGCCGGTCACGCCGGGGGCCTCGCCGCGGGGGCCTTCGCTGGCGACGCCGGCGATGGCGCGATCGAACTCTTCGGCCTGGCGGAGTGCGTTCTGGCCGGCTGTTGCGTCGAGGACGAGCAAGACCTCGTGCGGCGCGCCGGGGATCTGCTTGGACGCGACGGCGCGGATCTTTGTGAGCTGACGCATCAGGGGGTCTTGCGTCTGGAGTCGGCCGGCGGTGTCGAGGATGAGGACGTCGACGCCGCGGGCTTTGGCGGCTTGGCAGGCGTCGAACGCGACGGCGGCGGGGTCGCCTCCTTGCTGGCCTTTCACGACCTCGATGCCGAGGCGCTCGCCCCAGATTTCGAGTTGGCGCACGGCTCCGGCGCGGAAGGTGTCGCAGGCGCCGAGGAGGACCTTGTTGCCTTGGGATTGCAGGAGCTTCGCGAGCTTGCTGATGCTGGTGGTCTTGCCCGCGCCGTTGACGCCGGTGATGAGGATGACGGTGGGCTTGTCGGTGTTGCGGCGGAGGGCGCGGTCCTGGGCGGGCCAGAGCGCCTTCATCTCGGTCTTGAGATACGCGAGGACCTGGTCGCCGCTATCGATGCGGCCGGCGCGGAACTCGGTGCGGATGTGATCGACGAAGCGGGTGGTCGTCACGGGGCCGACGTCGGCGGCGAGCAGGCGGGTCTGGATCTCGGTAATGGTCTTCTCGTCGAGGCGACGGCCGGTGAGCAGCGTGCGCAGGTCGGTGACGAGGACGGCGCGGGTCTTCTCAAGCCCCGCCTTGACCTTGCTGACGATCGACGAGAAGAAGCCCATGTCAAGACGGCTCCTCGGGGGCGGGATCGTCGGATGCGGGTGCGGCTTTCGGGTCGGGGCTCGGGTCGGCGGAAGCAGCGGACTTCTTCGACTTCTTGCCCGCGATGCGCTTGCCGGCGGCGTCGAGGAGAGCGTTGATGAAGCCGGGGGACTTTTCGGTAGAGAACTCCTTGGCGAGCTCGACGGCGGAGTCGATGGCGAGGGCGGCGGAGGCGCGGCCGCTGTACATCTCGAAGTGCGCGAGCCGGAGCAACGCTCGATCGACCGCGGCCTGGCGGTACGCGGGCCACTCGGGCGAGAGGTTCTTCATCACGTCGTCGCAGCGCTTGCGGTCGGAGAAAGCGGCGCGGGCGAGCTCGAAGGCCTCGGCCTGCACGCCCTTGGCGATGCGGTTGGCGTCGATGGACGGGTCTTCGCTGTTGGCGACTGCGGCGACGAGTTCATCGTCGGTGAGCTCGCCGCGGGCGTCGAGCTGGAAGAGCGCGACGAAGGCGAGTCTTCGCACCATGCGGTGATCGCTCATCGGCGGCCTCCACGCGCCGGCTTGGACTTGGTTTTGGACTTGGAAGCGTTCGTCGTGACGCGACGCGTGGCCTTGTCGGCGACGGTGCGGCTGATGCGCGAGTCGCCACCGGCGTAGGCGGCGCGGACGGCGGCGATGGTGTCGAGCAGGGCGCCCATGGCTTCGTCGCCCTTGTTGCCGTGCTCGCCACCGGCGCGGGCCTCGGCTTGCTTGGCATTCTCGACGGTGAGCACGCCGAAGGCGATGGGCACGCCGGTGGTGATCATGGCGGCCTGGATGGCCTGGGCGACGGCGTCGGCGATGACGCGGTCGTGGATGGTCTCTCCGCGGATGAGGCAGCCGAGGGCGACCACGCCGTCGAAGTGGCCGGAGTCGGCGGCGGCGTGGGCGATGATTGGGAGCTCGAACGCGCCGGGGGCTTCGAGAACGGTGGGCGTGCGACCGGTGCGACGGACACAGGCCTCGATGGCGCCGAGGCAGAGCCGGTCGGTCACCGAGGCGTTGTAGCGACTGACAACAACCGCGACACGGGGCTGGCCCGCCCGCTTGGACACTCGTTTTGATGGTGGCATCGCGGCGATGGTAGGTGTTCAGAGCGGCGTCGCGACACCAAGAACGGCAACAATCAGCTATGAGCGAAGCCGCGAAACGCCTGATCGACGCGTGGACGCTGGAACAGGCCGAAGCGGCACGGGCGGAGGGCGTGCCGGAGGCCGATGCGGTGGTCCGGGCGGCGCACGCGGCGAATGCGGGACGGGCGGAGGACGCGGCCGCGGCGCTGCATGCCGCGTTGCGGGGCTGCCAGGACATCCGGCTGTTGTTTCTTGGGTTTCAGTTCTTTTTTCGCGGGGGGGATCTGGCCGCGGCGGAAGAGCTGTGTGTGCGGCGTCTGGCGATTGCCGAGCGGGGAGGCGAGAACGAGCACGTGGCGCGGGCGTGCACGAACCTGGGACTGGTTCATCTGATGTCGGGACGGTTGGACTCAGCGCAGGCGTGGTGCGAGCGGGCGCTGGGGATCGATGAGCGGCTGGGGAATCCACTCGGGACGGCGCGGGATCTGGGCAATCTCGCCAATGTGTTTGAGGCGCGGCGGGAGTTCGAAGCCGCGGAGAGACTGAACCTGCGGTCGCTGGCGATTGCGGAGGCGATCGGTGATCGGTACTTGGCCGCGGGAAAGCTGGCGAACCTGGGAGACATCGCTGAGGCGACGGGTCGCCGCGCCGAGGCGCGGCGGCTGTGGGAGCGTGCGGCGTCGGCGTTTGACGAAGCGGGGAACCCGGAGTTGAGCCGCGTGTACCGCGACAAGGCGCGCGACGGCTAATCAGGGCGCTGCTGGCGGCGGGTTCGTTGGCGTGTCGGGTGGCGAGTTGGTTGGCGTGTTGGTTGGCGTGTTGGTCGGGATGCTCGGCGGCGGCGGCGACGGCGGATCGGGTACAGGGTTGGCATCGGCGTTGAGCTGCCAGAGGGTCCGGACGGCGGCGAGGACCTTGGCGATTTCTGCCTCGGGCACGTTGCGTCGTTCCAAGACATGGCGGGCCAAGGCGATGCCGGCCTCGCCCTCTTCGTAGATCAAGCGGTTGGCGCCGGCGCGGACAAGGGCCTCGCGTTCGGCCATGTAGCGGGCGCGGACGGTGATCTCGATGGTGGGATTGAGCTCGCGGGCGGAGAGCACGAGGGCGGTGCGGGCGTCGGTGTGGGGAAGGGTGAGTATGAGGTGGATCGCGTCGCGGATGCCGGCCTGGTCGAGGACTTCGCGGCGCGTGGCGTCGCCGTAGATCGCGACGCGGCCGGACTTGACGAGCGACTGGACGGTGTCGATGTTGGTGTCGATGACCACCGTGGGTACGCCTGCGTCGCGGAGCATGGCGTCTACGAGACGGCCGACGGGGCCGTAGCCGACGATGATCGCGGGCGGGCGGTCCAGCTTGGCACGGGCCTCGTCGGCGGCGTCGCGCAGGCCCTTGGTACGTCGGGCGTGCCGTGCGGTGAGCAGGGTGTGAATCGGGCCGGTGCGTTCGAGCATGCGCTCGATGGGGTCGAGGGCGCGGAAGAGCAGCGGGTTGAGTGTGATCGAGAAGATGGCGGTTGCGACCAGCACGTTCATCGCCTCGGGCGGGAGGAGCTGATGATCGGTGGCGACCTGGGCGAGGATGAAGGAGAACTCGCCGATCTGGGCCAGGCCGACGGCGACGGTGACGCCGGTGCGGAGCGGGTAGCCGCAGATCGCGACGATGGCCAGAGCCGCGATGGGCTTGAAAACCAGCACCACGACGAGCCCTGCGGCGAGCATGTGCGGGTGGGTGATCACGAACATGGGATCAAAGAGCATGCCGACGGAGACGAAGAAGAGCACGGCGAAAGCGTCGCGCATAGGGAGCGCGTCGGCCGCCGCTTGGGTGCTCACGGGCGACTGAGCGACCACGAGTCCGGCGAGGAAGGCGCCGAGCGCGACCGAGGCGCCGAAGATGGCGGCGGAGCCGACGGCGATGGTGACGGAGAGGACGAGGACGGTGAGCGTGAAAAGTTCTGGTGAGCGGAGGCGGGAGACCTGGGTGAGGATCCACGGGACGACGCGCGAGCCGCCGACGAGGACGATGAGGACCATCGCGATGAGCTTGAGGAGTGCAAAGCCGAGGGCGGCGAGACCGCCCGATCCGGCGTTGGGGTCTTCGGAGCCCGAGCTGCCGAAGATGGGCACGACGACCAGGAGCAGAACGGTGAGGATGTCCTCGACGATGAGCCAGCCGACGGCGACGTGGCCGTGGGTGGTGTTGAGCATGCCGCGGTCCATGAGAACGCGGAGCAGGACGACGGTGCTGGCGACGGCCATCGCCATGCCGAGGATGAGGCCGGACTTGGGGGGCCAGCCGAGGAAGTAGAAGATGGCGGCGGCGGCGAGGGTGGCGACGAGGCTCTGGCCAATGGCGCCGGGGATGGCGACGCTGCGGACTTTCCAGAGATCCTTGAGGTGAAAGTGCAGGCCGACGCCGAACATGAGCAGGATGACGCCGATCTCGGCGAGCTGCTGGGCGAGGCCGACGTCGCCGGTGAAGCCTGGGGTATGGGGGCCGATGAGCACGCCGCCGAGGAGGTAGCCCACGATGGGCGAGAGCCCGAGGCGCTGGGTGAGCAGGCCGAAGATCCACGCGGCGGCGAAACCCGCGGCGATGGTGGTGAGGAGCTGGGTGTTGTGGGTCGCGGCGGCGAGCGTCGCGAGGTTGACGGCGGGGTCCATGGTCGAGCGTACACCGGGGGTGGTGTCGGGGTTCGGCGCGTGCTCGAGAGAGACGGGAAGTCGCGTGCGGCGCGATCGATGAGCGATCCGAGCTACGCTCGGTGGAGTTGAGCGTTTTCTTATCGAGAGCGGGCGTGGGGGTTGCGCGAGGGGCCACGGATGGCGGAGATCGCCGGAGCGGACAGAGCGGGCGGGTCAGGGGCGGCTGGGGTGAGCGGCGCGCCGACGCGGTTGAGCGCCATCTACTCGTTCACGTTCGTGAACAGCCTGTGCGCGGGGCTCGTCACCAGCGGCATCTTCACGATCACCGCCGCGGGGTTGGGGTTCGGCGCGCTCGAGAACTTCGCGCTCGGCGTGGTGCTGGGGATCATGTACATCGTCGGGGCGCTGGGAGCGCGGCGGTTCACGGATGCTCTTCGGAAGTTGGCCCCGGGGCTCAACGGACGGGTGATCCTGGGCGGGATCGTGGTGTCGCTTTCGCTCCTGGCGGCGATCCCGGCGGCGGTGGTCGGCGTGGGCGCGGTGCGGCCGGGCGCGGGCGGATCGTGGGCGATCTGGGTCATGATCATCATCTACAGCCCGATCACGGGCGTGCTGTGGCCGATGGTGGAGTCGTTCCTTTCGGGCGGACGGCGAGGGCACGAGTTGCGCTCCGCGATCGGGCCCTGGAACGTGATCTGGAGCGCGTCGCTGGTGGTCGGGTTCTTCGCGACGTCGGCGGCGGTCAAGGTCGCGCCGGGCGGGGCGCTCTTGGTGATCGGGCTGGTACAGATCTGCTCGCTGGTGATCCTGCGGTGGTTCCCGTCCGAGCCGGGTGAGCACCTGCACGAGGATCACGCGGCGACGCCGGCGATCTACGCGGACCTCTTGACGACGTTCCGGGTGCTCTTGCCCGCGTCGTACGTCGTGAGCAGCGCGCTGGGGCCGATCCTGCCCGAGTCTTGCAAGGCGATCGGGGTCAAGCCCGAGTGGTGGCTTGTCGTTGCGAGCGCCTGGCTCTTGCCTCGGTGTCTGGGATTCCTGGTGCTGGAGCGTTGGCACGGGTGGCACGGACGCTGGTCGGCGGCGGTCGTCGGCGGGTCGCTGGTGGCGGTCGGGTTTGCGGCCACGATCGCGAGCACGTGGGTGGCGCGGGTCCAGACGGGCGAGCCGACGCTGGATGTGCCGGCGCTTCTGGTGCTGCTGTTCGGGCTGACGCTGTTTGGCTTCGGGATGGCGGTGATCTACGCGGGCGCGATCTACTACGCGATGGAGGTGGGCGCGGCGGAGGTCGAGGCGGGCGGGATGCACGAGGCGCTCATCGGCGTCGGATACACGGGCGGGCCGCTCTTGGGCGTCCTGGCGATCGCGGCGGCGCGGATGGAGTGGATCGAGGAACGCTCGGTGAACGGCGTGGTGCTGGCGGGGGTGCTGGGCGTGTTGGCGCTGGCCGCGGTGACGGTGGCGAAGCGCGTGCACGACGGGCACCGCAAGCACGCGCGGGCGTGAACCAGGGACTCGGGTTGTTGGTCGCGGGCGGCGTTACGGGCAGATCAGCGCGTTGTACGCCGCGGCGAAGAGGACGAAGTCCGTGTCATCGACGAAGTCGTCGTTGTTGAGATCGGCGGGGCAGCCGGCGGGCATGCCCGGATCGCCGCAGTCGAGCAGGTTGTACGCGGCTGCGAAGATGACGAAATCGGAATCGTCCACGAAGGTGTCGTTGTTCAGATCGCCGGCGCAGACGGGGATGATCACGGTGAAGTTGGCGCCGGGGTTGTTCTTGAAGACGGCGGCCCCGGAGGTGACGAGGTAGTTGGCGGCGTTGGTGGTGCTGGCGCCGGAGGCGATGCCGTTGTAGAAGAGGGCTTGGGTGGTGGTCGAGGGCAGGGCGCCGGCGAAGGGCGCGCCCGCGTTGCCGTCGGAGTCGTTGGTGACGTTGAGCGTCTGCGGACCGGTGTAGCCGGCGCCGCCCCAGGCGATGGACCACCAGATGGTGGCGCCGTCCTCGAACGCGAGCTTGCCTGCGGCGAGGTAGGACGCGGGGATGAGATTGGTCATCGTGAAATCGGGCACGCACGACGGGGAGGTCTTGCTGCTGAACGAGGGCGAGGCGATCAGGATGGTCGCTCCCCCGGCCGCGTTGGAGACGTTGGCGGGGAACGTGATGATCGTGATGGGATTGAGGCCGTTGGCGTCGTAGACGCGGAGACGGCTGTTGAGCATGATGTTCTGACCGGCGAAGCGCTGGCGGAGCTGGATGGCCTGGGCGGTGACGTCGCCGCCGACGCCGCCGATCACCTGCTGAATCTGCATGATGTGGTGGTTGGCGGAGGCGGTGGAGGCGAGCAGCAACGCGGCGACTGAGGCGGAACGGACGAGAGAGTGCATGAAGGGCTCCGGATGGGCGCCGTGATCCCCGAGACGGCGCGAACTCTTGGGTCGGCGCGTGGCCTCCCTGAGTCGATGTCGGGGGGCGGCGGCGTGCTTGCATAAAACCCGGAGTTGCGGTGGCGATGCTGCAGCTTTAGCCGCGGCGGGCCCCCATCACCGCTCCGGCCCCGCCCGCGAGAGAGGACGGCAGGTACTCGGTGACGAGCTTCGCGAGACGGCCGCTCTCCTGGCGGGCGAGCTGTACGCCTTGCTCGACCTGCTGCTGCGCGGCGGACCAGTCGTAATCGAAGATGCCGAGGTACTTGAGCGCGGCGATGGCGGCGATGACGAGAGCCGCGACCACGAGCACGCTCTTGATGAGTTTCTTGACGGCGAAGGCGACGAGGAACGCGGCGATGAAGCTGAGGCCGTAGCGGACCGTGCGGGGTGCGGACTTGTCGATGAATCGCTCGCTTGGCGGCGCTTCGGGGGTCGCGGTGAGGGATGAGGAGGGCTCTGTCACAGCGGGCGCGGGGGCGGGTGTGGTGAGAGCCGCGTATCCCCAGGAGATGGCTCCGAGAATCGTGAGGAGGATCGCGAGCCAGAGCGATTTGCTGGTGCGGAGGGGAAGGCCGTGGCGTGGTGCGCGCGTGTCGTGCGGCGGGATGTGGGGCAGGTCGGCCATCGCGTCATGGTACCGGATCGGGTCGCAAGACCTAACGCTGATGGACCGGGGTACGCGGAGGAACGCGAGATTCGGCGGGGAATCGCCCGTACCATTGCGGGACGTCTCCCCTCCGATGTCGAACGCGCACGATTCCATTTCCGGTGAGAATCCGAGCAGCTCCACCCTCGAGGCGCACGTCGCCGAGGTGATGCCGGATCTGTATCAGCAGCTCCGCGCGATCGCGGCAAAGTACATGAACCGTGAACGCCGCGACCATTCGCTGCAGGCGACCGAGGTCGTGCACGAGGCGTTCGTGCGTCTGGCGGGGTGGGAGAAGGCGATCCAGGTCGCGGACCGGGAGCAGTTTCTGGCGGCGGCGGCGGCGGTGATCCGGCGGGTGCTGGTGGATCATGCGCGGCGGCGGAACTCCCTGAAGCGGGGCGGCGGGGACGTGATGCGGCTGGGCGAACACGATGCCGCGGACCGCAGCGACCAGGGGCCGGCGACGATCGCCGAGCTGATCGAGATCGACGGCGCGATGGAGAAGCTGCGGCAGCTCAACGACCGGGCGGCCCGCATCGTGGAGCTGCGGTTCTTCGGCGGGCTCACGGTCGAGCAGATCGGGCGGGTGCTGCAGGTGAGCGAGCGGACGGTCGCGGATGACTGGCGCTTCGCGCGGGCGTGGCTGCGGCGCGAATTGGGCGAATCGGCGAACCAAGCCGCGGGTGATTGAGTGTTGCTCGACCGCGCCGTTGTCGCGATCACGCGCGGCGGAGCTTGTCCACGATCCGCATCATGCGCAGGCCCAGCGACGCCGGCTCGGCGGGGGGCGGGGCGGCGATGGGTTTGTTGTCGAGCACCAGACGGATGTCGGCGGCGAGGTCCGCGACGGACTTGTAGCGATCGCGGGGCTGTTTGGCGAGGCAGCGGAGGATGATGCGGGACTTGTCGCCCGCGAGGTCGGCGGCGAGCTTGTCGGGCGCGATGGATCGCTTGTCGGCAAGCTCGTTGAGCTCCGTGCTCAGCTCGCTGAGACGGCGGACGGGTTCGAGCGGCGGCTCGTCGTTGATGACGCGCTGCATGGCCTCGACGCCGAAACGACGCAGCGAGGAACGGTCGAAGGGACCGACGCCGACGAGCAACTCGTACAAGAGGGCGCCGAGGGCGTAGACGTCGCAGGTGGTCTCGACCGGGCCCGCGCCGGAGGCGTGTTCGGGTGGGACGTACTCGGGCGTGCCGTGGAGGAGCTCGCAGCGGAGCCAAGAGGGACGCAGCGATGCCTCGTTGAGCACGGCGCGATGGAGGGCGGTGTCGAGCAGCCGCACCTGGGGCAGGTCGGCGACGACGTGCACGCAGACGTTGGTGGGCTTGAGGCCGGCGTGGATGACGCCGATGCGGTGGGCGGCCTCGACAGCGGCGCAGAGCTCGAGGAAGAGCGCGAGGCGAGCGCGGAGGTCGAGGCGGCGGCGGTCGGCGTAGGCGGTGATCGTTTCACCCGGGATGTAGGTGCTCACGACATAGGCGGCGCCGACGGGGAGCCAGCCGCACTCGGCGACGGTGGCGCCGGTGTGGCCGGAGTCTTCGAGCGATTTGTGATCGACGCGCAGACGCATGAGCACGCTGTCGGCGGCGCTGTGCGTGAGGTGAAGTTCGGAGCGGAAGATCTTGGCGGCCCGGACGCGCGAGGCGTCGGACTCGGAGCGGGTGAGATAGCTCTTGCCCAGGGCACCGGCGCCGAGCCGGTCCTTGAGCACGAACGAGCCGACGGCGGAGATGATGGCGGATTTGCGATCTGTGCGCGCGGCGGGGTCGGTCGGGGAGGCGGGGGCCGCCGAATGCAGCGAGGCGGCCGGGGAAGGTCCGGGCTCGGTGGTTACGAGCGGCTTGTCGAGGACCGACGGCTCACCCGCATCGAGGCGGAGCAGCTCGGAGACTTCGTGCAGGAGCTGAGGGTCGCGGGCGCAACGCTGCGCGAGGAACGACTCCCGGGCACGCCCGCGGAAGCGCTGGGCGTCCAGGAAGACCTCCCGAACCTGACGGAATCGTTCGGCGTCCATCGGCAAGGCCTTTCATCGGATCGTGGTGACCCGGAGAACGAATCGCATTGTCTCACCTCCGTGCGACCGCTCGAACGCCTCTTGTCGATCCATCCACTTGGACCGCCGAACCAGCGACCTGTATTTCCCGGCGGAAGCCCGGGACATCTACACCACCGACGGGATTGGATCGACGCACCGTGCACGGCGAACCCCACGTCCGTCGCGGTTCGATGCGCCGATCCGATCCCTCTCTCTGCTACCAGTAGCGTGAAAGGCGGGACTCGCCCGCAACGAATCGTGGGCGAATTCCTCAGGTCGATTACATTTGGATTTTGATCGGGTCAAAACACTGCAGGTGATGCGTGGGGAATTCGCCGTTGAAGGTAGAGGCGGCCGTTCGGAGGGGAATGGCCGACTCAAACCAACCGCCGGCGTCGAGACTTGGGTCGACGCCGGCGGTTGTTGTTTCCCCCCCCCACTCTTTCCCCTCCCCCAGCACACAACGCCCCGCCCGTTTCATCAAAGGAAGCGGACGGAGTGACAACGAAAAAACGCCCCGGTCGGAACCGGGGCGTTTGGAAGTGTTCCCGAGGTCGGGGCTTGCTTAGTTGGTGGGCTCGGGGCAGAGCAGCTCGTTGTAGGCGGAGGCGAACTCGACGAAGTCGGTGTCGTCGGTGGCGGCGTCGCCGTTGAAGTCGCCGAGGCCGAAGGGGCCGCCGGCGGTGAGGAGCTCGTTGTAGGCGGCGGCGAAGAGGACGAAGTCGGCGTCATCGACGAAGCCGTCGTCGTTGAGATCGGCGGGGCAGTCGGTGGTGGCCTGGAAGACGATGAGGGCGCGGTTGGCGAAGTTGGTGAGAGCGAGGCGCTTGTAAACGCCGTCCCAGCCGAAGGACCACGCGGTGCCGATGGCGGTGATTTCCTGACCGTTGGGCGTGGAGCCGGCGGGGAGGGTGAAGGCCGAGCCGTCGAAGTTCTGCCACTGGGCGGTCTTGGCGTTGCCGTCCTCATCGATGAGCTTGATCACCGAGCTGAAGTCGGTGGTGCCTGCGTTCTGGTCGTTGTAGATGATGACGCGCTTGGCCTGGCCAGCGGCGCCGCTGAGGATGCGGATGCTGTGGAGGCTGCTGAAGGCGAGGGTGTCGCCGCTGCCGCCGACGTTGGTCGAGGTGGCCCAGACGTTGCTGCCGTTGCGCTTGGAGAGATAGATGGCGGTGCCGGCGCGGGCGACGGCGATGTCGCGATCGACGTCGAGCGAGCGGTAGAGCGAGCCGCTGGAGTTGTTCACGCGGAAGTCGCCGAACCCGCCGATGGCGTTGTCGAAGGCGGGCGTGAAGCGATCGAGCGGGAGGTCGCCGCTGATGGCGGTCGAGGGCTTGAGGCCCCAGTACGACGAGGCGCTGAAGGAGAGGGCGGCGACGGCGGCGGGAACGACCTCGCTGTCGGGGGCGGTGAAGCCGTTGCCGTCAAAGCCCAGGTCCCACGCGCCGGCGTTGCCACGGACGTTGGCGCCGGGCGCGGAGCCGATGAACGCGAGGCTGGTGCTGGAGTCGATGAAGGCGTAGGACTGGAACTGATCGGCGGTGGCGGTGCCGCTGCCGTCGGCGAACATGATGAGATTGGCGTTGGTCAGCGAGTTGGCCGAGGGAGCGGCGGCCCGGGGGCTGAAGTTGAAGCCGGTGTACTGGCGCCCGTTGGGCCAGGTGGGCTTATCGGCGTTGGGGACGTCGGTGTCGTTGCGGGTGTAGAAGGGAGCCGGGGCGGGATCGTTGACGGTCCAGAGGCTCTTGATGACGGTGGCACCGATGGGGCCGGTGACGCCGGAGCTGTTCCAGCCGCCGACGACGACGCGGTCGCCGTAGATCTCGACGGCGCTGGGATTGTTACCGATCCAGAACGGATTGGTGTTGCTGCTGCAGTACTCGCTGAGACTGGGATTGACGGGGATACGGCGGAAAATGAGTTGCTTGGCGTCCGCGGAGCTGACACCGATGGTGCCGGCCACCGCCGCTAGAACGAGCAGGTTCATCGTCTTCATACAAAGCTCTCCCGTTAAGTGAAGCGGCGACACCCGTCGCCGCGAGACCAGTACACCGGACCCGGTGCTTCCAATTCAGTGTACTCGAAACTCGGGAAAAAGCAGTACGTTTTGAAACCGGCATTCGGGTTTTTGGCGGAGCCAGGCCCGACAATACTGAAAACGATACAGAAACACGTCCTATAACCAGAATGTGAGACGTGTTTTCTGAGTCGTCAGATGCGTGCGAGGCGTGCGACACCTTCGGCGGCGAGATGCGGCGAGTCGGCGAAGCGCAGACGCCAGTCGGGGCGGGCGACGCGGGTCAGGTCGGACGAGACGGCGGCACGCAGGGCGTCGGCGGCGGGGGCGAGGCT
The DNA here is from genome assembly GCA_036392375.1 of Phycisphaerales bacterium. Lineage (GTDB taxonomy): Bacteria > Planctomycetota > Phycisphaerae > Phycisphaerales > UBA1924 > JAFEBO01. The sequence continues at coordinate 38,733 of DASVYC010000048.1, forward strand.
GATCCCCACATAGCCGAGCAGGGCGATCTCGTGCGGGCGGTAGATAGCGTGGCAGATGCGCAGGGCGCGTGCGAGGGCGCGGATGGGGGCTGCGGCAGAGTCGAGCGTCCCGAGGCGTGCGGCGAAATCCTCGCCGAGGGAGCGTCGCAGCGCCGGGGCACCGATGTACGCCTCGAGCCCACCCCGGCCTTGGTCGGGGCCGAGGGGCGCGTGATCGTCGAGTGAGACGTCGAGCTGGCCGATGTGGCCGGGGCTCTCGGCGCTGACGCGGAGGAACACGCCGTCATCGAGCACGGCGGCGCCGACGCCGGTGCCGAGCGAGAGCGCGAGCAGCCGCCCCTGAGGGCGCGTGGTCCACCAGTAGCCGTATGCCGCGGCGGCGGCATCGGCGTGTACCGCGAGACGATCGGGCGTGTGGAGGGAGCGGAGCGCGAGCGCGCGGCGGATGATCTCGCGGAGCGGGAGCTCCTGGAGAGCGGGGAGATTGGCGGAGTACTCGACGCGGGTCTTGCCGGCATCGAGCAGGCCCGGGATGCAGAGGCCGACAGATTGGATCGGTGTGTCGCAAGGGGGAACGGCCTCGGCGACGGCGTCGAGCAGGGCGTCGATGGAGGGGCGGGCGTATTCGCGGCTGCGGGCGACGGCAAGCATGCTGCCATCGGGGCCGAGGAGGGCGGTCTTGACCGATGTGCCGCCGATGTCGAGACCGAGGTGTGCCATGGCTCGCGTTCAGTGCTGTCAGCGGGGCAGGAGACGGAACCGGCCCGCGGTGTCAACGTCGAGACGGTACGTCGCGTCGAGGCCGCGGCGGGCGAGGGCGCGTTCAACGGCGAGCCGGCTGGCGGCGAGCTGCTCGGCGCGGCGGGCCTTGCTGATCATGCCGGGGTGGACGCGGTAGAGATAGAGCGGCTCGTCGATGCGGTGGAAGCGCGTGTGCTCGGAGAGCTTGAGGCAGAGGTCGTAGTCGGGGGCGGCGGGGAGCGAGGGGTCGATGCCGCCACAGGCGTGGTAGATGGCGGTGCGCACGAGTCGGAAGGCGAGGGTCATGAACTCGACGAGGAGTCGGTCCTTGTCGAAGGGGATGGTGGAGCGATAGCCGAGGCCTTTGGGCTGGTTGTGCTCGTCGATCATCAGGTGCTGGGTGTAAACCACCCCCACCGCTGGCTGGGAGTCGAGGGCGGCAACGCACTTCTCGAGCGCGACTTTGACAAGGAGGTCGTCGCTGTCGACGACGCCGGCGTACTCGCCGGCGGCGAGGCTGTAAAGCTCGGCGAGGGTGGGAGCGACACCGCGGGCGGGGCGGCGGAGGACCTGGACCCGAGGGTCGGCGGCGGCCAGGCGGTCGGCAAGATCGGCCGAATCGTCTGTGGAGCCGTCGTCCATCAGGAGCAATTCGAAGTCGGAGTAGGACTGCGTGAGGACGCTCCGCACGGCCGCTTCGAGGAAGCGGGCACGGTTTCGGACGGGCATCAGGACGGAAACACGGGGCATGGACGTGAGGCGGAATGGAGGAAGTCGGAGTGGATCATGAAGACCGGTTGAAGACGCCGGGGGCGAGCGTACACTAGTTGTCCCTTTTCCGGGACAATTCGTTTCGCCGCCGCGGGGCGGCGCGATCACCGACGGACGACCGCCGGCGCTTTGAGCGTGCGGCTCATGGCCGGAGCTCTCACATATGTCTCAAGCGCAAACCCTCGAAGCCAACAACGACGTTCAGATTACCGACGCAGGTCCGTGCCGCAAACGCGTGACGATCCGCATCCCGGCGGCGCGGGTGGACGCGAAGCTGCGCGAGTCGCTTGAGGTGTGGTCGAACCAGGCGCAGCTCCCGGGCTTCCGGCGCGGGCGCGTGCCGGCGGCTCTGGTGGAGAAGCGTTTCGGCGACGCTCTCCGCAGCGAGGCCAAGAACCAGCTCGTCGGCAACGCCTTCCAGGCGGCGGTCGAGAAGGCGAGCCTGAAGATCGTGGGCGACCCGTTCAGCGAGACCCTGAACTCGGTGGAGATCAAGCCCGGGCAGGACCTGGCCTTTGAGATCGATGTCGAGGTGCAGCCGGAGTTCACGCTACCGAGCCTGGACGGCATCCCGGTGCGCAAGCCGACGTTCGAGGTCCCCGATGCGGTGGTGAGCGAAGAGATCCAGAAGATTCTGATCAACGAGGGCGAGCTCGAGCCCCGCGAGACCCCCGAGGCGGGCGACTACCTGACCGGCCACGGCATCATGACCGGCACGGACGGGACCGAGTTCTACAACATCAAGGGCTGCGTGGTCCAGATCCCGACCGCCGACAAGGGCGGCAAGGGCATGATCCTGGGCGTGATGGTCGAGGACTTCGCGAAGCAGTTCGGCTCGCCCAAGGTGGGCCAGACCGCGACGCTGAAAACGACCGGGCCGGAGAACCACGAGGTCGAGAAGCTCCGCGGGGCCAAGGTGACGATCACGTTCGCGGTGGAGCGGATCGACCGCATCATCCCGGGCAAGATCGAGAACCTGCTCAAGGCGTTCGGCATGAGCGACGAGCAGCAGCTCAAGGACGCGGTGAAGTCGCGGCTCGAGCAGCGCGTGCAGATCCAGCAGCAGTCGGTGATGCGGCAGCAGATTGCGGCGCACCTGCTCAAGAACACGACCGTCGAGCTGCCCCAGCGGATCACCGCGATCCAGTCGGCACGCAACCTTGAGCGGCGGCGCATGGAGCTCATGTACCGCGGCGTCGATGCTCAGAAGATCGAGGAGCACATCGCCGAGCTGCGCAGCTCGAGCGGCGAGGTCGCGGTGCGTGACCTCAAGATGTTCTTCATCCTGAGCAAGGCCGCCGACGACCTGCAGGTCTCGGTGGACGAGAACGAGTTCAACGGCCGCATCGCACAGATCGCGATGGAGCGGGGCATGCGTCCGGAGAAGCTGCGTGCGGAGATCATCCAGCGGAACCAGGCGGGCGTGCTGTTCCAGCAGATCCGCGAGCACAAGGCGATGGACGCGATCCTCGCCAAGGCGAAGGTGACCGAGATGCCGGCTGAGGAGTTCAACAAGATCCTCGCCGAGGAAGCCAAGAGCGGGCCGGCGGTGTGATGGAATGGGGAAGGTGAGGGGTGAGG
>DASVYC010000049.1:0-14095 GCA_036392375.1 Phycisphaerales bacterium
TCGGCAAGGAAGCGCTCGGCCGCGGCGAGGCGGGAGCGAAGCCCGCGGAACTGTTTGTCGACCTGAAAGACGCTGAGCAGCTTGGCCGTGACGTTCATGGGTTCTCCGCCAACTGATGCAGTGTAGCCTCGCTGGGAAGCCCTTTTCGGACCCCGCGCTCAGGAAGCTGCAGTCCTCCGGGTTATCCCGCAGGAAACAGCAGCTTGAGCCACCAGTACGCGAACGGCGCCACCAGCAGCGGCGAGTCCAGCACGTCGAGAATCCCGCCAAACCCCGGGAGCGATCGCCCCGAGTCCTTGATGCCAGCGTCACGCTTCAGGAGGCTCATCATGAGATCGCCCGCCTGACCGAGGAGGGCGAAGACCACGCCGGTCGCGAGACCCAAGAGAACGGGATAGCGGGGCTGCTGCACGGCGCCGAGCCAGACACCGAGCAGGCCGAAGACCGACGCGAGCGCGACGCCTCCGACGAGTCCCTCCCAGGTTTTCCCCGGGCTGAGCCAAAAGATGAGCTTGTGCTTGCCGAGCGAGCGGCCGGTGAAGTAGGCACCGGTGTCGCACATCTTGACCACCAGGAGCATCCAGGCCAGGGTCCACGCCGAGTGCTCGCGACGGATCGCCAGCAGAAATCCGAACATGAGTCCCAGATAGACAAACGCGAGCACCGCACCGCCCGCGGCGGCGATGACACCCTCGGTGTTCTTGTGACGCGAGTAGAAGCGCAGAGCCGTGATGAGCACCAGCACCGCCGATGACGACACGATGAGGCCGCCGGTGGCCGCGTCCCACTCGCGGGGGATCAGGCACGAGACGCACAGCCCGAACATCGCGGCCAGGGTCGTGATGCGCTTGGACGCATCGATGGCTTTGTCGTGGAGAATGGTCGCCAGCTCGCGCGACGCCAGCACACTCAGACCGGCCATGACCGCAAAGATGACGATGCCCGGCGGCAGGGTTTTGTGCCCGTAGCCCAGCCCGCTCAGCCATCCCGGCGTCGCCAACGCGTTGACGAATTCGTCGAGCCACAGCAGCGCCAGGAGGGCAGCGATCAGAATCGGGCCGAGTATCAGCCGGTCACGCATCGCCGGCCCCCGAGACCGCCCCACCGCTCGTCGTCGCGTCGTTCTTCTCGACGATCGAGAGGTCCGCGTCGGTCAGGCCGCCGAAACGACGCGTGCGGCGTGCGAAGTCGCGGATCGCCGTGTGGAGGTCCGCGGCTCCGAAATCGGGCCACAGCACGTCGGTCACGTACAGCTCGGCATAGCTGATCTGCCAGAGCAGGTAGTTGCTGACGCGCAGTTCTCCGGCGGTGCGGATCAGCAGATCGGGATCGGGCAGGTCGGGCGCATACAGCCGCGATGCGACCGCACGCTCGTCCACCTGCTCGGGCGCGATCCTGCCCGCGGCGACGTCGCGGGCGATGGCTTTGGCCGCGTCGGCGAGTTCGGCGCGAGAGCCGTAGTTCACGGCCACGCAGAGCGTCGGGCCCTTGCAGTTCTTCGTCGCGTCCACCACGCCGTCGAGTGCGGCGAGCACCTCCGCCGGCAATCCCTCGCGGCGTCCGATCCAGCGGAAGCGAATGTCGTCGCGCACCAAGGCCTCGCGTTCGCCTTCGCAGTACGCGACGCACAGGAGCATCAGCGCTTGCACCTCGTCGGCGGGCCGACGCCAGTTCTCAAGGCTGAAGGAGTAGAACGTCATCGCCTCGACGCCGAGGCGGCCGGCCTCTTCCACGGTTTCCCGCAACGCGCGAGCGCCGTTGCGATGGCCGAAGATGCGTGGGAAGCCTCGCTGCTTGGCCCAGCGGCCGTTGCCGTCCATGATGACGGCGATGTGGCGCGGGATCTGGCGCGGATCGACGTCGGGCAGTATCGCGAGCGGGTTGGCTTTGGGGTACCGGGCCTGCATCGCGGCCACGCGGGCGCACACACCGGGATCGGACGCGAACGAGGGTTGGCTCTGGAGCGTGGTCACGGGGGAATGCACACGATAGCGGGAAGCGGCTCACCGCGAAAGTGGAGACCAGAAAACCCTCTGCGAGTCGCCGACCGGGCGCGACAGGGCGGGCCGAACCACCCCGGTCCTCCCGAAGAGAGTCGTCCGAAGCGTTCATGCCTGGATCATGGTCTGCGCGCGATCGGGGCCGACGCTGAGGATTTCCACCGGCAGGCCGAGCTGCTGCTCGATGAACTCGACGTACGCCCGCGCCTGCTTGGGGAGTTCGCTCCGCGAACGGGCGGAACCGATTTCTTCCCCGAATCCGGGCAGGTCCACGTAATGGGGCTTGGCCTGCTGCAACGCCGCGGCGTCGGGTAGGAACCGGTCGCTGACCTTGCCGCCCTCGCCGTACCCGGTGCAGACGCGGATGGTGTCGAACCCGGCGAGCACGTCGAGCATCGTGAGGGCGATGCCGGTGGTGCCGTTGATCATCGCGGAGTACTTGACGGCCGTGAGATCCAACCAGCCGACGCGGCGCGGGCGGCCGGTGGTCGTGCCGAACTCACGCCCGCGGTTGCGGATGCGATCGCCGATCGCGCCCTCGGGGCCGGGCCCGGCGAGCTCGGTCGGGAGCGGCCCCGCGCCGACGCGCGTGCTGTACGCCTTCATCACGCCGATGACGCGCCCGACCCGCTGCACCGGCACACCCGTGCCGATGCCGATGCCGGCGATCGAGCACGACGACGCGGTCACAAACGGATAGGTGCCGTGGTCGACATCGAGCAGCGTGCCGTTGGCGGATTCGAACAGGACTTTCTTCCCCGCCCTGACGAGGTTGTTCAGGAGGTACGTTGTGTCGCGCACCATCGGGGCGATCGCCTCGCCCGCTCCGAGAGCCCAGTCCATCACCTTCTGCGATTCAATCGCGTCGGCGTTGCCGGCGAGGTCGCGGATCAGGTCCATCTTGGTGGCGATGGCGATCTCGATCTTGTCGCGGAGCGTGTCGGGGTTGAGCAGATCGCCGACGCGAACCGCCCCTGCGCGGTGGGCCTTCTCGGCGTACGCCGGCCCGATGCCGCGGCGGGTGGTGCCGATCTCCGAGACCCGGCGCCCGGTCTCGCCCACCTGCTCGACCCGCACACGCTTGAGGGCGTCCTCGCGAGCCGCGTCCTCGGCCTTGTGGTACGGCATGACAACGTGAGCGCGGTCCGAGATCACCAGTCCCCCGGTGTCCACGCCGCGGGCCCTCAGCCCGTCGATTTCTTCCAGCAACTTGTCGGGGTCGAGCACCACGCCGTTGCCGATGACGGCGATCTTGCTCGGGTACAGGATGCCCGAGGGGATCAGGTGCAGCGAGAAGCGTTCCCCCTTGACGACCACGCTGTGCCCGGCGTTGGCGCCGCCGTTGTAGCGAGCGACCGCGTCGTGCTCGGCGGCGAGGATGTCGACGATCTTGCCTTTGCCCTCATCGCCCCACTGGAGGCCGACAACGGCGGAGCAATTGGAGGTCGAACGCGTGGTGTTCTCGGACATGCGTGGCTCCCGGGAAACGGAGACAGACCGTAGTCGCCAGCCCGCCCAGCCGTCACATCCGGAACCCCTCTCGCCCTTGCGGATCGCCGAAGTTCACACACACCAAAGCCTTGACGTGTGCGAGACGATGACAGAGTTCATGTTGCGGCTCTCGCCGCGACCGCGGATCGGCTGGAAGCCGGTTCCGATGATCAAGACCGGCGCCGCGCCGGTTCACTGGGCTCTGAGGGTGAGAACCGGGACATGGCCGCAGAAACCGTTCGCATCATGTGCCCCAACCTGACCTGTCGCAAGGTCCTCGCGGTGCCGGAGAACGCCCGCGGCAAGACCGTGCGCTGCAAGGGCTGTGGCACGAACATCCGCGTGCCCCCACCCCGTGGAGCCAGCAAGCCCGACCAGCAGCAAAAGCCGCACGCCGCGTAACCCACAAACGAACAAACCTCCGGATGCCCGGAGGTTTTTTTATTGTCGCGGTCGTGATGAACATCCGTCACGAAGGTCGGGCGAAATGCCCTTGCGCCGCTAAAGCTTGGGCTCGTCCTTCTCGTCCAGGAAGTCGAAATTGAACTCGTCGCTGTCATCCGGGTCAGGCGTGCGGGTTGGCGGTTCACGCTGGGTGAGCGACTCCATCCGCGGCGCGGGCTTGGTGGAGGACTTCGGGGACGGCGCTGGAGCGGGAGCGCTGCCCACCGCGACCGCGTCCTCGAGCACCTCTTCGGAATCGATCTTGCCGGGCTCGCCGTCGATCTTCACGACGAATAGGAACGGCCCGATGCTGATGGTGTCGCCCGCGGAGAGCTCGGTCTGGCTGATGCGGCGACGGTTGACGTACGTGCCGTTGCTGCTGCCCAGGTCTTTAAGCACGGGGCGGCCCGCGTCGAGCTGCAACTCGCAGTGCTGACGGGAGACGTTGGGGTCGGGCAAACGCATGGTGGCGTCGGCCTGGCGACCGATGATCACGCGTGCTTTCTTCAGCGGCACCTCGCGCTGGCTGCCGTCGGTGTTGATGAGAACGAGAGACGTTTCCAACTCGCTATCCTTTCCCGCCACGAGAGTGGTACCGACCAAGGGTCCTGCGTCAGCCGCCGCCCGCCACCGGGCCGCGTCTCTGGCATTCCCGCACGTCCCGAGATCGGCGAGGCGGAATCCTTGCGTTTCCGCGGCCGACCCAAGCATCCACGGGTCGAGCCGAAGTCGTCCTGACCGGCGATCGTTCCACGACCGCCACTCCCGCCCACTCCCAATCACCCCGTCGTCCACCCCAATCCCATGCCGCCCCCGACGCACGATACCCGAATATCGCTGCCCCAACAAGGGGCGAGGGCGGGAATCGGCCCGGGACACCCCCTGCGCGATCCGCAGGCGGGACTGAACGCTGGCCCGGATGCCGGCGGCGCGCAACTCGGGCGCGGGGCACATAATGCTGTTCGCTCCCTCTACATCCATGTTCCGTTCTGCGCCCACAAATGCCACTATTGCGATTTCTATAGCTTGGTCGACACTCAGGACCGGCAGGACGCGTTTACGGACCGGCTGATTCGCGAGCTGCAGGCCCTCGCACCCGCGGCCACTGGCCTGCCTCTTCGGACTTTGTTCGTAGGCGGAGGGACCCCCTCCCTGCTGAGGGTCGATCTGTGGGACCGTCTGCTGACGGCGATGGCGAGGCTCTTTGACCTCTCCGACACCCACCGGGGCGCGGCGGAGTTCACCGTCGAGTGCAACCCAGAGTCGGTCACGCCTGCGTTGCTCGATCGCCTCCGCGCCGGGGGCGTGAACCGCGTGAGCATGGGCGCTCAGTCGTTCGAGGCCCGACACCTACGCACGCTGGAACGCCGGCACGACCCCGAGAACGTCGCCCGCGCTCTGGAGATCGCCCGACGCGCGGGGATCGGGCGTCAGTCGGTCGACCTGATTTTCGGCGTGCCCGGGCAAACGCTCCTCGAATGGGAGACCGATCTCCGCCGGGCCGTGGCGCTGGGAACCGAGCACGTCTCCTGCTACAACCTCACGTACGAACCCAACACCGCGATGACTGCACGGCTGAAGCGCGGCGAGTTCTCGCCCGCGGACGAGGATGTTGAGGTCGAGATGTACGAGCGCACCCGCAGCGTGCTCGCCGAGGCCGGGCTGCGACGGTACGAGATCAGCAACTACGCCAAGCCGGGCGCGGAGGCCCGGCACAACCTCGCGTACTGGCGGCAGGAGCAGTGGCTCGCCGCGGGGCCGTCGGCCTCGGGGCACGTCGCGGGCTGGCGGTGGAAGAACGCCCCGCGTCTCGACGATTACCTGAACACGCCCAGCGCGGACGGGTTGGCCCCGGTCACGGATGTGGAAGCTCCCGACGAGCTGCGGCTCGTGCAGGAAACGTTCTGGACCGGCCTGCGGCTGGGAGAAGGCGTCGACGCCGGGGCACTGCTGGATCGGTGTGAAGCTCGGAAGCCCGGGTCGCGGGCTCGGCTCGATCGCTTACGAGATCGGCTCGTTTCGCGAGCGCAGATGACGTGTGATGGCGATCGCTGGATACTCACCGATTCCGGCATGCTGCACGCCGACGGGATCGCCGTCGAAGTGATGGCCGCGATCGATGGCTAATCGTCGTTGCTTGGCGGGTCCATTCCCAGGCGCTTGATCACGTGCCGCAGGTCTTTGGGCAGAGGTGATCGCACGTCGAGCGGCTCACCGGTGATTGGGTGATCGAGGGCGAGGCGGTGGGCGTGCAGCGCCAGTCTCGGCGCCCCGGCCGCGACCGGCGGCGGCGCGTACAGGCTGTCGCCGAAGATCGGGCATCCGATCGAGTCGAGATGGACGCGGAGCTGGTGCAAGCGTCCCGTGACGGCGCGGCATTCGAGCAGGCAGGCCGCGGGGCCCTTGGAGAGCACGCGGTAAGCGGTGATCGCGGGCTTGCCGCTGCCGCTGAGCTTGGCGAGCTTCATCTCGCCGTTCTTGGGAATCGAGCCGGAGCGGGTCTCGGCGATGGGCTTGCGGATGACTCCGGTGTCTTGCCGCGGCGCGTTCGCCACGACGGCGAAGTAGAACTTCTTGATGTCGCGCTTTTCAAACAACGCTCGCAAGGCGTCGTACGACGACTTCTTGCGGGCGACGAGCAGCAGGCCGCTGGTCTCGCGGTCGAGGCGGTGGAGCATGCCAAAGTCGCGGTCCTTGCCCAGGTTCTGCAGCTCGTTGCCAAAGGTCGCGAAGAGGCCGCTCAGCAGCGAGGTGCGCTCGTGACCGGCTCCGGGCGTGGAGACGACGCGGCAGGGCTTGTCGACCACCAGCAGGTGCTCGTCCTCGTACGCGATCTTGTAAGCGATATCGGGATTGGGCTCGACGGAATAGGTCGCCATGGTTACGCGCTGTCTCCGTCGAGAGGAATCGGCGGCAAGGCGGGCACATCGTCGCAGAGAGACTCGTCCACGTACCAGCGGACTTCGCCGCCGAGCGGACGAAGATCACATGCGTGCAAGCGCCCGCCCGGGATCATCGCGTCTTTCGCGCGGCGCGGAGATCGATCGATCTGCTTCACGGCTTCCGCGCTGCCTTCCCCGAGCGCGAGCAGAGCCAGAAATCGCGTCGCGTTCAGCAACCGAGCCGACATCGTCACGGCGTCATCAAGCAGTGTCACAAGCGGGGCATCGGGTTGACGGAGTTCGATGCCCAGCGTCTCGCCGCCGCCAAGCACGGGCAAGAGCGCAAAGTCCAGACGATCATGCCCCTTCTCTCGCCACCCCAGCGTCTCCCGCAACGCAGCCTCGTACCGCTCCGCGGCTTCGGCTGGCGAATCGCCAACCACCCGATGCACCTGATTCTCGGGGATATCGGACTGGCCGACGATCGAATCCTCCAACGCCGCGAACCTCGACGAAGGCACCGAATCCTCAACGATCCACAGGTGCGTCCGCACCCACGGCAACTCGCGGAAGCGCGGGTCGTAGAGCAGGCGCAGAAAGAACCGCTCGGCTTCCGGCCAGACCCCCAGGGCCAAGTGGAAGTCTCCAAACTGGCGCACGCACGCGAGGCTGTGCAGGAACAAGTCCGCGGCGAGGGCGTCGATCAACTCGTCGGGCGAGGAACGCACCACCACCGCGCCGGGCAGGCGCGGGCGGCGCTTGGCGTCGGCGGACGACGGGACATCGCGGGAATCGCGGGGCGCGTGATCGGGCATCCGTTGCCACAAAGTAGCAGGCTTTCGCGTCCGAGGGCGGATAGCCTGTGCCCGATGTCCGCGATCCTCCGTGTCATCGACGCCAACGCCAACCGCGCCCGCGAGGGGCTGCGGATGCTCGAGGACCTTGCCCGTCTGCGGTTGAACCACGCGGCGCTCTCGGCCGCCCTGAAGCAGCTCCGCCACGACATAACCCTCTCCATAGGCCAATTGCCTGTGGACCGCGGTCATCTTCTGGCTTGGCGGGATTCCGCCAATGACGTGGGGACATCGATCACAACCGCCTCCGAGGGTCGGCGCGAGAGTGAGTTGGCGCTGGCGGCCGCAGCGGCTTCACGGCTCACCGAGTCGCTACGGGTGCTGGAAGAGTCGTCCAAAAACCTGGGCTCCGGCGGAGTTGCCGCCGCGCTGGAGCGCATCCGCTATCGCGCGTACGACGTTTCCAAGCAGGTCGAGCTGGCGCTCTTCGGCGGGCGGGGCCCGCAGTGGACGCTGTGCGTGCTCGTCACCGAATCGCTGTGCACCCACCACCGCTGGACCGAAGTCGTGCGGCGTGCCGTGGAGGGCGGCGCGGACTGCATCCAGCTCCGCGAGAAGGGCCTGAGCGACCGCGATCTGCTGGGGCGGGCCAAGACCGTAGTGGAATACGCGCGGCGATCCGGAGCCGCGGTGGTCATCAACGACCGGCCTGACATCGCGATGCTCGCCAATGCCGACGGCGTGCACCTGGGCCAGACCGACATGTCGATCGCCGACGCCCGCAAGATAATCGGCTCGTCGCTGCGGCTGGGAATCAGCTGCGCAACGATCGAGCAGGCTCGAGCGGCCGTCCTGGAAGGTGCCGACGTCTGCGGCCTGGGTCCGATGTTCGCGTCGACCACCAAGCCCAAGCCCAGCCTGAGCGGACCGGACTTGCTGCGGGCTTATCTCGAGGACGAATCGACCAGGCGAGTTCCTCACCTGGCGATCAGCGGGATCACCAAGCAGAACATTGGGCAGCTCGTGAAGCTGGGTTGCGCGGGCATCGCCGTGAGCAGCGTGGTCTGCGGCAGCGACAAGCCCGAGGAGATCTGCCGCGACCTTTCGCGTGCGATCAAGGGGCTTGGAGACGTGGCGTAGACGGGAAAGAGACTCCAGGAGCGGATTCCCAATGTCCCAACCTTGGGGTCCAACCTTGGGCACAACCTTGGGCCCCAATGGCGATTCTGCTCCCGTTCCCATCCGCTCGATAAACTCCTGTCATGGCCATCGAGTTCAAGCAACGGACGCTGCCCAATGGACTGACCATCGTCGCCGAGGTCGACCCCACCGCCGTGACGTCGGCGGCCGGGTTCTTTGTGCGAACGGGCGCCCGCGACGAGGACGCGCGGGTGATGGGCGTCAGCCATTTCCTTGAGCACATGATGTTCAAGGGCACGAGCGACATCTCGGCCGAGCAGTTGAACCAGGCGTTCGACCAGATCGGCGCCAAGAACAACGCGTACACGAGCCACGAGGTGACGTGTTTCTACGCCTCGACGCTGCCGGAGCATCTGCCGCGGGCGATCGAGTTGTTAGCACGGATGATGCGTCCGGCTCTCCGCCAGAGCGACTTTGACACCGAGAAGGGCGTGATTCTGGAAGAGATCGCGATGTACAAGGACAACCCCTTCTGGGTGTTGTTCGAGTCCGTGATGGAGAAGCATTATGCCGCGCACCCGATGGGGCACCGCGTGCTTGGCACGTCGGACAGCATCACAGCGCTGACCAGCATGCAGATGCGGGCGTACTTCGACGACCGCTACTCGGCCAACAACACCACGGTTTCACTCGCGGGGCGGGTTGATTTCGATCGAGCCTGCGAGCAGATCGACGAGCTGTGCCGCTCGTGGAAGCCCACCACCCGCAACAACCGTCGCACTCCCGGCGGGCACTCTCCTGAGCGGCTGGAGCTCACCGATGCCAAGGTCTCACGCGGCTACCTGCTGGGCATGGCTCCGGGCCCGGCGGTGGATGACGACCGCCGTTACGCCGCCAGCCTGTTGACCCAGGTTTTGGGCATGGCCGACAACAGCCGCCTGCACTGGGCCCTGGTCGAGTCGGGGATCGCGGAGGACGCGCAGGCGGGATTCGATGCCCACGACGGGGTCGGCGACTACTTCATTTACGCTTCGGGCGAGCCCTCGCGGCTTGGCGAGATCGAGAGCGTGATCCGCCGCGAGATCAGCGATCTTGCCCAGAGCCTGAAACAGGACGACCTGGACCGGCTGCGCAACAAGATCCTCACCGGCGCGACGGTGGGAGGCGAGCGGCCCTCCGACCGCATGCAGCGCCTGGGGCGGCTCTGGTCGTCGCTGGGGCGATACACCTCCCTTGAGGAGGAACTCGACCGCATCGCCAAGGTGACGGTGGACGAGATGCGATCGGTCGCGGCGGCATTCCCGCTCGCGCCCACCACGCTGGGCACACTGGTGCCGGGCACCTGATTCCACGCCCGCCGCTCCACATACGCTTCGCGATGTTCACACTCTACACCGGGTTCGTCGGGTTCGTGCTGGTGATGCTGGCCCTGGACCTGTTTGTGGTGAATCGCAAGCCGCACGCGATCAGCACCAAGGCCGCCCTCTTCTGGACCGGCGTCTGCGTCGTGCTCGCTCTTGGTTTCAGCGGCGTGGTCTATTACCTGTACGACCAGAACCACTACGGTCTCGGAGATGCCGTGCGGGCCCGGCACGCGGCGATGATGCACAGCACCTCCACGCCCACCCCGGCATCGGAGATGGATCCCATCTCCCAACAGATCTCCCCGGGCAAGCACGCGATGCTCGAGTTTCTGTCCGGCTGGCTGATCGAGTACAGCCTCAGCCTGGACAACATCTTCGTGATCGCGCTGATCTTCGCGCACTTCCGCATCCCGCGGGAGTACCAGCACCGCGTGCTCTTCTGGGGCATCCTGGGCGCGCTCATCATGCGCGGCCTGATGATCGGCGTCGGCGCCGTGCTCATCAAGGAGTTCCAGTGGATCCTCTACTTCTTCGGCGCCGTGCTCATCTACACCGCGTTCAAGATGCTCCGAGGCGGCGAGGACCACATCGAACCCGAGGAAGGATTCGTCTATCGCGCGGCACGCAAGCTCTTCCCTCTGCACCCCAAGATCGAGGGTCAGAAGTTCTTCATCAAGCTCGACAGCAAACTGTTCATGACGCCCATGTTCCTGGTGCTGCTCATTGTGGAGAGCACCGACGTCATCTTTGCGATCGACTCGATCCCAGCCATCTTCGCGATCACCCAAGACCCGTTCCTGGTGTTCACCTCGAACGTTTTCGCGATCCTGGGTCTGCGCTCGATGTATTTCGCGCTCGCGGCGATGATGGACAAATTCAGGCTGCTCAAGTACAGCCTGGCCTTCGTGCTGGCGTTCATCGGGGTGAAGATGATCCTGACCTACTGGCACATCCACTTCGGGACGGGCGTGAGCCTGGGCGTGATCGCGGCAGCCCTTGCCGCTGGCGTGGTGGCCTCGCTGGTGATCCCGGTCAAGAAGACTGCCCAACCCGACGGCGGCGAGATCGGCGAGCCCCGGCCCGAGGCCTGATCAGCCAATCGAATGAGCGGTGCCGACGCTGCGCGGGCGCGAAAGGCACTCGATGAAGGTGCAGACCGCCCGTCTCGCTTCGTCGGCCGCGTCCCCGGTCCACACGTCGTTGTGCCCGGCGGCGAGCGCCAGCATCGTGCCTCCACCGGCCTCAGCAATCGCTCGGCCGTCCTCGATGGGAGACACCATGTCCTGTTCGCCGTGGATGACCAGGAGGGGCACGCGCAGACGGCTCGCCACCTCGCGCCGATCGAACCCACGCCAGGCGCGTCCGGGTCCGATCAGCCGGAGCGCGAGCGGGAGATTGAGCCGCCAGGGCATCGACCGGGCCGACAGGACATTCCGCGCCGGCGTCTGCGGATGGCGATAAGGCGATTCCGCGATCACGCCCCGCACCCGGTTGCAGTCGGCCGCAACCGCCAGAGACACGCCGGCGCCGAGCGACCAACCAAAGAGCATGATCGGCGTGCCGTCCCCCCGAGTATCGGTGCCGAGCGTTTCGAGCAGCGCGAGCAGGTCGTCCTTCTCGCTCAACCCGAGAGTGGACGCACCGGCGCTCTCGCCGTGGCCGCGCAGGTCCCAGGCGATGACGCGTGAGGCAAAGGGAGCGATCGCTTCGACGCGTCGCAGGGCTCCCACTTTCGAGTCGGCCCAGCCGTGCGTCAGGACGACCACCGGGCCGTCGGGCCGATCGCCATCGATGTTCCACCCGATCAGCGTCACCGCCTCGCGCGAGAACTCGAAACGCTCAAAGCGGCGTGGCACCGTCAGTTCGCCGGGGTCGCCGGGCAGCCCCTTGGAGACCGCCCACGCGTACGTGCGACGGGGCGGGCGGGTGAGACGGCGGTGTGTGAAGACCGTGAGCACGCCCACGTACAGGGCCAGCCCAAGCGCCAGAACCGGGAGCATGCCGAGGATCGCGTCCAGCATCTGGGTCACAGGGTGCGGGCCCGGCTCACGACCGGAACAGATTCATGATGTCGTTGAAGGTCACCACGATGAACATCGATCCGATGAGCACCAACCCCGCCAGCGTCGCGGCATTCTGGAAACCGATCGGCACGGGGCGCTTGAAGATCTGCTCGTACAAGATGAACAAGAACTGCCCGCCGTCCACGATCGGCAGCGGCAGGAAGTTCACCACCGCGAGGTTGACGCTGATCAGCGCCATAAAGAACAGCAACCAGATCAGACCGCGGTCGGCGATGATCGTGCCGGTGTGCGCGATCCCGACGGGGCCCTTGAGGTGCTCGACCTTCACCGTTCCCTCGAACAAGCGAACGAATGTCATGTAGGTCATCAGCATGACCCGCTTTGTCTCGCCCAGCCCCACCGCGATGGCGTCGAGAGGGCCGGTGGCCTTGAGTAGGATCTTCTCGGGTTCGAACGCGCCGATGCCGATCGGGCTGACCCACTTGAGCTCGCGCAGCGCCTTGGCGTCCTCTGGAGCGAGGGCGAATTCCACACTCGTTGTCGCCTCTCCCACTGGCGAACGCAGCGCG
Source organism: Phycisphaerales bacterium (assembly GCA_036392375.1). GTDB lineage: Bacteria > Planctomycetota > Phycisphaerae > Phycisphaerales > UBA1924 > JAFEBO01. Next base: position 12,709 of record DASVYC010000049.1, read on the forward strand.
AATCGCACGGACGACGCGCCGCGATCCACGACCGAGCGAATCGCCTCACGCACGTCGGTGAAGTTTCGCACCACCGTGTCATTCACGGAGAGAATCTCGGAGCCCGGCGCGATCGGGGTGGTCGCAGCGGCGGTTGGGATGCTGCGGGTCTTGGGGCCGTCGGGCTCGCCGCGCTCATTGGTCACGGCACGAGAAGCCAGAGGCGCGCCGAGGATCGTCGCGTCCGACATGGTGTCGTCCACGTTGAAGCCGATCGTTCCCGCACGTGAGACCCGCAGCGTGAGTTTCACGTCTTCCGGTTTGCCACCAACGGCGCGTCGCACCACCGCATCGATCGTCCGGCCAGCGGCGGCGCGGATCTCCCGCACACCCACCGCAACGCTCGGGAACTCCACCGGTCCGAGGCGAACAAAGACGTCGCCGTGCTGAAGCCCCTGCTTTTTCGCCTCGTCGGTGGGCGACTCGACGCGGATTACCCCGGTCAGGCCCAGCAGGTGCCGTTGAAGCATCTCGCGCTCACCCTGCTTCACCACATCGTCCTCGAACGCAGCCCGCGGGGTCAGCGTGACGGTGCGCGTTTCGCCCTGCGGCGTCTTGAACGTTGCGGCAAACGGACGGCCCTTCTCGGCCGCGAGATCCAGCTCGTGCGCGTAGCGGACGCCGCCGATGCCGTCGATGGACTCGAGCGTTGAACCCGATGTCACCCCGACGGCACCGAGCCTGGCCAGCCCTTGCTCAAACTCGCGCACCGCGTTCTCATCGGTGCTGGTTCTGAGCTGCCGCGACATCGCGGGCGCCACGCCCAGCTCGAGCAGCCGCTGTCCCTCGCCGGTCTCGGGCTTGATCGCAAAGCGAACCGGAGTTTCGACTCCCGGGCGCTTCACCACCACTTCCAGAGGCGTTCCCCGGCGCGTCATCGCGGCGGTGACGACAACATCCGCGAACTGTCGGGGCGATTTGCCGTCGATCTCGATAATCTCGTCCCCGGGCTGCAGGCCTGGGTGGTTGATGCCCAGCTCCTTGGCGTTGCTGGCGACCGCGCGGGCGGCGGCGGCGTTCACGTTCACGGCTCCGACAATCGCAGGCTCGGTGCGAAGGCCGAACTTGAACACCAACATGAAGATCAACGCCGCGGTGATGATGTTCATCATCACGCCCGCGCTGATCACGACCATGCGCTTCCAGGGCACGCAGTTCTGATAGGAATCGGGGGCCGCGCTCACCGCTTCGGGGTTCAGATCCTCCTGACCCAGCATCTTGACGTAGCCACCGAACGGGAGGATGTTGAGGCGGTACTCGGTCGGCGACATCTCCTCGCGGCCGGGGCGGTTCCCTTCGACCGTGGTCGCTCCCGCGGCGACGGCGTACATGCGACGGAGGTACTCCT
>DASVYC010000050.1:0-47197 GCA_036392375.1 Phycisphaerales bacterium
AGCCCTCCGGGGGTGGCGACTAGCGAGCGGCGACGGCAACGCTGCCGTCGCTTGTCACCGCAGCATCATCGGCCTTTCGGCGCTTGCCGGACCACACCAACGGAGCGGCGACACCGACCGAGGAGTAGGTGCCGACGATCAGACCGATGGTGAGCGCGAACGCGAAGGCCCGCATGCCTTCGCCGCCGAGGATGTAGAGTGCCACGCAGGAGAAGAGGGTCGAGCCGCCGGTGATGACGGTGCGGCTGAGCGTGCCGTTGATGGCGTCGTTGATCATGTCGTAGTCGGCTTCGGCGCTCTTGCCCTTGACCTCGCGGATGCGGTCCATGATGACGATGGTGTCGTTGAGCGAGTAGCCGGCGATCGTCAGCAGGGCGGCGATCATGTTCAGGTCGATGCGGAACGGGAGCAACCCCAACGAGATGGCGATGCCCTCGGTCGTGGGGTGCTTGTACATCCACTCGCACAGGGCCACGCACGCGATCACGACCAGCACGTCGTGGATGAGGGCGATGAGGGCGGCGAGCGAGTACCGCAGGCTCTTGAACCGGAACCAGATGTAGAGCGAGATCATCGTGAAGCTGACAACCGTCGCGACGATCGCCTGGGCGCGGAAGGTGTCGGCGATCGCGGCGCTGAAGAGCACAACGGTCGCGGGGATCTGGGCCTGGGTGAGTGCCTCGCGCGTGAGCTTCCACTCGCGGGCGGCGAGCACATCGGACCAGCGGGCTTCGTTGTCGAAGACGCGGGCCGTCTCATCGAACACGACGAACGCCGCGGAGCGTACGGCGTCTTCCGACCCTTCCAGCACAATCACGGAGTGCTTGCGGGAGAGAGAATCGGCGTAATCCGGCCGGGCACGCACGGTGTCGAGGCGGGTGGTAAGGGTTGCGAGTGAGACGGGGGGCTCGATCTTGTCGAGCGCGATGGCGACGCCGCCGACCATGTCGCCGACGTTCTTGGGTGAGGTGAGCGTGCGGCCGAGGTTGGTGCCGAGGTCGGGCGAGACGATCCGGTAGACGGGGGCGTCGCGGAGCGACTCGGCCTCGGAGCGGGCGAACGTGAGCGCGGGCGAGAGCTCCATCACGTCGGAGAACTTGGAGACCAGCGACTTCTGAATCGTGCTGTCCTCGTCCTCGGTCAGGGTGGTTTTGACGGTGAACTTGTCGCTGGTGACGCCGTCGGACTGCGGGTCGATCGGCAGCACCTCGGCGTTGACGAGCTCGCGCAGCGGGTTGTCCTGAGCGGCGGCGGCACCGATCTGGGCCACGCGTTCCTGAACCTCGGAACGCGTGAGCATGACGCGGTCGCTGGAGCCGGGAGACTTCTGCTTGAACTCGAGCGTAACGGCGGTGCCGCCGCGGAACTCGTTGTCGAGCATCTCGCGGCCCTGGACCACGATGAAGCCGATGCCGAGCAAGACGTAGGCGATCGAGAACGTGAAGAAGGCGGGACGCAGTCGGAGCCAATCGATGTTGGGAGTGAGAGCCCGCTGGAGCGCCGGGACGGCGAGCGGGAGCATGTTGATCTTCTTCCAGCCGAAGGTGTTGAGGGCGACGCCGAAGAGCAGGCGGCTGAAGATGAGGGCGGCGAAGAGCGTCGAGATGACGCCGATGCCCATGGTGATGGCGAAGCCGCGAATCTCGGCGGTTCCGGTGTAGGCGAGGACGACGCAGACGATCAGGTTGGTGACGTTGCCGTCGAGGATGGAGCTGAACGCTTTCTCGAAGCCGATGCGGGAGGCGGTCTTGGCGTCGGCGCCGGCGAGGATTTCCTCGCGGATGCGTTCGTAGACCAGGACGTTGGAGTCGACCGCCATGCCGAAGGTCAGGATGATGCCGGCGATGCCGGGCATGCTGAAGGCGGCCTTGTTGAGCGCCAGGGCGCCGAGCACGAAGACGGCGTTGGCGAACAGGGCGAGCACGGCGATGAAGCCAGCACCGAAGTAGTAGACGACAATGAAGGCCGAGACCAGGATGATCGAGACAACGCCCGAGAGGAAGCCCTTGCTCAGGTTGTCGGCGCCGAGCTCTGGGCCCACGGAGCTGCGGGAGATGGGCTCGGGGCTGAGCTTGGCCTGGAGCGACCCGGCACCCAGCACGCGGACGATGTAGCGGATGTCTTCCGAAGAGAAGCTGCCGGTGATCTGGCCGCGGTTGCTGATCGCCGAGCGCAGGTTGGGGGCGGTGTAGACCTCGTCGTCGAGGAGGACCGCCATGTTCTCATCGACGTGGTCCTTGGTCAGTTCGCCCAGGAGCAACGCGCCGCGGGCGTCCATCTGGAAGTCGATGGACGGGAAACCGCGCTGGTCGCGGCCTTCGGACGCGCCGGCGACGCCCCAGTCGCCCTCGGCGCGGGTGAGGCGGCTGCCGCGGATGTCCCAGCAGAGCATGTAGTACTGGCCCTGGTACTCCTCGACCACGTAGCGGCGGCCGGCGAAGTACCCGGCCGGATCGGCGTTGAGGTGCTCGAGCTGGGAAATGGACTCGTACCAGCTCGAGATGCGGTTGATCTTGAACCAGCGGACTTCGTTGGAGCGCGACAGGGCGGGGCCCTTCTCGCGGAGCTCCTGACGGAGGCGCTGCTCGTCGGGGTAGGTGTTGGGCGCGACGGTGATGCGGAACGACAGCACGCCGGCGCCCTGCAGCATGCGGATGAGGTCCTGCGGGTCGTCGAGCGAGGTACGTTTGGCGGCGTAGGCGTTGTACGCGGCCTGTACGCGCTCCAGCTCCGGCAGGGCGTCGGGGTAGGACGTGCGGAGACGCGAGAGCGCACGCTCTCGCGGGCTGGGGGTCTTGATCAGCTTGCCCTTGTCGTCCTGGATCGACTCCTGCTTGTCCGACAGGTTCATGGCCTGGCGGACCTCGGCGGAGGGGAGGAAGGTCGCGAGCACGCCCTTCATCGACTCCTCGGCGGCCAGCTCGGCCTCGCCCGCCTTGTCGATGAGGACGTCGAGCTCGCCCTGCGGCGCATTGGCTGCCTTGGCCTGGGCGAGCTGCTCTCGCATCAGCTTCGCGGTCTCCTGCTGAGCGGCGAGCTTGTCGAGCAGCTCCTTGCGGCGCGGGTTGCCTTTGGAGAGCTCCTCGAAACGGGCGGCACGCTCGGCGGCTGGCAGCGCCAGAACGTCGGCCAGGCGGTCACGGGACAGGGCGTTGCGGCCCAGCGCCTTGAGCTCGTCCTCGTACTTGGCTCGGAGGTCCTTGACCTCCTGCCGCGGGAGCGGCATCGAGATCTCGATGCGGTCGCGGCCCTGGCGGACCATCGCGATCTCGAGCAGGCCGTCGGGGTCCACGCGGTCCTTGAGGGCGTTGATCGTGTCGTTGACGACCCGGGTGGCGTCTTCGTTGGTGGCGATGTCGAGCTGGTAAACCAGCGTGACGCCGCCGGCGAGATCCTTGCCGAGCCGCAGCTTCTCCGCGGGCGGGTACATCGCCCAGAAGAAGAAGATCAGCATGCCGATGCAGAGACACAGATTGCGGTAGAGCTTGCCCATGCGAATCTCGGAGTTCCCGTCGTCGAGCGGAGTGCGTGATGGAGGAGGCGATCAGCGCGCGTTGGCGGTGGCGGCGAGCTTGGGCTCAACCGTGGCGTCGGCGCGGGCGTCGGACTTGTCGCCCTTGGACTTGAGGATGCCCTGGATCGCGGAGCGGGCGAAGCGGATCCGCCCGTCGACCGAGCGGAGCACCACGTCCTTGTCGCCCAGTTCGACGATCTCGCCGATGATCCCGCCGATGGTCTGGACGGTGTCGCCCTTGCCCAGCGCGCTGTTGAGTTCCTCGCGCTTCTTCTTTTCCTTGCGGCTGCCGCTCCAGGTCATGAAGATCATGAGCAGGAGGAAGCCGACCATGATGAACAGGAAAGTCATGTCCATGCCACGCGGGGCGCCCGTCGGTCCGGCGGGGACGGTGTTGGGAGCGAGCGGCTGACTCTCGGTGGCGGCGGTCTTGGCCGCGGTGGGGATCCCGATCGGGACGAGGGCCTGGTTGCTCGCCGGGGCGGCCTGAGCGGGGGCCTGAAGGGGGGCCTGAGCGGCCGGGGTGTCCGCCTGAGCCAGCGTCAGGACAAACTCGAATCCATTCAGAGAGGCGGTCTGCATCGAAGCTCCAACGCACCGAGAACGGCGCGAACATGTGGCGAAACGAGTCGTCGGATTGCCGGCACGCCCGGTCGGCACAGAGGCCGCCCGACCGCCCAGCGGCCGACACCCAAAGGACACCGAATCGAGAATGTTAGGGACCTTCGAGCACGATGTCAGGCGGGGCTCATGACACCGAGCGTGCCTTCTCCAGGCCGTGGACCGCACCGGGAGGTCTGGCCGGTCGGGTCAATTCGGGGAGACCATGCCTTCGGCGGCGACCGGCCAGCGCGCCAGAAAGGAATTCCAGTCATCGCTGCGAATGGTCGCGCGGAGGTCGGCCATGAAGCGCTGGAAGTGCCGCAGGTTGTGCAGGGTGACGAGCATCGGCCCCAGCATCTCGTCGGCCATGAAGAGGTGACGCAGGTACGCCCTCGAGAAGTGCCCGTCCGCATCGCCGATCCGCTGCGTGCGGCACGCCTCGCAGTCGCAGCCTTCTTCGATCGGACGCGGGTCCTCGGCGAATTGGGCGTTGCGCAGCCGCATCTGCCCGCGGCTGGTGAACGCGTTGGCGTTGCGGCCGTTGCGGGTGGGGAGCACGCAGTCGAACATGTCGACGCCGGCGCGCACCGCGGCGAGGATGTCGCGCTCGTAGCCGACGCCCATCAGGTACCGCGGCTTGTTGTCGGGCAGAAGCGGCGCGGTGAAGCGGACCACGCGAGCGATGTCGTCGGCCTGCTCCCCCACCGCCACGCCGCCGATCGCGAAGCCGGGGCAGTCCATCGCACAGATGCGCTCGGCCGACCAGCGGCGACGCTCGAGGTCGGTACCTCCCTGCACGATGCCGAAGAGCGATTGCTCGTCCTTGCGGTCGTGGGCTTGCAGACAGCGTTCGAGCCAGCGGACGGTGCGTTCGTTGGCGACGTCGAGCCGGGCGACGTGGTCGTACGTCTTCTTCTTGGACCTAGGGCCGCTGGTGGCGTCGCGTTTGGCGGCGCTGGCAAGGCGAGGCTGGGTTGGCTCTTCGACATTGGGATCGATCGAGGGCGGGCAATCGTCGAAGGCCATCATGATGTCGGGGCCGAGTAGGTTCTGGACCTCGGTCGCGCGCTCGGGCGTGAGGCGGATGCTGCTGCCGTCGACGATGGACTTGAAGGTGACGCCGTCGTCGTCGACCGCGTTCATCTCCGAGAGGCTGAAGGCCTGATAGCCGCCGGAGTCGGTGAGGATCGGGCGGTGCCAGTTCATGAAGCGGTGCACGCCGCCCAGCTTGGAAACGAGCTCCGGCCCGGGGCGGAGGAGCATGTGGTAGGTGTTGTTGAGCAGGATCTCTGCGCCGGTGCGCTCGATCATCTCGGGCAAGATGCCCTTGACCGTTCCCTTGGTGCCGACGGGCATGAACGCGGGCGTCTGAAACGAGCCGTGGAGCGTGGTCACGACGCCGCAGCGGGCGGCGGAGGCCTTTGAGCGGGCTTGGATGTCGAAGCGGAGCGGGGCGGGCATCGAACGATCATTCGTCGGTCGCTGCGCCTTAGCCGCCGCGGGCACGGAGGCGGTTGGTGTCGTCGGCGAGGATCTTCTTTTCCTGCTCGGTGAGGCTGGCGATGCCGGAAGCGCGGACCTTGGCAAGGATGCGGTCGACCTCGGCGCTGGGGGCGGTGGGCGACGCGGACCGCAGCCACGACCAGCCCGATCGGCGTTTGCCGGGCTTGGGAAGCTTGCGGGAGTCGCTGAAGACATCGAAGAAGTCGGCGAGTAGGTGGGAGTTGCGGATGAAGTAGTAGCCGGCGATCGCGCCGCCGATGTGGGCCGCCTCGCCGCCGGCGTTCTTGCCGGTGAACAGGAGGTTGATCAGAGCGAGACCGACGAAGCCGTAGGCGAGGGTCTTCATCCGGAGCGACACCGGCGGGAAGATGAGCTGCACGATCGAGTTGGGCTCGATCTTGGCGCAGGCCATGATGACGCCGAAGACACCGGCGGAGGCGCCGACGAGGGGGACTGTGGTCTGGTGGAAGAGCAGGCCCGGGATGGGAGGCATGCCGGAGCGGAGGGCGAGGTAGCCCAGCAGATTGAGCACGAGGTAGAGCAGGCCGCCGAAGATGCCGGTGACCAGGTAGTAGGCGAGGTAGCGGCGGGATCCAAGGTAGCGTTCGACGACGCCGCCGAAGATGTACAGGCCGAACATGTTGAAGAAGATGTGCAGGACGTCGGCGTGGAGGAACTGGAAGGTGACGAAACGCCAGACCTGCATCTCGAGGAAGGCCTTCTGCGTAGAAAAGTGGCCGAGGGCGTCGAGCGGCGGGCGGACGCGGTACTCGGCCAAATCGACCAGTTCTCGCGTTTGGCGATTCACCACTTCACGCCGGAGCGATTGGCCGACGCGGATCTGATCGGCGCGGCTCGCGGGGCCGCGGTCGGGTAGGTAGAACGTGTCGAGCTCGACGTTGGTGATGCCGACAGGGACGCGGCGGGTCTCGAGCACCGGGATTCCTGGGCCCGCGAGCAGCGTGGCACCGAGGACGAAGACCACGCAATTGACGACGATGAGCCAGGTGTTGACCGACCAGCCGCGGAAGTTGGCCCACGAACCGGGTCCGCCCGTGTCCGACCCCGACCAGGAATGGTCGCGTTCGGAAGATTGGTATTGTCGTTCGGCAAGGCCCATCGGTGCTCCAGACCAACCGGGCGGCGGCCCGGCGTCAGTTCTTCTTTCGGTTTCGACCGGGTGTCTTATCGGCTAACGCGGGGCTTTGGTTCGAACCCGGCAAGGTGACCCGCAGCCCCCCGAGCGGGAAAGCGACCACGCAGGTGACCGCCGCGGCGTCGAGCCGGAACAGGCCGGCAACGGCTCTGCGGTACGCGTCGAGCTGCGGGCGGTGGGCCTCGGCTGCTGCCACCCCGTCGCCTTCTGCGATCTGCACCTTGTAATCAACGATCTCGGCCCAGAGCGGGGCCGAGCCCGCGTTCGGAGCGGCGGCAGGTGTTGCGCCGACGACGAGCCGGTCGATGCGGCCGTGCAGAGCGGGCAAATCGGTCGATGGAGCGGTCGCGAAGGGCCACTCGCGTAGGACCAGGGTCGTGCCGCCGCGAGGGGCGTAGGTTTCGGGCCGGAAGAGTTCACCCATCGGCCCGGCCAGGGCGTGGGCGAGCCGGGTCGCCAGCGTGTCGCGCTGCGTGGGGGTGAGCCGAAACTTCTGTGCCGCGAGAGAGGCGGCCCTCGTTGCGGCACCGTCATCCATCCATTCGATGGTTTCGAGCGCGTAGTGCCATACCTCGCCCGCGGCGAGAACATCGGCTCGCGTGAGCTCGAATGTCAGTCGCTCGGCCACGCCGCTCGTGCCCTTGGCCGAGGGGGCGACGGGGGCTCGGCCATCGGCGGGCCGCAGCGCGATGGCGACCTCGCGAGCGGCGGGTCGGTCATCGGGTTGCGTGGGTCGGGGCGCCGCGCTCTCACTTCTCCCGTGCGTGTAGCGGGCGATGAGATCGTCCTTCGCCGCAGTGCCCCAGGGGGTGTGCAGGAGCACGCGGGCACAGGTAGGCTGCGAGCCGCCGGATCCCGACCGTTGCAGCAGGATGTCCAGACGGTGCACGGCGCGGGTCATCGCGACATAGAGACAACTCAGTTCCTCGCGCACGATGCGGGCGCGGTAGCGGCGGACCATCGCCGCCAGCTCGGTGCTGGCGTCCTGCAGCTCGGCGGCGGGGTAGACACTGACGCGGCGCACCGGGGCGAGAGGGTCGAGCTCGCCTTCCTCGCCGCGGTCGACGATCAGCCGCGGCGTCTTGTGGAACCACGGCCGGCTCAGCTCCGGCAGCACAACGGCGTCGAACTCCAGGCCCTTGGAGCGGTGGATGGTCATCACGCAGACCTTGGCTCGTGAAGGATCGACCACCGAGCCCGCCTCGACAGCGCGGATGAACTCGGGGAGCGTGGCCCCGGCTGTGGCATCGAAGCCGCTCGCGAGGCGCTCGACTTCGATCAGGCGCGCCACCGCGAGTTCGTGCAGGGAAGGCGTGAGGCTCAGCCGCACGCGGCGGACGAGCGATTCGAGCCCGCGATCGGCGATCTCGGCTCGGATCGCGTCGGAACACCGCCGCCGGGCGGCCGCGTTGAGCGGCTCGGTCAGCCCCACAACCTTTCCGAGGGCCGTCAGCGCGACGTGGTATCCGGCAACAGCGTCTCCCGGGTGCTCGGCGATCTGCAGCAGCGACAGCAGCGCGTTGACCGCGGGCTCGGCGGTGAGCGGGAAGCCGCGTTCCTCGGCGGCGTCGATGCCGAGCTTTTTGAGAGCCTCGGCGTAGCGCGTCAGCCGGTTGTTGGTCGTGGACCGCAGCAGCACCGCGATCGACCATTGTGGGTGCTCGGTATGGATCGCGGCGACCCGCGCGGCGACCTGTTCGATGTGCCGCCGCTCGAGCTCCGCCGCGGGGATCTTGCGGGTCTCGCCATCGCCATCCGCTTCGGGCTCGTGGGTGAACTCCACGCGAACCTCGCCGCCGATCTCGGGCTTCGCGGCGCGGTGCGGCTCGAAGAACTCCGCCCAGCGGCGGGCCGCGTGGACGTAGTCCGCGAGTGCGGGGTTGTCGGCGATACCCGTGAAGACCGCGTTCACCGCGTCGAGGACAGCGGGTGATGAACGCCAGCTCTTGGCGCGGGTCTGCGCGGGGCCGAGGTGCAGCCGCTCGGGGAGCGCCGGCAGCAGGTCGGGCACCGCGCTGCGCCAGCCGTAGAGCGACTGCTTGACGTCGCCCACAGCGAAGATGGAGCGGTCGCTCTCCTGCGACGCGATCTCGGAGAGGATGGGTTCGAGGCAGCGGTACTGCGCGAGCGAGGTGTCCTGGAACTCGTCGAGCAGCACGTGATCGATCTTGGAATCGAGCCGGAACGCGAGCAGCTCAGGGTCGTCGGCCGCGCCGCCGCGGACGAGCAGGCGTGCGAGATCGTCGAAGGCGATCACGCCGCGTTCGCGCTTGGCCTCGGCCTGAGCGGCATCGAACGCCGCGGCGATAACGGCCGCGGCCGCGGATTCCTCCGCGAGCCGGCGCAGCGCGAGCAGCCGCACCGCCGCGTGCAGATCGCGGAGCACACGCAGATGAGCCTCGGGAATCGCGACCGGACCGAACTTGCCCACGCCGTTGACGGAGGCGGCGAGCACGGTCGCACCGAGCGCGTCGCGCCAGCGGCGGCTGCGGATCGAGGCGGCGAGCGTCTCGAGCGCGTCGATCAGGTTTGTCGCGTCGCCCCCACTCTTCTTCTGTGGTCTTGGCAACGCCAGCAGATTCGCGGCAAGGCGGAGGGCGTGCTCCGGGTCCGATTCGCCGATGGGTGGCACACCCCATCGCGCAGCGTCCGGGCAATCGAGCCATGCGGCGTGCAGCAGGGTTGCGGCCTGGCGCAGCGCCTCGTAGGGCCGCAGGGGCACCTCGCCCAGCATCCGTTCCACGGTCGCCGCGAGCTGCTCCAGCGGCAAGCGGTCGAAGACGCGATCGAGGGCGTCCTCGGCGACGGCGTCTTGCTCGCTTTCGTCCATCACCCGCCACTTTGGAGCCAGGCCCAGGTCGGGCGCGAGCGCTCGCACCGACTGCGTCAGGAACGCGTCGAGCGTCTGCACGCGTGCCCCGGCGATGCGGCGCACCAGCGATAACGCGAGCGACCGCGCGCGAGCCGCCGAGAGCTCCGTCCCGATCTCGCTCGCGAGGTCACGCCGCGCCGACTCGCTCCGGACCGCGTCCATGAGCCGCTTGATCACGCGGGCGAGCATCTCGCCGGCGGCTTTGCGGGTGAACGTGAGCGCGAGGATCCGCTCGGGCGCGGCGCCACGCGCGAGCAAGTCGATGTAGCGCCCGGCGAGCTCGTAGGTCTTGCCCGAGCCGGCGGAGGCGAGGATGACGCGGTGGCGGCTCACTCGTCGGTCTCCTCAGGGTCGAGCAGCCGCAGGCCGCAGAGTCGCGACATCGCGCCGCCGGCGTCGTACGGCTCCCCCAGGGGCGTCCACTGGCCCCGGAGCATCTGCTCGGCGAGCCTGGCCGCCAGCTCATCGGCGTGACGCAGGTGTTCATCGCCCGCCTCGATCCGAACCAGACGCGGCGTGTGCTTGTCGGCGCACAGCGACCAGTAAACCAGGTGCCATCGCCTTGCGATCACACCGCCTCGCAGCAGCATGTGGCGGTAGAGCGGGAGCTGAAGGTCGAGCCACTCCGGATCCTGGTTTTTTCGTCCCGCCTTGAACGCGTCGCGTGCGTCCTTGAGCGCGTCGGAGAGCTTGTAATCGACGATCATCAGCTCGTCGTCGCGGCGGTCGATGCGATCGATACGCCCCCGCAGCGACAGCGTCCCCGCGGGCGTCTCGAGCGTGATCGGGGTGGACGGCTCCCACTCAGTGTGCTCGATCGTCCAGCCCTCCGCGCGGTGGGCCGCCTGCATATGCGCGAAGCGGCGGAGACGGCGGATCAGTGTCTGATGCTGCATGCCGCGGGTGCTGGTAACAAGATAGCTGGGCCACGACTGCAGCCTCTTCTCAGCGCTATCGAGCAACCACGAGACGATCCGGGCCGCGTCCGCCGAGGTTGCCTCCGGGCCTCGCGCGAAATCTCGCAGAACCTCGTGCACCAGTGTGCCGAGGTTGCGGTAATCAGCCTCGCGACCCGGCTCGCTCGCTTCCTCGGCCTTGACCACGTGACGCATGAAGAACGCGTAGGGCGAGCGGAGGTAGTCGCGGAACGCCGTCACGCTCACGGCGTCGGGCATGGGCTTATTCACCACGGGCGCGATCGGGAACGCGTCGGGTGGCGTTGCCGGTGCGGGGCGAAGTCGGGCAGCGAGGATCGGGCTGACCGAACTTTCCGGGCTCGCGGCCCGTTCGGCGCGATGGATCGCGGTGTCGTCGTCGCAGGCGAACAAGAACGGGCTGGGCCAGAGCGTGGCGCCCTCGGCGTCGGCGCGGGCGACGATCGCGTGCAAGGAACCCGACTTCGCGCGAGTCGCGAGCATGTGACGCAAGAGGCACGCGTCGCGGGCCGCGGCGTGCTCGGCGGTGAACATCCCCAGCGCCCGCATCACGGTCTGGTTCAGCCACGCGCCCGGACCGGGTCGATCGGGCGTGACGCCAGCGTTGAAGCCGAGCAAGATCAAGTTGGGCGCGGGGTCGAAGGCCGCGTCGAGCCAGCCCAGGACCTCGATCGCCCCGGGGCTGGGGTCGGGAGCGCGCTCGACGCTCTGCAGGATTTCCAGCAACAGATCGGCGGCGTCACGCAGTGTCAAGGGGCCCGCCAGCCCGGCGCAATCGCCCAGCTCGTGCAGAGCGGCCGCGAGCGCGTCGATGGAGTCGTTGTCTTCGCACGATTGCAGCAGCCCGCCGAGCATGCGGCCCAGGCGGATGGCTTGCTGCTCGAGGGGGCGCGCAGGATCGTCGGACGCCAGCTCGAGCAACGCGTGCAGGGAGCTCGCCACGATGCCGCTCACGCCGTCGTCGGTGTCGACCTGGGCTCGGGGCGATGCGGCGGCAGCTTCGTCGAGCTGGACGATCCAATCCGGGTGCTCGTTGCCGAAGACGCCGGCGGCGGAGATCGCACGCTGGGCGTGCCCGTGCTTGCACAGGTTGGCGAGCGTGAGGCGGTCGCGGTGACGCAGGTAGCGGGCGAGGGCATGGACGAGGCGCCCGACGCCGGTGGAGGACAGAGAAACGCCCGCGGCATCGTGCACGGCAAACCCGGGGACGGCGGCGGATTCGATCGCGAGTTCTCTCGTGAACGACGCGTCGGGCGAGCAGACGGTCGCGTCGCGCGGCGTGCGCAGAGAGCCCGCGTCTTGGAGCGCGGCGATCGTGTCAATGGTGAGGTGCGCGGCGTGGGTGGGATCGGCGGCCCAGAGGATCGAACGGTCGTAGAGGTTGATGTGCTCGTCGCGCGGTGCTCCGTCGTCGGCGGGGCTGCGTAGCGGGATCGCCCCCCACTCGTCGAGGCCTTTGGCCTCACTGGGCGAGATCACACGGACACGAGACGCGGCGGTGGTGTTCGCGGGTGCGTGATCGCGGAAGAGCTGGAGCGCTCGGCGGGCGGCCTGGTCGAGCTCAAGCACGCCGACGAGCACGATCGCATGCGGGGCGTCATCGGCGATGGTGGCGGATTCGGTGTTCCGGAGCCGGCGAAGGTGATCGAGGCGTGCATCGGCCAGACCCGCGTCGCGCAGCAGCCGCTCGTAACGCTCGCGGAGACGATCGAGCGCCTCCCAGCGTTCGTGCTCGCCGCGGGCGGAGACGGCGGCGCAGCGCTGCGGCACCTCGGCGGGGAGGACCAGCGCGCGAGCCAGTCGCGACACGGTGTCGTCGAGCCAACGTCCGTCGTCGAGATCGGCGCCGCCGTGCACACCCTCGGCGCGGGGGCCGATGACGCGGGCCGCGTCGGCGGCGTCGGAGAGATCGAGAGCTTTCTTCCAGGCGAGCACCCGCTGACTCGTGGTCGCGGGCGGCCGCTCACCCATCCCGAGCACGACATCGGGGATCTGGACCGGGGTCACCAGCCGCGGCGGGGACAACCACCGCGATGCCGCGGCGGCCATTTCCGCCAAGCGAGCAAGGAGCAGGCGTCCCAGACGCCGGCCGGGCGTGACGACGCAGGCGCGAGAGAGGTCGATGCCGCCGCCGAGGGAGGGAGTGGAGTACGAGTCCGTGAGCCGCTTTGAAGCGGTCTCAATTAGAGAATGTCCATTGGCCGAAATGGGCTGCGGCACGCCGCACAATAGCGTTCGGTTCAGCTGATGGGAGCGACGGCCGCTACTACAAGCGCTGAACCGATGTCGATGAACCGCTGACCCGCAGGCGGTCGTAGCTTACTGCTCACGCACCAAGTCTCTATCGACTGGGCTCCAGAGCACTTGGAAGGTGCTCTTTCCATTGCGTGTTCCGCTGCCCGCCGCTCCTGGAACATAGAGCTCGGTCGGCTTGTAGAGGCCGACGTGGGTGTCCAGGAAGGCGATGTGCACTCCACCCTTGGTGCGATCAGTGAAGCGATCCTTGGACTTCGGGTGTCGGTAGTACGGCAGATCTGAAGCAGGGTCGGGCCAGCCGCCCCTATTCGGTCGGGCGTCAGGCCCTCTCTCCGGCGAGCGCGGAATGCCGGGCGTGGTTATACCATCCCAGTTCGCGTTTCCGACACTCACGAGGCCGTCACCGCCTCCGAACCGTTGTCCCGGCCATTCAAGAGCGCCAATCTGAGAGTTCGTAAACCACTTTGTCAGCCCGCTCGCTGAGTCGGTCCGACCGGTCAAGCCCCATCCCTCTGCGATCAGCATCAGACGCGAGCCCTCGTTGGCATTCAGGTCAAAGGCTTTACCTTGGCATAGAGGATCGGTGACTGGCTTGATCTTGCCTTGCGAGTTGATTCCCGGCGCGAAGCCCGAACCAACCTGGCTGCTGCCCCAGTAATTCATCGTGTAGGACCTGCCGGCATCGGGATGATTGGGACACATCATCGTCGCACCCGCGATGGTCTCGTTGATCGACGGCCCGCTGTCGGCGCGATTGGCTTGGGGCAGATACCGCCCGATCCGAGCGACGTCGTACCAGTAGGTTTTCGAGGAGTCGTTGTTCGGAGCGAACTGGCTCTTGAAGTCCTGAGCGTACATCACGCTTGCGGTTGCGAGGCCACGTAGGTTTGATTGACAGATCACGCCTCGGGCCGAATCCCGCGCCTTACCCAGCGCGGGCAAGAGGATCCCGATCAGAACCGCGATGATCGCGATCACGATGAGCAGTTCGATCAGCGTGAAGCCTTGCTTGCGACTGGTGGTCTTCATGACTTCGCTCCCGTGATGCAGTTCCCTGACACTTCCCGTGACGGCGCCCAAGGAACTCGAAACGCTCCGCTTTAGATTCTTCGGCAACCGATTCGCGTTCTCTCAGGGAAAGTGCGGAGTGTTTCATTTCCTTGAGACTGTTTCTCTCCGTTACGCTGCCGCACGCGGTGCTGAACGTTCTGTTGTGCGTGCGTCACGAATCCGAGGCGACGAGGTCGAAGCGAATGCCAGATCCTCGCTTGGCGGGCGGCGAACGGGGATTCGATCCCATTCCCGACTTCCCACTCTTCCTTACGTCAAGATACCAGAAACGGCCGAGACGTGGGAAAAATACTGAGGAAATTTCCGTCGAGTGCGTTGTTCGCTCTTTGTTTGCACCCTTTGAAACAATGTTTCAGTCGGCAATCGCGAGCGGGGTTTGGTCCGTGCGGATCGGGAAAGAAAAAGAGCCCGGCCAAGGGGCCGGGCTCCGAGAGTGAGATCGCACAGACTTCCGCGGGCCGGATCCATCAGGCCCGGCGGCGGCGGGCGGCGAGCAGGCCGCCGAGGCCGAGGAGGGCGGCCGTGCCCGGGGTGGGGACGGCGAAGATGTAGACATTGCGATTGGCGAAGTCGCTGATCGCGAGCGTCTGCGACGCGGCGTCGAAGGAGAAGGAGTAGGCGCCGTTGCCGCTCAGGAACGAGAACGCGCCGAAGTCGAGCGTGTGCAGGTTGCCGGAGAGGTCGGAGGCCTTGATGACGGTGCTGGCGGACTGGCCGGCGGAGGCGATGCTGCGGTCGTTGAAGATGAGGAAGCTGCCGTAGGCGCTGGAGTTGACAAACGCGATGTTCTGGTTGTCAACCGCCGACTGGGTGGTCAAGGCCACGAGAACCGTCTGAGTCGCGAAGCTGTTGTCGCCGGTGCGGACGGCCTTGCCGACGCGGTTGGACTCGCGGGTGTACAGATCGCCGGTGGCGGGGTCGAAGGCGTGGCCGCGCCACGTGGTGCTGGCGGCGGCGAAGTTGATGATGGCGCCGGCGTTCTGGCCGTAGTTGTAGTTGCCGGACGCATCATTCAGGCTGTGGCGACGGCCCGAGCCGGGGGCGAGGTACGAAACCGAGCCAGCCGATGTGCCGCCGCCGATCGCGCCGGGGTCAAAGGCCACGCCGCCCATGGCGCGACGCGTGGCGTCGGGCGTGCCGCCGCCCATAGCCCAGTTCTGGGCGCCGGTCGTGGCATTGAAGGAACGGACGGAGTTCACGCTGCCCGCGCCGTTGTCCCAACCGGCGGCGAGGTTGTTGCCCTTGAGGGCGAGGCCCGTGATGCCGCGGCTGTTGTTGGTGGCGAGGCTGCCGAACGAGGCGCCCCAGGTGTTGCTCGTGCCGTCGTACTTGGCGATACCGGTATTCTGGCCGTTCGGGCCGCCGTTGTACCCGCCGACCCAGAGGTCGGTGCCGTTCCAGGCGATGCCCGAGACGTTGCTGCCGACGAACTGGGCGTTGCCCGCGGTGGCGGTGCTGCTGGTGTCGATGGTCTTGATGAGGGACAGATTGATCGTCGCGGCTTGCGAAGCGGCGGCGAGGCCGGCCACGAGGGCCAGCATGGAAACGGAAGTCTTCATCTCTCTACTCTCCTGTCAACCCGCACGAGTCGGGTCTGCACTCTCGCCCTCTAGCGGCCCGCTCCAGCGGGCTTGGCCTGGGGCTTTGTAACAACATCCGCGTTCCCCGATGTCTCACTCGGGCGGAATCCGAGGTTGACCGCGACGGGGCGGAACTTCCCGTCACTGGGTTGGTTTGTGATCACGCTCGAGCCGTCCTGGGGCGTGAAGACGAGCGCGGTTGAGCCGCCGCCGTCGAGATTGATCGCGTTGGCGGCACCGATGGAGATCAGGTAGTCGGCGAGCTCGGGGAGCGTGACGCCGACGCTGCTCTGGCGGCGCCCGTCGATCGCCACCACATAGGCGGTTCGGCCGTCGGCGCTGGCACCGATGGCGGTGCGGGGGTGGCGCTTGTCCGGGTCCACACGAGACTGGTCGCCCGTGTTCTTAGAGTCGGTCACGAGCAGCGAGCCTTCGAGCTTGGTGGTGGATGACGCCCCGATCCCCGCGACCGCGGCCACGGCGCCGCGCAGGTCGTCGCCCGCGAGTCGCCCGACCTTGGCAATCACACCACCGGCGGGGTCGGCAAAGAACGCGATCGCGGGATCGGGCTTGTTGTCGTAGACGCGGGCGGGCGAGACAACTACGCCGTTGCTGATGCAGGCGCCCAGCACTTCAGCGGGTTCGCCGTTGTGCTTCTTGCCCAGCCAGCCGAAGTAGTTGGCATTGACGGCGAGTTGGGTGTGCTCGCGCTCCGCGAAAGTCTTGGTGTCCTCAAGAGCCGCGTTGGCTTTGGCGGGCTGCGTGGGGGCCGGTTGGAGGGGGCCGCTGACGATGACGTGCACGCCGCGGAGGTCCACGGTCGCGAGGAACCCTGAAGCGGGGCCATCGGGGGTCTGGATGGTGACCGCCTGCAGCTCGACGGGCGCAGCGACGGCCCACGCCGAAACGGCGCACGAGGCTGCGAGCACAACTCGAGCAACGATGCGGCGGAAACCAACATCGCGTCGGCCGGCTCGCCCGGCGGAATGGGCGAGGGCGTCTCTCATAGCTCCTACCGGTATTCTGCCCGAACGCGGGGTGCGATGCAAGCGATATTCCGTAGAAATGAGTAGGGAGTGGATTTTGTTCGGGTTACGCGGTGATTCTTGGTCCTGAGGATGCAAGTGCAAGCGTTTTCAGGGCGGTTGAAGCGTCGGATCTAGACTCACGCATGCAGGTGATTGTCAACGGCCAATCCCGAGAGCTGCCCGCCGAGGCGACAGTGCGGACGCTCATCGAGTCGCTGGGACTCGGGGGAAAGGCGTGCGCGGCAGAGGTGAACGCCGAGCTAGTGCCGTTCCGCAAGCACGCCGAGACATCGCTGAAGGAAGGCGACCGGGTCGAGATCGTGACGCTGGTGGGCGGGGGTTGAGGGGCTGTGGGTCGTCGTGCGAAATCGGAGAGACGCATCGCGCTTGTGCGTGGTCTGCGTGCGGTGTGGGGTGAAGGATTCGCGTTGGTTTGTGCAAGGAGCGATGCATGTCCGTGATCGTCGAGAGCAAGACACCCGCCGCGAGCGAACCTGGGACCGAGCCGCTGGTGATCGCGGGACGGACATTCACGAGCCGCCTGTTCGTCGGAACAGGAAAGTACAAGTCGATGGAATTGATGCAGCGTTCGCTGGATGCGAGCGGCTCACAGGTGATCACCGTCGCGGTGCGGCGGGAGCGGTTGTTCAACGAGCAGGGCAAGAGCCTGCTCGAGTACCTCGATTTGTCGCGGTACACGATCCTGCCCAACACGGCCGGGTGTTTCAGCGCCGCAGACGCCATCCGCGTGGCGCGCCTGGGGCGTGAGATCCTGGAGCAGCTCGGCAACCCGGGCGCGAGCTGGGTGAAGCTCGAGGTGCTCGGAGACAAGAAGACGCTGCTGCCCGATCCGGTCGGGACGATCGAGGCGACCAAGGAGCTTGTCAAGGACGGATTCCAAGTCCTGGCGTACACCAGCGACGATCCGATCTCTGCGATCCGCATCAAAGAAGCGGGAGCCGCGAGCGTGATGCCCGCGGGTTCTCCGATCGGGAGCGGGCAGGGCGTGCTCAACCGCGCCAACATCATCCTGTGTCTGGAGTTGCTGAAGCAGGGTGACGCGTCGTACCCCGTCATCGTGGACGCGGGCGTTGGCAGCGCCAGCGACACATCGCTGGCGATGGAGCTCGGCGCCGACGGCGTGCTGCTCAACACAGCGATCGCCCACGCCAAAGACCCGGAGATGATGGCGCACGCGATGCGCCACGCCTGCACCGCGGGGCGGCAGAGCTACCTCGCCGGACGCATCGCCAAAAAGCTCTACGCGAGCGCGAGCAGCCCGTGGGAGGGCGTGATCTCGTATATCCCGGGCGAGTGACCAATCGGGTTGAACGGGCGATCGCAATACGACACCGAGCGATCACACCCGGCCCGGCGGATGCGCGGTCACTCCTCGTTTACAGCGTTTCGGATGCCATGCGATCGCAGGACTCCGCGCAGCGGCGGCACACGGCCGCGCACTCGCTCATGGTGTAGTCCTCTTTGCCCAGCTTCTCGCAGCCCTCGGCGCATGCGCGGCAGACCTCGGCGCACGCGGCGCAGGTGAGCTTGTGATGAGACGAATGGCGGTGCAAGAAGTTGTGCGAGAGCTGGCAGATCGCGGCACAGTCCATCAGCATGACCTGATGCTCGCGGGCGGCGTGCTCGCCGCCCAGATCGAGGCAATGGACGATGGTGCGGAGGCACGCGTCCTGGCACTCGTGACAGACATGGGCGCAGTGTTCCATTTTCTTGGGGTCGATTGGCGACATAAGCCCTCCGAATCGGGCCGCGGCTGTGCGGCAGGTGCTCGCTGGACGCACGGTGCGTGGCCTCGATCTTCGGCGCGTAAATCCGCCGTGAAAATGATCTGATCGGGATCGCGCTCCGCCGGCGTGCTCGCATCCGGGGTTCATCACGCTTCATCGCGTGCCCGGGCTGTGGAATGGCCATTCAAGTCAAGCCTCTCGAGTACCAGGTCATCGTGCTTACGGGCGCGTTGAGCGACCTCGGCCTCGCTACGCCGGAGGCCGCGGGTTGCGGCGGGCGCGAAGGTCGTCCTGTCGGCCCGCAGCGTGGCGACGCTGCAGGAGATCGCCGAGTGTCCGGTTCCGATCACCCAGCGGAGTCGCACGAGACGACTTATCCACATCGACAGGCAGGAGTCTGTCCACATCCGTGTCTGACTCGCCGCAATCGCCACAAAGTTGACAATCGCGATTTTCCCTCCGTGTGGCGTCTCAACCCGTCGGTAGCGTGTCGCACGATCGCGCCGGGGCGGCAAGTTGCTGTTTCGCACGACGAAGCCGGCGGCGTCAGCCGACTCCACAGTCCCAGCTTGTTCGCGGTGCGGTTCAAGGACATCACCATGGCATACAAGATCACGTTCACGAACTTCACGAAAACGAACTGGGTTCGGTCGGTCAACGGGAGCCTGACCGACGCCGTGTTTCAGAACCTGACGGTCTCTCCCGGTCCCACGCTCAAAGCGACAGGGGGCACGGAAGCGATCGGTGCGGATCAGAGCGCCCTGTCGTTTGTGGCATCCGGCAATATCGATCTGCACTGCTGCTGGAAGGACCCGGCTTCCGGGCTGCGATTCGGCGTGCAGATCTGGGTGCCCGTCCAGGTGCTCGGGATTGGCAAGGCCCCGTACTGGTTTGTGATGTGCGATAACGCGGGCGTCAACGATGGCCCCAACTGGATCTCGTCCGGAGACGACCCCTCCTACATGTACACCTTTTCGGGCACGCCTGGATACAAGATCACGGCGCGGCCGACCGCGAGCCACAGTTCCCTTGAGATCCAGGTCAACATCGAGGCTGCGTGAGTCGCCGAGTCACGATGCCGGCATCGTGGCTGGCTCTCGCGCGTGCATAGGGCTTTCATCGCATGAACACCATGATTGTGGGAAGCTTCGGCGGGGCATGGGAGATCCGGATCGCCAACGTGGACGGCGACGCCGGCGCGGTCGCGTTCGCGGGCGGCACCGAAGACGCAACCCTTGCCAATGCTCGGCTTTTCGCCCAATACGCCGGAGACGGGATCGAGGTGCTTGCCGCTCACGTCGGCGACCTTGTCGAGGGCCTTCCAGCCAATCTCGATCCGGCGGCGTTTGTCACGGACATGTTCCAGAACGTCGACACGATCGAGTGCATGGGGGAGGTCATCGCGACCCTCGAGGAGGGCGTGGAACTTGGTGAGTTTGTCACCATCGCCGGCGACGCGTTGCTGGAGGCGTTGATGGTGGTGTAAGCGTCCGTGCCGCCAGGGCGCGATGCGGCCACACGCCGGACGCGTCAAGCCGATTGGACGTGGCTCGCGTTACGACCTCGGCCGCACCACCACCGCGGTTCCGTAGCAGAGGACCTCGGTGGCGGCGGATGTCCCGCCCATGTCGGAGGCGTCGTAGCGGACGCCGACGATAGCGTTGGCGCCGCGCGCGAGGGCGTGCTCGACCATGATGTCGTAGGCCTGCTGGCGTGCCTGCTCGCACATCTCGGCGTAGGCGCTGATGTTGCCGCCGATGATGGACTTGAGGCCGCCCATGATGCCTTGGCTGATGGTGGGCGCCCGGACGACGATGCCGCGGACGATGCCCTTCTGCTCGACGACGTCGTACCCCTCGAGAGAGAAGGTGGTGGAGACAAAGACGGTGGAAGGCATGGATGCTCCTGTGGAGGTGGCGGCGGAGACTACCACAACAGGGGGCGAGCGTCACGCCCGCAAAGTACGCGGCTGATGGAACCCGGCCGGACCTTTCTGTAGTGATTTTCGGAAGTTGTGAACCGGTGTGCGGCTGGTGCGTCCAACTCGAGCACGTGGGTGGGCGGACGCACCGAAACCCCGGAGATTCTGAGCATGGAACGTCTCGCAGATCGTGGCATGACACGTCGTGAATGGCTCGCTCTCACAGCCGGCGCGTGCGCCACGTTGGCGCTGCGATCGCCATTGCTGGCCGCGATCTCAGAGGCGAAGCTGATCCAGCGCGAGATTCCCGCCACCGGCGAGAAGCTCCCGATCATCGGAGTGCAGTTCCGCAACAGCATCAAGCAGGACCCCGCCGCGCTCAAGAACGTGGTGCGGACGCTGATCGACAACGGCGGGCGGTTTGTGGACACGATGCACCAGTCGATGCCGGGCGTTGAGGACATGACCGTCCGCGTGGTGACCGACCTTGGGGTGCGGGAGAAGCTGTTCCTCGGACTGCGAGCGCATCCGCCGGGCCCGCTCCAGACCGACGGGGCTTTGGTGCGGCAGCAGATCGACGGGCTGCTCAAGAAGCTAGCGACGCCCAAGCTCGACCTGGTGCAGCTCCCCTCCCACGCGGCACCTGGCTTGCTCGCCGAGTTGAAGCGTGCGAAGGAAGACGGCTCGGTGCGGTACATCGCCGTGACCACGATTGTGAACGAGCGGCACGGCGAGATCGAGTCGCTGATGCGGAACGAGCCGATCGATTTTATCGGCGTGCACTACTCGATGGACAATGTGAAGGCGGCGGAGAAGCTGCTGCCCTTGGCGCAGGAACGCAAGATCGGCGTGATCGCGTACTTCCCGTTCGGCGTGGGCGCGCTGTTCCAACGCGCGGGATCCACGCCACTTCCGGAGTGGGCGGCGGAGTTTGACGCCAAGACCTGGGCTCAGTTCTTTCTGAAGTATGTGGTAAGCCACCCCGCCGTCACGCTGGTCCGTGCGGGCACCACGCAGCCCGCGCACATGCTCGATAACATCGGCGGCGGCATCGGACGCCTGCCCGACGAGGCGACGCGGAAGCGGATGTTGGACTTGGTGAACTCATGGCCCATGCCCAAGCGCCCGGCCGGGCCTGGGAAGCCGTGATCGGATGCGATTCCGCCCGGTGATGCTGCTCCCGCGATGAAGATCGCTGAGCGCGGCGCCTCGGTGTGGGGTTCACCGGTGTGGTTCCCGTGCCGCCCGTCTGCCACGGGTGGAGTGCGGGTCACAGAGAGGCTGATGACGCCATCAGCGAACAGGCCCTTCGAGCAATCGAGGGGCTTTCTTCATTCCATAAAACGCGTGGCAGGACACCAAGAGACTTCTTGTAGGCGGGCTCTCGGCGAGACCTTGAATGAGCCGGGATACCAACGCATGCCTGCAGGCTGCCATCCGCTTCGAGACGCTGCACACGCGGTTGGTTCTGGTAGCATCGGTGGTCGGCCAGCGCGGAACAGGCCATTGAACGTTGACGCATGGGACGTTTCAGTACTCTGACATCATGAAGAACTCGCTCATTACACCGGCACTTGCTTGCTTGTCATTGTGCGGCTGCGCCGGGCACTCGCCACAGTCTTGCGATCAAGAGAACATACAGGGAATATGGCTCGCGCAATCGGAAAGCCAGAACGGCCACGTGAAGAGCGTGTCTTTCCAGTATGTCTTCAAGGGAGACAGGATCACTTTCACCGACGAGACTGGAAAGGACAGGAACTACTCATTCAGATTGGAATCTGACGCCAATCTCAAGCTGATGACTATTTGGCCGGATGATTCGCCTGCGAGTTCGACGCCTGTCAGTGTCGCATACGAGCTGGACGCAGATTCGTTGACGATTGTGGTCGCGCCGCCTGGTTCGCGTCCCACAGAGATAGCCGACAAGAACGATCAGGAACTGATTGTCTGTAGGCGAAAGCGCCTATGAAGCAACTGTCCGCGCACGGACGGGAGTGATCGGAACGATCTCCAGTGATCGCGATACCGGCCTGTGCCGGATTGCTCTCCTCCTTCCCGTTGCCCGTCGTTCGGGTCTTGCCGACGCGATCCTAGATAGCAGAACAACTCTGCAAATGCAGGGTTTTCCAACACACCAAGGCAGCAGCTCATCGACAGAACTTTTCTTGTAAGGTGTGAGGGGATGGGGTTCTGACACACGTTTTTTCGTGGCCAGATGAGGACCTCGCAACGACTTGTTCGATCCGCGGAGATTCCGTTGATCAAACGGAGGTAAGGGGGTATATTGGCAGATCCGCGGCTGCACGGCAGTGGGTGCTCGTGCGCGGGAGGAGCTCGCACGGGAACTCTGGAGAGAGAGAAAGAGATGTCCCTGAAGCAATTCATCGATGTGGCCGCGCACGTATCCGTCACCGGCATAGTGGTCGCGGTGCGTCTTGGGCGGTCATCGCTCAGTCCCCCTGTTCCAACCCCGCTGCTTCGCGCTCGGGCGTGCGGATGCACACCTCTCGCACTCATCTCCCAAAGCACACCTCTGAACCGGAAGGAAGATTCACGCATGAACATCCCGACACCCCCCCTCGGCAAGAGCTTGGGCCTCGCGGCGACCATCACAGCGGCAGCGGGGCTCTTCGTCGCAGCCGGGCAGGCCTCAGCGTCGATCATCGAGTACAATTTCACCGGATCGTTGCAGTCCTACATCGTTCCGGTGACGGGTCAGTACGACCTGATGGCCTACGGCGCTGGGGGCGGAAACGGCAACTTCGGCGCCAACCGGGGCGGGCGTGGTGCCGAGATCGGCGGGCGCTTCACACTAACCGCGGGTACGGTGCTCACTGTGCTCGTTGGCGAGCAAGGGACATCGGCCGAACTTTCATTTGGTTATTCTGGCGGTGGTGGCGGCGGCGCCAGCGCAGTGTACATCACCGGAGCTGCTTCGCCGCTGGTCATGGCTGGCGGCGGAGGCGGGGCCGGCCCCGGGAACACCGCGTCTTCTGCCGGTGGTTGGGGCCGGGCAACTCGCAACGGAGATGCGGGCGAAAACGCCGGCACTTCGGGCGGCCTCGGCGGCGTGAACGGCTTCGGCGGCGGGGCCGGCGGTGCGGCCTCAGAGGAAACAGCTGGTGGAGGCGGCGGGGCGGGATGGTTGGGCGGCGGCGGCAGCTCAGGGGCGGGTGTCTACGGAGATGGTTTCGGCGGGCTGTCGGGGCCGAGCTGGGCAGGAGGAGGCGGGATCTTCTACCGCGGCGGGTTCGGCGGCGGAGGTGCAGCGTCAGATGCCTCAGGCGGTGGCGGCGGCGGATACTCCGGCGGGGGTGGCGGGGGATTGGGTGCCGGCGGCGGCGGCGGCGGGTCGTTCGTCTGGTCGGAGTCGCCCAACTTCGTCCTCGCCCTCAGCGCCGGCTCCGGCACCCTCCCCGGAAACGGCTTGGTCACCATCACCCTCATCCCCACGCCCGGCGCCACGGGGCTTCTGGCGATCGGCGGGCTTGCAGCGATGCGGCGGCGGCGCATCTAAGTCAGCGGGCCGCAGAGCATCCTCGCCTCTTACCAACTCGCAACCCGAATCCCTCGCGACCCCGGCACTCAACACGCCGGGTTGCGATGCGTTGGAACATCCACGTCACACCTCCGATCATCGGCGAGGCGGTGCTCGGCATCGTCTGGCGTGGCGCGTTTGATGTCAGCCCTGAGAAGGCCCGCTCGACGAAGCAGATCGTGCGTTGCATCTTGATGCGGGGGCCGGTCGCACGCTTGTGCTCGTAGGCATCCGCACGCTCGATCTACGGCTCACATAATCACCGGGGTGAACGTACGCCAGCATGGTTTCTCTTGGAGGAGGTTCCGGTGTGGGACGCGGCTCTGGCTCGTCAACTGTGAGCCGGCATGGATCGCTTGATCCACTGATCTTCATAGCGTCCGGTGATAGTACTGCGCCGGCGTTCGTCCGAAGCACTTGCGAAACGCCGCGACGAAAGCGCTCGGACTCCGGTAACCGACCTGTCGTGCGACTGTTGTGACGGGATGACCCTCACCGAGGAGTCTGATCGCTTCGTGCAGGCGGGCGTGCTGACGCCAGCGGCCAAAGGTCATTCCTGTTTGAGAGAGAACAGATCGCTCGATCGTTCGAGGACTTGCCCCACTCCGCCGCACAAGTGCTTCAAGCGACACCGAGGAGCCTGGATTCGAGAGAACCGCCTCAGCGACACGCCTCGCCCGCGCGTCCCTTGGCATGGGCAACGACAGCGGACGCTCCGGCACGACGCGCAGTTGGTCGAGGAGCACTGTGAACAGGGCGCAACCGCTCGTCGAAGATCCATCGATGCCTCCGGATTCAACGACGTGCACAATCAGTTCCCGCAGCAAGGGAGACGCTTCGATCACGCAACATGCGTCAGTGACTTTCGGAGCAACATCGGGACGAAAGTACAGTGTCTGCATCTCCACGCGCCCCCGCATGGAGAGGGAATGATCCACGCCCGCTGCGATCCACAGCGCACGCGTTGGCGGAACCACCCAGCAGCCGGCCCCGGCGGCGATCGAGATAACGCCATGCGCGGCGTACACCAGTTGCGGCCAAGCGTGGGTGTGGGCCTTGACGCGATGTCCAGGGGGGACCGTGAGTCCGAGGCAGCGAACGTATGGCTCGTGTCGGTTTCTCGACATCATTTGGCAGTATATCGGCTTGTTGCCATAACGTCAGCCGGCTACGTTGATCCATCACGTTTCGCAGAATCCCAGGAGTCACTCAACATGCCGAATCCTCTGTGCCATTTCGCTATCCACGCCGATGATTGCCAACGAGCCATGACCTTCTACCAAGCGGTCTTTGGCTGGAAGTTCCAACCCTGGGGGCCACCCGGATTCTGGCGGGTCATGACCGGCCAGCCCGGTGTCGAAGGTGCGCTTCATCAGCGACACGAGCCACTCACCGGCACGGGAATGCGCGGCTTCGAGTGTTCCATCAGCGTGCAAGATGTGAAGACCATTGCCGATCGCGTGGCCAAGCACGGCGGACGCGTAGTCATGCCCGGATTTCTCATCCAGGGCGTGGGCACGGTCATGAAGTTTCAAGACACGGAGGGGAACGTCGCCAGCGCGATGCAGTACCTGCCCGGTGTATTCGAATCCATGGGGGGGCACCAATGAAGACGCCCGCACTCAGAGTTGGTGTGAGGACCGCCATCGCGTTGCTGCTCTTCGCGAACTTCGTACAAGGGTGCGAACGTCGAGAGAGGCAGCCAACGATCGCGAACGCCGCCGGTATCGATCGCGACGTACAGAGTCTTCTGGATCGCTGGAAGCGGGCCTTTGAAGCTCGCGATCTCGAGGGCGTCCGATCTGTTCTCGCGGACAACGATCGCTTTGTGTGGCTCGAGGATGGAGAGCCTCGATACCGCAGCGCCGACGAAATCGTTCAGGCGTATGCGAGCTTTCCCAAAGAGCTCTCGTTCACTCATACGCTGCGTGACATTCGCATCGTGCCGATCTCGAATGACGCTGCCTGGGCGCACCTGGCAACATCGACGAAGATCGAGCACAGCGGCCGTGTCGTGTCGGAGTTCACGGGCGTTGTGCTGATGATCACCCGGAGGGATGCAACCGGGTGGCGAATCCACGCCGCCCACTCGTCAACATCCAAACCACGCAGCCCAGCACCCAGTTGATGCACACGGTTGACGCATACATCAGCGACAGTCATCGCAGCATGAAGCGTGAATGCGAAGTCGTGGAACCGAGAACCAATCACAAACGCCCGCGAGAAAGTTCTCGCGGGCGTTCGCACTTCAATCGGGGTGACAGGATTTGAACCTGCGACCTTCTCGTCCCGAACGAGACGCGCTACCAAGCTGCGCTACACCCCGGAGGTGTAGAGCGATGGTAGGGCGTGCGGCGGCGAAAGGCCAGCGTGCCGCGACGGCGCGAATCCGGTCGTGGGCTAATTGGAATACCGAATCGCAATGCCTTCGGTGGCCGCCGCTCCGAGCCATCTTCAGCTTGAGACGCGAAATCCGCTTCGGAAATGCGGCTCTCCACATTCGATTTGGCGCACGTCCGTGGATGGTGTGAAACCGGCGCGTCCGGGGTTCACTTCTTCTTCTCGAAGTTGGGGCGGTTGAGGTAGATGTTGTCGTCGATCGTCGAGGGATCGCCGTCGGCGCCGGCGGAGTAGAAGTACGGTCGACGGCCGATGGGCGAGCCGCCGTCGGAGTCTTTCTTGTTCACGGGGTCGCGGCTGAAATAGCGATAGAGCAGATCGACGTTCGAGTCGAGGCTGAGTGTTTCGGTGATCTGATCGGCGATGCCCGTGCCTTCGCCGCGGATGCCGCCGAAGCGAGGGTGCACGTAGCGGATGGGGTTGCCCCAGACATCGAGGATGCGGGTTGTGCGGTCGCCGGTGGTGGTCGCGTTGGCGATGGTTGCGGTGCTCAGTCCGACCTTGCGGACGCGATCGTCGAGCTGGTCGATGGCGGCAACGGCGTCGGCGCCCTGGGACTGGAGCTGATAGATCAGCCACGCCGTGGAGTCGAACCTCTCGAGTGAGCCGGACGAGGGGCCGGCCCCGCCGTCCACGATGGCGACAAGTCGGGTGGTGTTGGTGGGATCTCGGACCGTCGGGCTGGGGATCGCGCCGTTGGATTGAACGTACTCGGCGATCATCGAGTCGAGGGTCTGCAGGGTCCACTGCGTGCCGCGCTCGCGGCCAACGGAGACGACCTTGCTTCCGGCGGCGAGGGTGAGGCTCACGAGGATCGCGATCACCGAGATGACCACGAGCAACTCGATCAGCGTGAACGCGCGGCGTTGGAAGGACTGAGTGCGAGCCATGATGGATTCCCACGAGGGTCCGGCGAGTGCGGCCCCTTCCATCAACCATACGGAGGCGCACCGACCGGGGTTCCGGGGAAACGCCCGAAGAAGGGAGGAGGGTATTGGTCGCCGATCCGCTGCCAATCGAACGCGGGTCGCCCGGCCGCAGACAAAAAACCCTCCCGGAGGCGGGAGGGTTGCGTGGATGGGTGGGTGAAGCGATCGGTTGTTAGGCCAGCGCGCCCTGACCGCCGAGGCTGTCGAATCCGGGACCGCTGATCGTGCCGCCGGTGGGCAGCGGCACCGGGCGCGGTCCGCTGGGGCTCGGCGGGGGCGGGGGCGGCGCGGCCGGGACCTGGGGCGTGAGCTTGGCCTTGAAGATCATGTCCGTTACGCGCTCGCGGACGTTCTTGAGCATGGTGCGGAACATGCGGCTGCCCTCGCGCTTGTATTCGGTGCGGGGATCGAGCTGGCTGAAGGCTCGGAAGCCGATGGAGTCGCGGAGCTGATCCATCGCGTAGAGATGGTCCTTCCACGACTGGTCGAGCGTCTCCAGGCAGAGCATGCGCTCGAGCTGGAGGAGCTCGGTGCGGAGGATGTTCTCGACGCGGGAGCGCACGGCGTCGTCGCGTTCCTCGTCCTCGAGGTAGCGCATGTACTCGGGCACCCCCACTTCCACGTTGAATCGCTTCTTGAGGTACGCGTCGAGCTCGTCGTCGGACTTGATCGCCTGGGCGGACTTGATCTCCTCTTCGAGCTTGCCGGAGTTCACGAACGTGTCGCTCATCCCGCGGAGGGTGTCGAAGACCTTCTGCGGCGGGCCGAGGCGCATGATGTCCTGGGGCTGCCAACCGGCGTTGAAACGCTGGTTGGCCCAGTTGGCGATGAAGCCCATCGCTTCCTGCGGGCCGGCTTGACGGGCCATGAGCATCGCGAGATCCATCGTCAGCTCGACCGGATAGACCACCTCACGCTGGAGGTAGTAGTCCTTGGCCTTCTTCATGAGGACCTTGAGCGGCGAGTTGGCGGGGTCCTTCATCGCCGTCTCGATCTCCGAGGCCTGCACGTCGATGGTGAGCTTGTTCTTCGCCCAGCTGACGAGCTGCTCGACGCCGTAGCCCTTGCGACGGTACTGCTCGATGCCGTTGAGCTCGGTGGCGTCGATCTTCTCGCATGCGGCGGCGTGGAGGCGGTCGGCGACCACGGAGCGGTTGCCCGTGTCAGCACCGTGCAGCTCGTCCGCGCGGATCTCGACGCCGAAACGGCTCTTGGCCCAGTTGATCAGGCCGCTGGCGTCGAAGTCCATAGCGATCTCGGATCCCTCGGCGGGCATGTACTCGCCGAGGGTGATCTCGATCATCTGGCGGGCGTCTGACTTGGCCTCCTCACGGAGGATGTGCTCGATCTCGTTGATCTCCTTGCCCTTGAGCCGCTTGGGATCGATGGTGACGCCGATGACGGTGTTGGCGTAGTCGGCGATGCAGCGTTCGGAGTAGTCCTCGGCGAGGTACTCATCGACCGAGTCCTGGACGCTGTTCTCGATCCACTCGATGAGCAGGCCCTTGACGTCGCGGCCCTCGAGCACGCGTTGGCGCAGGCCGTAGAAGGTCTGGCGCTGGTGCTCCATGACCTCATCGAACTCGAGGACGTTCTTTCGGATCTGGAAGTTGCGTTCTTCGACCTTTCGCTGGGCATTCTCGATGCTCTTGCTGAGCATCGGGTGCTCGATGCTCTCGCCCTCCTTCATGCCCAGGCTGCTGAGCAGCCGCATGGTGGTCTCGCCAGCGAAGAGCTTCATGAGGTCGTCTTCGAGGCTGACGAAGAAGCGGGTCGAGCCCTTGTCGCCCTGACGGCCGGAGCGGCCGCGGAGCTGGTTGTCGATGCGGCGCGCCTCGTGGCGCTCGGTGCCGATGACGTGCAGACCGCCCATGTCCTCGATGGAGTCGAACCACCGGATGCGGTGGAGCAGGAAGCGGCCGGACTCGTCGAGCCAGCGGCGGAGCGTGTCGGCGTCGGCTCGCTCGATCGCCTTGGGCGATTCGAGCGTGTGGCGCCCCGCCCAGACGCGGAGCAGCTGCAGCTCCAGCTCGGGCAGGGGCATGGTCTCGGCGTCCTTCTTGTTGAGTTCGAGCTCCTGAGTCGCGACCTTGCGGAAGATCGCTTCCTTGAGCTGCTCCTCGCTCGCGTCGGGCGTCAGCGTGCGGGGCGCGAGGCTGCGACGCTGCCAGTGCTCGATGAGCTGCTCGCGCGTGACCTTGCCGAGCTTGATGTCGGTGCCGCGGCCGGCCATGTTTGTAGCGATCATCACGGCACCGAGCTGGCCCGCCGCCTCGATGATGTTGGCCTCGCGCTCATGCTGCTTGGCGTTGAGGATCTCGTGCGCGATGGCGTGGCGGCGCATCAGGTTCTGGCCCAAGGACTCGCTCTTCTCAACGCTGGTGGTGCCGACGAGGATGGGGCGGCCCACGTCGTGGAACGCCTTGATCTCGTCGGTGATGTAGTTCCACTTGTCCTTGGCAGGGAGGAAGACCAGGTCCTGGTAGTCCTTGCGCACCGCGGTGCGGTTGGTGGGGATCGCCACGACGTCGAGCTTGTAGATATCGTGGAACTCCTGGGCCTCGGTGTCGGCGGTGCCGGTCATGCCCGCGAGACGCTTATAGGTCTTGAAGTAGTTCTGGATCGTCACTGTCGCGACGGTCTGGGTCTCTTCCTTGATGTTGACCTTTTCCTTGCACTCGATGGCCTGGTGCAGACCGTCGGACCACTGGCGCCCGATCATCGGGCGGCCGGTGTTGACGTCCACGATCACGACCGCGGGCTGGGCACGCCCGGTGTACTGGTCCTCCACCGGCATCACCACATAGTCCTTGTCACGCGTGTACACGGCGTGGGCCCGCACCGATTGCTCGATCAGGTGGGGCAGGTCCATGTTCTCGTCCACGTAGAACGAGCCGATGCCGGCGACCCGCTGGGCCTCGGCGATGCCGTCGTGGGTCAGGAACGCCTGCTTGCGTTCCAGCATCACCTCGAAGTACTGGACGAACTTGTTGCGCTCGATCTCGGCCTTGGCCGCCTCGGCCTTGGCTTCCTTCATCTGCGCTTGAAGCTGCGGCACCTTCGTCTTGTCGCGGGCCTGACGGATGTCGCCCTCAAGGCCCTTGGCCTGCATCTGTAGCTGGCGCACACGCTCGTCGTGCTCGGCCCAGGGACGCTGCTTCTCGAGCAGGTGGCGGGCCAGACGGTCGGCCAGCTCGTAACGGGGCTTGTCGTTGTGGGCCTGGCCGGAGATGATCAGCGGCGTGCGGGCCTCGTCGATGAGAATGCTGTCCACCTCGTCCACGATCGCGAACTGGCGGCGGCGCTGCACCTGCTGCTCGACCGAGCGCTTCATGTTGTCGCGCAAGTAATCGAAGCCGAACTCGGCGGTGGTGCCGTAGGTCACGTCGCAGCGGTACATGCGGCGCTTCTCGTCCTCGCCCTGCATGTGCATGGGGTGGATGGCTCCCACCGTGAGTCCCAGCGCGTGGAAGTACGGGAAGGTCCAGTCGCGGTCGCGCTGCACGAGGTAGTCGTTCACGGTCACGACGTGCACGCGGCTGTGCTCGCACGCGGCCATGTAGCACGCCAGCGGGGCGACGATCGTCTTGCCTTCGCCCGTCTTCATCTCCGCGATCTTGCCCTGGCAGAGCACCATCGCGCCGATGAGCTGCACGTCGAATGGGCGAGCTCGGAAGGGCGGACGGCTCTCGGGGTAGAGCTCACGAACCGCGGCATAGATCTCAAGCGGGATCTCGACCTGGCGCCAACCGGGCTGGGGCTCGGTGCAGCCCAGGAACTCGCCCATCGGCTCGGCGGGCGGCGTTGCGTCCATCTTCGCCTTGGTCTCGTGATAGAGCGTCTGAACGGCCGCGGGCAGCGTGGCGGGGTCGAAGTTCAACGCCGGATTGAAGATGCTGCGGATGCCGACGGCGCGGTCCATGGCTTCACGGGCGACCGCGAAGGCCTCGACCATCAGGGCGTCTTCCTTCTCGCCCTTGTCGAAGCGGGAGCGGAACTCGTGGATCTTGTCCTTGATCTGCTGGTCGCTGAGCGTTCGGATCTTGGGTTCCAGCGCGTTGATCTCGTCGACCTTGTTGGTGTAGCGCTTCACGAAGCGCTCGTTGCGCGTGCCGATCAACTTGTTGAGGAACCAACCGATAACGGGAATGCCCTGCTCTGCCATGACTGCCTTTCCGGAACGAGGCCGCCGCGCGGGGGGGAGGGCGCGGGGACGCACGTGCCGAATGAACGTGATCTGAAATGTGGAATCGCCAAGTCCGGCACGCGGACGCATGAACGCAGCGTCGGGCCGGGGAACCGTGGCCGCTGATCGGTGGAGATGCAGCGGAGCGTCGCGGATTCAGGCGAGCGGCGGTGGCAACGCGATCAACTCGACCCGGGGCAGCGAGCGCGGGATCGCATCGGCGCCGACCGTAATCGAATGCTCGATCGAGTCGAGGCGGATCGGGCGTTGGGACGCAACCTGCCGAGCCGGGACCTCGCGGGTGTCGCGAGTCGGGCGGGCGGCGGTCGAGGTGAGCGATTGGGCCAACGCCCGCACGAACGTGGGCTTGGCGAGCGTGTCACGGAAGAAGGCATCGGATCGGGCGTAGCCCAGGCCGACTTGGAACGCAAAAGCCAGGACAAGAAGCATCGAGACGCCACGCCACGCGGCCTGCTCGGCGCGCGAGGGGCCTGCGGAGGAATCGCCTTCGATGGTGTCCCGGAACTCGTTCACGATCAGGAAGTATCGGACAGGAACGCGGTTGAAGCAAGAGCGAACCGCCCGACCGCCCGCATATCAGGCCGGAAAGAGGCGGGGCTTCCACGGGCTGTCAGTTCGGCAGCCCGATATGTGCGGCCGAAACTGCCCCTCGTCCGATTCGTGGTGGTCGCTTTGTGGTTCCCGCCCCCCGCCGCACTGGACCAGCGGCGGGGCGCTCTGTATCGTGCCGGTCCTATGGACAGCCCCGCCACTCCCGTCAAGGAAGACGCCCCCATGGTCGCGACCCGTCAGAGCCTGCCCGGCACCCGCGCCTCGATTACGCACAAGTTCATGATCGCCCGTCACGAGGGTTACCTCACGATCGGCCTCTATCCCGACGGGCGGCCGGGCGAGATCTTCATCAAGATGGCGAAAGAGGGCTCCACGATCTGCGGCATGGCGCAGGCGTACTGCCGCGCGTTCAGCCTGGCTCTGCAGTATGGGCTCCCGCTCGATGAAGCCGTGCTGCGGTTCAAGAACATGCGCTTCGAGCCCATGGGCCCCACCAGCAACCCCGAGATCCCCGAGGCACAGTCGATCATCGATTACGTGGCCCGGTACCTCGAGGTTGAGTTCATCCAGAAGGGCCCGCGGCGGTTCTGAGCACGAACGTATTCGGTCCCCTCGAAGAGACGTGCAAGGTCCACGTCAACGCACCCGATTCGGCGGCTCCTGACCTTGCAGGATGGCGGCGGCGTTGGCGCAGGCCATCTCGGTCATCATCGCGCGGTACTTCGCCTCGGCGCTGCCGATGTGCGGAGCGAGCGTGACGTTGGGGAGTGTGAGCAGATCCGGATGCACCTCGGGCTCACGCTCGAAGACGTCGAGGCCGGCGCCGAAGAGGCGGCCGGACTTCAGGGCGTCCACCATCGCCTGCTCGTCCACGACCGGACCCCGGGCGGTGTTGACAAAGATCGCGCCAGGCTTCATGGCCGCGAATGCCTTGGCGTCGATCAGGTGCCGCGTCTCGGGCGTCAGAGGCGTGTGCACGCTCACGACGTCGGCCCGGGCGAGGCCCTCGTGCAGCGAGACGCGCTCTGCGGCCAGCGGGGCGAGCTCGAAATCCCAGTGGCGTGAACGCGCCACGTACAGGACCTTCATGCCCCATCCGATTGAGCGCAGCGCGGTGGCGTAGCCGATGCGGCCCGCGCCCACGATCAGCAGCGTGCGGCCGGTCAGGTCGGCGCCCAGGAAATCGGCCATGCTCAGGGGCCCCCGCTGCTGCCACTGACCGGAGCGGACAAAGCGATCGGCCTCGACGAGCCGCCGCGCGGTCGCGAGGATCAGCAGCCACGCCATGTCGGCGGTGCCCTCGGTGACGGCGTTGGGGGTGTTGGTGACGACGACGCCCCGGCGGGTGCATTCTGCGAGGTCGAAGTTCTCGTATCCCACGGCGAGGTTGCACACGCCGCGGAGCTGGGGCCCGGCGGCGTCGAGAAACTCGGCGTTCACCTTGTCGGAGAACATCGAGATCACCGCGTGAGCGCCGCGGACATGGGCGAGCACCTGATCACGCGAAGGCCGCTCCACGGGGCCGTTGCGGAACTCGATGCAGATATCTCCGGCCGGAACCGAGGGCGTGCCGGGCAGGTTGCGGGTCGCCACCACGAGCGCAGAAGAAAGCGGGGTCGAGGACATGGCGATAGCCTACGGCCTCCGGGGAAGACGTGGCATGCGCATCCTGCATTGGAACATCCTGCACGGCGGCGGCTCGCGGCGGATGCCCGCGATCGTGCTGTCGCTGCTCGAGCACAAGCCCGATGTCGTCGTGCTCACCGAGTACCGCGTCACCATCGGCGGGCAGATGCGGGGCGTGCTCGCGGATCACGGGTTGGTGCATCAGCTGTGCACCGAACCTGCGAAAGGCAAGAACGGGGTTCTGATCGCGTCGCGTTGGTCGCTGCAGCGGATCGATCCGCCTCGTCAGCTTCCGGCGGGATTGCATGTGCGTTGGCTCGATGCGGTGCTGGGCACGACCGAAGGCGAGTTGCTGCTGACCGGCGTGCACATTCCCGATGATTCCCGCCCGTCGCCCAAGGCCGCGTTCTGGCGGCAGATGGTGGCTGTCGCGGAACAGCGTTGTGCACAACGCCACGTGTTCATCGGGGACTTCAACACCGGGCGGCACCGCCTCGACGAGGCCGGGGCCACGTTCGGATGCACCGGGTTGCTGGGAGCCGTGTGCACGCTCGGCTACGCCGACGCGTTCCGCCACTTCAGCCCCGACCGACGCGAATGGACTTGGCTGCATCCAGGCGTCAATCGCGCAAAGCCTGCAAATACAGGCACTTTCGCGCCTGCAACGCCGGGGTTTCGCATCGACTCGGCACTGGTGTCGGCGCCGCTGGTGCCGCTCCTGCGGGGCGCTTTTTACTCGCATTCGGAGCGGGAAACGGGCGTTTCCGACCATTCGGCGATGCTGGTCGATCTCGAGATTTCCGGGGTCGAGGGCAAAAAATGTGCTGATTCTGCACCGGAAACGGCGATTTTTTGGCCTGCGTGACTTGCAGAGCGCGTCGCTCTGCGATACAAAACGCACGAAATCCCTGTGAGAAACGTCATTCTCGCAGGACCGATCGCGTCCGGAGGACGCGGAAAGCCTGTTACGGAGTAGACATCATGGCCAAGTCCAAAGCCCCCGCAATCAAGCCCCCGAAACTCACCCCGGCCCCCAAGGTCCGCAGCAAGGGTGACGTCTACACGACCATCGCGAGCCACACCGGCCTCGCCCGTAAGCAGGTCGCCGGCGTGTTCGACACCCTCGGCAAGATCATCGAGACCGATCTCTCCAAGGGCTGCGGCATGTTCGCCGTCCCCGGCATGATGAAGATCACCGTCATCAAGAAGCCCGCCACCAAGGGCGGCATGCGCCCCAATCCGTTCAAGCCGGGCGAGATGATGGAAGTCAAGCCCAAGCCGGCCCGCAAGGTCGTCAAGGTCCGCCCGCTGCGCGCCCTCAAGGCCATGGTCTGAGCGCTCACGTCGCTTCGACTTCTGAGTAGTCGACTCCAAGCCCGCGGAAGCGGGCTTGTTGTTTTTTGGGGGAAGGCATCGAGGCATCGAGGCATCAAGGCATCGAGACAGCGAGCCGCGCTAGAACTCTTGGGTGAGGGGCGGGGCGTTGCGGACGGAGCGGATGGCGCAGACAACGAGGTACGCCGCCAGCGAGAGCAGCAGGACGCCGACCACCGCGTTGATGGAGGGTGCGCTCAAGAACTGGCCGGTCTTCGCGGCAGCGGCAAAGCCCGAGACGATCTGCAGCGACAGCGCGGTGATGGTCGTGACACCCACGAACAGCATGGGCAGCACGACGAACCAGCAGCGCTTGCCGTGGTTGTAGAGCCAGACCGAGACACCCAGCAGGGTGATCGCGGCGAGGAGCTGATTGGCCGTGCCGAAGAGCGTCCAGTACAGGCGGTAGCCGTTGGGATCGGCGGTGAGGAGCACGGCGAGCGGCACGCCCGACGTGACGCCCGCGGCGATCGTGCCGCCGAGCCAGGACTTGATGCCGAGCAATTCGCTCAAGAGATACCGGCCCAGTCGTGCGGACACGTCCAACGTGTCGAAGACGAAGGTGGAAAAGGCCATGGCACCGAAGGTGGCGGCGAACAGCACCGCGTCCTTGCCCGCGATCACGCCGAAGAAATCGGCGAGACCGTCGCCATAGATCCGCGCGGGTGGCAACCCCTTGGACTGTTCGGGGGCGAGCTTCATGATGGTCGCCAGCGCGATGACGGCGACGAAGCCCTCCAGCAGCATGGCGCCGAAGCCGATGGGTTTGCAGTGCGATTCCTTTGCGATCTGGCGGGAGGTGGTGCCCCCGCAGATGAGGCCGTGGAAGCCCGAGCACGCGCCGCAGGCGATGGTCACGAAGAGGAAAGGAAAGAGCATGGTGCCGACGGCGGCCGCGGTGTTGCCGTCGAGGACTCTCTCGAACGAAGCGAGCGGGTTGAGGATCGCGGACGCCGAGTCGGTGAGCGCGGGCTGACGGATGGTGAAGCCGCCGAAGAGAACGCCGATGACGCCCACGCCTATGGCGAGATAGAGCACCCATCCGCCCAGGAACCCGCGGGGCTGCTGCAGGAGCCACATCGGCAGCATGGAGGCGACGAAGCAGTAGACGAGGATCGCGACGAACCAGACCTGCGCGGGGTGGTTGAAGACCGAGTCGAGCCGCGTGCCGGCCCAGACGCAGCCGAGCGTCGCCGGCACGAAGACGACGGTGACCAGCCAGATCGGGAGCTTGAAGAGCTTCTGAACCACGCCCAACCCGAGTGCGAGAATCAGGTAGAGCGTGCTCGCCATCGCGACGGCACCGCCCTTGTTGAACGTCACACTGAGCCCTTCGAGCTCCTCGGCACGACCGACGAAAGTGTCGGCGGTGATCTGCGTGAACGCGACGATGACGTAGAGCAGCGCGAGCCAGATGAACGCGACCATCGCCAGGTACGCTCGCTTGCCAAGGTGCTGGCGTGCGATCTCGGCGATCGAGTGAGCCCCGTGGCGGATCGAGGCCACGAGCGCCGAGAAGTCGTGCACAGCTCCGATCAACACCACGCCGATGATGATCCACAAGAGGCACGGCAGCCACCCAAACGCGGCGCACGCGAGGATGGGACCGGCAATCGGTCCGGCGGCGGCGATCGCGGAAAAGTGCTGGCTCAGGAGCGCAAACGGTTTCTCGGGTACGAAATCAACCCCGTCGTTCTTGACGACGGCGGGGGTCGTGCGGTTGTCGTCGAGCGCGTATTGGCGTGCGATGAACGAGCCGTACACGAAGTAGCCAAGCGTGAGCACGACAATCGCGACCACAGCAACGAAGGCGATGCTCATGCCAGCCTCTCGGGTTGCGTCGCAGCTGGCGCGGCGAGCCGCAAGCTCTCGCTGACGCGAGAGGCCCTCGTGCGGGGGGGAGCAGACATTGGGAGCGCTGAAGTCGCTATTCTCACGGTGATCGCAGCATACCAAAGCCATGAGCAACCGCAGCCCCAACTCAGCTACCCATCTCACCAACCGACTGGCGCTTGAGACCACGATCCTGACGCACGGCGTGCCGCGGGAGAACGCGTTGGCGCTGGCCGAGGACCTGGCGGCGATCGCTCGATCGCACGGCGCGATCCCCGCGCTTGTGGGGTTGTTCCGGGGCGAGCCGGTCGTCGGCATGAGCGACGAGCAGCTCCGTGCGGTGCTCGCGACGACTGACGTGCCCAAGGTGAACACGAGCAACCTCGGCGTGCTGATGCACCGCCGTTCGCACGGATCCACGACGGTCGCGACCACGATGGAGCTGGCGGCGGGCGCGGGCGTGCGGGTCTTCAGCACAGGCGGCATCGGCGGCGTGCACAAGGGCTACGGCACGCACATGGACATCTCCGCGGACCTGATCGCGCTCACACGCTTCCCGGTCGCGGTCGTCGCGAGCGGCGTGAAGTCGATCCTGGACGTCGTGGCGACCCGCGAGCTGCTCGAGACGCTCGGGGTGCCGGTCGTCGGCTTCGGCTGCGATGCGTTCCCGGCGTTCTACCTCCGGTCCTCGGGGGCACGGGTGGACGCCCGGTTCGACGACGTCAACGACCTCGCCCGGTTCATCGATGCCGAGATGCGCCGGACTGGTAAGGGCGTCCTGGTGGCGAACCCGATCCCCGAGGCGGACGAGTTGCCGCAGGCCCGATTCGGAGAGTG
Source organism: Phycisphaerales bacterium (assembly GCA_036392375.1). Classification (GTDB taxonomy): domain Bacteria; phylum Planctomycetota; class Phycisphaerae; order Phycisphaerales; family UBA1924; genus JAFEBO01. The sequence goes on from DASVYC010000050.1 coordinate 37,484, forward strand.
GCTGGCCGCCGCCGAACGGGAGGCCAAGCCGGGTCGCGAAGCAACGCCGACCACGCTGGCAGCGCTGCACCGGTTGTCCGAGGGTGCAACGCTCAGGGCCAATCTGGCCCTGATTCGGTCGAACACCGCCCTGGGTGCTCGCCTTGCGGCGGCGATCGCCGCCGTGTAAGGCGGGGGATTATCGGCTGTTGTTATGAGGCGTCGGTGAACCAGAGCCCGTCGACTCGGTCGGATTGCGGACCTTGAGCCGCGGTCCCTTCACAGAAGATTCACGCTTTGGAAGGGATTCCTCTACGGGCGGCGTGGCGTTTTCGGCTACACTGAATGGGTCCGAGACAGCCGAGGGACTGCGGTTGCGAGAGAGTGATGCACGACGAAACGATTGCGTCGATCGAGGCGGTGCCGACCGAGCGCCCCTTGCGCTGCTCTTGCGCGATCGGTGCCTCCGCGGCGGTCTCGCCCGTTGAAGTGTCAAAGCACAGTCGTAAACATAGACCCCTTTCGGAAGGAGATCAGAGGATGAATCGGAAGCTGAATGTTCTCACGCTCACGTTGGTCGCCGGTCTGGCGGCCCCGGCCTTCGCCCAGGACAGCATCTCGAAGAACGCCGACGGCGGCAACGGCCTGCCCGGCGACGCGTTCAACTGGTCGGAAGCCAACGCCCAACGCAGCCGCTACGCGGTTGACTCCCAGAAGCTGACCAGCTCTTGGGGCGTTTCCTTCGGCATCGTGCCGCTCGTGAAGACCGACCGCCCGGTGAACCCGGCCCTCGGCCACACTTCGATCTTCTTCAACAACCTCTTCGGCTCGTTCGGCGTGAGCAAGACGCTCCGCACCGCCAACTTCCGCAACAACAATTACAGCTACTGGCAGGCCCCCACCGCCGGCGCCAACGCCGTTCAGAACGATCAGTCGCTCAACAGCGCTGACCTGAACCCGGCCGGATCGTCGTTCCAGTTCGGCACGTTCGTCAACCAGTTCGGCACCGCGAGCACGCCCGCCTCTCAGACGACGGTGAACAGCTCGATCGGCACGGTCGTGAACTACGCCCCCGACAACATCCGCCGCTTCTTCGTCGAGCGCGTGATGCTGGCCAACAGCAACCCCACCGGCGGCGTGACCGCCAACAACGGCGCGCTGTTCACCGGCGCCGCCGACTCGAACGGCCAGTTCTACGTCCGCGCTGACAACAACGGCGCCAACAACCCCACCACCACCGCCCGCATCCTGGGCAACAACATGGCCCGTGTGGACGCCCTGGCCCGCAACGGCAGCCTGAACACCCTGGGCGGCGCGGGCGGTTTCACGACCGCGAGCGACGCCGCCGCGACCTCGTTCGTGCTGAACAACTACAACCAGACCGCCACGGTCCCGAGCGCTCTGCCCGCGTCGCTGGCGTCCGGCGGCAACGGCCGGTACCTCGGCCCCGATTTCAACCGTCAGTACGCCTACGAGGCGATCCCCGGCGCGACCACCTTCATCCCCTCGTCGACCAGCTACCTGAGCGTCCTGCCGGGCGGCACGAACAACGATCAACGCGGCGCGATCGCCGTGCATCCCAAGCCGCTCTTTGGCGGCAGCAGCGTGGCCGCGGCGGCCATCCTGGGCCGTGACGGCAGCGTGGGCTCGAACAACAACTACGTGGTCCTGTGGGGCCTCAACGGCGACGCCGGCATCACCGCCGGCAAGGTCTACGGCCTGCCGCTCCCGACCTCGATCACCCTGGACCGCGCCCCCGCCAGCGATAACTCCCCCGCCGGCCCCGCCATCTTCGACACCGCCACCCCGGGCGTCACGCAGTACACGATGTCGGGCTTCTTCGCCTATCACCAGGGCGCCTCGGCGTTCCAGGGCCCCAACGCGCAGGTCGCGCTCGGCCAAGACCTCGCCGGTCGCGGCCTGATCGCGGGTCTGTACTACGAGAACACCAACGTCCCCTCCGAGACCTCCCCGACGCCCAACGTCGCGATCGTCGTCGGTCGCTTTGACCCCAACAACCCCACCGGCACCATCGAGTGGAAGACGGTCGCCTGGACCTACGCCACCGGCCCGACCGTCGCCGACACGGACGGCACGCCGATCCGCGGCGACTGGGGCAACAACGGCCACACCGCCTCGGCTCTCGCCAGCCCCGGCCAGTTCGATGGCGTCGTGGACCTGAACCCCGCCTCGGGCACCTACGACCGCCCGATCGGCCGCCTCCAGGCTTCGCTCACGTTCCCCGGCCCGAACGTGACCGGCGCTCCGTCGATCACGCCCCCGGCGATCGACGCCGTCGGCAACATCTGGTTCGTCGCCTCGACCGCGATCAACACCTACAGCACCACCACCAGCTCGGCCTTCAGCCGCTTCAACAACGCGCTCATCCGCGCCGTCTACAACCCCGACACCTTCAGCTACGACCTTGAGCTCGTGGCCGAGTTCGGTGATCGGATCACCGGCAAGAACTCGCTCACCCGCTACTCGATCGGTGGCCTGATCCGCTCCACCGCGGCCGGTGCTCCCAGCCCGTCGGCCTTCAACTCCAGCGCCGTCGCCCCTTACGCCGACCGCAACCTGGACGTGAACACCGCGATCGGTGCCGGCGAGCTCACCACCTGGGGCCAGAACGGCGCGGTCGTTGACCCCCGGTCGCTCGGCGGCCTCGTCCTGGGCGCGAACTGGCTCTACGACGTGAACGACGACGGCCTGTTCCAGGACCCCTCGGGCGCCACCCCCAACAACCCCAACTCGGTGGACGAGCAGTACTCGGGCCTCCTCTACATCCACCACCGCTCGTGCGACGCCGACTTCAACGGCGACGGCTTCGTCGATGACGCGGACTTCGTGATCTTCGCCGGGTCTTACAACAACCTGCTCGATACCTTCGGCGACCTCAACTTCGACAACCTCACCGACGACGCGGACTTCGTCATCTTCGCCGGTGCCTACAACGAGCTGCTCTGCACCTTCCAGCCCGGCTCGAACTAAGCGAACACGGCTGGCAATTCTGTCCATTCCCGCCCCCGGGCCTGACCGCCCGGGGGCGGCTTTTCGATCCCGGCGTGTGCTGGTTCTCGCTCCCAATTCGGTGGGGCTCGTTGGAGGTTGCCGATGCGTCTGAATCACCTGGCGGTGCCCGCTCTGCTGCTCGCAACCGGGGCCGCGTCAGCTCTGGCGCAGTGGAACCCCGCGGCCCGCCAATGGGGAAAGACCGACCCCGATGATCTCCGCGTGCTCACCTTCAACGTGCAGGACCGCATCTGCTCGACCAACAACAAGCTGCAGGGCGCCAACACGTGGACCGCGATCGCGGTGCAGATCGCGGCCCTCAAGCCCGACGTCGTGATCCTGCAAGAGTGCGGCGACAACTCCGCCAACGGCACCGGCAACGCCCAGGGCTACAACACCGTCGACACCGTCCAGCGCCTCACCGACACGCTGAACTACCTCATGCGGGGCGGCACCGACGCGTACGTCAACGGCAACCCGACGATCACGTCGTACGTCACCAAGTTTGCCACACCCGGCTACGACCTGCCGTTCGTGTACGTCTCGGACCAAACCGACAACTTCAACCGTAACGCGGTCCTCTCGCGGTTCCCGCTCGCGGATCTCAACGGCGACGGGCGCAGCTCGATCGGCACCTTCAACCTTGTCGCCGACTCGCTCGCCCCGTGGTACTCCGCCGGCAACGGGGGCATCCGTGGGTTCATCTTCTCGGAGATCAATCTCCCCGACGACCGCTACGGAGGCGATCTCGTCTTCGGCGGGGCGCACCTCAAGTCCGGCTCGAACTCCAGCGATTTCACCGAGCGGCTGCAGGCCTCGCAGCGGATCGCGTACTACATCGACGCGATCTTCAACGGCCTGGGCGGCACCTCGCCCGACCCTCGCACCCGAAGCACCGCGTTCCCGCGGCCCAACAAGGTGCTGACCGCGAAGACCCCGGTCATCTGGGGTGGCGATTTCAACGAGGACGAGTACACCAACGGCAGCGACGGGCCCACGCTGTGGATGACGCGCGCACAGTCCATCAGCCCCGCCACCGACGGCACCGATCGCGATCGGTCCGACAGCTCCTTCGACGATTCCCGCGATCCGTTCAACACCGGACTTCGCCTGACCATCGGCAACAGCGGCAACACCAAGTTCGATTACATCTGCTGGCAGGACTCGATCGCCACCCTCCGCCGCTCGTTTGTCTTCCGTGCCAGCACCATGCCCGGCAGCGCGACGCCCACGGAGTTCACCAACTACCCGTCGCTGTACACGAACATCTCGGGCGCCTCGGATCACAAGCCCGTGGTCGCCGACTTCATCCTGCCGTTGCCGGATCCCGCGAGCGGGCACAACCTCGTGAGCCCGGCTGATGCATCGGTGAATCTCGGGCTCTCGCAGTCTCTCACGTGGACGCTGGGCCAGCGAGTCACCGACTACACGGTGGTGCTCTCGACCAACTCCGATCTGTCGTCACCGATCCTCAGCCAGACCGTCGCCAGCGTCGGCCCCGCCACGCTCTCGGTGCCGGCGAACCTGCTCTCCTACTGCGGCACGTACTACTGGACCGTGCGGGCCAACAACAGGTCGGGGGCCGCCAACTCGCCCAGCGGCATCTGGTCGTTCCGCGTCCGCGGGCAGACCGATCTCAACGCTGACGGTTTCGTGGACGACACCGACTTCGTCATCTTCGCGGGCGCGTACGAGGAGCTTGTGACCTCGGTTGGCGACTTCAACGACGACGGGTTCACGGACGATTCCGACTTCGTGATCTTTGCCGCGGCCTACAACGCGCTGCTCGCGTGCCCCTGATCAACAGGACAGGGGGGCGGCCGCTCATCCTCGCACGTAGGGATTGCTAGCGCGTTCACGCTCGACGCTTGTCGCGGGCCCATGGCCCGGGAAGCATCGGGTCTTGGGTGACAGCGTGTAAATCTTGGTGCGGATGCTGCGTTCCAGCTCCTCGAAGCTGCAGCCGGGAAAATCGGTGCGCCCGATCGAGCCAGCGAAGAGAGCGTCTCCGACGAACGCCGTGTCGTGGCCCGGGGCGTGGAGCGTGATGCTGCCGGGCGAGTGGCCGGGCGTGTGCAGGACCGTCCAGGGGCCTCCGGGCAAGTCGAGCGTGTCGCCCTCGCGGAGTTCGCGGTCGTGCACGGGAGCGGTGGTTGGCATACCGCCGGCGGCGCTGAGGTTGAGCTCGGGGTCGGTGAGCCACGCGGTTTCGGCGGTGTGGATCCAGATCTGCATCTCGGGGAACGCTCGCTTGATCGCGTGCGCTCCGGCGATGTGATCGACGTGGGCGTGGGTCAGCACCAGGGTCCGCGGCCGCAGGTTCTCGCGCCGGACCGTCTCGACGATCTTCTCGCCGCCGAAGCTGGCATCGACAATGAAGCACTCTCCGGCGACGCCCGTCGTCCGGGGCTCCTCGGAGACGATGTAGCAGTTGGTGGCGAACGGCCCCAGGGTCAGGGTGGTGATCCGCAGGCGTGGGGTTGAGGCGACGGGCGTAGCGGCGCTCATGCGTTGGAGTCCGTGGAAGCGACGCGCGGCGGATTCGACGCCTCGCTCCGCCATGCGTGCCACAACAGGAGCACGATCCCGATCAGGAGCAGCGCGTCGGCAACGTTGGAGACGTAGGGCCAGACCTCGCGCGTCGAGCCCGGCCATCGAACACGCGGCAGCGGGTGGATGAAGTCCCGCACGCAGCCGTAGAAGAATCGGTCGTACAGGTTGCCCAGCCCACCGGCGAGGATCAGCCCGAGCCCGATGTGCGCGGAATGGTCGCGGGCCCGCGTGGCGAACAGGAACACCGCAAGCCCGAAGACCACCGCGATCACCGTCACCGCGATGAAGAACCCGACCCGGCCCGCGCCGATCCCGAACACGGCGCCGGGGTTGAGCACCAGCGTGAAGTTCAGCACGCTCGGGATGATGACCCTGGGTGTGTGCGGCGGGATCAAGAGCGAGAGCGGCGAAGTGGACAGCGCCTGCTCGCGGGTGAAGGTCACTGGGGTGGGCGCGATCGCCCCGAAGGCCCAGTACTTGCTCCAGAGATCAAAGCCGAGTCCAATCGCGATGACCGCGAGGAACACGAACCATGCTCGCGGCGAGCGGCGTGCCGAGGGCTCGAGCCGGACCGGCCGATCGAGCGGGGCGGGCGCTGAGGGCACGCTGGTCATGCTTGGGGAGTGGTTACGGGCGAGACATCTGCTGGCGTTCGAGCATGCGGGCCGCGTCGATGGTGTAGCGGGCCCACGGGAGCTCCTCGAGCCGGTCGGCCTTGATGGGCTTGCCGGTCAATTCGCACACGCCGTAGGTGCCGTCGGCGATCCGCTTGATCGCGTCCTCGATCTCCTTGATGAGCTTGCGGTCGGCGGCGGCAAGATCGAGCGAGAGCGACTGATCGAACGCGTCGGTGCCCTGCTCGGCGATGTGCTGGGGCAGGTTGGAGAGCGAGCCCGAGGAGCCGCGGAGCGCCTCGTGCTCCATCGCGGAGACGTCGCCGATGAGCTCGGCACGCTTGCGGATCAGGATCTGCTTGTAGTGATCGAGCTGCTCTTTGCTGAAAGGCGTCTTGGCCTTGATCTCGGGCATCTCGGTTTCCTGCACGCCGCCCTGGTATCCCAGCGGGACACCCGATCCCTTGAGGGCGGGGCCCGAGGGAATCAGCGGCTTGCGGCTCTTGCCGGCACCGAGCAGGCTGCCGGCGAGGGACGAGATCGCGGAAGGGATCGAGGGCTTGGGCTTGCCCTTCTTGAGAGGCTTGGCGTCGACGATGGTGATCCCCTTGCGCGCCGGCTTGGCGGGCGCTGGTGCGGGAGCCTTGGCGGGCTTGGCGTCTTTCACGGGTTTGGCGGGCGCTTTCGCGACGGGTTTGGCGACGGGCTTCGCCGGCTTGGGCGCGGGCTTCTTCACGCTCGGCTTGGCGGCTTTGGCGGGTTTCGCGGCGGGTTTGGCTTTGGGCTTCGCGGTCTTCTTCGACACGGGGATCCTCCGCCCGAAATGCGTCGCATCGCGACAGTGCCCCCAAAGGAGATCGTCAGAGGGGCACGACTTACAGGACGCGAAGGGTAGGCGGAGGCGGGGGGCGGTCAATCCGATTCCGGGACGGATGTGCGGATCGCCCGGGAGCGGCATTGGGGCCAAAAAGAGAGCCGCCGAGCGGTACACCACGACGCTCGGCGGCCCCAAAGAACTGGATGTGTCCGACTATCGACGCCGACGGCTCGCAAGCAGCCCCGCGACGGCCGCGAGGCTCAGCGTCCCCGACGAAGGAATGACGTTGGTGAACTTGAACTGAGCGGCGATCTGCGAGCCTCCGGGTTGGGGGCCGGTCCAGGACATGGTCTGCTTCCCGGTGATCATGAACGCGCCGAAGGCGGAGCCGCTGTTGCTGATGCGGAGGTAATCGACCCCGGCACCGGCAACGGTCAGAGCGCCGATGCTGAGGCCCGAGCCAACAAGGTCCAGATCGCTCACCGACACCGTCGCGCTGCCGACGCTGCGGACGCGGACGAAGATGTCTGTGAACGATCCGGCGAGTGTGGCGACCGAGATCGTGTTGCCGGCCAGGGTGAAGGTCAGGCTGCTCGCGCCGTCGTAGACGATCGAGAAGCTGGTGGCCGCGCCGTTCGACCACGTGTGATTGAGCGTGGCCTGTGGCGCACCGACGCCGCCTTGGGGCGACCAGATCGCGCCGGCCCAATTGCCAGGGGTGCCGCTGCGGGCCTCGGTCACGGCTCGCTCGAGGGACGAGTTGGCGGAGATGGCGAGGAAGGCGGCGTCGCCACCGGCGAAGCCCGACACGGTGGGCGCAGCGAGGGCGAGCGAACCAATCGCCAGCGCAGAGGCCGCGCCGGCCATGAGGCAACACGAACGCATGGGTCTTGTCTCTCCTATGAACGGCAGTCCTTTGCCGTGCGATATTCTCGCGGAGATCGGCTGAACGGTCAATCGCAAAGCGTCACTCCCAAGCCACTTCTCCGTTATCCGGACGACGGTTTTCGGACGCTGCGCAGCCGGCGATCGCGTGTTCCATGGTGCGTCGCTACGTTGGTGTGTGCCGTCCCCCAAAGCCAGCCCACGACGCGTCTCACCCTCCGCCCGGAAACGTGCGTTGAAGCTCGCCGATGCGCTGCGGGACGCGTACCCGGACGCGCACTGCGAGCTGGTGTTCGCCGATCCGTTCCAGCTCCTGGTGGCAACGATTCTCTCGGCTCAGGCAACCGATGTCAGTGTCAACAAGGTCACGCCCGCGCTCTTCGCGGCGTTCCCCGATGCCGCCGCACTCGCGAAGGCCACGCCCGAGCAGATCGAGCCCTACATCCGGTCGATCGGGTTGTTTCGCAACAAGGCCAAGTCGATCCACGAGGCGGCGCGGGTGCTGGTGGCACGCTTCGGTGGCCAGGTGCCCCGCACGATGGCGGAGCTCATCGAGCTCCGCGGCGTGGCCCGCAAAACCGCCAACGTGGTGCTCGGCAACTGCTTCAACATCAACGATGGCTTCGTGGTGGACACGCACATCCAGCGCCTCGCGGTCCGATTCGGGCTCGCGGACGCCAGCGACAGCGTGGCTGTGATCGAGAAGAGACTGATGGCGCTGCTGCCGCGGGAGCGGTGGTGCGAGCTGAGCCACCAGATCATCTGGCACGGCCGGCGCGCTTGCAAGGCGCGGGGGCCGGGCTGTTCGGATCATCCAGTCTGCCGTGAGTTCGGCTCGAACTGCGAGCTCCGTGTGAGCGCGACGAAGCGAGCGGCATCGTCCGCCGCGAAACCGGGAAAGGTCTCTCAGCCGAAGAAGGCCGTTCGCTAAAGCCGTCAGCTCCCTCGTCACCGCTCGATCGGACGGCAGAGCTTGGGATCGATGGGGATGGGCGACCACGTGGCGATGCCGTTGGCGCTCTTGGGGCCGTCGTGAGGCGTGATGTAGTCGACAGCGCCGTTCTCGAAGAGGCGATAGAGATAAACCGTGCCGTTGCGCTCGCCCGAGGCGAAGCCGATGACCTTCCACGGATCAACGACGCGGGGGACGTAGACAAGCCCGTTTGCATCGATATAACCCCCGGGTTGCTCGGCCGCGGCTCCGGGGAGGACGAACGCGGCGGCCGCACCCACGCCCAACGCCAGCCCGGCGGCGACGCCGTGGCGGAAACCGTGGTCGGACAGACGCTTGCGAACGATCGACAACATGGAACAGGACTCCCGATGGGCCCCGACTCTCGATCCGGGGCATTGCTATGGAGTATGCCAGACCGGGCCGGGGTTCGGCGGGGGGCCTTGGGGTCGGGGGGTGGTCCGACGCCATCTTGCGGGGTCTGCTACACTTTGCCTGATTCAAGTTCTCAGCTCCCGGTAGTCGGGGGCCGTTCAGGATCGCCGACGCTTTCTCTGCCCGAGTTCAAGCACCGGTTTCAATTTTCTCAAGGGCAGATGGATTCGCGTATGAAGCTCTATGTCGGCAACCTTTCTTTCCAGACTTCCGAGGCTGAACTCCGGGCCCTGTTCGAGGCTCACGGCGAAGTCTCCTCCGCCTCGCTGGTGATGGACCGCGAGACCGGTCGTCCCCGTGGCTTCGGCTTCGTCGAGATGCCGAACGATGAGCAGGCCAAGGCCGCCATCAACGCCGTCAACGGCACCAACGTCGGCGGTCGCGATCTGACCGTCAACGAGGCTCGTCCGCGTGAAGGCGGCGGCGGCGGCGGTCGCGGCGGCTTCGGCGGCGGCGGCGGCGGCGGT
>DASVYC010000051.1:0-21025 GCA_036392375.1 Phycisphaerales bacterium
TGAGATCGACGTAACGGCGGTACTCGGTGTTGGCCTTGGCGAGGTCGATGACGGTGTCGTCGAGGAGCTCGACAGCGGAGGGCTTGGTGGTGAGGATCGGGATGACGCTCTCGATGGCGGCGTCGAGGGTGTTGAACCCGAGGGTGGCGAGCCCCTTGAACTTCGGGCGCGGATGCAGGAGCAGGTGTGCGCCGAGCGTGACGGCGAGGGTGCCTTCGCTGCCGCAGAGGAGATGGGCGAGGTTGACGGCGTCGAGATCACCATTGCCGACATCGAGAGCCTTCAGCACCATGTCAAGGCCGTAACCGGCGTTGCGGCGGACGGTCTTGGGGAAACGCTCGCGGATGAGGCGTTCATGGCGGCGGACAACGTCGACGACCTGCCGGGTGAGCAATCCGACGCGCTCGTGGCGTGATGCGGCTCCCTTCTCCAAGCGAGCAACGAAGCCGTCGGCGAGAAGAGCATCGACGCCGAGGACGTTTTCGCTGGTCCGGCCGTAGAGGATGGATCGGGAGCCCGCGGCGTTGTTGCCGATGCAGCCGCCGATGTTGGCGTGACGAGCGGTGGCGGGATCGGGGGCGAAGAAGAGGCCGGTCGGTGCGAGGGCGTCGCTGAGGTCGTCAACAGTGATGCCAGGCTCGACGCGGCAGGTGCGGTTGGCGGCATCGACCTCGAGGATGCGGGTGCAGCGGTTGGAGAAATCGACGACGACGGCGTGATTGGTGCACTGACCGGCGAGGGATGTTCCGCCGCCGCGGGGGAGGATGGGGACAACGCGCTGGAGCGCGAAGCGCACGCCGCGGACGGCGTCTTCGATGGAGGCGGGGATGAAGACGCCGACGGGCTCGACCTGGTAGAGCGAGGCATCGGTCGCGTAGAGCATGCGGTCATGAAGGCCGAAGCGGACCTCGCCCTCGACGGCGTTGGCGAGCTCGCGTCCGAACGCTTGAGCGTCGGTGGGGTTGACCTTGGAAGGCGACGGGAAGTTGAGGATCGGGAGCGTGGTCATGCGGCGGATTCTGCGACAGAGGATCGACTATACGGATCGGCCGAAGCTGCGTGTCGGACGCAGATCGATGATGAAAAAGCGTGAACGCGGCGTGCAGCCGGCGCGCTGTATGCTCGCGGGACGGCACGCTGCGAGAGGCGTCGCCGTGGGGACCCCTTGGAGAACAGATATGAGGACGCTCGGACTCGGACTGGCATTGACCCTGGCCGCGGGATTGTGCTGCTCGATGGTGGCGGTTCGACACGCAGCGGCGGCAGAGGCGATCGAGAATCGGGCCGAGCGGGCGGCGGATCAGTCGCTTCCGGTGACACGGATCACGCTATACCGCAGCGGCGTGGCGTCATTCGAACGGCGTGGGCCGGTGTCGGGTGATGCGGATGTGAAGCTGAAGTTCGACAACGCGCAGGTGAACGACGTCTTGAAGAGTCTGGTGGCGGTGGATCTGTCCGGCCGCGGACAGGTGCGAGGCGTGTCGTACGGATCGAGCATGCCGCTATCGAGGCGGCTGGAGAGTTTCGGGATCAACCTGGGCGATGAGCCGAGCATGGCGACGCTCTTGGGACGGCTGCGGGGTGCGGAGGTGCGGGTTGGACTGCCGGACGGACTGATCAACGGCACGATCCTGGGCAGCGAGGTGCGGGAGCAGGCGGTTGGGAATGCGCAGAAGACGGTGAGCGTGCCGTATCTAAATGTGGTGACGGCGAAGGGGATTCGGTCGGTGAGCCTGCACGAGGCGCGGTCGGTGGAGCTTGTCGATGCGGGGTTGCAAGCGGAGCTGGCGAAGGCACTGACAGCGATCGCCACCCAACGAGAGGAGCGGACGCGGAGCGTGGATGTTGGCTTTGGCGGCACCGGAGACCGTGAGGTCGCGGTGATCTACACGCACGAGGCCCCGGTGTGGAAGGTTTCGTACCGGGTGCTGCTGTCGAGAGACAAGCCGACGAAGCTCAGTGGCTGGGCGATCGTCGAGAACACGACGGATGACGACTGGACAGAGGTGCGCCTGTCGCTTGTGTCGGGGCGGCCGGTGAGTTTCTCGATGGACCTGCAGGAGCCGCTGTTTGCACAAAGGCCGTGGGTAGCGGTGCCGTCGGTCGGCGGGCTGGCGCCGCGGGTGTATGCGGAGGCGATCGACACACGAGAGGTGAACGGATTGCAGGCCATCAATCAGCTCGGACGCCGCTTGAGCGCCGCGAACAGTGGGCAGAGTGTGGACGCCAGAAGAGAAGTGGACAAGGGGTATCCGGCGGCACCCTCGGCGGCCGCGGATGGGTTTGGTGCTCCCCGTACCCAATTGAACTACAGCGAGTCGATCAATCTGGCGGGCGGCGTAGCGAGTACCGCTACGGGCGCGATGTCCGGCGAAGTGTTTCACTACGACGTCTCCACCCCCACCACCATCGCTCGCCAGTCGTCGGCCATGATCCCGATCGTCGGCGCCGACATCAAGACGCGGCGGGTGAGCATTCTGTCCCCCGGAAGCACCGGCCAGACGCGGTACCCGATGCGGGGGATAGAGCTGACGAACTCGACAGACCTGCAGCTTCTGCCCGGGCCGATCGCGGTGTACGACGAAGGCGTATACGCCGGCGATTCGATGATCGAGCAGATCGGGCCGGGGGATACGCGGCTGCTGAGTTACGCGACGGACCTCGATGTCGTGGTGGTCAGCGAAGAAAGCGGCAGCAGCACGGTGCGCAAGGTGCGGATCGTCAACGGCGTCTTCGAGCAGCGCACCAACGCGGTCCAGACGACGACGTACAAGCTCCGCAACAAGAGCGAGAAGACCGATCGGCTCCTGATCATCGAGCACCCGAAGCTCGGGACCTACAAGCTCGCCAAGGACCTCAAGCCGGTGAGCGAGACGGCGTCGCTGTACCGGTTCGAAAAGGACATCAAACCCGGCGAGCGGACGGACTTTGTGGTCACGCAGGAGACAGAGGGTGTCACCACGATCGCGTTCGACAACTTCGACGAGCGCGAGGTGCTGGCATGGCAGCAGGGTGGCAAGCTCTCGCAGGCTGCGCTGGAGGCGTTCCGCGAGGTCGGTCAGCGGCGGGGCGAGATCCGGACACTCGAACGCCGCAAGGCCGAGCTGGATGCCGAATGGAAGCGGATCGTGGACGACCAGGACCGCACCCGCAAGAACATGGGCTCGATTGATCGCAACAGCGAGCTATACGCCCGTTACATGAAGAAGCTGGGCGAACAGGAGACGCAGGGAGAGAAGATAGGGGCGGAGAACATCGAGCTGACAGAGAAGCTGCGGAAGTTACAGGAAGACCTGAGCAAGTACGTGTCGCAGTTGAATGTCGAGTAACGGGCCCATTTCAGCCCCTCCGACACCCAGACGCTTCCGATCCCGCATCGCTCCCGGATTGATCGCATCCAACGATCGTCCGGGAGCGATGTGTTTGGAAGAAGATCGGGAGGAGTTTCAACGACATGACGACCGCGACGAGCCAGATTGAACATGCAACGAAGGCACACCTCGGACTGGCCCGCACGCTGCGCGAGCTGCGGGCCTCGGGCTGGACGAGCCGCAGCGTGAAGGCAGAGCTGCGCGAGAACCTGACCAAGGCCCTGCAGAGCGGCGAGACGCTGTTTCCGGGCATCAGCGGCTACGACGACACGGTGATCCCCGAAGTCGTGCACGCGATCCTCGCAGGGCACGACATGCTCTTTCTGGGCGAGAAGGGACAGGCCAAGAGCCGCTTGATGCGGGCGTTGGTGCGGTTCCTCGATCCGGCGTTGCCGTATCTGGATATCCCTGGCTCGTACCGCGGCGGCTGCCCGGTGCACGAAGACCCAACGAATCCAATCACAAGCGTGGGCAAGGCGTTCCTTACCGAGTACGGCGAAGACGCCCCGATCGCGTGGTGGGCGCGGGAGGATCGCTACGCCGAGCGGCTGGCACCGGGAACCAAATTTGCAGACGTGATCGGGGAGATCGATCCCGGGCGGCTTGCGGGCGGCGTGAGCATGTCGGCGGAGGAGTCGCTGCACTTCGGGCTCATCCCGCGCCTGCACCGCGGCATCTTCGCGATGAACGAGCTGCCGGACCTCGATGATCTGGTGCAGGTCGGGCTCTTCAACATTCTTGAAGAGCGTGATGTTCAGATCCGAGGGCATCCGATTCGCTTCGATCTCGACATCGTCGTGCTCTTCTCCGCCAACCCGAGCACGTACAACCGCTCGGGCAAGGTGATACCACAACTGAAGGACCGCATCGGCACCACCGTCCAGACGCACTATCCCAAGCAGCGTGACGTGGGTATCGAGATCACGGAGCAGGAAGTGCTGGCGTCGGGGCTGGACCTGGGCGGCGAGTTCCCGGTGATCGTGCCGCGGTTCATGAAGGAAGTGGTCGAGCAGATCTCGATCGAGGCCCGCAAGAGCAAGTTCATCGACCATGCGTCGGGCGTGTCGGCACGCTTCTCGATCGCCAACTACCGCACGATGGTGGCTTCGGCGCGGCGGCGGGCGATTCGGTTAGGCGAGAAGCCGGCGGTGCCGCGGATCAGCGATCTGGCGCACTTCCACGCCAGCGCGGCGGGCAAGCTTGAGCTCGACATGATGGGCAGTCATCAGATGAACGAGAAGCAGGTGCTGGACGCGATCTGCGCGGCAGCAATCAAAACCGTCTTCGACGAGTACGCGACCGAGCACGGGATGGGCGAGATCGCCGAGATCTTCGCCAAGGGCGTGAAGATCGAGGTGGGCGACATGCTGCCCAGTTCGGCGTACGAGAAACTGCTGAAGCGCGTGCCGCCGGCGTGGGACAAGGCGTTTGAGATCAACTCGTCGACGGAACCCGCGGTGCGGGCGTCGTGCGTGGAGTTCGTGCTGGCGGGCATGTACGCGGCGGACAAGATCAGCCGCTCGCAGCGGCACGGGCGGATGGAGTATGAGGTGTAGGGGAAGAGACGGAGAAATAGAGAGACGAAGAGACGCAGTGCAGAACCGACGTCAAGCTGCGACGTGTGAGGCGCAGCTGTTCAAGAGGGGTCGTGCGAGTTGGCAAAGGATCGGGACAAGTCAGATGCGAAGGGACCGGACTCGCTCCCGGGTGGCATCATCCATTCGTATCAGCAGTACGACCCCAAGAACTTCCCTTCACCCACGGCTCCGCCGCCGGATCTGGCCTCGGCCGCGATGGAACACATGCTCGCGTACGGCAACCTACGCGACCTGACGCCAGAGGAGTTGGCCGAGGCGATTCATCTCGATCCCTCGATGTTCCCGTCGCTGGGGCCGAGCCTGGGCAGCCTGATCGCGATGCTGGAGGAACGCAAGAAAGAGATCTTGGAGCGGTACGACATCGAGCCGTCCCGGAAGGCGGCGGCCGAGGCGTATCGCGAGTCGGTGCGGCAGACGCAGGCTCCGAAGCAGTTCCGCGGCGACTTCGAGCGGGCGTCCAAGGCCGAGCAGATCCGTGAGCTGGAGCGTCTGTACGAAGCGCAGAAGGACGACACGTCGCCGTTCGCGGGCGACCTGATGGGTGTCATCGGGTCGCTGGCGGACAAGTACCAGATCGAACAGCTCTCGGGGCGGTACGCGTTCACCGGGCGCGAGCCGATGTCGGTGCCGGAAGCGATCGATATCAAGGACGAGCTCGAGACAATCGACGAACTGCTGGCCCAGCTCCGCGAGGCGATGAAGTCAGCGAAGCTCGCGATCATCGATCTCGAAGCGCTTTCGGCGTTCGCCGAGGACGGGGCGATCGAGAACATCAACGACATGCAGCGGCAGATCGAGGAGTACCTGCGCGCCGAGATGGAGCGACAGGGCATCGAGCGTTCACGCCAGGGACTGCGGCTGACGCCCCAGGCGATGAAGCTGTTCCAGGGCAAGGTGCTGCAGGAGATCTTCAGCGGCCTACAGGCAGCGCGATCGGGACGGCACGTCGGGCCCATCGCGGGGGAGGGAGTTGTCGAGCTCGCGGCCACCAAGCAGTACGAGTTCGGGGATTCGGTCGCCAATATGGATGTCCCCCAGTCGTTCGTGAACGCGATGCTGCGGGAGGCACGCGGCGGCGAAGGCCGCGGCGAGAGCGGCCCCGGCGTGCGGATGCGATCCGAGGACATGGTGATCCACAAGACCCGCAACAGCCCCAAGTGCGCGACGTGCGTCCTGATGGACATGTCGGGATCGATGCGGTACGGCGGGCAGTACATCCACGTGAAGCGGATGGCCCTTGCGTTCGATGCGCTCATCCGCTCGGAGTACCCGGGCGATTTCCTGCAGTGCATCGAGATGTACACGTTCGCCAAGCCCAGGCACCCCAGTGAGTTGGCGGCTCTCATGCCCAAGATGGTGTCGATCCACACGCCGGTGGTGCGGCTGCGGGCAGACATGAGCGATCCGAATGTGTCGGAGTCGCGCGTGCCGCAGCACTTCACGAACATCCAGCGGTCCCTGCAGCTCTCGCGGCGGTTCTTGAGTGCTCAGGACACGCCCAATCGACAGATCCTGCTCATTACCGACGGCCTTCCGACGGCGCATTTCGAGAACGAGATGCTCTACATGCTCTACCCGCCGGATCCGCGAACGGAAGAGGCGACGATGCGTGAGGCGCGGGCGTGTCAGCGCGAGGGAATCACGATCAACATCTTCCTGTTGCCGAGCTGGTCGCAGTCGCACGAGGACATCCAGTTCGCGCAGCGGATCGCCGAGACCACCAAGGGTCGCGTGTTCTTCACGGGCGGGAGCGACATCGATCGCTTCGTGCTGTGGGACTACGTGAGCCAGCGGCGGAAGATCATCGGGTAATCGGAACGATCAACCGAATCGTCCGGTGACGTAGTCCTCGGTCTCGCGGAGCTGCGGGATCTGGAAGAGGTCTGCGGTGCGGCCGTACTCGACCAGACGGCCCAGGTACATGAACGCGGTGTAGTCGCTCACACGCGCAGCCTGCTGCATGTTGTGCGTCACGATGAGGACGGTGTAGCGGCTGCTGATCTCGTGGATGAGTTCCTCGATGCGCAGGGTTGCGATCGGGTCGAGGGCGGAGCAGGGTTCGTCCAGGAGCAGGACCTCGGGCTCGGAGACGATGGCGCGGGCGATGCAGAGTCGCTGCTGCTGGCCGCCGGAGAGGCCCATGGCGGAAGCCTTGAGACGGTCCTTGACCTCGTCCCACAGCGCGGCCTGCCGGAGGGCCTTCTCGCAGGCTTCGGCGAGGGTCTTCTTGTTGCGTTCGCCGGCGATGCGCAGGGCGTAGACCACGTTCTCGAAGATGGACATCGGGAATGGGTTGGGCTTCTGGAAGACCATGCCGAGGCGTTTGCGCAGGCCGATGACGTCCACGCCGCGGGCGTAGACGCTGTTGCCGTGGAGGTCGATGGAGCCTTCGACGCGGACGCCCTCGATGAGATCGTTGAGGCGGTTGACGCTTCGGAGCAGGGTAGACTTACCGCAGCCGCTCGGACCGATAAGGGCGGTGACCTTGTCCTTGGCGATCGGCATGGTGATGCCGTGGAGGGCTTTGGTCTGGCCGTACCAGAGTTGGAAGTTGTTGACGGTGAGGATCGCGGACTCGGCGTGGACCGAGTCGTGGATGCGGGGCGTGGGCGTCTCGCCGCGTTTGATGGCGTCGATGATGGGGTAAGGCGAGGCGGGCGTTCCGCGCGGCGTCGCGGCGGGGGCTCGCAGGGCGATGTCGGGCCGGGAATCTGGGCGGCCTTCGGGTCGAGGGTGGGGTTGGGTCATCGTCGCTGTCATCGTTGGTCTCTTGATCGATGGAGGCGTGCGGAGATCGATGAAGATTCAGGACTTGCCAAGACGCGTGGAGGCGTGGCGCGCGGCGACGAGGCGAATAAGGAGGTTGACCACAAAGAGAATCGCGAGCAGCACCAGGATGCCTGCCCACGCGAGCTTCTTCTGTTCGGGGTAGGGGCCGGTGGCGTAGGTGTAGATCTGGAGCGTGAGCGACGGGAAAGGCTCGCTGGGGTCGCGGGTGAGCAGGCGGCTGCCCAGCGCGGTGAAGAGCAGCGGCGCCGTCTCGCCTGCGACACGGGCGAGGGCGAGCATGATGCCGGTCGAGATGCTGCCGAACGCGCTGGGAAGGACGACGCGCAGGACGGTCTGGGCTTTGCTCGCTCCCAGGGCGAGCGAACCCTCGCGGTAAGTCCTGGGGACGAGACGCAGCATTTCTTCGGTGGTGCGTGCGACGATGGGGATCATGATGAACGCCAGGGCGGCGGCCCCGGCGTAGCCGCTGAAGGAGACCGAGTTGCTTGTCCAGCGGGCGACCGGAACGACGAAGAGCTCGTAGCCGAGGATGCCGACCACGATGCTCGGGACACCGGTCAGAACGTCGGCGATGAAGCGGAGCGGACCCGCGAAGAGCCATTCGTGGCGGTACTCGGAGAGGTACACGCCCGCCGCGACGCCGAGGGGTACACCGACCGCGGCGGCGAGGGCCAGCAGGATGACCGTCCCTTCGATGGCGTGCCGCATGCCGCCGGGATTGGCAACGTCGCCGGTGGGTATGTCCCGGAAGAACGAGAGATTGATCGCTCCCGCTCCGATCCAGACCAGGTAGCCGGAGACAAGCAGGAGCAGCGTGACGATGACGATCGCGCATGCGGTGCATACGACGAACATCGCGTCGCTGGTGAGCCGTCGGGTTTCGAAGCGTGCGCTGGCCATGGGTGGTGACGGTCTAGTGACCCGCGGGTGATGCCCTTCCGACGACGAGTCTCCTCGCGATGATGTTAAAGAGCAGTGACATGACCAGCAGAACCAAAGCCACGTACAACAACGAGGCCTGGTGCAGGCCCTCACTCGCCTCGGCGAACTCGTTGGCGAGGAGGCTGGCCATCGTCTGGGCGGGCGCAAAGGGGCTGGGGTTGATCTGGTTGTTGTTGCCGATGACCATGGTGATGGCCATCGTCTCGCCCGCAGCGCGGGCAAGGCCGAGCATGACGGCACCGAAGAGCCCGCTGCGGCCGTAGCGCAACATGGCGACACAGCTCTGCCACCACGTGGCCCCGAGCGCGAGCGTCCCCTCGATCTGCGTGCGGGGCACGGCCTTGAGCACGTCGCGGCTGACGCTGGTCACGATCGGAAGGATCATGATTGCGAGGACGAGGCTGCCGCACAGCATGTCGCGGCCCGTGATCGGGATCGGTCGCTCCACCGCTTTCCCTGCGATCGTGACGGTCTCGTAAAATAACCAGCGCAAGCCCGGAACATTTTCCAGAGTCGCCTGGATCGCGGGGCCGACGCGGGATTGCAGGAACGGGGCGAGGACAAAAAGTCCCCAGATGCCGTAGGCGAGGCTGGGGATCGCCGCGAGGAACTCGATCAGGAACGAGAGCGGCCCGGCAAGACGCAGGGTTGGAGCGACGCGCACCAGAAACAACGCGGCACCCAGGCTCAGCGGCACGGCGACCACGAGCGCGATGAGTGAGCTGACGGCCGTGCCGTAGATGACGGGCAACGCCCCGAACGCGGGCTTGATCGTCTCCATCACGACCTCGCCCTCCTCCATCACGACATGGCCCGCGGCGTCTTTGACAGGACGCTCAAGCTCGTTCACGCGCCACTCGCTGGAGACGAGAAACCCGAGGCCGAATTGCTTGATCGCTGGCATCGCTGAGGTGAGCAGGACCAGCACGAGGGCCCCGAGCATCAGGGCGATGATCGCGGCGCTGCCGCGGCAGACCAGACCGAGCAGGGCGTCGCCGAGGCGGAATGAACGGTGTTGCGAGCGTGCGTCCCCGCTGCTCGCGTTGGGCGAGAGGGCGGCTGCGGAGATGGCGCTGACGTCGGTCGTCATCCGAGGGCCGACTGTTTGATGCGGAGGTCCGTTGGCGCTTGTTTACTTCAGGGGCTTGCCGTTGTGGGTCAGCGTTGCGAGAGCGTTGTCCACGGCTATCTTCACGCCGCTGGAGAGCGGGGCGTAATCCATGTCGGTCGCGAACTTCTGGCCGCTACCCGTGGCCCAGGTGAGGAAGCCCACAAGCGCCTTGGCCTCAGCGTCGGTCTTGAGATTGGACAGGTCTTTGTGGAGGATGATGTAGGTGAAGGCGCTGATCGGGTAGGTCTTGTCGCCGGGCTGATCCCAGATGTCGGCGCGAAGCACGGTGCCCTTCAGAGTGGCCGCGGCCCCTTCGCCCGCGATCGACATGGTCTCAGGCGTGGCGAGGATGAACTTGCCGGCCTTGTTGCGGACGGCGCCGTAGGCGATCTTGTTCGCGACTGCGTAGTTCTGTTCGATGTAACCGATCGAGCCGGCGGTCTGTTGGATCACCGCCGCGACGCCCTCATTGCCCTTCCCGCCCTGCCCCAGGGGCCATTTCACCTGCTTGCCCGCGCCGACTTCGCCCTTGAAGGACGGGCTCTGGGTGGCGAGGTAGCTCGTAAAGACATGGGTGGTGCCGCTGCCGTCGGTGCGGAAGGCGGGAGTGATGGCGAGCTTGGGGAGGTTGACGCCGGAGTTGAGTTCCTGAAGCCGCGGATCGTCCCAGGAGCTGATCTTGCCCATGAAGATGTCGGCGAGGACATCGCCGCTGAAGTTCAGGGGCTGGCTCAGCCCGGGGACGTTGTAGGCTGGAACGACGCCGCCGATGACGGCGGGGAATTGAACGATCTTGTCCTCGCCCCCCAGCGCTTCGATTTCCTTCTTGGTGAGCGGAGCATCGGAGGCGCCGAAGGCGACGGTTTTGTCGGTGATGGCCTTGACGCCGCCGCCGGATCCGATGCTGCGGTAATCGATCTTCACACCGGGCTCGACCTTCTCGTACTCGGCGACCCACTTGGTGTAGAGCGGAGCCGGGAACGTCGCGCCCGCGCCGCCGAGGCGGACTTCACCGGCGTGGACTGAGCTGGCACCGACCACGATGGAAATACCGACCGCCGACACCCACGCCGCCCGCTGGATGATGCTCATGCACGTCTCCTGAGTATGCCCGCCGAAACCGAACGCCCGCACAGAATCCGCCACCGTGCAAAACTGTAAAGACCCCCTTTGGGAGAGGGGGTCTTTGGTGCGCTAAGAGTCTGCAAAGAAGCGTTCGGGAGATCGGTTGAGATCGCCGCAAGTGCTTGCCACAGAGCCGCTTGCGCCAGCATCACCGCAGGGCGGCGTCGAGGTCGGAGATGAGGTCTTCGACGTCCTCGCAGCCAACCGACAGGCGGATGAGACCGTCGGCGATACCGAGGGCGGCGCGAGCCGCGGGGGGGATGCTGGCGTGGGTCATGATGGCGGGGTGCTCGATGAGGCTTTCGACGCCGCCGAGGGATTCGGCGAGGGAGAAGAGCTTGGTGCGTTCGAGGACCTTGCGCGAGGGTTCCAGGCCGCCCTTCACGACGCAGGAGATCATGCCACCGAAGGCACGCATCTGCTTCTTGGCGAGTTCGTGCTGCGGGTGGCTGGCGAGACCGGGGTAGATGACCTTCTCGATCTTGGGGTGCTTCTCGAGCCACTGCGCGATCTTCATCGCGTTCTCGCAGTGGCGCTGCATGCGGAGGTGCAGCGTCTTGGTGCTGCGGAGCATCAGGAAACAATCCATCGCACTGGGCACGGCCCCCACCGCGTTCTGGGCGTAGCCGATCTTCTCCGCCAGAGCTGCGGTCTTCGTGGCGATCGCGCCGGCGACGAGATCGCTGTGGCCGCCGATGTACTTGGTGCACGAGTGCATCACCACATCCGCGCCGTGGGCGAGCGGGTTCTGCAGATACGGCGAGGCGAAGGTGTTGTCGACGACGAGCATCGGGCGGCCAAGCGTCGTGCCCAACGGCGTACCGAGCGGGCCGAGGGTGGCGTCTGCCGCGGGCGAGGGGCCGATCTTGGCGGCGTCGACAACCTTTCGTACGCCGGCGATGTCGATCACCTTCAGCATCGGGTTGCTGGGGGTCTCGAGCCAGACGAGGCGCGTCTCGGGGCGGATCGCCTTGGCGATCTCGTCGAGCTTGGTCATGTCGACGCGGGTGGTCGTGAGATTGAGGTGGCGGAAGACCTTGTCGAGCTGGCGGAAGGTGCCGCCGTAGACGTCGTCGGAGAGGACGACGTGATCACCGGCGCGGAGCAGGTGGAGCAGGCAGTCCATGGCGGCGAGGCCGCTGGAGAAGGCGAAGCCGTGGGTGCCGCCCTCGAGCGCGGCGAGGTTGGCCTCGAGCGCGGTGCGGGTCGGATTCTTGCTGCGGGCGTAGTCGTAGCCGTCCTTGAAGACGCCGGGCGAGGCCTGCACGAAGGTGCTTGTGAAGTAGACCGGCGTCATGATCGCGCCGGTGGACGGGTCGGGCGATTGGCCGGCGTGGATGCAGTTGGTGGCGAAACGGTGCGACGATTCAGACATTGAGCGCTCCAAGAGCCTGAGACACGGAACAGAGATCAATCATTGGACTGCATGAAGGTGTACCAATTCTCTGTCAGTCTTCGAGAGGTCGCGTGACGGATTCGCGGCCCCAACACCGGGGGAGGGTCGGATTGGGACCACACAACACCGGTTTCCGTGTCCGGGTTGCGTCGCAACACGAAGAAGACGGCACCACCTGCCTTGCGCGCATACCGAACGTGAAACCGGCCGAGCTTGATCGGAAAGGTAGGCGAAGCATCGGAAAGCACTTGGTCTCGGACCCTCTCCAAGTCCGATCGAGCGGCCAACAAGTTCCGGTTCAGCGCCCAGTCAGAGGCACCGAGCGAGAAACCTAGAACGGAAGTCAGCAGGAACGCCGTCAGGCTTGTCCAAACGACGCCGCGACTCGGTCTGAGACTTCGGCAGAATGTGAACAACGGCCCAATCGCAAGACACCCAAAGCATGAGCCAAGCAGAACAATCAGAAACTCGACATCAAATTCGGGACTGGCAAGCCAGAGCATCACCATGGTCGCCGCGAGCAGCACCGGGACGCTGACTGCCGCGATGGAAACCGCGTTACGCATTCAACCCACCCAGAAACGGCGCTACCGCCCCTTCTTGCTCATGAAGTCGATGACGTCGATCTGGCTGATGACACCGACGATCTTGTCGTTGTCGATGACGATGGCGACCTGGTTGGTTTCGAAGATGCGATAGAGCTCTTCGATGCGGGCCTTGGGGTAGATCAGGCCGCCGATGCGTTGGGCGACAGTCTTGGCCTCGGAGTCCATCGTGGCGTTGCCTTCCTGCAGGCCGCGGAGGACGTCGACTTCGGCGACGATCGAGAGCGGGTGGCCCTTGGCATCGACGATCGGGACCTGCGACACGCCGTGCTTCTTGAAGAGACCGATGACGGTCGCGATGGAGTCGTGCTCGTTGGCGGTGATGATGGCACCGTGACGCCCGGCGAGGATTTCCTCGACGAGGCCGAGGTCGCGGTCGCTGCCGAGGAAGCCGTAGTCCTTCATCCAGGCGTCGTTCAGGAACTTGGTGGTGTAGCGGGTGGCCGAGTCGCACAGGAACGTCACGACCGTCTTGCCGGGGCCGAGGGCCTTGGCGACCTTGATGGCGATGTGAACGTTGCAGCCGGACGATCCGCCGCAGAAGAGACCCTCCTCGCGGACGAGGCGGCGGGCCATGCTGAAGGCTTCCTTGTCGTTGGTCTGGTGGAACTCGTCGACGACGCTGTAGTCCATCGCGTCGCAGAGGATGTCCTCGCCGATGCCCTCGACCTTGTACACGTGCGGCGTGGGCATCGTCTTGGTGTAATAGTAGTGATAGTGCACGCTGCCGATGGGATCGACGCCGACAATCTTGACGTGCGGATGGTTCTTCTTGAAGTAGCGACCGACGCCTGAAACCGTGCCGCCCGTGCCGGCACCGGCGACGACCGCGTCCACCTTGCCCTCGGTCTGCCGCCAGATCTCCGGGCCGGTGGAGAGTTCGTGGGCGTCGATGTTGAGCTGGTTGTGGTACTGGTTGACGTAGAACGCACCGGGCGTCTCGCGGGCGATACGCTTGGCGGTCGAAACGTAGTGCTCGGGCGAGTCGCCGGGGACATCGGTCGGCGTGATGACCACCTCAGCACCGAAGGCCTTGAGCATGTTGACCTTCTCGAGGCTCATCTTGTCGGGCATGGTGAAGACGCAGCGGTAGCCGCGGACGGCGGCCCACATGGCGACGCCCTGACCGGTGTTGCCGCTGGTGTTCTCGACGATGGTGGCGCCGGGCTTGATAAGGCCCTTCTTCTCGCTCTCGTTTAGAATGTGTACCGCCATGCGGTCCTTGATGGAGCCGGTGGGGTTCATGTACTCGCACTTGACGAGGACAGTGGCGCAGCCGGGCGGAACGACCTTGTTGAGCTTGACAAGCGGGGTGTTGCCGACGGCGTCGAGGATGTTGTTGCGGATGGCGGTAGTCATTGTCCCCACTTTATCAGCCTTCTTGGCCCCAAGGAAAACCAGAGTCGAACCACAGGACCTATCCCGGGCGTACCCGATCCGGTTGTCGTGCTGGTGCGATCGCAGATCCTCCCTCGGGCTCGGCACGGCGACGGGTCAAGCTGCTCTTCAAGCTCTTGGTCAAGGTGACGGGGCCAAGGGTGGGAAGAATCCCGATGCAAGAGGGGGGCGAACAATGGGGAGGAAGGGGCCCGACTTGAACGCCCGCATACTCAACTGGCTGCTCGTTCCCATCGTCGCCTTCGTTCTGGGAGCGTGCTCTCGGGAGCCCTCGTACTCGCAGTCCTCGCCGGAGGCGACGATCACGACCGCCAAGGAGATGGTCCGCCGCGGCGACGCCAAGCTGCTCGTGAAGCTGGTCTACAGCGAAGACGAGAACATGAAGAAGTGCCTGAACCGGCTCGGCCATGCGCTAGGGCGGCTGCAGGAGCTGGCCAAGGAGCTTGAGAAAGCCTTCCCCGCGGAGGTCACCAAGCTGCGCGAAGATGCGAAGCGGGAGGCCGCGAGCGGCGGGTCGCAGGGTTTGGCGCGGCTGTTCACCGGCGGCGGGCAGCGTGCACGAGAACAGGCCCGACGAGCGGCGGACGCCGCGAACCGCAATGCACCCGCGGGTTCGAACACCAACGACCCGTTCACCGCGATTCTGACGCGGCTGTTCACATCGCCGTACGAGGTGCTGGAGGACGAGCGGAACAACCTGACCGCGGTGATGCTCGATGAGAAGACCTACACGCTGCTCTACAAAAACGGACCGATCATCCCGGGTGTGGCCCTGACCATCCGCAAGGACGAGCGGGACGGGCGCTGGTACTTTGTGATCCCGACCGATCTGCCGATCCTCAGCGGCTACTTCTTCAAGTCCGACGAGGCGTGGCGCACGTACACCGGGCTTGTTGCGACGTTTGACAACATCGTGAAGGACCTGATCGACGACGTGCGCCAGGGCAAGGTGAAGAATCTCAACGACACCGCACGCGTCGCGGGCGAGAAGGCCTTCACGTCGCTGCCCTTCGCGTTTATTGCGATCGATCGGTTAACGGCGGCAGAGCGGAAGAAGGCGGGGCTCGCGAAGCCGGCTGTTCCCGCCCCGCCGTCGCAGACGCCCGCGCTGCCGAAGGGTGGTTGACGCCCCACTTCCGCAGGCTCGCACGCCTTGGCTCCGAGCAGGAACGCCGAAGCACCTCAGAGCACGCCTCGCCCGCGTTTGAGCGCGCTTACTGCGGGGGGCCTTGCTCGCCCAGGAGGGGCAGTCGGCCGCGGGACTGTTCGAGCTTGGGGGTGAGGGTGAAGCCGAAGCGGGTTTCGTTGCTGATGATGCTGTGGGCGATGTTGAACCCCAGGCGAAGGCTCTGGAACTCGCGCGAGACTGAGCCGCCCAAGGACTGAAATTCTCCGCGGGTGGTGTCGTAGCTGCCGCTCAGGCCCAGGATGTACTGGCTGGCGAGGCGGTAGCTGGTGTTGGCGCCGACGGTGGTGAGATCCAGGGCGTTGAGGTGGCGGTAGTCGAACGCGGTGACCAGATCGGGGCTCTGCTGCACGATGACACCGGCGGACGTGCGGGCCTGTTCCTTGCGGTCGATGTCATAAACCGAGCCGCCGGTGAGCGTGGTGGCGTCGGTGACGCGCCACGAAGCGTCTGCGGTGCCGTACTCGCCGAAGGAGGAGAGCTCGGGGCGGAAGTCCAGGAAGCGGCCTACCGGGGACTTGAGCTCGCTGTCGCGGCTGGAATTGACGTAGTTCACGTCCAGCGTGAAGACGTCCACGTTGTAGTACCGTCCGGGGCGGCCGCGCTGGGTCTGCCAGATCTGGTTCACGCCCAGTCGTCCGACGGTGCCCTTGGAGATGCCTTCGACGTCTTCGTCGTAGATGGGGATGGTGCCGCGCTTGCGGTTGGTGGTGCTGGTGTAGAGCGTGGCGTTGGGCTCGATGATGTGCCGCATGCGGTGCAGGTCGAGCAGGCGGCTCTCCACCGAGTCGTCGACGCGCTGGATCTGGGTGTTCGCGGTCAGGCCCGTCGAACCCCAGAAGCGGTAGCGATCGTCCTCGGTGTTGCGGGAGAAAGTCTCGAACTTGTGGTCGTATCCGGTGAAACGCCCGACCATGAACGGCACAACATTGACTGGCCCGAGCTCGAGCTTCGCGTTCACCTCTTCGCGGGCGTCGAAGCGGTACACATCCTGCGGCAGGTAGCCCTGCGAACGCAGATCGTCGTAGATGGTCTGGTTCGGCAGGAGGCCGAAGAGGCGAAGGGAGTTCACCTGATCGGCAATGCCGCGTTCATCCAGCCGTGCGCGGTCGAGCTTGGTCGCCATGCGACTGAAGCGGTACTCGTGGGTCCACGTGAGCACGTCGCCGAACCAGTCCGACAGCAGGGGGTCCGCTTGGCGGATGTACTGCAGCTCGGGGGCTTTGGTGACCGAGTAGCCTTGGCTGAGGAGCTGGTACTCGTTGGTTGAGAAGTCGTTCAACGAACCCTTGAGGCGGGCCGCGAACATCGTGTTGTCCTCGACGCGGCGGACGTAGGCCTGGGTCGTGAATTCACGGCGCAGCTCGGCCATCTCGGGGTAAAAGGACTCGACGAAGGTCGCGTCGGACTGGTATGCCAACTCGCCGAAGAACGACCAGTTGTCGTCGAAGTCGACCCGGTGTTCGGTGAGGATGAGGCCGCGGTTGTCGCCGCGATTCTTGACGCGGGCGCCGGTCTTGAGCACGTCGGTGCCTCGGTCGTCGAACAGGCCGTAGAGGAAGGCGTTGCCCTGGGTGTCAGGCCCGGCCCATTCGAGGCGTGTTCCCAGGCCCGGGCCGCGGCTGAAGTACGCGTCGAGCAGCAGATCCGCGCGGGTGAACGCCGTGCCCCGAAGCCCGAGCAGGTTGTACGCGTTCCAGCGGGTCTTGATCGCAAAGCCGGAACCGGAACGGCTCTCGGCTCGCAGGTCGCGGAGCATCGGCTCGTCGATGGTCCCCTCGTAGCTGGGCCAGAAGAAGAACGGCACGCCCTCGGCGTTGAGGGTGATCCGCTTGGCGTCGAGGTAGTTCTCCGTCCCCGGAGGTCCGCCACCCCCGCCGCCGCTCTGATTCGGGTAGTCGGTGTCGAGCTCGTAGCCGCGGCCATAACCGCCGGCGTCCGCCAGGCCTGTGCCCGCCCCGCCGCCCGCGCCCGATCCGCTGCCACCCGAGCCGCGTGCCCAGGATGAGACCGTGGGTATCAGGCCCTCGGGCGGATTCTCGGCGGGACGTCTAGTGATGGTCACCGTGCTGGCGCCGACGGAGAAGTCGGGCTCGAAGAAGCTGCTGGTAGCGAGCCTGGCCTTCTCCGCGACAAACTCGTTCGAGGAGCGTTGGCGGATCGACTCGGCCCGGACGTACAGCGGCAGGCGGCGCAGCGAGTCGTAAGTCCAGAACACGGCGTCGAGCACGACGGCCTTGTTCTTCTGCACGTCGTAGTAAACCCGCGGGCCGCGGAGGGTGTAGCGCCCGTCGGAGGCGATGACGTCCCCTTCGAGGTAGATGCCGCGGATGTCGGCGGGACGGAGACGGGCAAGGTCTTCGATCTTGCGGGGCTCCATGAAGATCACGCCGCGTTGGGCGGTGAGCTGGAGCGAGCGGCCGGCCCGCGTGTCGGAGTACTGGATGACCAGCCCGTTGGAGAGCAGGAGCGAGTTCTCCGTTTCGCCGCTGACCAGCGTGACGTCACCGGGGGAGACGGTGAAGATGCCGTCCTTGGCAAAGATGGGGCCGGAGAAGGTCATGGACTCGTCGTCACCGCCGGGGCCGATCTCGCGAGCGGCGCGGGCCTGCATCTGGGACGCAGTTGGCGGCAGATACGAGCGTGACTCGGAGGGCACGGGCACCGACGGGCCACGCTGCGGGAAGTCGCGATCCGCGGGGCCGACGGCGTCCAGACCTTCCTGCTTGCGCAATGCGGCGGCGAGCTGGGCCTCGCCCTCGGCGATCAGCGGGTCCGACGGTCGACCCTGCGACAGGGTGTCGAACGTCATCGAGATCGGGCGGTCGATGCGGATCACGGCCCGCACGGGCAGGCGGTTGGCCTGCACGCTCACGCGCACATCCGAGACCGGCGAGGCGACGCGATCGAAGTAGACGAACACTTGATACACGCCCGAATCACTCGTGGGCTTGGCGATCTCCGGCGGCTTGAGATCCGGCTTGCGGAGCCACTCCCAGTCTTCCTCGTTCGCGTCGGTGTCGGCGATCTTCTCCAGCCAGACGACGGCTTTGACGGCGGTGAACTCGTACAGCCCCAGCTTGACCCGCACGTCGCCGGAGAGAAAGAGCTGCTGCACCGAGCCGCCGGTGGCGTTGGACTCCTGGCTCCAGCTCGAGACCCGGGCCGCGGAGAAGGCAAGCTCCCCGGTCGTGGCCCGCATGGGGAAGCGCAGGCCGGCGAAGTCGCGTCCGGAAAACTCGCTCGAAGCAGGCTTGGGCGCGGAGGGCAGCCCTTGGGCGCTCACGGCGCCGCACACGCACGTCGTCCCCGCCGCCGCGATCAGAGCGCGGCGGAGCCAGCGATGGGGGTGCGAACCGGCCGATCCGTGGCACGTGGAAGGCATGGGCCCAGTCTAGCGAGTCACGATCCGGCGTGCGTCACGGTGCCCAGACATTGGCCGTCGAGGTCTTGACGGGCGCCGCACCATTGGCCTTCGCCGTGCCGTTGGTGACGGGCGCGGGGATCACCGAGCTCGCGACGTCGGCCTTGATGACCGCGACGGGGTTGACTTCCTTGGGGAACGCGGCGGCGCTCGACGGCGGGACGGTCACACCGTTCAGGTGCATCTTGCCGGTCGACAGCCCGGGGAAGTGCTCGCCCTGCCAGCTCGCGGGGTACTTGGAATCGTCGAGTTCGAGCGCGGCCTTGGTCGGGAACAGCGGCCGGAACGTGTCGCACATCACCGCGAGTTCCTGCGTGTGCGTCGCCGTCAGGCTCGCCTCGATCGTCCCCGGATGCGGGCCGTGCGGGATGCCTTGCGGGTGGGCCGTCAGCGAACCGATCTCGATGCCCTTGCGGCTGCCGAAGTTGCCGTCCACGTAGTACAGCACCTCGTCGCTGTCGAGGTTGCTGTGGTTGTACGGCACCTTGATCGATTGCGGGTGGTAATCAAGCATCCGCGGCGCGAAGGTACAGATCACGAAGTTGTGCGCCTCGAACGTCTGATGAATCGGCGGCGGCATGTGCAGCTTGCCGGTGATCGGGCTGAAGTCGTCGGCGTTGAAGATGAACGGGTAGTAGCAGCCGTCCCAGCCGACGATATCGAGCGGGTGGTAGTGATAGATGTACTCGTGGATGAGATCGCGGGCCTTGATGCGGACGGGGAAGTCGCCGCGCTCGTCGAACGTCATCGGCATCTCGGGCATCCGGATGTCGCGCTCGCAGTACGGAGCGTGCTCAAGGAACTGGCCGTTGGCCTTGCTCACGTACCGCGGCGGCGGGCCGATGTGGCTGCCGTTGGTGGTCTCGATCAGCAGATAGCGGCCGAAGGGCGTGTTCTCAATCGCCGGACCGCCGTCGCTCGGCTTGCCGTCAGCGCCGTTGACACGCTTGTCCCAAATCAGCTTGTAGATGACGCCCTTGGGGATCACGAGGTAATCCCGCGGCCCGAACTTCAGCGTGCCCAGCATCGTGTGACAGACGCCCGAGCCGTAGTGGATGAAGATGCACTCGTCGCCCTGTCCGTTCTTGTAGTGGTACTGCATCTGCTCGGCGGGATTGCAGACGGCCATCTCGCAGTCGCTGTTGCCGAAGAGAACGACTCGGCCGGTGACGAAATCGCCATTGGGGTGCATGCGCCCGCCGCCGGTCATCACGTGGCGCATGCGCATGATGTCCTGCTCGACGTACTCGACCTTGGTGGAGTAGAGAGGCTTCCAGCCAAAGACCTGTGTCGGCGGATGGATGTGGTACATCGTGGTCGTCGGCCCGACGAAGCCCTCGGTGCCGAAGACTTCTTCGGAATACAGACACCCGTCGGGGCGACGGAACTGCACGTGGCGCTTCTGGGGCAGGAGGCCGAGCTTGGTGTAGTACGGCATGAGAGTCTCCGAGGACGGGAACCGGAACCAACTCGCGGTGTCCAATGGTACGAGAGGCTCCCCCACCGTGGTTCTCGGCGTGCCTGAAGGCGTATCGCTGGCCCTGCAGCCGGAAACTTGACTTCTTCGGGGAGAGTGGGCGAAATAACCGGACACCTTCTTCGTTCAGAGATTTCCGATGCTGCTGTCACTTGCACATCATCTGTACGCCAAGCCGTGGAGCACCCGCTCCCGTGGCGACACCGTGCGCGACGCCTGATCGTCCGCCCAGTTCTGAACGAACCCTTTTCCAGTGCAGTTCACCTCAGCCGCGGCCATGCCGTCGGCTTCGTTGGCAGTCATCCCATGAACACCTTCATGAACAACGTCTCGACGCTGTCGCGTCGTCTGACTCCGGAGGATATTCGTCCGGGCATCTACGTCGGCGTGCTCTGGGAGAACCACCAGGTCTTCCAGCCGCCGTGCGATGCGATGATTTTCGAAGCTCCCAAGAGCGTCATGGTGCCGTGCGTGAATTGCTCGGACGGCGTGCCGCGCCGCGTGTTGTCGGTCTGCTTGCCGTTCGTGCAGGTGGAAAAGCCGGACGGCTCGCTCGAGTCGCTGGACACGCGGCGTCACGCGCTCGTGGAGCTTTCGGAGGA